>NZ_LZJN01000197.1 GCF_001667735.1 Mycobacterium sp. E183
GACGGTGCTCGGCTGGCGCAACGTGCCCATCGACGACTCCTCGCTGGGGGCGCTCTCCCGTGACGCGATGCCCACCTTCCGGCAGGTGTTCATGGCCGGCGCTTCCGACATGACGCTCGAGCGCCGCTGCTACCTGGTTCGGAAGCGCGCCGAGCACGAACTCGGCACCAAGGGACCGGGCCAGGACGGTCCCGGGCGCGAAACCGTTTATTTCCCAAGCCTTTCCGGTCAGACCATGGTCTACAAGGGGATGCTGACCACCCCGCAGCTCAAGGCGTTCTATCTTGACCTGCAAGACGATCGGATGACCAGCGCGCTGGGCATCGTGCACTCGCGGTTCTCCACCAACACCTTCCCGTCGTGGCCGCTGGCCCACCCGTTCCGTCGCGTCGCCCACAACGGTGAGATCAACACCGTCACCGGCAACGAGAACTGGATGCGGGCCCGTGAGGCGTTGATCAAGACCGAGATCTTCGGCACGGAAGCCGATGTCGAGAAGCTGTTCCCGATCTGTACCCCGGGCGCCTCCGACACCGCACGCTTCGACGAGGCGCTCGAACTGCTGCACCTGGGCGGCCGCAGCCTGGCGCACGCGGTGCTGATGATGATCCCCGAGGCCTGGGAGCGCAACGAATCGATGGACCCGGCGCGTCGGGCGTTCTACGAGTACCACGCGTCGTTGATGGAGCCCTGGGACGGTCCCGCGTCGATCACCTTCACCGACGGCACCATCGTTGGCGCCGTTCTTGACCGAAATGGCTTGCGCCCCTCGCGGATCTGGGTCACCGACGACGGCTTGGTGGTGATGGCTTCCGAGGCGGGTGTCCTGGATCTGGACCCCGCCAAGGTGGTCCGCCGGATGCGGCTGCAGCCGGGCCGCATGTTCCTGGTGGACACCACCCAGGGCCGCATCGTCTCCGACGAGGAGATCAAGGCCGAGCTCGCCGCCGAGCACCCGTACCAGGAGTGGCTCGATAGGAACCTGGTTCCCCTCGAGAAGCTGCCGCAGGGCGATTACGTGCGGATGCCCCACGATCGACTTGTCAAGCGGCAGCTGGCTTTCGGCTACACCTACGAGGAGCTCAACCTCCTGGTGTCGCCCATGGTGCGCACCGGCGCAGAGCCGATCGGCTCGATGGGCACCGACACCCCGGTCGCGGTGCTCTCGCAGCGTCCGCGGATGCTCTACGACTACTTCCAGCAGCTCTTCGCCCAGGTGACCAACCCGCCGCTGGACGCCATCCGCGAGGAGGTGGTGACCAGTTTGCAGGGCACCACCGGCGGGGAGCGCGACCTGCTGACGCCGACCGAGCACTCGTGTCACCAGATCGCTTTGCAGCAGCCGATTCTGCGCAACCACGAGCTGGCCAAGCTGGTCAACCTCAACCCCGACGACGAAGTCAACGGGCGTCCGCATGGCATGCGGTCCAAAGTGATTCGCTGCCTGTACCCGGTCGCCGAGGGCGGCGCGGGGCTGGCCGCGGCGCTGGACGACGTGCGCGCACAGGCGTCGGCGGCGATCGAGGACGGTGCGCGGGTCATCATCCTGTCCGACCGGGAGTCCAACGAGCAGATGGCGCCCATCCCGTCGCTGCTCGCCGTCGCCGGCGTGCACCACCACCTGGTGCGCGACCGGACACGCACCCACGTGGGCCTGGTCGTCGAGACCGGTGACGCCCGCGAGGTGCACCACATGGCGATGCTGATCGGATGCGGGGCCGCGGCGATCAACCCCTACCTGGCGTTCGAGTCGATCGAGGACATGCTCGACCGCGGCGCGATCGACGGGATCGACCGCGAGAAGGCGCTGAACAATTACGTCAAGGCGGCCGGTAAGGGCGTGCTCAAAGTGATGTCCAAGATGGGCATTTCGACGCTCGCCTCTTACACTGGTGCACAGCTGTTCCAGGCGGTGGGCATCTCCGAGGACGTGCTCGACGAGTACTTCACCGGGCTGAGCTGTCCGATCGGTGGTATCACCCTGGAGGACATCGCCGCCGACGTCGCGACGCGCCACCGGCTGGCCTACCTGGACCGCCGCGACGAGCGCGCGCACCGCGAGCTCGAGGTGGGCGGCGAATACCAGTGGCGCCGGGAGGGTGAGTACCACCTGTTCAATCCGGAGACGGTCTTCAAGCTGCAGCACTCGACCCGCACCGGTCAGTACAAGATCTTCAAGGACTACACCCGGCTGGTCGACGACCAGAGCGAGCGGATGGCATCGCTGCGTGGCCTGCTGAAGTTCCGCGGCGGTGTGCGTCCCCCGATTCCGCTGGAGGAGGTCGAGCCGGCGAGCGAGATCGTCAAGCGCTTCTCGACCGGGGCGATGAGCTACGGATCCATCTCGGCCGAAGCCCACGAGACGCTCGCCATCGCGATGAACCGGTTGGGTGGGCGATCCAACAGCGGTGAGGGCGGCGAGGACGTCAAGCGTTTCGACCGCGATCCCAACGGGGATTGGCGCCGCAGCGCGATCAAGCAGGTCGCGTCCGCACGGTTCGGCGTGACCTCGCACTACCTGACGAATTGCACCGACATCCAGATCAAGATGGCCCAGGGCGCCAAACCCGGTGAGGGTGGCCAGCTTCCGGGGCACAAGGTGTACCCGTGGGTCGCCGAGGTCCGGCACTCCACGCCCGGCGTCGGCCTGATCTCTCCGCCGCCGCACCACGACATCTACTCCATCGAGGACCTCGCGCAGCTCATCCACGACCTGAAGAACGCCAACCCGTCCGCGCGGGTGCACGTCAAGCTGGTCTCCGAGAACGGGGTGGGCACGGTTGCGGCCGGCGTTTCCAAGGCGCACGCCGACGTGGTGTTGATCTCGGGCCACGACGGCGGCACCGGCGCGACGCCGCTGACGTCGATGAAGCACGCCGGCGCGCCCTGGGAGCTCGGTCTGGCCGAGACGCAACAGACCCTGCTGCTCAACGGGTTACGCGACCGGATCGTGGTCCAGGTGGACGGCCAGCTCAAGACGGGCCGCGACGTGATGATCGCCGCGCTGCTGGGCGCCGAGGAATTCGGCTTCGCCACCGCGCCGCTGGTGGTGGCCGGCTGCATCATGATGCGGGTGTGCCACCTGGACACCTGCCCGGTCGGCGTCGCCACCCAGAACCCGCTGCTGCGGGAGCGGTTCACCGGTAAGCCGGAGTTCGTCGAGAACTTCTTCATGTTCATCGCCGAAGAGGTGCGGGAGTACATGGCGCAGTTGGGTTTCCGCACCCTCAACGAGGCCGTCGGCCAGGTGGGGGCGCTGGACACCACGCTGGCGCGGGCGCACTGGAAGGCGCACAAGCTGGACCTCACGCCGGTGCTGCACGAGCCCGAGTCGGCGTTCATGAACCAGGACCTGTACTGCAGCTCGCGGCAGGATCACGGTCTGGACAAGGCGCTGGATCAGCAGTTGATCGTGATGAGCCGGGAGGCGCTCGATTCCGGCAAGCCGGTGCGTTTCTCCACCACGATCAGCAACGTCAACCGCACGGTGGGCACCATGCTCGGCCACGAGGTGACGAAAGCCTATGGCGGCCAGGGCCTTCCGGATGGAACCATCGACATAACGTTCGACGGCTCCGCCGGCAACAGCTTTGGGGCATTCGTCCCGAAGGGAATCACCCTGCGCGTCTACGGCGATGCCAACGACTACGTCGGCAAGGGCCTGTCCGGTGGCCGGATTGTGGTGCGGCCGTCGGACAACGCCCCGCAGGACTATGTGGCCGAAGACAACATCATCGGCGGCAACGTGATCCTGTTCGGCGCGACCAGCGGGGAGGCATTCCTGCGCGGAGTGGTCGGCGAACGGTTCGCGGTCCGCAACTCGGGTGCCCACGCGGTGGTCGAAGGTGTGGGTGACCATGGATGCGAATACATGACGGGTGGTCGGGTAGTGATTCTGGGCCGCACTGGCCGCAACTTCGCCGCGGGAATGTCCGGCGGCGTGGCCTACGTATATGACCCGGACGAGGAATTGCCGGACAATCTCAACATCGAGATGGTGGACATGGAGGCGCTGGACTCCGACGATGCCGAGTTCCTGCACGGGATAATCCGGGCGCACGTGGATGCCACCGATTCCGCGGTGGGCCAGCGGATCCTGGCCGACTGGCGCGGTCAACAGCGCCACTTCGTCAAGGTGATGCCGCGCGATTACAAGAAGGTGCTGCAGGCGATCGCCGAAGCCGAGCGCGACGGCATCGACGTGGACAAGGCGATCATGGCGGCCGCGCATGGCTGATCCGAGCGGCTTCCTGAAGTACACCCACCGGGAACTGCCGAAGCGTCGGCCTGTCCCGCTGCGGTTGAAGGACTGGCACGAGGTCTACGAAGACTTCGACGAAGGCACCCTGCGCGAGCAGGCGACCCGTTGCATGGATTGCGGTATTCCGTTCTGCCACAACGGCTGTCCATTGGGAAACCTGATCCCCGAATGGAACGACCTGGTGCGCACGGGCCGGTGGCGCGACGCGATCGAGCGGCTGCACGCCACCAACAACTTCCCGGACTTCACCGGCAGGCTGTGCCCGGCGCCGTGTGAACCGGCCTGTGTGCTCGGCATCAATCAGGATCCGGTGACTATCAAGCAGATCGAGCTGGAGATCATCGACCGCGCCTTCGAAGAAGGCTTCGTCGAGCCGCTGCCCCCGGACAAGCTGACCGGGAAGAAGGTCGCGGTGGTGGGCTCGGGCCCGGCCGGTTTGGCCGCCGCCCAGCAATTGACCCGCGCCGGCCACACGGTCACCGTGTTCGAGCGGGCTGACCGCATCGGCGGCCTGCTGCGATACGGCATCCCGGAATTCAAGATGGAGAAGCGCGTCCTCGACCGGCGCCTGGACCAGATGCGCGCCGAGGGGACCGAGTTCCGCGCCGGTGTGAACGTCGGGGTCGACATCACCGCCGAACAGCTGCGCGCCGACTTCGATGCGGTGGTGCTGGCCGGTGGTGCGACCGCCGCGCGGGACCTGCCCGTCCCCGGTCGGGACCTGGACGGAATCCACCAGGCGATGGAGTACCTGCCGTGGGGCAACCGGGTGCAGGAGGGCGATGACGTCCTCGGGCCCGACGGGGAGCCCCCGATCACCGCCAAGGGCAAGAAGGTCGTCATCATCGGCGGCGGCGACACCGGCGCGGACTGCCTGGGCACCGCGCACCGCCAGGGTGCCACCGTCGTGCACCAGTTCGAGATCATGCCGCGCCCGCCGGAGTCTCGGGCCGAATCGACCCCGTGGCCGACTTACCCCTTGATGTACCGGGTTTCGTCGGCGCACGAAGAGGGTGGCGAGCGGGTGTTCTCGGTGAACACCGAGCAGTTCGTGGGCGAGGATGGCCGCGTGACGGCGCTCAAAGCCCACGAAGTCACCATGCAGGATGGCAAGTTCGTCAAGGTCGAGGGCTCGGACTTCGAGCTCGAGGCCGACTTGGTGCTGCTGGCGATGGGCTTCGTCGGACCGGAGCGGGAGGGCCTGCTCACCGACCTCGAAGTCAAGCTCACCGATCGCGGCAACGTCGCGCGTGGCGCCGACTTCGACACGTCGGTACCGGGCGTGTTCGTCGCCGGGGACATGGGCCGCGGCCAGTCGCTGATCGTCTGGGCGATAGCTGAGGGCAGGGCCGCGGCCGCGGCCGTGGACCGCTACCTGATGGGTGTGACCGCCCTTCCCGCGCCGGTCAAGCCGACCGCAGTACCGCTCCAGTAGTCACAGAAGTCACATCAGAAACACACGTCCCAAAATCGGCGAGTCTGCCACCGTTTGCCAGGCGGCGGGTGTCTAATAACCCGTTGTGGGCTTCGTCACACGGGCGAGTGATCGGGGCTCCGGCGGAACGGAACGATCGCAGGAGTGATCACTGTGCACATCAATCCAGTACCTCGATCACGGATGGGGCGAATCGCCTGGTCCTGGTTTCGTCACCCGGTGAAGAGCCGCGAGTTCCCTGCCAAACACGAGCGCCTGGTCACCGCCGCCGAATTACTGATCTTCGGGGCATAGCCGCCCCGCCGCGCGCCTCCGAGTGCGACGCGGGGGTTTGCTCGACGGAGCAAACGGGGGACATGTTCGGCACACCGCGAAGGTCCCCGGTACCGGTGTTGATCAGCTCAGCAATCCCGAATCGCGAATGACCTCGGCCAGCGGTTCCAGGACGCTCGGGTCGTGGGGCGGGTTGATGTAGACGATGCCCAGGTCGAGTCCCTCGGCCGCCAGCCCGGCCGCCTCCTCGACGACCTGCTGGTAGTTGCGCTGCTCGTCCAGGCGCAGGTGCGCCGACAACATGATCTCCTTCGGATCGCGCCCGATCTTCTCGCACTCCGCGGCGAGCACGTCGCGCTTGCGCGCGAACACCTCGGGCGGGCCGCCGACGAAGTTCCAGTGCTGCGCGTAGCGGGCGGTGATCGGCAGCGTCCGTTTCTCCCCGCTGCCGCCGATGCAGATCGGCGGGTGCGGGCGCTGGACGCCCTTGGGTTCGTTGCGCGCGCCCTTGAGCTGGTAGTACTTGCCGTCGAAGTCCGTGGTGTCCTGACTGAGCAGGCTGGTCAGCACCTGGCACGCCTCCTCGAATCGATCGAAACGTTCCCGGATGCTGCCCAGCTCGATGCCGTAGGCGCCTGACTCTTCCTCGTTCCAGCCGGCTCCGATGCCCAGCTCGAGCCGTCCGTTCGAGATGATGTCGAGTGCGGCGGCCATGTTGGCCAGCACGGCGGGGTGGCGGTAGTGAATGCCCGTCACCAGCGTGCCCAGCCGCAACCGTTTGGTGGCCTGCGCCAGCGCGGTCAGCGTCGTCCAGCCCTCCAGGCAGGGCCCGCTGCTGTCGGAGAAAATCGGGTAGAAGTGGTCGAAGGTCCACCCGGACTCGTAAACGTCGATGTCGTCGGCGGCCTGCCAGACGGCGAGCATGTCGGCCCAGGCGGTGTTTTGCGGGGAGGTCTTGAAGGCGAATCGCATGGAATCGACGTTAGTCGATCTTTATGAAGGGCAACTAAACTCAGGCTCGCGATGAATTACTCCCTCGGGCTCGACACCAAGATCACGCTGCTGGCGGCCGGGCTGATCTTTCTGCTCGCGCTGGTCCTCGGGGTTTGGAAGTACCGGCAGATCATGACGGCCGACGACCACCGCGCCCATCCCTACGTCGACATCGCACACCGGGCGGCGTTGCTCTACTCGTTTGCGACGCTGCTGCTGGCGGTCTTCGTCGAGCTGAGCGCGTGGCCGGCGTGGCTCAACCTGGCCGCGGCCGGCGTGGTCGTCTTCTTTTTCGTCGGCGCCATCCTCAGCTACATCGGGCACGGGGCGCGGCGCGACACCGTCAACCAGTTCGAGAACCCCGTCCCCGGCACCGGGGTGATGATGGCGTTGCTCATCGCCGGCGAGATCGGGGGCTTCGGCGTCCTGCTCGCCGGATTCATCGCCGGGCAGTTCCGGTGACCCGGACGGCTTTGGCGGTGACCTGCGTCGCCCGGCTCCGCCGCGCTTGCAGTCACCACGCAGGCACACTGGAGTCATGGATCCCGTAGAGGCCTTGCGGCAGATCGCCTACTACAAGGACCGCAGCCGCCACGACCCGCGGCGCGTGATGGCGTATCGCAACGCCGCCGACATCATCGAGGGGCTCGACGACGCGGCGCGCGAGCGGCACGGCCAAGCCAACAGCTGGCAGTCGCTGCCCGGCATCGGTCCCAAGACCGCGAAGGTCATCGACCAGGCCTGGTGCGGCAGCGAGCCCGACCTGCTGGCCGAATTACGTTCGGCCGCAGAGGATCTCGGTGGCGGGGACATCCGGGCGGCGTTGCGGGGCGATCTGCATCTGCATTCGAACTGGTCGGACGGGTCGGCACCGATCGACGAGATGATGGCGACTGCGTCCGCGCTCGGGCACGAGTATTGCGCGCTGACCGACCACTCGCCGCGGCTGACCATCGCCAACGGGCTGTCGCCCCAGCGCCTGCGTGCGCAGCTCGACGTCATCGACAAGCTGCGTGACCAGTTCGCGCCGATGCGCATCCTCACCGGGATCGAGGTCGACATCCTCGAGGACGGCAGCCTGGACCAGGAGCCCGAGCTGCTCGAGCGGCTCGACGTGGTCGTGGCCAGCGTGCATTCCAAGCTGTCGATGGACGCCTCGGCGATGACGCGGCGCATGGTGCGCGCAGTTTCGAATCCGCACGCCGACGTGCTGGGCCATTGCACCGGCCGGCTGGTATCGGGCAACCGGGGCATCCGTCCGCAATCGAAGTTCGACGCGGAAGCGGTCTTCACCGCCTGCCGCGATCACGGCTCCGCGGTGGAGATCAACTCGCGACCCGAACGCCGGGACCCGCCGACCGCGCTGCTCAAGCTGGCGCTCGAACTCGGCTGCGTGTTCAGCATCGACACCGACGCGCACGCGCCGGGCCAATTGGACTTCCTCGGCTACGGCGCGCAGCGTGCGCTGGACGTGGGCGTGCCCGTCGACCGGATCGTCAACACCTGGCCGGCCGACAAGCTGCTGGAGTGGACCGGCTCGAATTGAGACGGCCGCTCAGACCCGCACCGGTTCGGCGTGCTCGGGAACCGGTTCTTCGCTGCGGGCGGCGCTCTGCAATAGATTGGCGGCGGCCACGGTGGCGCAGGTCGCGGCCGGGATGAGCAACGCGTAACCCCCCAACCGCGCGCCGAACACGATCCCGGCCACGCCGCCCCCGAGGAACAGCAGGAGGGTGGTCGCCAGGATCGCGGCTTTCCATTTATCGATTCCGTGCAGTCGACTGCGGCCGAGGATCAGCCCGAGGTCGGTGACGGTCCCGGTGAAGTGCGTGGTGCGGATCGCCATTCCGCGGAAGCTCGATGTCATCGCGTTCTGCAGGCCGAGGGCCGCGGCGGCGAACAGCGCCTGCACCGCGGTCTGTTCGACGCCCAGGGCGTTGATCTGCGCCTTGACGACGGTCTCCTCGACACCGGCCGCGGCGAGCACGAGCAACACTGCCTCGAGGAAGAGCACAGCGGCGTGGCGTGGGCCCGCAAGGGCATCGGTGGACGCAAGGATCGCCCCGGCCACCGTCGCTCCCGCCAAGAAGCCCAAGAAGATCGCGGCGAGCACGTGCCCTTCGTAGAGCCAGGGGTTGGCCGTGTTCATGCCCAGCTGGGTGGTGATCGCCGTCAGGTTGCCGACGGGCAGCGCCAGGATCAAAAGCGCCACGGCGTTGACGAAGCCCGCGGACAAGGCGAGCAGCGCGCTGTAACCGAGCAGGAGACCTTCGCGGGGCAGGCCGGTGTCGCGGGCTTGGTGCGGCGGCGGCATCGGGTTCGGTCGCTCACTTTCGATGGTCGGGTTTTCGCCAGCCTAACCATCAGGCCGTCAGACTTGCGGCGCTGAGAGGCTGATTCAGATCAACCTCAAATCATCGAAATCGCTTGCGGCAGAGAATGATTGGTGAGAACGATCACAACCCGTCAGTCGGGAAGACGTGGCATCTCTGTACCCGGATCGTGGCCGACCAAAACCGCGGGTGTCAGCGCGGACCTGCCGTACCGATCACGCACCCGGTCGATCGCCGCGTCGATGGCGAGCCGGTTGTCGTGCTCATCGAACGGCAATGTCAGTTGCTGGGCGCCGCTGCGGTCGATCCCCGACACCGCGAACCCGACCAGCGTCAGCCCGCGCTGCGCGATGAGCGGAGCGGCCGACACGACCAGCCCCCGCGCGGCGGCCAGGATCGGCTGCGTCGAGGACGTCGCCCACGGCAGCGTCCGTGACCGCGTCGCCCGTCCGAAATCGTCGAACCGCAGGCGCAGCACCACCGTGCGGCCGGTACGCCCGGCGGCACGCATCCGGCGGGTGATGCGGTCGATCAGGTTGATCACCACCGCATCGATCTCAGCGGCCGACATGGTGTTGCCGGCGCGGCCGAGCGCCCGCTGCGCCCCGACGGACCGCCGCCGCACACCGGTGGTCACCCGGCGGCGGTCGATGTTGCGGGACAGCGCGAACAGCTGGCGCCCCATGGCGCCGCCCACCAGCGAGGCCAGCGTCGACTCACTCAGCTCGGCCACGTCGGCGACGGTCACGAGCCCATGGGCGTGGAGTTTCTCGGCCGTCTTGGCGCCCACGCCCCACAGCCGCCGGACCGGCAACGGGTGCAGGAACGCGAGCTCCTGGTCCGGCGGCACCAACAGCAGCCCGTCGGGCTTGGCCTCCTGGCTGGCGATCTTGGCGAGAAACTTCGTCCGGGCGATGCCCACCGTGATCGGCAGGCCGACGCGGTCGCGCACGTCGGCGCGTAGCCTTCCGGCGATCTGTACCGGCGTTCCGGACACCCGGCGCAGGCCGCCGACGTCGAGAAACGCCTCGTCCACCGAGAGCGGCTCCACAATCGGTGTGCAGTCGCGAAACACCTCGAACACGGCGTCGCTGGCGCGGCTGTACGCGCTCATCCGGGGCGGGACAACCACGGCGTGCGGGCACAGCCGCCGCGCCTGGGCGCCGCCCATCGCCGTTCGCACGCCGTAGGCCTTGGCCTCGTAACTGGCGGCGAGCACGACCCCGCCGCCGACGATGATTGGGCGGCCACGCAGCGTCGGATCGTCGCGCTGCTCCACGGACGCGTAGAACGAATCCAGGTCCGCGTGCATGATGGACGCCTCACACCGCACGAACATATGTTCGCACGCGGGGGTGACGGGATGCGATGCTGGCGACCCGCTTCGGCCGGCTACGCCGCGCTTGCGATCGCCACCGATGCGATGGTGGCGACCCGCTTCGGCCGGCTACGCCGCGCTTGCGATCGCCACCGATGCGATGGTGGCGACCCGCTTCGCCCGGCTGCGCCGCGCTTGCGATCGCCACCGATGCGATGGTGGCGACCCGCTTCGCCCGGCTGCGCCGCGCTTGCGATCGCCACTGATGCGATGGTGGCGACCCGCTTCGCCCGA
>NZ_LZJN01000198.1 GCF_001667735.1 Mycobacterium sp. E183
GCCGGCGCGCTGGTCCTCGAAGGGGTGCGCGACCGGGTCGCGGCCCTGGTCGCCGAAGTCGGCGACGACGCCCAGGTCGGCTTCCACGGCCACGAAAACCTCGGGCTCGGGGTGGCCAACTCGGTGGAGGCCGTCCGCGCGGGCGCCAAGCAGATCGACGGCTCGTGTCGCCGGTTCGGCGCCGGAGCCGGCAACGCGCCCGTCGAGGCCCTCATCGGCGTGTTCGACAAGATCGGCGTCAAGACCGGCATCGACTTCTTCGACATCGCCGACGCCGCCGAAGAGGTGGTCGCCCCGGCCATGCCCGCCCAGTGCCTGCTGGACCGCAACGCCCTGATCATGGGCTACTCCGGGGTCTACTCAAGCTTCCTCAAGCACGCCATCCGCCAATCCGAACGCTACGGCGTGCCCGCCCACCAGCTACTACACCGCGCCGGTCAACGCAAACTCATCGGCGGCCAAGAAGACCAACTCATCGACATCGCCCTGGAAATCAAACGCGAGCAGCACACGGCGTGACAAACCTGGTGGACGCAAGTCGGCTGTGCAGCAACAGGTGTCGCCGACCGCGTCGTCGGACCACAGTCCGCCGTGACGACACTATCCAGCGCCAGTCATCGCACCACCCGGTCAGCGGAACACCGCGGCGTGCCACCCGCGACGCCGTGGCAGGCTGACACCGTGACAGACACTTCCGAAAAGGTCTTCCTAGGCGAGCAGGACGTACGCGAAATCCTGCTACCGCAAGGGATTTTGCGCTACTACGACACTGGCCCGGAGGCCACGGCGGCGCAGCCGCTGCTGTTTTTGCATGGCTCGGGTCCCGGGGTCACCGGATGGCGCAACTTCCGCGGCATCCTGCCCACCTTCGCCGAGCACTTCCGCTGCATCATCCTGGAATTTCCCGGTTTCGGCGTCAGCGATGACTTCGGCGGCCACCCAATGGTCATGGCATTTGGCACCGTATCGCCGTTCCTGGATGCGCTTGGCGTCGAAAAGGCACACATCGTCGGAAACTCGATGGGCGGGGGTGTGGGCATCAACTTCGCTATCCACAACCCCGATCGTGTCGACCGTCTGGTCACGATCGGCGGGATCGGCATCAACATCTTCAGCCCCAGCCCGAGTGAGGGCATTCGGCTGTTGCAGGAGTTCGTCGAAGACCCGACTCGGCAGCGGCTGGTCGACTGGCTCAAATCGATGGTGTACGACCAGTCCCTGATCACTGACGAACTGGTCGAGGAACGCTGGCAATTGGCCACCGATCCGGACACCCTGGCCGCGGCGCGCCGCATGTACGGCAAAGCGGCGTTTGCCGCGATGAACGCCGCGATGGCCGCGTCCGAAAACCCGATGCCGTGGGCAGCCCTGCACAAGTTGACCGTCCCCACGCTGCTTACATGGGGTCGCGACGACCGAGTGAGTCCACCGGATATGGCGCTGATTCCGATGCGCACCATCCAAGACGCCGAACTTCACGTATTTCCCAAGTCCGGGCACTGGGCGATGATCGAAGCGAAGCAAGCCTTCGAAAGCACCGTGCTGGCGTTCCTCTCACGGCAGCATGATGCCCATTCGGTGTAACGGCGGTGCAGATGCGGCTCCGGATTATCCAGCGTAACAAAGGGAAAGAAAGCCAGCGGACAGTTCTTTCATGTTGCGCCCTCCCTATCGTTGAGTCGCACCAGCGTCGACGGGCAGCGTGACCGCGGTGATATAGCGCGCCTCGTCGGAAGCGAGAAACAAAGCGGCGTTGGCGACATCGTCCGGTTCGACCCACGGCACCGCGAGCATGTTCATGCGAAGGGCCGCTTCGGCGAACTCGGCACGCGTCGGCGCCCTGTCGAGGTCGGGACGAAACGCGCTGCGCACTGCGTCGTTTTGAATCAGCGGAGTGTCCACATTGGTCGGATGGACGCAATTGACTCGGACATTCTGCGGCGCAAGTTCTTTGGCCAGGCTCTGCATCAGGCCGACCACGCCGTGCTTAGCCGCGGTGTAATGGGCGACGCCCACCAATCCGCGAAGGCCTGCGATCGAATTGGTCAGGACGATCGCACCCCCACCTTGCGCAATCAGGTGCGGCGCAGCGGCCCGACACGTGTGCCACACACCGGTGAGGTTGACATCCAACATAGTCCGCCAGGCCGCCTCGGTGAGGTCCAGCGCCAGTGCACGCGAAGTGATCCCAGCGGTAGCACACACCACGTCCAATCTTCCCAGCCGTCGCACACCGCGATCGGTGGCCGCCTGGACGCCGTCGACATCGCGCACGTCGACGATCTCGGTATGTATTTTGGCGCCGGTATCGCGCACTTGGGCGGCGGTGTGCTCCAGGTCGTCGACTGTGCTGTGCGGAACCACCACTGTGTCAACGGGAGCGCACACGTCAAGGGCCACGATATCGGCGCCCTCCTGGGCTAACCGCACCGCCTGCGCACGCCCGATTCCCCGCGCCGCGCCCGTGATCAGGGCCACCTTCCCAGCGACCCTGCCGGTCACGTCGCAACCTCTGTCATATCGGCACGCCATTCATGCGCCTAGAACTCAATGTGGATGTTGTCGGTCACTGGCCGGGCTTGACACCCGAGGATCAAGCCGTCGGCGCGGTCTTCGGGTCCCAGCACATCTCCACCGGCCATATCCACCTCCCCGGAAATCAAGGTCGCCACGCAGGAGCCGCAATGCCCTTCTCGGCACGAATGCGGCACATTGATCCCGGCGTCAAGCATCATCTCGACCAGGGTCTGGTCGCGGCGCCATTGCAGTCGATGGAGAGCACCGTCCAACTCGACGTCTACGGTGGCCACCGCGGCATCGGTGCACAGGGCGGCGCCTTGTTCTTCGACATCTGCCATGCGGCCGATCCTTGCCACATTGGTCCGTGATGTCGTGGTCGGATTCCGATGGACGGGAGGTCGCCATCCCGGCGTCCAGTCACCGGGACGTCTCCTGCGATTCCGGGCGCAGCGGCCCTACCGTCGCTGTTCGTGACCAGTAGCACGAACGACAGGTTGGACCAGGGCATCGACGTGGTGGTCGTAGGTGCCGGCTTTGCCGGGCTTTACGCCCTGCACAAGCTGCGCGCCGACGGGTTGACGGTCAAGGTGTTCGAGGCCGGTCCCGACGTGGGTGGCACGTGGTATTTCAACCGGTATCCGGGCGCCCGCTGCGACGTCGAGAGCGTCGACTACTGCTATTCGTTCTCCGATGACCTGCAACAGGAGTGGGACTGGTCGGAAAAGTACGCCACCCAAGAGGAGATCCTGCGCTACATCAACTGGGTGGCCGACAGGTTGGATCTGCGCCGCGACATCGTCTTCAACACCCGTGTCACGTCGGCGGTTCTCGACGAGCAGCGGTTGCGGTGGACGGTGACCACCGATACCGGGCAACGAGTGAGCGCGCGGTTCTGTGTGATGGCGACGGGCCCATTGTCCGCGGCGATGACCCCACCTTTTGCCGGCCTCGACCGTTTCACCGGCGAGATCTACCACACCGCGGCATGGCCACACGAAACGGTCGACTTCACCGGTAAGCGCGTCGCGGTCATCGGGACGGGATCTTCGGGCATTCAGTCGATCCCGATCATCGCGGAACAAGCCGCGCAACTCTACGTCTTTCAGCGCACCCCGAATTACAGCGTCCCCGCCGGCAATCGGCCTCTCACCGACGAAGACCGGGCCCGGGTCAAGGCCAATTACGCCGAACGCAGGCGCTTATCATGGCGCAGCGGCGGCGGCTCACCGCACATCGCCCATCCGAAACTGACGATGCAAGCCAGCCCCGAAGAGCGGCGCGCGGCGTTCGAAAAACGCTGGGATCTCGGCGGGGTGCTGTTCTCCAAAACCTTCTCCGACCAGATGATCGACCCGGACGCCAACGAGGAGGCGCGCAAGTTCTATGAGGAGAAAGTGCGGGCCATCATTGATGACCCCGCGCTGGCCGAACTGCTGATCCCCACGGATCACCCGATCGGCACCAAGCGGATCTGCACCGACAGCAACTACTTTCAGACATTCAACCGCCCCAACGTGACACTGATCAGTGTGCGAGACACGCCGATCGAATCTGTCGATGCCACCGGCGTCAACACCAGCAACGCCCATTACGACCTGGACATGATCGTGTTGGCTACCGGATTTGACGCGATGACAGGGGCATTGGCCAGAATCGACATCGTCGGCCGGGGCGGTAAACGGCTGCGCGATGACTGGAGCAATGGGCCGCGAACCTACTTGGGTCTGAGCACTGACGGCTTTCCCAACTTGTTCGTCGTGTGCGGCCCCGGCGCGCCGGCGGTGCTGGCCAACATGGTGCTGCACGCCGAGGCGAATGTGAATTGGATCGCCGACTCGATCAGATATCTCGACGATCACGGCTACACGGCGATCGAGGCGACTCCCGATGCGGTGGACAACTGGGTCGCCGAATGCGCGCGCCGAGCCGAGGCCACCCTGTTCACCAAGGCCGACTCCTGGTACATGGGCGCCAACGTGCCTGGCAAGCCGCGGGTGTTCATGCTGTTCCTCGGCGGGTTTGGGACCTACCTCGACATCTGCAATGAAGTCGCCGAGGCTGGGTACAAAGGGTTTTCGCTGACCAAGGCGCCCTGATGTCGAGCCTGTCGGGTCGTGTGGCGCTGGTGACAGGCGCTGGGCGCGGCACCGGGCGCGCCCTGTGCGAGCGATTCGCAGACGAAGGCGCCGACGTCATCCCGGTGGACGTGCCGGCGGCAGCAGAAGACCTCGAACAGACCGCCGCCGCGGTGGCGCAGCGCGGCCGACGCGCGGTGACGGGGCTGGCCGATGTCAGCGACTTGGGCGCACTGACCGGCGCGGTGGACGCCGCCGTCGCCGACCTGGGACGCCTTGACATCGTCGTAGCCAACGCAGGCGTCCACACGGTGTCGGCTCCGACGTGGGAGATCACTACCCACGACTGGCAGCAGACCCTGGATGTCAACGTGACCGGCGTCTGGCACACCGTCAAAGCCGCCGTCCCGCACCTCGGCGAGGGCGGCGGGTCCGTCGTGATTATCAGCTCCACCAACGGTCTTCGCGGCACGGCCACCACCGCTGCTTACACTGCGAGCAAGCATGCCGTGGTTGGGTTGGCGCGCACGCTGGCCAACGAACTGGGCCCGCGCGCCATTCGCGTCAATACTGTTCATCCTGGAGCGGTCGGGACCTCGATGGTGCTCAACGAGGCGACGTTTAAACGCCTTCGGCCTGACCTGACCAGCCCGACGGCGGCCGACGCTGCAGAAGCGCTCGCGGCTCGCCACCTGCTCCCGGTTCCGTGGGTGGAGCCGGTAGACGTCGCCAACGCCGTGGTTTTCCTGGCCTCCGACCACGCCCGCTACATCACCGGCACCCAGCTCGTGGTCGATGCCGGCCTGTTAGCCAAGGCCTAGCAGCGACGCGGATGGGAACCTACGCCGTCACCGGGTCGGCATCGGGCATGGGCCAAGCCGTCGTCCGCAAACTGCTGGCCGCGGGTCACCGCGTGATCGGCGTCGACATTCAGGACGCTGACGTCGTGGCGGATCTGTCCACTCCCGACGGACGCAGGACGGCCGCCGCTGCCGTGTGCGCTACCGGCGACGGTCGACTCGACGGTGCCGTGCTGGCCGCTGGTGTGGGCCCCACCCCGGGCGCGGGTAGCGCGGCCCGGATCCTGGCGGTGAACTTCTTAGGTGTGGTCGAGCTCCTAGAGGCATGGCACCCGGCACTGGCGGCGGCCGGCGATGCGAAAGTCGTGGTTGTGGGCAGTAATTCGTCGACGACAATGCCGTTGGTGCCCCAGCGAGCCGTGCGGGCGTTACTGGGCCGCGATCTCCACAAGGCCGAGCGTGCACTACGAGTGTTCCGATCGGCCGCCCCCTCGATGGCCTACGGCGCATCGAAGATCGCGGTGGCGCGCTGGGTGCGTCGGACCGCAGTGACACCGGCGTGGGCGGGTGCGGGTATCCGGCTCAACGCGATCGCTCCGGGCGCGGTGATGACCCCCCTGCTCGAGCGACAGCTGGCCACACCGCGTGAAGCCAGGGCCATCCGCGCGTTCCCGGTCCCGGTCGGTGGGTTCGGTGATCCCACGCACCTCGCGGACTGGATGGTGTTCATGTTGTCGGATGCCGCCGCCTTTCTCAGCGGCAGTGTGCTTTTCGTCGACGGCGGGTCTGATGCCTACTTCCGCGCCGACGACTGGCCGGCCCGCGTCCCGACTCCGCAACTGCCGCGGTATATGTGGCGGTTGCTGAGGTTTGGCCGCCGGCGATAGGTTTGACGGCGGTAATCACCGGGCCGCTGGCCGTTTCATGGTTGACGTCGCACGCCCATCGCGCCGCAGACGGGCGCGGCCCACTCCAGGGTCGACGAGTACCTGACGTGCTCGTCGAAAGCAGCGGCGATGTCGACCGGCATCGCCACGGGCAGCCGGCGGGTCAGATCGACGTGCACGAGGACCATCTCAAGTGTCGCCGATAGGCGTTGCCGGTACCGATCCACGGCGAATGACATCATGTGCACCACCTTGGGTGAGCGGTCAAGGACGCGGGCGTAGAGATCGGCCGTGTCATCTTCGATCAGCTCGCTGTAGTAGCGCAGGTGGTGCTCGACGGTGAAGAGGCCGAGCTGTCGATCAGCCCGATAGGCGTCGTCGATCCCGAGTTCACGCACCAACGCATCGGCGGCGGCCGAACCGAAATCCAGATAATGCAACACGTTCATGTGCCCGTTCCCATCGATGAAGTCACGGGACACATTCCGTGTGATGGCACAGCGCAATTGGGCCACTTGGGCAGCCGACGGCAAGCTTTGCTCTTCCGGCGTCGGTGCCTGCTGATTATGGCCGCATCGAGATGCTGCTCCCTGAACCTGGTCCACAGGCGCTGACGCTAGGCGCATCGATGGGACCTGGCTGCCGTGTGTCCCGACTGTCGGACGACAGCTCACGTCTTATCTCGGCGTCCGCTGACCGGGAACAGCGTCCAGTGGGCCGCGGACTTCAATAGATCATTACTACGCCCACAGACGTAAAGGACACCAACATGAGCGAGCGGGTACTCGACCGGGTCGTGGCGATGGCGGATCAGTTGCGCGACCAGGCCCCCGAGGCCGAGCGGATCGGCCGCCTGACCGACGACAGCGTGAAGCTGATGAAGTCGGCCGGGTTGATCCGGCTGCTGCAAACCAAGCAATATCAGGGTTTCGAGGTCCACCCCCGCGAGTTCGCCGAGACGACGATGGCGACCGCTGCGCTGGACCCGGCGGCCGGCTGGATCGTCGGCGTGGTCGGCGTGCACCCCTACCAGTTGGCGTACGCGGACCCCAAAGTCGCCGCCGAGATCTGGGCCGACGACGTCGACACGTGGATGGCGTCACCGTACGCGCCGCAGGGGGTGGCCAAGCCCGTCGACGGGGGCTACCTCTTCAACGGCCGCTGGCAGTTCAGCTCGGGCACCGACCACTGCGACTGGATCATCCTCGGCGCGATGCTCGGCGACGAGAAGGGCATTCCGATCATGCCGCCGCAGATGTTGCACATGATCCTGCCCCGTAAGGACTACGAGATCGTCGAGGACTCGTGGAATGTGGTGGGGTTGCGGGGAACCGGTTCCAAGGACGTCATCGTCAAGGACGCGTTCGTCCCGTCGTATCGGACGATGGACGCGACGAAGGTGATGGACGGCACCGCCCAGCGCGAGGCCGGCATGACCGAGCCGCTCTATCTGATGCCGTGGTCGACGATGTTCCCGCTGGGCATCTCGGCGGCCACCATCGGCATCGCCGAGGGGGCCCTGGCCGCGCACCTCGACTACCAACGCGAGCGCGTCGGCGCCACCGGAACCGCGATCAAGGACGATCCCTACGTGATGTTCGCGATCGGCGAGGCAGCCGCCGACATCAACGCCGCCCGCCAGGAACTGCTGGCCAACGCCGACCGCATCTACGACATGGTCGCCGCCGGCAAGGAGGTGTCGTTCGCCGACCGCGCGGCCGGGCGGCGCACCCAGATCCGCGCGGTGTGGCGCGCGGTCGCGGCGGTCGACGAGATCTTCGCCCGCTCGGGCGGCAACGCGGCCCGCATGGACAAGCCGCTGCAACGGTATTGGCGCGACGTCCATGTCGGCCAGCTGCACGCCATCCACATGCCTGGAACCACCTACCACGCGTCGGCACTGAGTTCGCTGGGCGTCGACCCGCAGGGTCCACTCCGGGCGATGATTTAACTGGGCCGAGACAGCCAGAGGAGGCGCGTCACGTTGACCGACCTGAAAAGCCTGGGCTACATCACCATCTAGACGAACGACATCGACTACATCAAGTCCCAGCCCGCCTATGACGGACGGCCGTTCGAGGTGATGCACGGGCTGAGCACCAACCGGGTCGGGGAAGGACACGTCGCACGCGACGATCCGAATGGGCGCCCGGGGATGAGCGCCGGCGCCGTGCCCATCCCCGCCCTCAGCGGTGTCGACGAATCCCTCGATTACGCACAATGGGTGATCGAGGAGATCAAGCCCAAAGTGCCCTAACCGATTACCTGATGGTCAACCCGCGCCTGCGCACCCACAACAGCGCGGCGGCCGTGCCGACGAGCCACATGGCCACGGCGATCGCCAGGTGCACGAAGCTCTTGGTGTCGCGCCCGAACACCGGCCAGATCATCGCGGGCACCTTCGTCCAAAGCACCTTGTGCTCAACCCCGTTCATCGGGTCGGCGACGTAGTACAACGCGTACGGCAGGGTCAGGACCGCCAGCCAGCTGCGGGTGCGGCGCCGATCGCCCCGCTGGCGCCAGCGCCGCATCAGCGGCTCGACGCTGACCGGGTGCAGCACCGAGATCAGGTTGCCCACCCCCAGCCAGGACACGATGGGCACGGCGACGGTGGGGATCGTGATCCCCAGCCGCCCGGGCGTCTCCAACCACAACGTCAACACCATCGCCGCCAGCAAGGTGGGCAGGCCGACGATGGCAAGCAGGGCAAGGTTTTTGATCAGCAGGATCCGCCAGAACGGCACGCCGCCGGACAGGCCCGCCAGCACGCGGTAGTGGTCGGCGCCGAACAGATTGGTGGTGGTGACGTCGGCCAGCACCCACGATGAGAAGTACGTGCCGACCAGGATCACCCAGTCGGTGTGGTGGCGGCCGACCGTCAGCGGCTGCACCAGCAGCCACGCCGCGGCGAAGATGACGTTGGCGACGACGCCCATCAACCAGGTGCGGGGCGCGGTGAACGCCCACCGGATTTCGGAGAGCACCGCCGCCAAACCCGGCTCCTGGAAGTCCTTGGCCGCGCGCCGGGCGGCGTCCGGCCGGGGCGCCGACGCGCGCACGGCGGCGTGCAGGGCGGCACGCGCGCGGGGCTGCATCGACCGCTGCAATTCCGCGACGCGTGCGATGCGAGCGCTGCGGGGCGAGGCGACCAAGGGGGTGCTCCTGGCAATCGATCGGTCAGTGGACGGGCCCGAATTCCATCCCAGGCAGGATAGCGACATGAACCGCAAGCGTGTCGTCATTGCCGGCCTCGGAGACGCGGGTGTGTTGGCCGCGATCCGGCTGTCCGCGCACGCCGACGTCGTCGGCATTTCCGTCAAGCCCGCGCTGGTCAGCGGTCAGGAACTCGGCGTGCGGCTGTCCCGCCCGGACGACTGGGCGCGCGACTACTGGATTCCGTTCGACAGGTTCCGGCGCCTGGACGGGGTGCGCACGGTGCAGGCCCGGCTGACCGGTCTGGACCTGGACGCCCGCGCCGTCCTGGGCAAAGGCCCGGACGGCACGCCACTCGCCGAGGAATTCGACGCGCTGATCATCTCGACCGGGGTCAGCAACGGCTTCTGGCGCCGCCCGACGCTGCAATCGGCCGCCGAGGTCGGCGCGGAGCTGCGCGCGGCGCACGGCCGGCTCGCGGCCGCCGGGTCGGTCATCGTCGTCGGCGGCGGAGCGGCGGCGGTCAGCAGCGCGCTGAACCTGGCCACCACCTGGCCCGGCAAGCGGGTCGACCTGTACTTCCCCGGGCCGCGCGCGTTGAGCGAGTACCACCCACGCAGCTGGGACCGGATTCGGCGGCGGCTCACCGGCCTGGGCGTGGGCATCCACCCGGGCCACCGCGCCGTGCTGCCCGACGGTTTCGCGGGCGACGAGATCACCGGCGACCCGGTGCGCTGGAGCACCGGGCAGGCCCCGGCGTCCGCCGACGCCGTGCTGTGGGCGATCGGGCGGGTGCGGCCCAACACCGAGTGGCTGCCGCCGGAGCTCCTCGACGAGCGCGGGTTCGTGCGGGTGACGCCGGAGCTGCGGGTGCCCGGACAGCGCGGCGTCTTCGCGGTGGGTGATGTCGCGGCGACCGATCCGCTCCGCAGCTCCGCCCGCAACCGCGGCGACGCGCTGGTGGCCCGCAACGTCCGCGCCGAGCTCGACGGCGGCCGGCTGCGGACCTACCGGGCGCCGACGCGGCGGTGGGGTTCGCTGGTGGGCATCCAGCCCGACGGGCTGGAGGTCTTCCTGCCCACCGGCCACGCGTTCCGGTTTCCGACGTGGTCGGTCGACAAGGTGGTGATGCCGTGGATCGTGCGGTGGGGCATGTATCGCGGTGTGCGGGAGAACAATCCGCTGGGTTAGGGAGCCTCAGGCGCTGTTGAGCAGCAGCATCAGCCCGTAGTCCATGTGGATCTGCTGGTGGCAATGCAGGAGCGACAGGCCGGGCTGGTCGGGGACGAAATCGACGTCCATGCTCTGATAGCCGCCCAGCATCGCGACGTCCTTGCGCACGCCGGCCGTCGGCGTGCCGGCGAAGTGGGTGATTTCGAACGTGTGCCGGTGCAGGTGCATCGGGTGCAGGTCGTCGCTGGCATTGCGGAAGCGCAGCCGGTAACGCTTGTCCCGCTGCACATCGAGCACCGGTTGGTTGGTGTCCATCGAAAAGGGCGTGCCGTTGAAGGTCCAGACGTTGAACCCGTTGTCGGCGGCATTGCGCTTCTCGATCAACAGCTCGATGGTGTGATCGGGCGGCGGGACGGGCGCGGGGCGCGCGAACAGCCGGTAGTCCCATGTGAACGCCTGCGGCGCGGTCCACTGCGGATCCCCGCCGCGGCCGGCGTATTCAACGACCGTCCCCATACCGTGGCCGCGGTCATCGTCGGACAGGTCGCCCAGCACCCAGACGCCCGGATTATTCATGGTGACCACCGCCGAAATACGTTCGGCCGCACCGAGCCACAGCACCGGCACCGCGGCCGGGTTGGGCACCGGGTTGCCGTCCAGCGCGATCACGTTGAAGGTGTGCCCGGGCAAGGCCAGGCTGCGCGATTCGGTGGCGCTGCCGTTCAGCACGTGCAGCAGTACCCTTTCGCCGGTTCGCACGCGGATCGGATCGCCGTGACCGAGCATGCGGCCGTTCACGGCGAACGCCCCGTAACTGACTTCGAAGCCGCGCGGGTCACCGTGGTCGAGCGACGACTTCATCGCCGATTCGCCCCGCTCTTTGAGATCCGGCTCCTGCTCGCCGGCCAGGAAATCACTGGCCATGTCGCCGCCGCGGGTGAACGACGGCTCGAACTCCTTGAGCGTCAGGAAGATCTCCTGGTCGTAGCCGCCCGCGTCCTGCTTTGGCTCGATGTAGACGGGACCGACCAGGCCGCTGTACTGGCCGCGGGACAGGTCGGAGCGCGGCACCACATGCGTGTGGTAGAAGCGGAACCCCGCCGGCCCGGGAACGAAGGAAACCCGTCGCATGCCGTGTGCGGGCACGAAGGGGGTGCCCTCCTCGGCCGCGCCGTCGACGTCGACGCCCACCCGCTGACCGTGCCAGTGCAACTGTTCGGGGGAATCGGTGTCGTTGAAGACGTCCACCACCGTCCGCCGGCCCTCCTTGAACCGCAGCAGGGGGCCGGGGAACTGCCCGTTGTAGGTCAGCGTCGACACGACGTGGCCCGGCGCCAGTTCGACTGCACCCCTGCCGATTCGCAGCGTGTAGTCGGCCTCGCCGCCGGGCGGCGCGGGTTGCGCGCACGCGGCACCGCTTGCGGCAAGCGTGGCCAGGCCGCCCCACTTCAAGAAGTCGCGCCGATCCAGGGGCACGTCATCGCCCCCGAGGGCAGGCAGAAAGGACGGGCAGGAGGAAGTCGATGCGGTCATCCAATTCGCTTGCCAGCCGCCCGAATTCGGGATAACCCGCACCCGTAGGATCGGGCACGCTCCAGTGCATCGTGGTGGTCACGTCGTGTTCGCGCGCGTACTCGCGCACCTTGTCGCACAGCGTGATCACGCAATCGAAGCGGCGCCGCGCCACCGCCGTCAACGGCTGTGGCCGCTGCGCGCCGAGGTCGATCCCGTACCGGTCGCGCATGATCCGTATCGCGTTGCGGTGCAGGTGCGGTTTGGGCTGGCTGCCGGCGCTGGCGGCGCGGATGCGGCCGTGGCCCCGCCGCCGAAGCAACGCCTCGGCCATGGGCGAGCGCGCGCTGTTGCCCGAACACAAGAACAGCACCGAGCGCGCGGGCGGTCTCGCGGCGGGCGCGGGCGCCAGCGCCGGGTGCAGCGCCGCCGCCGCCTCGCGGAACGCCCCGGCGCACCCCGTCAGGTTCAGCCGGTAGTAGGTATCGCGACCATCGAAACTGCTGCGCCGCGCGTCGACGAGGCCGGCCGAGCGCAGCAGCCGCAAGTGATACGAGATCAGGTTCTGTGGCTCGCCAACGGCGCCGGCCAATTCCCGCACCCGGAGGTCGCTGTCCGCCAGTTCGGAAAGCAGCGCCCAGCGCACCGGGTGCGAGGCCATCTGCATCAGCGGCGGAACCGCCGTCCTGCCTGCCGCCACGTCGCAGACAATACATCAAATTCATTTGATAGGTTTGCCGCTGCGTAGCGGTGAGGAGACTCAAGTGGCCGACAGCAACACCGACGAGCTTCGCCGCAGCCTGGGCTTGTTCGACGCGGTGACGATCGGGCTGGGGTCGATGATCGGCGCCGGGATCTTCGCCGCGCTCGGCCCGGCGGCGCGCGCCGCGGGTTCCGGGCTGCTGCTGGGCCTGGCGGTGGCCGCGGTGGTGGCCTACTGCAACGCGACCTCGTCCGCGCGGCTCGCCGCGCGCTACCCCGCCTCCGGCGGCACCTACGTGTACGGCCGCGAGCGACTGGGCGAATTCTGGGGATACCTCGCGGGGTGGGGCTTCGTCGTCGGCAAGACCGCCTCGTGCGCCGCGATGGCCCTGACCATCGGCGCCTACGCGTGGCCGTCGCACGCCCACCCGGTGGCCGTCGCCGCGGTGGTCGGACTGACCGCGGTGAACTACGCCGGCGTGCAGAAGTCGGCCTTGCTCACCCGCGTCATCGTCGCGCTCGTCCTGGCCGTGCTGGCCGCGGTGGTCGTCGCCGCGTTCTCCTCGGGAACAGCGGTCACCGACCAACTCCGACCGGCGGGCGCCGGCGCCGGCGGGGTCATCCAGGCCGCGGGGCTGTTGTTCTTCGCCTTCGCCGGCTACGCGCGCATCGCCACCCTCGGCGAGGAGGTGCGCGACCCCGCGCGCACCATCCCGCGCGCGATACCGATCGCCCTCGCCATCGCGTTGGCCCTCTACGCCCTGGTGGCCGTGGCCGCGCTCTCGGTGCTCGGGCCGCGACGGCTCGGTCAGGCGACGGCGCCGCTCGTCGACACGGTGCGGGCCGCCGGGACGGCCTGGCTCGTTCCCGTCGTCCAGGTGGGCGCGGCCATCGCCGCACTGGGCTCCCTGCTGGCGCTCATCCTGGGCGTCTCGCGGACCACGCTGGCCATGGCCCGCGACCGCCACCTGCCCCACGCTTTCGCGGCCGTGCACCCGCGCTTCGGGGTCCCCCACCGCGCGGAACTGCTGATCGGGGTCGTGGTGGCGGTCCTGGCGGCGACCGCCGACCTGCGCGACGCGATAGGTTTCTCCTCCTTCGCCGTGCTGATCTACTACGCCGTTGCCAACGCGTCGGCGTTCACCCTGGGGCGCGACGAGGGCCGCCCACACCGGGCGATCCCGATCACCGGGCTGGTGGGATGCGTGGTCCTCGCGTTCGCGATGCCGCTGTCGTCGGTGCTGTCGGGCCTGGTGGTGCTCGCCATCGGCGTCGCCGCCTACGCGATCCGGCGGGCCCGCGCGAACTAGGGGTGGCGCGCTGATTCGATAGGTGTTTATATAGAAGGATGTCGAAACAGCAGGCGTGCTGCCCCACACTGGGGACGGCCGCCATGGCCGAGTCCCAGGCCTCGGAATTGGCGGCGATGTTCAAGGCGCTGGGCGACCCGGTGCGCCTGAGGCTACTGAACCTGATCGCGAGCAACCCCGG
Organism: Mycobacterium sp. E183; assembly: GCF_001667735.1. Lineage (GTDB taxonomy): Bacteria > Actinomycetota > Actinomycetes > Mycobacteriales > Mycobacteriaceae > Mycobacterium. The sequence goes on from NZ_LZJN01000198.1 coordinate 14,314, forward strand.
CGGCGAGGCCTGCGTCTGCGAGATCTCGGCGACCTTCGACCTGTCGCAGCCGACCATCTCCCATCACCTCAAACTGTTGCGATCCGCCGGGCTGGTGGACTGCGAGCGGCGCGGCACCTGGGTGTACTACTGGGCGATTCCCGCTGCGCTACAACAACTTTCATCGGTGCTGCAGCCGTGACGGGCACGCACGCGTCGGCCCCGGCCGCGGCCCCGACCCGCCTCCCCACCATGGACCGGTTCCTGCCGGTCTGGATCGGCGCGGCGATGGCGGCCGGCCTCGCGCTCGGCCGGATCGTTCCGGGCCTGGGCTCGGCACTGGGCGCCGTTGCCATTCAAGGTGTTTCACTGCCGATCGCGGCCGGCCTGCTGGTCATGATGTACCCGGTGCTGGCCAAGGTCCGCTACGACCGGCTCGACGAAGTCACCGCCGACCGCAAGCTGATGGTCACCTCCGTGTTGCTCAATTGGGTGGTCGGGCCGGCGGTGATGTTCGCGTTGGCCTGGTCGCTGCTGCCGGACCTGCCGGAGTACCGCACGGGCCTGATCATCGTCGGCCTGGCGCGCTGCATCGCGATGGTCATCATCTGGAACGACCTCGCCTGCGGGGACCGTGAGGCGGCGGCCGTGCTGGTCGCCCTGAACTCGCTGTTCCAGGTGGTCATGTTCGCCGCGCTGGGCTGGTTCTACCTGTCGGTGCTGCCCGGGTGGTTGGGCCTGCCCCAAACCGGGATCAGTGTCTCGCCATGGCAGATCGCCAAAGCGGTGCTCGTCTTCCTCGGGATCCCCCTGTTGGCCGGATACTCGTCGCGCCGGCTCGGCGAACGGTTCCGGGGCCGCCACTGGTACGAGACGCGGTTCCTCCCCCGCGTCGGACCGTGGGCCCTGTACGGACTGCTGTTCACCATCGTGATTCTCTTTGCCCTGCAGGGCCATCAGATCACCTCCCACCCGTGGGACGTGGCCCGTATCGCGATCCCGCTGCTGGCCTACTTCGCGATCATGTGGGCGGGCGGGTATGCCCTGGGGCTAGCGTTGCGCCTCGGCTACGCCCGCACCGCCACGCTCGCGTTCACCGCGGCCGGCAACAACTTCGAGCTGGCCATCGCGGTGGCCGTCGCGACCTACGGCGTCACGTCCGGGCAGGCCCTCGCCGGAGTTGTCGGCCCCCTCATCGAGGTGCCGGTGCTGGTCGGTCTGGTCTACGTGTCCCTCGCGCTGCGTTCACGGGTTTTCGCCGATGAGCGGTAAGCCCAGCGTCCTGTTCGTCTGCGTGCACAACGCCGGACGCTCCCAGATGGCCGCCGCCCTGCTGAGCCGGCTGGCGCGGGGCCGCATCGAAGTCCTTTCCGCCGGAACGCAACCCGCCGACGAAGTCAACCCCGTCGCCGTCGCCGCCATGGCCGAGCTGGGCATCGACGTGGCCGCTGCCCGGCCGAAAGTCCTCACCGGCGAAGACGTCCAGACCAGCGACGTCGTGATCACCATGGGCTGCGGCGACACCTGCCCGTATTTCCCGGGAGTGTCCTACCGCGATTGGAAAGTGCCCGACCCCGCAGGCCAGCCGCTGGCCACCGTGCGCGCGATCCGCGACGACATCGCCCAGCGCGTCCAAGCGCTGATCGCCGAACTCCTGCCCACCCCAACGCCATAGCGCGCATCGAAGAAAGGACATCCATGTCTCGCGTGCAATTAGCCCTCAACGTCGATGATCTCGGCGAGGCGATCGCGTTTTACTCCAAGCTGTTCAACGCCGAACCGGCCAAGGTCAAACCCGGCTACGCCAATTTCGCGATCGCCGAGCCCCCGCTCAAATTGGTGCTTCTCGAGAACCCCGGTCACGGGGGCAGCCTCAACCACCTCGGCGTCGAGGTCACTGACAGTGACACGGTGCACGCCGAGATCGCGCGCCTCGCCGAGCGCGGACTGGTCACCGAGGCGGAGCTCGACACCACCTGCTGCTTCGCCAACCAGGACAAAGTGTGGGTCACCGGGCCCGGCGGAGAACGCTGGGAGGTCTACACCGTCATCGCCGACTCCGACACCTTCGGACCCGGCGCCGACGAGGCCGAAGCCGCCTGCTGCTAGACCTAGCCGCCACCGCACGGTTCCGGCGCGGGCCGAACGGGAAGACTGAGCGGATGGCCGACCCGGGAGAAGACGCGTTCGAAAAGCTGGTCGGGGTGCTGAACTACCCGATGTACGTGGTGACGACGCGCGCCGACGGCGTCGCGGCGGGCTGCCTGGTGGGCTTCGCCAGCCAGACCAGCATCCACCCGCCCCGCTTCCTGGTGGGCCTGTCCCGGAAGAACCACACGTTCCGGGTCGCCGCCAAGGCGACTCACCTGGCGGTGCACGTGTTCGACCACGACCACCTCGACGTCGTGGAGCTGTTCGGCAGCCAGACCGGCGACACCATCAACAAGTTCGACCGCTGCTCGTGGCACAGCGGCCCGGCGCGGCTGCCCATCCTCGACGACGCGGCCGCCTGGTTCGCCGGCGAGATTCTCGACCGGTTCTCCCTGGGCGACCACGTCGGTCATCTGCTCGCGCCGGTGGACGGCCGCCCGCCGCAGGAGCTGGAGAGCTGGGTGTCCTTCGGGGACGTCCGGCATCTGGAACCCGGCCACGAGGCGTAGCCGTGGCTCCCCGCGTGGGCACCGTCGCCGACATCACGGAGCTCGCATCGTTCTACGCCGACCCCCCGCAGGGCGTGCGGGTCAACATGATCTTCAGCGCCGACGGCGCCGCAGCGTTCGGCGGCCGGGCCGGGCCGCTGTCGTGCCCCACCGATCAGCGGCTTTTGAAGATCCTGCGGGGCCTCGCCGACGTGGTTTTGGTGGGCGCAGGCACCGCCCGCGCCGAGAACTACGGCCCGGTGCGGCTCACGGACGCGGGCCCGGCCGCACCGCCACCGATCGCGGTGGTCAGCCGCAGCGGCCGGCTGCCGGCCAGGCTGCTCGGCGACCCCGCTCAGCCACCGATCGTGGTGACGTGCGCGCGGGCGGCGGCGCGCGAGGACCCCGGCGACGGGCGGCGGGTCGTGGTGGCGGGCGAGGACTCCGTCGACGTGGCGCGCGCGGTCGCGCTGCTGCGCGAACGAGGCATGCACCGCATCCTGTGCGAGGGCGGCCCGACCCTGCTCGACGAGTTGGTGGAGGCCGACGCCGTCGATGAGATCTGCGTGACTTTGGCCCCCAAACTCGCCGCGAGCCAGCCGGTGGGCCGCCGCCCGACCGCGTCGCCGCTGCCCGCACCGGTGACGATGCGCCTCGAACACGCGCTGGTTTGCGACGGTTACGTGTTCTTGCGATATCGCCGCTGATTCCGCTCGACATGCAGCCGGGGAAAGCCCTTCCTATGATGGAAATGCCCGGTTTGACGCCCATATCGAATCGCCTGCGCGGCATGGTTTTCAGACCCTCGCCGTCAACTTTCTCGAGCCATACACCAGGAGGACTATCGGCCAGGTGAGCAGCTCAAACGACGACCATGACTACCGCAATCTCGCGGTGAACCGGCTGCGGCCCAGCGAACTTCAGTGGGCGCTGAACCACGACGCCGTGCACGGTATCGCCTACGCATTCAAGAATCCCGTCGCCGTCGCCGAATCCATCGACGACCCGGACGACGACCGAATGACCTACCTGATCCGCGTCAAGCGCGACGACCTGGCCAACGCCTTCGGCAAGATCAACGACTGGATCACCGAAAACCCCGGCCCCGCCGGGATGCAGGCCTTCGGATTCGTCCGCGCGCTGTCCCGCGAAGGGCTGACTGAACGCGCGGGCGGTGAGGACGAACTCCGTTAATCCCGGCGTCCCGATCGGCTGGCTTTCGCTATTCGCCGTGCCCGGCGGACCGTGAAACCTTAGCCTTATGCCTGCGCACGGTCGGTGACTGAGGAGTCGGGATGGGTGACACCACCGCGGATTCGCGGGAGGGTTCGCAGTTCGGGCCATATCTGCTGCGGCGGCTGATCGGTCGCGGCGGCATGGGTGATGTCTACGAGGCCGAGGACACGGTCCGGGAGCGCACGGTCGCCCTGAAGCTGATGTCGCAGACACTGTCCAACGACCCCGTCTTCCGCTCCCGCATGCAGCGCGAGGCCCGCACCGCGGGCCGGTTGCAGGAACCGCACGTCGTGCCGATCCACGACTTCGGCGAGATCGAAGGTCAGCTCTACGTCGACATGCGCCTGATCGACGGCAAGGACCTGGCCGGCATGCTGAGCCGGTACGGGCCGCTGTCCCCGCCGCGGGCGGTGGCGATCGTCCGCCAGATCGGCTCGGCGCTCGACGCCGCCCACGCGGCCGGGGTCCTGCATCGCGACGTGAAACCGGAGAACATCCTGGTGAGCGGCGATGATTTCGCCTACCTCGTCGACTTCGGCATCGCCAGCGCCACCGCCGACGAGAAGCTGACCCAGATCGGCACCACGGTGGGCACGGTGAAGTACATGGCCCCGGAGCGATTCAGCGACTCCGACGTCACCCACCGCGCCGACATCTACGCCTTGGCCTGCGTCTTGTACGAGTGCCTGACCGGATCCCCGCCGTACACCGGCGACCAGATCAGCGTGATGGGCGCCCACCTGCACCAGGCGATCCCGAAGCCCAGCGCGGCGCGGCCAGGCATCCCGGCCGCCTTCGACGGGGTGATCGCCCGCGGCATGGCCAAGGATCCCGCGGACCGCTACGCCACCTGCGGTGACCTCTCGGCGGCCGCGTATGCGGCCCTCGCCGAACCCGACCAGGACCGGGCCACCGACATCCTGCAACGCAGCCAGGTGGCGCGGATGCCTGCCGCCTTCGCCAGCCAGCAGTCCGCCGGGATCGCCCAGGCCACCCCCGCGCACGCCCCCTCGTCCGGCCCGATGTGGGCGCCGACACCTCCCGGCGGCCCGACGCCCCAGCCGACGGGATGGGGAGGCGCCCCCACCTGGGGCCCGAGCACCGCGGGCGTCGCGCCGCCCTGGGGGCAACCGCCGCGGCCGAGCAGGAAGCCCTGGCTGTGGGTGGGCGTCGCGGCCACCGCCCTGGTGG
>NZ_LZJN01000199.1 GCF_001667735.1 Mycobacterium sp. E183
AGCCGCCGAAACAGCGGATACGGGTCGGCGTTGAGTTCGACGTCGTAGGGGTCGTAGAACACCTCACTCGCAGTCTGGACACCCATATGCCTGCAACTCCCTCCAACCGACGCATCCGACCGTTCGTCGGACGGACTACTGGTAAGTCAGGACAGCACGCCACTGGGAGCCGCAATAACCTAGACACGCACAACCCTGCTCATCCTCAGACTGCATCGTGCCCGGCTACCTCTCCGAAGTCCACCACGTCACCGACCACGCGAAATCCCGGCACCGACATCGACGGCCGACCCCGCACCAACACCTTCCACCACCGGAGAAAAACTCCTCCACGACGACGACGATGACGACGACGCCGCATAGGGGTTAGCGTGACTCCCGTGGAAGACCAGCGCACGTTGTTGTTGATGCGTCACGCGAAGTCTGACTACCCGCCCGGCGTCGCCGACCACGAGCGGCCGTTGGCGCCGCGAGGAATTCGCGAGGCCGGCCTCGCGGGCGACTGGCTGCGCGCCAACGCCCCGGCCATCGACGCCGTGCTGTGTTCCACCGCGACGCGGACCCGGCAGACGTTGGCCACCACGCGTATCGACGCCCCGGTGCGGTACAGCGAGCGGCTCTACGGCGCGACCCCGGGCACGATGATCGAGGAAATCAACGCCGTGAGCGAGGACGTCGGGACGCTGCTTGTCGTCGGTCACGAGCCGACGATGTCCGCGGTGGCACTCGGCCTCGGCGGTGCCGGCACCGATGTTGCCGTGGCGGAACGGATTTCGATCAAGTTCCCGACGTCGGCGATCGCCGTGCTGACGGTCACGTCGGGATGGAAGGGCCTCGAACTCGGCCGCGCCGCCCTGATCGGGTTCGAAATCCCGCGCTGACTCAGGAGTTCGTAGCCAGCGTCAGCTCCATCAGCTTGAGCGCCTGACCGCACGCGTCGATGCCGGGCGCCTGGGGGTTGACCCACCAGCCGACCACGCCGGCCGCGTCGCTGGCCACCCCGCACGCACCGTTCGGGTCGTCCGGGCGCATCACGATGGAATCGATCCCGGCGATGTTCCGCGTCTCGACCTTGTACTTGAGGAAATCGGCGACCTTGCGCTCGTTGCTCAGGCTGCCCTGCTCGAACCAGAACCGGGTGATGTCGATCAGGCCGGCCGGGTTGGCCGCCTGCCACCGGCAGATCGCCCCGACGAAGGTGCTCTGAATGTCGAGCGGATCCGCGCCCACCGTCTTGGCGAGGATGTCGCTGGTGAGCACCTCGCACTCCTTGAGCAGGTTCGGATACTGCTGCTGGGAGTTGTTGTTACGCGTCGGACCGCCGGCCTTCACGGCGTTACCGGCGACGGACCTCGAACATCCGGTCGACACGACGAGCGCGGTGATCAAGACGGCGACAAGGGCGCGGACGCTACTTCTGCTCATTTGGAGTTCGCAATCGACTGGCGCGCCAATTCCTTGGCTATGTCGCACGGCGGCGGGAACGGCTTCTGACTGAAGCTGATAGACCATTCGATGAAGTCGTCCTGGAATTGGATGCCCACCTCGCACAGCGAGTCACCCAGATTGGGCTCGTTCCCGATGGCGATGAAGCCGCCGTGGCCATTGATGTTGATGTCGTCGACGCTCGCGCGCGACAGCTCCTCGGTCTTGCGTTCACGCCCGATGGGACTGCCGCGATACCAGGAGAACGAAAAGTGCGGGCCGAGGATGCCGCCACCGGCCAGCCACTGGCAACCGACGGAGTTCCGGGCGGTGTTGATCAGGCCGGTCACCTTGGTCAGCTCCGCCACGGTCTGATCGTTGATGCCGCCGCACTGGGGAAACATCGGCCCGTGGTGGCCCTCCGAGTTTCCCGGCGCCGTCGACGACGTCGCGCCCGGTTTGTTGCTCCCGGAATCCGAGCACGCCGCAACCGTGGGGATCAGGATCGCCAAGGCTGTCGCCGCAACGGCCAGCGCCCTCGAGTTACGCCGCACCGCTACCCTGCTTCTTCTCAGCCTGCTGCCGGTCCACACGATGCACTGTAGCGGCAGCTCAGCAGGTCAACCACCGACGCGCCTGAGCAGGCGTTTCAGTCGCGTCACCGCATGCGGCGGCCGAGTTAGACCATCCGGCGGTTGCTGGCGGCCGCGGGACGCGCCGTGTGCGACAGTTACGAAATGCTCCTGGCACTGCTGCGCCAGTACATCCGGCCGTACCGGCGGCTGGTCGCGGCGCTTATGGTGCTCCAGCTCATCAGCACGCTGGCATCGCTGTACCTGCCGACGGTCAACGCCGCCATCATCGACGAGGGCGTCGCCAAGGGCGACACGGCCACCATCGTCAGGCTCGGCCTGGTGATGCTCTCGGTCACAGGCCTGCAGGTGTTGTGCGCGATCGCGGCGGTGTACTTCGGCTCGAAGACCGGCATGGGCTTCGGTCGCGACCTGCGCGCAGCGATGTTCGAACACGTCACCACCTTCTCCGAACACGAGACGGACCGCTTCGGCGCGCCCACGCTGTTGACGCGCAGCACCAACGACGTCCGCCAGATCCAGTACCTCGTTCAGATCTCGAGCACCGTGCTGGTCACCGCGCCCATCATGTGCATCGGCGGGATCGTGATGGCCATCCACCAGGAGGCGGCGCTGACCTGGCTGCTGCTGGTCAGCGTTCCCATCATGGCCGTGGCCAATTACTGGGTGATGTCGCACATGCTCCCGCTGTTCCGCAGGATGCAGGGCCTGATCGACGGCATCAACCGGGTGATGCGCGACCAGCTGTCCGGCATCCGGGTGGTGAGGGCGTTCGCCCGCGAAGGCTACGAGCGGGAGCGGTTCGGCCGGGCCAACGCCGCGCTGTCCGATACCGCGCTGACCGCCGGCAACTGGCAGGCGTTGATGTTGCCGGTGACCACGCTGACCGTCAACGTGTCCAGCGTCGCCCTGATCTGGTTCGGCGGGCTGCGCATCGATCGCGGCCAGATGCAGGTCGGGTCGCTGACCGCGTTCCTGGCCTACTTCACCCAGATTCTGATGGCGGTGTTGATGGCGACCATGACGCTGGTGGTACTGCCCCGAGCCTCCGTCTGCGCCGAACGGATCACCGAAGTTCTTTCGACCGAGGCCGCCGTCGACGACCCGCGGAGCCCGGTGTTCCCGCGCGGCGGGATCACCGGAATGGTGCGCCTGGCGGGCGCGACATTCACCTATCCGGGCGCCGACAGGCCCGTCCTGCAAGACATCTCGCTGACCGCGCGGCCCGGCACCACCACCGCCATCGTCGGCAGCACCGGCTCGGGCAAGTCGACGCTGGTGTCGCTGATCTGCCGGCTCTACGACGTCACCGGCGGCGCCGTCCTGGTGGACGACGTCGATGTCCGCGATTACCGCACCGAGCGGCTCTGGTCCGCGATCGGGCTGGTTCCCCAGCGCGGCTACCTGTTCTCGGGGACCGTGGCGGACAACCTGCGCTATGGCAAGGCGGACGCGACCGACGACGAGATGTGGCAAGCGTTGCGCGTGGCCGACGCCGACGGGTTCGTGCGCGCACACGATGACGGGCTCAGAATGCGAGTGGCTCAGGGCGGAATCAACTTCTCCGGCGGTCAGCGGCAGCGACTGGCCATCGCGCGGGCGGTCATCCGCCGACCGGCCATCTATCTCTTCGACGACTCGTTCGGCGCGCTTGACGTGCACACCGACGCGCGGGTGTGCGAATCGCTGAAGCGGATTACCGGTCAGTCCACCGTCATCGTTGTCACGCAACGGGTTTCGACCGCCGCCCAGGCCGACCAGGTGATCGTCGTCGACAGCGGGAGACTGGTCGGCACCGGCACGCACGAATCGCTGCTCGCCGACTGCGCCACCTATGCCGAGTTCGCCGACTCCCAATCGGTCAGCGCCGTCCGATCGGGCCAAGTCGGGGGCGCGCCATGACCGTGACGGCCACTCGCGGCTTGACCCCGGCCCCGGCCGGACGCTCCCGCGACTTCTGGGGTTCGGCCGCCCGGCTGGTGAGACGGCTTGCGCCCCAACGCCGGCTGAGCATCGCGGTGATCAGCCTCGGCGTGACCGGCACGGTGATCGGGGTCGTCGTTCCGCGAATCCTCGGCCACGCCACCGATCTGCTGTTCAACGGCGTCATCGGACGTCAGCTCCCCGCGGGCATCACCAAGGCACAGGCGGTCGCCGCGGCCAGGGCCAGGGGCGACAACACCTTCGCCGACCTTCTCTCGGGAATGAGCGTGGTGCCGGGCAGAGGCGTGGACTTCGCCGCGGTGGCACGAACCCTGGTGCTGGCGTTGGGTTTGTATCTCGTTTCCGCGCTGCTGATCTGGGCGCAAGCGCGCCTGCTCAACGTGACCGTGCAGCGCACCATGGTCGCGTTGCGTTCCGACGTCGAGGACAAGATCCACCGGCTGCCGCTGTCGTACTTCGATGGGCGCCAGCGCGGCGAGCTGTTGAGCCGGGTGACCAACGACATCGACAACGTGCAGTCGTCGCTGTCCATGACCATCAGCCAGCTCGTCACGTCGGTGCTGACCATCGTCGCCGTGCTGGCGATGATGCTGTCCATCTCGCCGCTGCTGGCCCTGATCGCCGTGGCGACGGTGCCGCTGTCGCTGGTGGCCACCCGCGCGATCGCGCGGCGCGCGCAGCGCCTGTTCGTGGCCCAATGGACGAGCATCGGTCGCCTCAACGCCCACATCGAGGAGACGTACAGCGGCTTCACGGTGGTCAAGACGTTCGGCCATCAGGCCGCCGCGCGCGAACAGTTCCGCGACCACAACGACGACGTCTACCGGGCCAGCTTCGGCGCGCAGTTCTTCTCGGGACTCGTGGCACCGGCGACGTCGTTCATCGGCAACCTGGGCTACGTGGCCGTCGCCGTGGTGGGCGGCCTGCAGGTGGCCACCGGCCACATCACCCTGGGCGGCATCCAGGCCTTCATCCAATACGTCCGGCAGTTCAACTCCCCGCTGAGCCAGGTGGCCGGGATGTACAACACCCTGCAGTCCGGCGTGGCCAGCGCGGAGCGGGTGTTCGATCTGCTCGACGAGCCCGAAGAAACGGCGGACCCCGAACCGACCGCCGACAGCGGGGCCACACATCGCGCCGGACGAGTCGAGTTCGAACACGTGACCTTCGGGTACCGCCCGAACACCCCGGTGATCCACGACCTGTCGATGGTGGCCGAGCCGGGCAGCACGGTGGCGATCGTCGGGCCGACCGGGGCCGGCAAGACCACGCTGGTGAACCTGCTCATGCGGTTCTATGACGTCGACTCCGGTCGGATCCTGCTCGACGGTGTCGACATCACCACCGTCAGCAGGCAGTCGCTGCGCTCGGGGATCGGCATGGTCCTGCAGGACACCTGGCTCTTCGACGGGACGATCGCGGAGAACATCGCCTACGGGCGGCCCGGGGCCGGCGCGGACGAGGTGGTGCGGGCCGCGCAGGCGGCTTATGTCGACCGGTTCGTACACACGCTGCCCGCCGGCTACGAGACCCGAGTAAGCGGAGGCGGCGGCAACATCAGCGCGGGCGAGAGGCAGTTGATCACCATCGCGCGGGCGTTCCTCGCCCGGCCGCGGCTGCTCATCCTGGACGAGGCGACCAGCTCGGTCGACACCCGCACCGAGGCGCTCATCGCCCGCGCCATGTCCGAACTTCGCCGCGACCGTACGAGTTTCATTATCGCGCACCGCCTTTCGACGATCCGGGACGCCGACCGCATCGTCGTGATCGAGGCCGGCCGGATCGTCGAACAGGGCAGCCACGCCGAGCTGCTGGCCCGGCGGGGCGCCTACTACGCCATGACCAGGGCCTAGTCCGACGCGGGGGTCGCTGCGACGTCACGTTGAGAATTTATTGAGGCAACGAAAAGGCCAAGATCGGAACCTTGTCCGCCTTGTGCGTGTTCGCCTGAGCGCCAGACCCGTTCGCGACAGGCGCCCCACGTCCTTGTGGCGGGGAACGCTTTTCATCACCCGCGGTGCGATCAGCGCCCAGCCGTCGAACACGCACAATTCGCGGGTCACTACCGAAATCGCAGGGATTGATATCACAATGGCAAGCTAGGACATCTCAAAGGTGCGCTGCGCAGGACCGGAAGGACCGATAGGCGATGGTGGACAAACGTCTCGAACTCGGTCTGCTCGGACCGTTGGAGATGAGTGTCGACGGCAGCCTGGTGGCCTTGGGCACTCCCAAACAGCGGGCGGTGCTTGCCATGCTGTTGATGAACCACAACAGTCCGGTCGGGGTCGACCGGCTCATCACGGCCCTATGGGACGACGAGCCGCCGTCGGGGGCACGGGCCAGCATCCATTCGTATGTGTCCAATCTGCGCAAGCTGCTCAGCACCGCCGGCATCGACCCTCGGGTGGTGCTGGCGGCGGCGCCGCCGGGATACCGGCTCAGTATCGCCGAAAACGCTTACGATCTCGGACGCTTCATCGCCGAAAAGACCGCGGGTGTACACGCCGCAGCCACCGGCAAATTCGAAGACGCCAGCCGGCACCTGGCGGCCGCGTTGGCGGAATGGCGCGGACCGGTGCTCGAGGACTTGCGCGAGTTCCAGTTCGTCGACACCTTCGCCACTTCCCTTGTCGAGGAAAAGATTCTGGTCCACGGCGCGAAGGCAGAGGCCGAAATCGCGTGCGGGCGTGCGTCCGCCGTGATCACCGAACTGGAGGCGCTGACCGCCGAACACCCCTATCGCGAGCCGCTGTGGGCGCAGTTGATCACGGCTTATTACCTCACCGACCGCCAATCCGACGCCCTGGCCGCCTATCGACGCGTCAAGACGACGCTCGCCGATGACCTGGGCATCGATCCGGGCCCGACGCTGCGGTCGCTCAACGAGCAGATCCTGCGGCAGGAACCGCTGGACGTGAAACGAACCGCCAAGACCGCCGCCGTCGACACGGTGACGGTGCTCGAACAACACACCATGGTGTCCGGGCAGAAGGCGATCGCTTACCTGCACGAGACGTCGGGACGCAGTTATCCGCTGCGAGCGGCGGCGACCCGGATCGGGCGGCTCCCGGACAACGACATCGTCCTCGACAGCCCGAAAGTCAGCCGCCACCACGCCGTCATCGTCGACACGGGGACCAGCTTCATCATCAACGACCTCCGGTCGTCCAACGGGGTCCACGTGCAGCACGAGCGGATCCGCTCGGCCGCCACGCTGCGCGACGGCGACCAGGTGCGCATCTGCGACCACGAGTTCACCTTCCAGATCGCCGCGGACACCCAGGTTTAGGCGCTCGACCGGGATCACCAGCCCAGGCGGATCGGGGTGTTTGTGGTGCGTGGGGGTGGGTGGGGGCTTACGGTCGTGGTTGCTGGGTGTGGGGTTGCGGGCAGGTGGTGCGCCCGGCAATTGTGGGGTGTCGGTGCTGTGGTGGTTGGGTGATAAGGATCAGCGATGAGTGATGAGCAGGCCTCGCGGGTGGGCACGGATTTCGGGCCCTATCACCTAAAGCGGCAAAAT
>NZ_LZJN01000200.1 GCF_001667735.1 Mycobacterium sp. E183
TCACCGCGGCGACGTCCCCGGGGGCGACCGCGGCCGCCGCCGCGCGGGCGCTGAGTCGAGCGTGACCCGGAAGCGCTTGCGGGTCTGGTCGATGCCGCGCTCCGGCTCGACCGAAACACCCGGCGAGTCGGTGCGGATCGCGAAAAGCCCTCGACCGCCGTCTTCCCCGGCGAGCGCCAGCAGCACGTCCGCGGCGGCGACGTCGGGGACGGCGGTCATGTCGCCCCGCAAGACGACGTCATCGCCCTGCCGGCTCGCGGCCACCGGTGCGCTTCCGGGTCACGCTCGACTCAGCGCCCGCGCGGCGGCTGGCCGCGGCCGCCCCCGGGGACGTCGCCGCGGTGATCGACGATGTGCTGATCGCGACGGCCGCCGACGCACTCGGCGCCGCGCGAGCCGTTATGACCGCGGCCATCGAATACGCCAAGACCAGAACGCAATTCGGGCAGCCGATCGGCTCGTTCCAGGCGGTCCAGCATCTGTGCGTCGACATGTTCGAGACCGTGGAGTTGGCCCGCAGCGGCGTGATCCAAGCGCTGTGGGCCGCCGACAACGCCGACGCCGACGAACGGCACCAATCCGCAATCCGGACGAAGGCGTTCGCCGGGCGGCTTGCCACGGTGGGCGACACGGCGATCCAGGTGTTCGGCGGGATCGGCTACACCTGGGAGCACGACGCGCATCTCTACCTCAAGCGCCTGCTCAGCTGGAGCGCGTTCCTGGCCGGGCCCGATCGATACCTCACCGAACTCGGTGCGCGCCTTGCCAACAGGGGGAACCGGTGATGGACATCGAGTACTTGCTCACCGCTACCCGCTCGGCACGCAAGACGCTCGACCTGGACGCGCCGGTCGACCTCGCGGACATCCGGGAGTGCCTGCGCATCGGCTTGCAGGCGGCCAACGGCTCCAATCAGCAGTCCTGGCGCTGGCTGGTGGTCGCCGACCCGGCGTTGCGCGCCGAGATCGCCGAGCTGTACCGCGCGGCCTATCTGCTGCGGGTCGGCGGCCAGCTGATCGCCGACCTGATGCCGGCCGGAACGCCGGAGAACCGGATCATGTCATCGACGGAGTGGCTGGTCGAGAACATGTCGAGGGTTCCGCTGCTGGTGATCCCCTGCTATCAGCCCTACCTGCCCCGCATCGAGGGCGATGAATCGTTTCACCAGGCCACGCTGTACGGCTCGATCTACCCGGCGGTCTGGAACTTTCAGCTGGCGCTGCACACCCGCGGATACGGAACCTGCATCACCACCCTGCACCTGCATCGCGAGGCGGAGGTGCGGCGGCTGTTGGGGATTCCCGAAAGCTATGTCCAGGGATGCCTGCTTCCGGTGGGCCGGCTGCGCGCCGGGCACACGTTCCGGCCCGCCCGGCGACGACCCGTCGACGAGGTGGTCGCGTGTGACGGTTGGGACGGACCCGCGCTTTAGAATGTCCCCGGCACCGCCGTTATGCAGCGCATTCGTCATTCCGGGTCTGATAGCCTTTAACAAAGATTTGGTTCGGTGAGAGGGACGAATGCGAATGGATGCCAGTCCGCAGTCGTCCGGACGTGCGCACGGCTGATCATGCCGAGAGCGGAGTCATTGGGAGCCGGCGCCGCAGCCGATTTGGGGACGCGCCGGACCGAGATCCTGACCACCGCGGCGTCGTTGATCGCGCAGTCGGGATTGCGGACCTCCTTGCAGGAGATCGCCGACGCCGCAGGCATTCTTCCGGGCAGCCTCTATCACCATTTCGAATCCAAAGAGGCGATCCTGATCGAGTTGATCCGCCGCTACCAGGAGGATCTGGACCGAATCGGGCAAGCCGCGCAAGCGAAGTTGGACAAACCCGACCCGCGCCCGGTTCCCGAGCAGATCGTCGAGCTGGGCTCGGCCATCGCCAACTGCGCCGTGCAGCACCGCGCCGCGCTGCAGATGTCGTTCTACGAGGGGCCCAGCACGGACCCGGAGTTGATGAAGCTGACGCAGCAACAGCCGGTCGCGATTCAGGAGGCGATGCTGCAGACGCTGCGCGCGGGCAGGTGGAGCGGCTACATCAAACCCGACATCGATCTGCCCACGTTGGCCGATCGCATCTGCCAAACCATGTTGCAGGTCGGCCTCGACGTCATGCGGCATAAGTCGCCCGCCGACCAGGTGGCCGCGCTGCTGTGCCGAATCATGTTGCAAGGGTTGGCAACCCGACCACCGGCCGACTCAGCGCTGGACGGGTCCAACGCCTTCGCCGCCGCCAGTGACGTCATCGAGACCTGGTCGGACGACGGCGAGGCCGACCCCAGCGACAAAGCGGCGCACGTCCGTGCGGTGGCGCGAACGGAATTCGGCCGTAAGGGCTACGAGGCCACCACCATCCGCGACATCGCCTCCGCGGCCGGCCTGGGCACGGGAACGGTTTACCGGGTCATCGGCTCGAAGGACGAACTCCTCGCGTCGATCATGGAATCGTTCGGCCGCAAGGTCGAGGCCGGCTGGGTGAGCGTGCTGCGCTCGGACGCCACGCCCATCGAAAAGCTCGACGCTCTGAGCTGGGTGAACGTCAACGCGCTGGATCGGTTCTCCGACGAATTCCGCATCCAGCTGGCCTGGATGCGTCAATCACCGCCGGACACCCCCAACCCGGGCTGGCTATATGCGACCCGACTCCGGCAGATGAAAACGCTTCTGTCCGAAGGCATCCGATCGGGGGAAATCAGCGTGGACGCGGCGTCCACCGCGATGCTGGCACGCTGCGTCATCGGTCTGCAGTGGATACCGGAGAACATCCTCGCCGAGATCGGCAAGCGCGCGGCGCTGGTGCACGTCCGCGACACGGTTTTGCGTGGCGTCGCGGTTCGCACCGGGTAGGTGTTGAACCCAAAAACTGTTACCCATACAGTTGGGCAATTAGAACCGCGTTGGCAGTGAACGAGAAGGGGATTTCCATGACTATTGTCGATCGGCTGCGCTACGACGGCAAGCGGGCCCTCGTCGTAGGCGGCGCCACCGGCATGGGTGCGGCCGCGGCCAAGTCAGCGGCCGAACTCGGCGCCGAAGTGATCGTGATGGACTACGCGCCGGTGAACTACGACGTCGCCAAATCCATCCAGGTGGACCTGCGCGATCCCGCGTCGATCGACTCCGCGATCGAGCAGCTGGACGGTCCGATCCACGCCCTGTTCTCGGCCGCCGGCATCGCCGACGGGACAACCGACCTGATGGCGATCAACTTCATCGGCCACCGCCATCTCATCGATCGGCTCCTCGAGAAGAACCAGCTGCCCTCGGGCTCGGCGATCTGCTTCATCTCCTCGGTCGCGGGCATGGGCTGGGAGAACGACCTGGACCTGCTCACGGAGTTCCTCGCCACGCCGGACTTCGCCTCGGCCCAGGAGTGGGTCAAGGCGCACGAAGCCGAAGGCATCATCCACTACGGCTTCTCCAAGAAGGTCGTGAACGCCTACGTCGCCACCCAGGGCTACCCGCTGCTGAAGAAGGGCATCCGGATCAACGCGATCTGCCCCGGCCCCACCGACACTCCCCTGGCCCAGGCCAACGCCGACCTCTGGCTCACCTTCGCGCAGGACTACCGCGAAGAGACCGGTTCGAAGGTGCACACCCCGGAGCAGATGGGCGACGTGATGGCGTTTCTCAACAGCGCCGCCGCCTTCGGCATCAGCGGCATCACGTTGCTGGTGGACTACGGCCACACGATGGCCTCGCTCACCAACGCTTACCCGCCGGGCAAGCCGATCATCGACATCATCATGGGGCGCGTGAAGCTCTAGAAGCGAGCGCCCGTTTCGGCGCCGGTACCGTCGGGGGCATGGCACGAGTCATCGTCATCGGCGGGCACGGCAAGGTCGCACTGCAGCTGGCCCGCATCCTGACCGAACGCGGTGACGAGGTCAGCTCCGTCTTCCGCAACCCCGAGCATTCGGACGACGTCGCGGCCACCGGCGCAAAGCCGGTGGTCGCCGACATCGAGCGCCTCGACACCGGCGCCCTGGCCGGCCTGCTCAAAGGGCACGACGCGGTCGTCTTCTCGGCCGGCGCCGGTGGGGGCGACCCGGCACGCACGTACGCCGTCGACCGCGACGCCGCCATCCGGGTGATCGACGCCGCGGCCCAGGCGCGGGTCAAGCGATTCGTCATGGTCTCCTATTTCGGCGCGGGGCCGGATCACGGTGTACCGCAGGACAACTCGTTCTTCGCCTACGCGGAAGCCAAAGCGGCCGCCGACGCCCACCTACGCGCGAGCGGCCTGGACTGGACGGTGCTTGGACCGGGGCGACTCACCCTGGATCCGCCCACCGGCCGCATCACGCTGGGGCAGGGCACGGGGGAAGTGTCGCGGGCCGACGTCGCGCTCGTGGCAGCCGCCGCGCTGGCGGACGACGAGACCGTCGGCCGAACGATCGACTTCAACAACGGCGACACTCCCATCGCCGAGGCGCTGGCGAGCTGAACCGCAAGGCGGGCGTAAACTCCGCTACGCAGCTGGTCTGCCGTCGCCGCACACCGCGACTTCGGCATCGAGCGAGGCGGGTTGGTGACGCTTCGCGAGAGGGAACCCGGTGAGAACCCGGGACTGTCCCGCAGCGGTATGCAGGAACGACCGCCGTCACCCAAGCACTGGTCGCAAGACTGGGAAGCGACGGCCAGTAGGAACTGCCCGTCTCCTCGGCGCCCCTTCCGGGCCGCATCGTCGAGCGGGCGTGGGAGCACCAGCCGGTGCGCGCCTGCGAGTCCGAAGACCTGCCAGCTGTGCCGGGCGCGCCGCGCCCGGCGGTTCATCGCCTCGTGGAATGGGCGTTTGGCTGCGCCGGTTGCGGTTTATGTACCACAGGTGCCACCGCAACCGAATTGGCTTACGTCCGTTGGCGGTGACCACCCCGTCGATTGAAGGACGAAAGATATCGTGACCGCTCAACCATTTACCGCGACTGTCGTCGGCTCCCCGCGCATCGGCCCGAAGCGCGAACTCAAACGCGCCACCGAGGGCTACTGGGCCGGCCGCACCAGCCGAGCCGGACTCGAAGACGTCGCCGCCACATTGCGCCGCGGCATGTGGGCCGGCCTCGCCGCCGCCGGGCTGGATTCCGTCCCGGTGAACACCTTCTCCTATTACGACCAGATGCTGGACACGGCGGTGATGCTCGGCGCCCTGCCGGCGCGGGCCGCGCAAGTGTCCGACGACCTGGATCGCTACTTCGCCGCCGCCCGTGGCAACGCCGAGCTGGCGCCCCTGGAGATGACCAAGTGGTTTGACACCAACTACCACTACCTGGTCCCCGAGATCGAGCCCTCGACCACCTTCTCGCTCAACCCGGACAAGGTGCTCGCCGAACTGAAAGAGGCTCTCGCGCAGGGGATTCCCGCACGGCCCGTCGTCATCGGGCCGATCACCTTCCTGCTGTTGAGCAAGGCGGTCAACGGCGGTGGCGCGCCGATCGAGCGGCTCGAGGAGCTGGTGGGCATCTACGCGGAGCTGTTGGGCTTGCTCTCCGCCAACGGCGCGCAGTGGGTGCAGTTCGACGAGCCGGCGCTGGTGACCGACATCTCCCCCGATGCTCCGGCGCTGGCCGAGGCTGCGTACAACGCGCTGGGCAAAGTGAGTAACCGCCCGGCAATCTACGTCGCCACCTACTTCGGCGATCCCGGCGCCTCCCTGGCCGGTCTGGCCCGCACCCCGGTCGAGGCGATCGGCGTCGACCTGGTCTACGGAGCCGACGCGGCGGTGGCCGGTGTGCCGGAGTTGTCGGGCAAGACCCTGGTGGCCGGCGTCGTCGACGGGCGCAACATCTGGCGCACCGACCTGGAGGCGGCGCTCGGCAAACTGGCCGCGTTGGCGGGTTCGGCTGGCGCCCTTGCGGTTTCGACCTCATGCTCCACGATGCACGTGCCCTACTCGCTGGAGCCCGAAACCGATCTGGACGACGCGCTGCGCAGCTGGCTGGCGTTCGGGCAGGAGAAGGTGGCCGAGGTGGTGACGCTCGCGCGCGCATTGCGCGACGGGCGCGAGGCCGTCGCCGGCGAGATCGCGGCGTCCAATGCCGCGGTGTCGTCCCGCACGAGCGATCCCCGGCTGCACAACGACGAGTTGCGGGCCCGCATCGACTCGATCGTCGCCACCGGCACCCACCGCGGCGACGCGGCGCAGCGCCGCGCCAGCCAGGAAGCGCGGCTGCACCTGCCGCCCCTGCCGACGACGACCATCGGCTCCTACCCGCAGACCTCCGCGATCCGCAAGGCGCGCGCCGCGCTGCGGGCCGGCGAGATCGATCAGGCGGAGTACGAGAAGCGGATGCGCAAGGAGATCGCCGACGTCATCAAGCTGCAGGAGGAGCTGGGTCTCGACGTGCTGGTGCACGGCGAGCCGGAGCGCAACGACATGGTGCAGTACTTCGCCGAGCAGCTCGAGGGCTTCTTCGCGACGTCCAACGGATGGGTCCAGTCGTACGGCAGCCGCTGCGTACGTCCGCCGATCCTCTACGGCGACGTCATCCGTACGCACCCGATGACCGTCGAGTGGATCTCCTACGCGCAATCGCTGACCGACAAGCCGGTGAAGGGCATGCTGACCGGCCCGGTCACGATCCTCGCCTGGTCGTTCGTCCGTGACGATCAGCCGCTGGCCGACACCGCCAATCAGGTGGCGCTGGCCATCCGCGACGAGACCGTGGACCTGCAATCCGCGGGCATCGCCGTCATCCAGGTCGACGAACCCGCGCTGCGGGAGCTGCTGCCGCTGCGCCGCGCCGATCAGGAGGACTACTTGCGTTGGGCCGTAGGGTCTTTCCGCTTGGCCACCTCCGGCGTCGCCGACACCACGCAGATCCACACCCACCTGTGCTATTCGGAGTTCGGCGAGGTGATCGGGGCCATCGCCGACCTGGACGCCGACGTGACGTCCATCGAGGCGGCGCGATCACACATGGAGGTGCTCGACGACCTCAACGCGGTCGGCTTCTCCAACAGCGTCGGACCGGGCGTCTACGACATCCACTCGCCGAGGGTGCCGAGCACCGCCGAGATGGCGGAGTCGTTGCGCGCGGCGCTGAGAGCGGTTCCCGCGCAACGGCTCTGGGTCAACCCCGATTGCGGCCTGAAGACCCGCAACTCCGACGAGGTCACCGCGTCGCTGAAGAACATGGTGGCCGCGGCCCGGGAAGTCCGCGCGGGGGCTTAGCCCCGACGAGCAGACGCAAAATCGCACGTTTCCGGCTCGGAACGTGCGATTTTGCGTCTGTTCGCGCGGTCTACTCCGACAACACCTCAACGGGAACGTCGTCGGCCCACGGCTGCCGGGTCACCATGTCCGCGACCCGGACGATGCCGCGCTCGAACTCGCCGGTCGCCGCGTCCACCAGCCGGTACGCCTGCACCTGCTTGTGGATGGGCTGCGCGTCGAGCAGCACCACTCGCACCTCGCCCGGCTCGAAGTGGCACCGCTCCTGCAGCGCGGCGATCAGCTGCTCGTTGTGCATGTGGCCGTCGCCGAAGTTCCAGCCGATGGCGGTGCTGCAGATGCGTTCGCCGTCGGTCAGCACGTAGTCGTCCTCGTTCTGGCCCGCCATCGCGCGATGCGCCAGGGTGAACAGCGCACGCCCGTGAGTGTTGAACCCGCGGAACGCATATCCCATGTAGAGCGGGATCTGCGCGGCCTCGGGGCTGCCGTAGAACCGCTCCAGCTGCGCCTGCGGCATGCTGGCGATCGCGACGATGCCCCTGGCGATCTTGTCGCTCGCCGATCCCTTGATGCACCACAGCGTGGTGTCCCAGTTCCCGGCGTAGTACCGCATCCCCGGCAGAAACGAGATCTTGCGGGGAAACATGTTGCCGAGCAGGACGATTCCCGCGATGACGACGAACAGTATCGCCACCACCACCGGGTGCCTCAGGTCGCGCAGGCCCAGGCGGGCGTGCGCCACGAACAACGACAGCACCCCGAAGATCATGAAGACGTTCCACTCCAGCGGCACGCCCATGGGGATCGACACCAGGATCCCGAGGTGGAAGCAGACCATGACGATCGCGGCGATCGTGATGGGCCAGCCGCTGTGGCAGAAGAACAACGGCAACGGCACCAGCATCTCGATGGCGGTGCTGAGGTGCGCCAGCCATCGTGACAACCGGCCGGGCCGCAGATCGTCCGGAAACCTCTCGAAGAATTGCCGCTTCAGCCACCGGGGCCGCACCAACGGGTTGTTGGACATCATCGTGGAGATCACGAACGGGAAGTGCTTGTTGAGCTTCGACGTGGCGGCGCCCATCCAGATCACCAGGAACACCACCTTGGACCCGACGATCATGTCCACCCCGCCGAAGAGGAACGTCACCGCCATGGTCGCGTAGACCTCACCGCGCGCGGCCAAAAAGATCACCTTGTCGCGCAGGCCCAGCACGCCGAGCAGCAGCAGGATCAGCACGATCTTCCAGGCCGGCAGCAGCCCGATCGTCGTGCCGAGCTCCGGCATCGGTCCGGTGCCGTCGGCGAACAGCGCCGCGAACGTCACCAGCAGGAACAGCGCGTACAGCGCGACGTCAATCGGCTTGCGCTTGGTGCCCTCGGTCAGCGGGACCCGGTTCGGCCACGGTGGCAGCCGGATGGTGCCGAACCGCATCCAGTACAGGATCGAGCCCATGGGCGGGAAGAACCGGTTGTTCAGCGGGCCGAAGCCGCAACCCAGCCCGATCACCTCGAACAACATCGTGTAGAGCACGACCTTCTCGAACACGATCGGCTCCGACCACCACGACGCGACGTGGGTGAACCCGCCGAGTCCCCTGGTGGCCGACGCGAACACCCACGCGCCAAGGATGTAGAGCAGGATTTTGGCGACGTAGAACAGGTGCAGCACGACCGGCGTGCCGAAGCCGACCTCGGCCCAGTGCTTGGCCATCGGCCGGATCTTCTCGCTACGGGTGCCCTTGTTCCACTCGGCCATGTCGAGCTGCGGCAGCTCAGGCTTGAGAAATCCCATGGTGGTCAGATTAGAACGTGTTCTAGCTCAGCGGCACTCGAGCCGCGCAAGAATTCTTTGCCTGCGACTCGGCCGCCGGATACCGTGAAACCGGATCGGCGCGGCCCTTAGGAGGCGTCCATCATGAGCAGGTTTCGAATCGCCATATCGGCCGCGGCGCTGGCGACGGTCGCCGCCGGCTCACCCGTCGCCGTCGCCGGTGCCGACACCCCGGGGCCCGGCGATTCCTGCACGGTGTTGCACGCGACCACCCAGGACGGCAACGGCAGGACGATGTGGTGCAACCCGACGATGACCGGCGCCCACAACCTGGTGTGGCAGTACGGCGGACCGGCCGCTAACCCCTAAGCGCCCCGACCGAGTGTGCGCCGAGGGCATTGAGTGTGAACTGAGGGCGAGAAATCCGCGAAAATTGCGCCCTGGGCGCACACGCACTGCCCTGAGCGCACACGCGATTCACTCACCGAATATTCCCGGCGCGATCGTCGGCGCCCGCTCGAGCGCCCGCGGGTCAACGGTCAGATTCAGCGCGCCGAGTTCTCCCGCCCGCAGATCGGCCAGCGCGGTCACCGCGGCCAAAAACCTCTCCCGCTCAGCCGGTTCGACGACGACGCCGGCGAGCTCGGTGAACTTCTGGACGTATTGCGGGCGCCGGAACGGTCGCGCGCCCAACGGGTGGGCGTCGGCGACGGCCAGCTCGTCGACGATCACTTCCCCGCTTTTCAGCGTGACCACGGCCCGCGCCCCGAACGCCTTGTCCGCCGGAACCGCCGAGTGATAGCGGCGGGTCCACTCCGGATCCTCGACCGTCGAAATCTTGCGCCACAACTCGACCGTGTCGGGCCGGTGGGCCCGCTCGGCGGCGTAGGACCGCTCGTGGTGCCAGCTCCCGTCCTGCAGCGCGACGGCGAAGATGTAGGGCAGCGAGTGGTCCAGCGTCTCCCGCGACGCGTCCGGGTCGAACTTCTGCGGATCCCGCGAACCCGTTCCGATCACGACGTGGGTGTGGTGGCTGGTGTGCAGCACGACGGTGGCGATCTGGCCGGGGTCGTCGATCCGCTCGCGGAGCCGCCGCGCCAGGTCGATCGGGGCCTGGCTCTGGTATTCCGCCGAGTGTTCCTTGGTGTAGCTGTCCAGGATGGCGCGCTTGGGCTCGCCGGGAGCGGGCAGCGGCACCCGGTATTCGCGGTCGGGTCCGCCCAGCAGCCACGCGATCACCCCATCCTCGCCCTCCCAGATGGGGGCCGGCGATCCCTCGCCGCGCATCGCGCGATCCACCGCCTCGATGGCGACCTTGCCCGCGTGCGCGGGGGCGAACGCCTTCCAGCTGGAGATCAGCCCCTTGCGGGACTGGCGGGTGCTGGTGGTCAGGTGCAGGGCCTGCCCGACCGCCTGATAGATCGTCTCGGTGTCCAGTCGCAGCATGGTCCCCAGGCCGGCGGCCACCGACGGGCCCAGATGCGCGACATGGTCAATCTTGTGCTCGTGCAGGCAGATTCCGCGGGCCAGGCCGATCTGGATTTCGTAGGCGGTGACCACACCACGGATCAGGTCGGCGCCGGGCAGTCCCAGCTGCTGGGCCACCGCGACCAGCGGGGGAATGTTGTCGCCGGGGTGGGAGTATTCGGCGGCCAAAAACGTGTCGTGGAAGTCGAGTTCGCGCACGGCGACGCTGTTGGCCCAGGCCGCCCACTCCACCGAATAGGTCCCGTCGACGCCGAAAACCCTGGCCCCGCGCCGCGCCGGGTGGGCCAGCGCCTGCCGCCGCGCGGCGGTGACCGGCCGGCGCAGCACGGCGGCCGCGCTGACCGCCGCGTTGTCGATGATCCGGTTCACCACCATCTCCGCGGTTTCCGGCTCGACGGCAACCGGGTCGGCGGCGACTTCGGCGATCTTTGCCGCCAGGTGCTCTTCGCGGGGGAATCGGTCGGAGCTGCGCCGCACGCGAACCGTATGCGTCAACACACCCGAACCCTATGACCGGCAAGAACGCGCGCAGAAATCTGTGTTAACCCCCCACCACCGGCGCCGCCCGCGGTGTAGTTTGCTGCTGGGGCGGGACCAAGGTTGAGGAGCCAGCCGTGTCAGAGGTCGATTACTGCGTGGTCGGAGCGGGATTCGCGGGTCTGGCGGCCGCCCTGCGGCTGAAACAGGCCGGTCTTTCGGTGGCCTTGCTGGAGGCGCGCGACAGGGTTGGCGGCCGCACCTACACGCAGTACCGTCCCGACGGCACGTGGATCGACCGCGGCGGCGCGTGGATCGGACCCGGCCAGGACCGGATCTACGCGCTGATGGACGAGTTCGGGGTGGCCGAGTACAAGCAGCACAACGACGGCGACGCCATGATGATCGTCGACGGCAAGAGACACCGCTACGGCGGCACCATTCCCTGGACGATGAGCCCGTGGGCGGTCGCCAACCTCGGGGTCGGATTGTTGTCGATCGAAAAGATGGCCAAATCGCTTCCGCCGGAAGCGCCCTGGGACGCCAAACACGCCGACGAGTGGGACCGCATCAGCCTCGGTGAATGGATCGAACAGAACACCATGTCCAAGCAGGCCCGCGAGATGCTGGACATGGCCTTCGCCGGCCTCTACACCTCGGCGGCGTCGGAGACGTCGCTGCTGTGGGGGTTGTTGCAGACGGCGTCGGCAGGCGGGCTGACGTTCGCGATTTCCGGCAAGGGCGGCTCCCAGGACGCCCGCCCGGTCGGCGGGATGGGCGCCATCTACGGTCCCATCGCGGCCGAACTGGGCGACGCGCTGCACCTTTCGCAACCGGTCCGCCAAATCGCCCAGGACGCCGACGGCGTGACGGTGACGGCCTCCGACCTGACCGTGCGCGCCCGACGGGTCATCGTCGCGATCCCGCTGGCGGTCGCCACGTCGATCGTCTACGAGCCGATGCTGCCGGTGGATAGGGCGATGCTGCACCAGCGCATGCCGAGCGGCGCGGTCATCAAGACGTCGGTGATTTACGACGAGCCGTTCTGGCGTGCCGACGGGCTGTCGGGTCAGTCGGCCGCACCGGGATCCCCGGCCACCCTGACGATCGACGCCTGCACCGACACCGGCGACCCCGGGGTCATGTGCGTCATCACCGAAGGGCCCGCGGCGCGGCGGTTGACCAAGCTCAATGAGGCCGAGCGGAGAGCGGCGCTCATCGGCGAGTTGGTCGACCGGTTCGGCGAGAAGGCGAGAACGCCGCAGGAGTACCACGAGCAGAACTGGACCGTTGACCGTTACTCCGGCGGCGGGATGATCGGTCACGCACCGACCGGCGTGCTGACCGAATTCGGCTATACCCTGCGCGAGCCGTGCGGCCGCATCCACTGGGCCGGCACCGAGAGTTCGGCCGTGATGTGCGGGTGGATCGACGGCGCGATCCGTTCCGGTGAGCGTGCGGCCGCCGAGGTCCGGGAGGCCGAGACCGCCGCGGTCGCCTAGGACGAGGAGGCCCCTGGCTAACCCGCCTGCTTAGCGGGCGGGCGGTAGAAGATCACCAGCTGACCGACCGCGCCGGCGAGGCCCAGCACCACCGAGATCAGCAGGCCGCGCCAGCCGTCCATCCAGTTGTGCCCGAACACCACGAAGTCCAGGCTGAGCTTGCCGGCGCCCAGGGTGGCCACGGCTATGGCGCTGACCGCCAGCACCAGGTTGTACTCCCAGCCCTCCTTGACGATGAAGAAGCCGTTGGCCCGGTGCACCGTCCAGGCCGCCACCAGCATCAACGACACGAAGCCCGCCGCCGGGATCGGTGTCAGCAGCCCCGCGGCCAGGCCCAGCCCCGCGGCCATCTCGGTCGTGGCGGCCACGGTGGCGTGAAACTTGCCCGGCTTCATGCCGATGCTTTCGAACCACCGCGCGGTGCCGGGGATGCGTCCGCCACCGAAGAACTTGTTGTAGCCGTGCGCGGCCAACGTCACGCCCAGTACCAGCCGCAGGATCAGTAACCCGACGTCGTAGGGAGTCATACCTGCAAACCTAGATCATGGCGCCGACCGGATAACAGGACCGCCGAGCAGCTAACTCCGTCGACCCATGTGGGAACATTGCGGGCGTTCCGACGTTCGCCTTTCGACGGCCACCACGAGGGGGTGCACCACGGCTCGTATCGCACGCGGTGCCCGCCGTGACGCGCTTGGGGCCGCTTCTGGCGGGCAATCCGTGGTGTTACTCGACGGCACAGCGAGTCACCCGCGGGAGCTGTTGGGCAACAAGGGCCACGGCATCGAGGCGATGCGCCGGCATGGTCTGCCGGTGCCGCCCGCGTTCTGCATCACCACGGAGGTCGGCCTGCGGTACCTCGCCGACCCCCGGGCGGCGATGGACGCCATTTGGGACGACGTGCTCGACCGGATGAGTTGGCTGGAGGCGCAGACCTCGCGGGTGTTCGGGCGCGGCCCGCATCCCCTGCTGGTCAGCGTGCGCTCCGGGGCCACCCAGTCGATGCCGGGCATGATGGACACCATCCTCGACCTCGGCCTGAACGATGAGGTCGAGCAGGCGCTGGCCACCGGCGCCCCGGCATTCGCCCGAGACACCCGCCGTCGGTTCGAGCGGATGTACCGGCGCATCGTCGGCATCGGCGAGCACGAGCCGGTGCCCGCCGACCCCTACGCGCAGCTGCGCGCAGGCATCGAGGCGGTGTTCGCCTCGTGGAACTCACCCCGCGCGGTCGCCTACCGCGCCCATTCCGGCGTCGACGACCAGAGCGGCACGGCGGTCGTCGTCCAGGCGATGGTGTTCGGCAACCACGGTCCCGATTCCGGTGCGGGGGTGCTGATTTCACGCAACCCGATCACCGGGGACAACGAGCCGTTGGGCGAGTGGCTGCCCGGGGGTCAGGGCGATGACGTGGTGTCAGGCTCGGTCGACGTGGAACCCATCAGCGCCCTGTGCGACGAGCAGCCAGCCGTCTACGGCGAGTTGATCGATGCCGCAAGAAGATTGGAGCGACTCGAGTTCGACGTCCAAGAGATCGAGTTCACCGTCGAGGACGGCAAGCTGTGGCTGCTGCAGACCCGCGGCGCGGAGCGCTCGGCGCAGGCCGCCGTGCGCCTGGCGCTGCAGCTGCGGCACGAGGGGCTGATCGACGATGCCGAGACGCTGCGGCGCGTGACGCCGGCGCACGTGCAGACCTTGTTGATGCCGGCCTTGCAACCGGAAACGCGCTTGGCGGCAAAGCTTTTGGTCAGGGGGTTGCCGGCCTGCCCGGGCGTGGCGTCGGGCAAGGCCTATACCGACGTCGACGAGGCGCTCGATGCCGCCGAACGGGGCGAGTCGGTGATCCTGGTACGCGACCACACCAGGCCCGAAGACGTTTCGGGCATGCTGGCCGCGCAGGGCATCGTCACCGAGGTCGGCGGCGCGGCCAGCCACGCGGCGGTGGTCAGCCGGGAACTCGGTCGGGTGGCCGTGGTGGGTTGCGGCCCCGGAGTGGCCGCCTCGCTGGCCGGTAAATCGATCACCGTCGACGGCGCGAAAGGCGAAGTGCGCGAGGGCAACCTGAGCCTATCCGCATGGTCGGAGAACGACACGCCCGAATTGCGCGAGCTCGCCGACATCGCTCGTCGGATCAGCCCGCTGCGCGCCCACACCTCCGGGGATTACCTGCGGCTGGAGGACAACAGCGAGGCCGCGGTGGCCGCGGCGCTGAAGAGCGGGCAGACCGACGTCGTCTCGGCCACCCCGCTGGTCGTCATGCTTACCGCGCTGCGCCTGGCCGGAGAGGCCGACTCATGAGCGAATTGGCGGTGCTGCAAGCGGTTCGGCTGAAAGGGCGGGTGCGCCCCGACGACCTGGCCGCCACCTTGGACGCCGACCCAGTTGAGGTCACCACGATCGTCGAACGGCTGACCGCGGCGGGCCTACTCGCCGACGGTGCGACGGTGCGCATCACGCCCGTCGGGCGCGACAAGCTGGCGGCGCTGCTCGACGAAGAGCGCGGGGGCGCCGACCGGGCCGCGATCGCGGCCGCTTACGACGACTTTCGGTCGGTCAACGCCGACTTCAAAGCCCTGGTGACCGATTGGCAGCTCAAGGGCGGCCCCGGCGGCACCCCCAACGCCCACGACGACGCGGAATACGACGCCGCGGTGCTGGCCCGCCTCGACGATGTGCACGCACGCGTGCAGCCGATCATCGCGACGGCCGCGGCGCAGCTGCCCCGGCTGAACGCCTACGGCACGAAACTTGCTGCGGCACTGGGCAAGGTGCGGGACGGGGACACCGCCTGGCTGACCAGACCGCTCATCGACTCCTACCACACCGTGTGGTTCGAGCTGCACGAGGAGCTGATCTCCGCCGTCGGCCTGACCCGCGAGGAAGCCGCGCGGTCCGGCGACGCGCAGTGATCACAGCGCCGCGTCGAGCAACTCCAGATACGCGTCGATGTCGGGAACGGCCGTCTCGGCCGCGTGCACGCTGATCGCGATGGTGTCGCCGATGCCGTGCACGCCGTGCGTCAGCCCCATCGCCGGTGACAGCGCCGGGTAGCCGGCCGTCAAGACCACCCCGGCGCCGCCGAAGCTCAGGTCGGCCGCCCCGCGGTTGACGCTGGAGACGACGGTGTTGCCCGACACCTGCGTCGGACGAATGTCAGGGTCGAATTGGGCTACGCCCCAACGTAATAGGGGCGCGGGCACCGCGGCGAAAGCCCGGTCGGCGTAGCGCGTCGCCGGGTGTGCGAAGCGGCGCCGGCCATCGGCCAGCTCCGTCGCGATTCGCTCGGCGCGGGCCTCGAGCCCCAGCCTCGGATGCAGGCCCACCACGACATTCCCGAAGTGATTGTGCGCGTGCGCCACACCGGGTTTGGCCATCGGAACTTCGGCGCCCAACGTATCGGCGGCATCGCCCAAAAGGTTGGACAGCGCCGTGGAGATCGCCGACAGCGCGCCCACGGTGACGGTGGGACCCCGCAACTGCTTGCGGTGCCGCACCAGCGTGCGCACCGAGCGGACCGCACCGGGGCGCGCATTCGTCGGCAGCGGGGGCCGCGGACCGGGCCGGGGGGCCAGCAGCCCGGCGCGGGTCTCAGCCGCCAACCGACCGTGCGCCCGAGCCGCCTGGGCGGCCCGCCACGGCAGGAACCCGGCCCGCAGGCGTCGCACCCGAGGCACCGGATCCGGCCTGCCGAACAGCCAGCACGCCATGGCCGCTGCCCGCGCCCCGTCCGCCAGCGCGTGCGGGACCTGTAGTACCGCCACGGAGCCCGCCCCGGTCACGCCCGGGACGCCCAGCACCGGGGTGAAGACGTGCAGCCGCCACGGGGCCCGGCGCACGTCGAGTTGCTCACCGGCCAGGGCGACGACGGCCGCGAGGCAGCCGGCCCAGGTCTGGTCGTCGAGGTCGTGGCGGACCACCCACTCTGGGGTGACGGCCGTCGGCACCCACTGCGGGTAGGTCAGCGAGCTGCCGTCCCGGACCCGCAGCGTCAGCGCCGGCTCGGCGCGGGCCCTCCTGCGCACGTGCTCAACGGCCGCCGGGTAATCCGCGGGCTCGCCGTCGAACGCGTACAGCAGGAACTCGTCGCTGGGGATCTTGGCCGACATCCAATAGAACTGCGCATCGACGGCGGCCATCCGCTGCGCGGCCATTCAGCCGGGTGAGCCGATGAACCCGAGCACCAGGTCGGCGACCTTGTCCGGCTGTTCGAGCTGCAGAAAGTGCCCCGCGTGTTCGACGATGGCTACCTCGCTGCCCGGCGGCAACACCTTCTCCGCCCAGCGGGCGAAAGCCGGTGTCATGCAGCCGTCGTCGCGACCATGCAGGTACAGGCACGGCCATACGGGCCCTTCGGTCCAGAGCTCGTTCAGCTCGGCATACCGCGCGGGCGGGCGGGTGTTGCGGATCGTGGCGCGGTAGGGCCCCAGCGCCGCGCGCCAGCTTTCCGGCGTTCCGATTGCCGCGTCGACGTGACGCAAATCCTCGTCAGCGCGGTATCCCGGCGACCATCGACGCCACAGCAGCGGCAGCACCCAAGACTCGGAACGCTCTGGCAGCCATGGCAATTGGAAGTACATGATGTACCAGCTGCGCAACAGCTGGCGCGCCAGGTGTGCGACCAGCCGGGCACGCTCGCCGGCACCGGCCTTGCGGCGGAAGGCCGCCGACGGCGGCACGGACATGATCACGGCCTTAGCGAAGGGGCTGTCGGGCATGGCGGCCAGCCCGGTGGTGGCGATCGCGCCCCAATCGTGGCCGATCACCACGTCGGCGTCGGTGCCGCCGGCGGCCGCGCGGGCCCGCAGAGCGTCGTCCATCATCGCGCCCACGTGATAGCTGCCGTCGGCCGGGATCGAGGACGGGGCGTACCCGCGCATGAACGGTGCCACCACCCGCCAGCCCGCCTCCACGAGCCGGGGAGCGACCTTGCGAAATCCGTAGGGCGTGTCGGGGAAACCATGCAGGCACAACGCGAGGGGGGCGTCACGGGGCCCCCAGGTGAGTGCCTTCAGGTTCCCGGCGGGGGTCGGCACGTCGATCCAGCCAGGTTCACCCATGTTCACTCCCTGCTCGGCGCGTCCGCACCGACCAACCTAACGCGTGTGGGTCCACGCCGCACCGACCGCATGCCCCAAGCGGTCAAATTGCAGCTGCGACAGGGATTTTCGCTATACCTCCGCGGCGGCTCGGTCCAAATCGGCGATGACGATCTTGCGCATGCCATACATCGCCTGCGTGGCCGCCGCCGCGCGCGCCCGGTCGGGACCACCGATCAACTCATAAAGCCGGTCCGGCACGATCTGCCAGCTCAGGCCGAAGCGGTCTTTGCACCAGCCGCATTGCGACTCCTCGCCGCCGTCGGTCAGCCGTTCCCAGTAGTAGTCGACCTCGTCCTGGTCCTTGCAGTGGATCGTGAAGGACACCGCCTCGCTGAACCGGAAGTGCGGGCCGCCGTTGATCCCGATGAAGCGGGTGCCGTCCAGCACGAAGCTGCCGGACAGGACGGTGCCCGGCTCGCCGGGTCCGGCCTCGGTGGTCCGATTGAAGCCCTCGATGTGGGAGTTCGGGAAGACCGAGGTGTAAAACCTGGCCGCGTCCTCCAAGTTGTGGTCGAACCACAGCGACGGGGTGATCGATGGCATGGGCGGCGCCCTCCTTGTTGGCTCGTTGGTGTCTTCCTGATAGACCCCGGCCGGTGCGGAAACTCATCGCGCCGTCGACCCGGCGAACGGTGCATATACGCGCTATGTAACGTCAGGTCGCATGAGCACCGTCACCAGCACCCCCGAGACGGTCGAGTTTTCCGGTGCCGGCGGGATCACCCTGGTCGCCGACGAATGGAATCGCGGGACCGACGGCGCGGGCCGGCCCAGCGTCCTGATGCTGCACGGTGGCGGCCAGAACCGGCATTCGTGGAAAAACACCGGTCAAATCCTGGCCGACGAGGGCCTGCACGTCGTGGCGCTCGACAGCCGGGGACACGGTGACAGTGATCGCGCGCCCAACGCCGACTACGACGTCGACACCCTGACCGCCGACGTCCTCCGGGTGATCGAGGCGATCGGCCGGCCGGTGATGATCATCGGGGCGAGCATGGGCGGGCTGACCGGCATCCTCGCCGCCCACCGGGCCGGGCCGGCAAACGTGACCCGACTGGTCCTCGTCGACGTGGTGCCGCGATTCGAGAAGGGCGGCAGCGCCCGCATTCGCGATTTCATGATCAGCGGCCTCGACGGTTTCGACTCGCTGGAGGAGGCCGCCGACGCCGTCGCCGCCTACCTGCCGTATCGGGACAAGCCCCGCAGCCCCGAGGGGTTGAAGAAGAACCTGCGCCTCCGCGACGGCCGCTGGTACTGGCACTGGGATCCGGCGTTCATGACCAAGCCGGGCGACGATCCCGAGTTGCGCACGGAGAAGTTCGAGCAGGCCGCGAAGAGCCTGTCGATTCCGGTGCTGCTGATCCGCGGGAAGCTGTCCGACGTCGTGAGCCCCGAGGGCGTTCGGCACTTTCTGGCCACGGTGCCCCGCGCGGAGTTCGTCGAGCTGCCCAAAGCCGGGCACACCGCGGCCGGTGACGACAACGATGCGTTCAGCGACGCCGTGGTGAAGTTCGTCAAACGCCACTAAGTCGATGGTGGCGACCCGCATCGCCCGGCTACGCCGCCCTCGCGATCGCCACTAAATCCGACGGTGGCGACCCGCATCGCCCGGCGACGCCGCCCTCGCGATCGCCACTGAATCCGACGGTGGCGACCCGCATCGCCCGGCTACGCCGCCCTCGCGATCGCCACTGAATCCGACGGTGGCGACCCGCCCCTAGTTGGCCGGCTTCTCGGCGTGCCCGCCGAACTGCTTGCGCATCGCCGACAACGCCTTGTTGGCGAAGTCATCGAGTGACCGCGAGGCGAAGCGCGACTGCAGCGCGGTCGTGAGGACCGGCGAAGGGACCCCCTCGTCGATCGCCGCGATCGCGGTCCAGCGGCCCTCGCCGGAGTCGGACACGCGCCCGGAGAACTCCTTGAGGTCGGGCGAATCGTGCAGCGCGATCGCGGTCAGATCGAGCAGCCAGGAGCCGATCACGCTGCCCCTGCGCCACACCTCGGCAACCTCGGGGATGTCGAAGTCGTATTGGTAGAACTCGGGATTCGACAGCGGCGCCGTTTCGGCGTCACCCTCCTGCACCTGCTTGCCGATGTCGGCGTTGCGCAGGATGTTGAGCCCCTCGGCGAGCGAGGCCATCATGCCGTACTCGATGCCGTTGTGCACCATCTTGACGAAGTGCCCGGCGCCGGACGGCCCACAGTGCAAGTAACCCTTTTCCGATCGGTCGACCTCGCCGTCGCGGCCCGGCGTGCGCGGCGCCGCGTCCACCCCGGGCGCGACGCTGGCGAAGATCGGCTCGGCGTGCAGAAAGGCCTCGTCGTCACCGCCGATCATCAGGCAATAGCCGCGTTCCCTTCCCCAAACGCCACCGCTGGTGCCGCAGTCGAGCAGGTGAATTCCGTTCTCGGACAAGGTTTTTGCGTGGCTGATGTCGTCACGGTAGTACGAGTTGCCGCCGTCGATGACGATGTCGCCGGACTCCAGCGTCTTCGCCAGCTCCTCGATGACCCCCGTCGTGATCGTGCCCGCCGGCACCATCACCCAGACGACCCGCGGAGCGGTCAGCTTCTCGGCGAGCTCCCGCAGCGACGACACACCGGTGGTCCTCTCCTCCCCCGCCATCGCCTTGACCGCGTCGGGGTTGTGGTCGTAGACCACGCATTCGTGTCCATCCGTGGCGACGCGGCGGACGATGTTGGCGCCCATCCGGCCCAGTCCGATCATCCCGAGCTGCATCTCTTCCCGATCTCCTTACTGTGACGACGTGCGCTTGGGCAGCCACGGCTCCTGCCAGCTGCGATGACCGTGGAGCAGCGACTGCGCGGCCTCGGGCCCCCACGACCCCTGCTCGTAGTGGTGGATGCGGCTCGGCTTGTCCAGCACGGGCTGCACGATCCGCCACGTCTCCTCGATCGCGTCTTCCCGCGCGAAGAGCTGCCGGTCCCCGGTGAGCGCGGCGTAGAGGAGCCGTTCGTAGGGCCGCACGGCTTCCCCGAGATCCTCGGCGAACGACGAGTCCAGGTGCACGTCGTGCCAGCCGTCGCCGACTTGGGCCGACAACTGCAACCGCATCCCGGGATCGGGATCGATGCGCAGCACGATCTGGTTGGGCTCGGGTGGCCGGCGGTTCGGCAGAAACGAGAATCCCGGAACGTGGTGGAGGAACATCCGCACCTCGGTCACCTTCTCGGGCAGTGCTTTTCCGGCGCGCAGGAATATCGGCACACCGGCCCAGCGCCAGTTGTCGATCTCGGTCCGCAGCGCGATGTAGGTCTCGGTCTGCGAATCCTTGGCCACCCCGTCGACGTCGGTGTAGCCGCGGTACTGGCCGCGCACGCACCGCTCGGGATCCAGGGCCGGCATCGCCCGGAACACCTCGGCCTTCTTGTCGTTCAGGTCGTCGGCGCTGGGACCGACCGGGGGCTCCATCGCGACCAGCGCGAGCACCTGCAGCAGATGGTTCTGCACGACGTCGCGCAGCGTGCCCACCGCGTCGTAGAACTTGCCGCGGTCCTCGATGCCGAAATCCTCGGCCATGGTGATGTGGATTTCGGAAATGCTGTCGCGGTCCCACAGCTTGGCCAGGGCGTTGTTCGCGAAGCGCAGGTATTGCAGCTCTTCGACGGGCTGCTTGCCCAGGAAGTGGTCCACCCGCAGGATCTGGTCCTCGTCGAGCACCGCACGCAGCCGGGCGTTGAGGTCGCGCGCCGAGGCCAGGTCATGGCCGAACGGCTTTTCCACCGCGACGCGGCTGCATTCCAGCAGGTCGGCCTTGGCGAGGTTTTCGACGATCGGCGCGAACAGGGACGGCGGCATTTCCAGGTAGTACAGCGGGCGGCAATCCTTGCCGATCTTCTTCGCGAGCCGGCCGTACAGCTCTTCGTCGGTGACATCGCCGTGCAGATAGGACAGCCGGGCCGCGAGCCGGTCGAAGACCGCGTCGTCGAACTTCTCGCCGGAGGCCTTGATGGCCTCGCGGGCGCGCTCGACCAGCTTCTCGAGCGGCATGTCGTCGCTGGCCACGCCGACGATCGGGACGTCGAGCAACTTGCGGGCCTCGAGGCGGTATAAGGCGCGGTAGGTCATCTTGCGCGCCAGATCGCCGGTGATGCCGAAGATCACCAGCTTGTTCGAAGAGTTGTCCCCGCCGTCAGCCAAGCCCGCACCTCCGAAGTCGTTGGCTCTAGAGACTCACTACCCGCGGCGGTCGGACCTAACACTAGACACGGCACACAGGCCCGACAACCGCAAGCCATCGGGGCCTTGGCAGGATGCTTGCGTGGGTGATGCGCTGCATATCGCGGTCTACGTCTTGGCCGGCATCGCCGTGATCGAAGCCGTCGCGCTCGCCGTGCTTTCGCGGTTGCTGGTGCGCAGCCGCCAGGAGATCGACGAATTGCGGCACCGGACCGACACCCGCAGCTGGCTGTTGTCGGGTGGGCGCGAGGCCCTCAAGACCGTGTGGAACACCGCCAACGTGGTACGCAAGGAGGGCTTCGGGGCCGCCGTACGCGGTTCGATCGAGGATCTCGCGGACTGGGCGGAGGTGGAACGCCCCGACCTGGCGAGGGTCACCCCGGACGGCCGGGTGGTGATCCTGTTCTCCGACATCGAGGAATCGACCGCGCTCAACGAGCGGATCGGTGACCGCGCCTGGGTCAAACTCATTGGCGCACACGACAAGCTGGTGTCGGACCTGGTGCAGCGCCGGTCCGGTCACGTGGTCAAGAGCCAGGGCGACGGCTTCATGGTGGCCTTTTCCCGCGCCGACCAGGCGGTGCGGTGCGGCATCGACCTGCAGCGCGCGCTGCGCAAGGACGCAAAACGCAAGCGGCACGAGGAGATCCGCGTTCGGATCGGTATCCACATGGGCCGGTCGGTGCGCCGCGGTGATGATCTGTTCGGCCGCAACGTCGCGATGGCCGCGCGGGTGGCGGCCCAGGCCGCCGGCGGCGAGATCTTGGTGAGCCAACCGGTACGGGATGCCCTTTCCGACTGCGACGACATCCAATTCGGCAAGGGCCGCGAGGTCGAGCTGAAGGGCTTCTCGGGGACCTATTCGTTGTTCGCCGTGGAGGCCCCCGCCGATCCCGATCTGGACTGAAAGCCCTCCCCGTCGTACTCGGCCAGCCGTTGATGCAGGCGGGACCGGACCTCGTCGGCGGTGTAGGCGCGTCGTTTGCGTTGGTCGCGAGCCACCAGTGCGCCCCCGGCGACGACACCGGCGACGCCGGCCAGCCCGACCCACTTCCACAGTCTGCGCATGAACACAGCGTATTCGGGCTGTGTTTAACTTGTGTGCTCTTGCAACCGGACACAGGCATCGACACGCTCATGACGCTGACCCTCGATGAGGCCCTGAACGAGACTCGCACCGGCGATCTTTGGTTGTTTCGCGGCCGCTCACGGCCCGACCGCGCGATTCAGACCCTGACGAACGCACCGGTGAACCACGTCGGCATGACGGTGGCCATCGACGATCTGCCGCCGTTGATCTGGCACGCCGAGTTGGGCGACAAGCTCGTCGACATGTGGACGGGCACCAACCACCGGGGCGTGCAACTCAACGATCTGCGCCAGGCCGTCCTGCAGTGGACGCAGCGGTACCAGCAGCGGTGCTGGCTGCGCCAGCTGACGCCCAACCCCACCCGTGACCAGGAGAACAAGCTGCTGCGGGTGATCGCGCGAATGGACGGCACCGCCTTTCCCACCACCGCACGGCTGACCGGTCGCTGGTTCCGCGGCCGGCTTCCGACCGTCAACGACTGGGTGCGGGGAATCCCGCTGGTGGACAGCAAGGTTCGCGAGCAGACCCGGCGCCGCCGGGAGGAACGCAAGATGAGCATTTCCACGGCCTACTGCGCGGAGACGGTGGCGATCACCTACGAGGAAATGGGATTGCTGAACACGGACAAGGACGCCAACTGGTTCGACCCCGGCAAGTTCTGGAGCGGTGACACGCTTCCGCTGGCGCCGGGCTACCGACTGGGCGGCGAAATCACCGTGACGGTAGGCGAAGTCGGCTAGCCGACCGACATCTCGCCCAGTTCCGACCATCCCGTGGCGTCGATCGTCTGGTTGATGATCTTCGGGGTGGACGTGAGGGCCTGCGGCAGCTCTTGCATCGCCCGCTTGAAGTGATCGCTGTTGACGTGGACGGCGCCCGCCTCGTCGTCACGGAACGCCTCCACCAAGACGTACTCGGCCGGTTTGTCCAGGCTGCGCGACCACTCGAACCACAGGTTGCCGTCCTCGGCGCGGGTGGCGGCGGTGAACGGGGCGACCAGATCCGTCCAGCGGTCCGTCCACTCGGGCTTGGTCTCGAACTTGACGACGATGAAGATCATGGCCGGTATCCGCCTTGCTCGCTGGGAGAAGCTACGCCCGCCCGATACGGGTGGGCAGCGCCAGCATATCCATCCGAGGCACCGGACCGCCAGCAAAGCGCGCCCCGGCCGTCTTAATCGACGGGCGGGGCGCGCTTCATCTGTGTTCCGCACAAATCCTCGGCGGCTCCGACCCGCCCGCGAAGTGGCCTGGGTCACAAACTCGGCGAGTTCGGAGCTATTTCACTCCATCGGAGTCCGCGGATATGTACAACGGAAATAATCTGTGCGCCGAATCGAATCCTTCGTGAATTCAATTCGTTAGGGATTTGCAATTCCCGGATCGCCGGGCGGCGGCAATTCGGGCGCCGGCGGGGCCGGCGGCGGAGGCGGCGCGGGGGCCGTGGCGTCGACCAACACCGGCGGCGCCTCCGGCGGTGGCGGGGGCGGGGGCCGCGGCGGGGGCGTCGACGCCGCCGGACGA
>NZ_LZJN01000201.1 GCF_001667735.1 Mycobacterium sp. E183
CGCTGCGCACCGAATTCGATGGCGGCTTCGATCAGGACATCGCGATCGACGAAGTACCGGTACACCGTGCCCCGCGAGACCTTCGCCATGCGCGCCACGTCCTGCACACTGGTGCGCTGGATGCCCAGCTGGGCGAAGCATTCGTTTGCCGCGTCGAGAATCTGGTCACGGCGGTCGACGTCGGCGCGGGCCGCCGATTCGCTGGTGACCGGATCAGTCAACATCTCACTCCTACGAGGCCAAGGGCGGTGATCTCAGCTCTTCATGCTACGCGACGTGCGGCTTTGCGCCCGGGAGCCGCACCGGCCCTGCGAAGACGGCCGCACCCCCGGATCGTTCGCACGCGGGGGTCGAGGCGGGTGTACTAGGCACCGCCGCGGCGATCTGCAATCATTGGATAATTGAACGCTTAATGTTCCATTGTTACATCGCAGCAAGGAGTGGTCTTGTCTCGTCTCGAGGACAGATACGCGCTGGTTACCGGCGGGGCTCAGGGGTTGGGCGGGGCCATCGCCGAGGAGTTGGCCAGCCTGGGCGCTCACGTTTCGATCGTCGATCTCAACGGGGAGAAGGGCCTTGAGCGCGTCGAGCGAATTCGGGGCAATTCCGGGCGGGCCTCCTTCATCAGGGCCAACGTCGCCCACCGCGATGCGATTGAAGCCGCCGTTCAGGAGGCGGCGGAAACCGGGGGCGGCCGCATCGACGTCTTGGTCAACGCGGCGCAGTTCTTCGCGATGCCGAAGGCGCTGGAATTGGTCACCGATAAGGATTGGGAGCTTTCCGAGGCCACGGGGCCCAAGGCTACGTTCCGGTTCATGCAGCTCTGCTTTCCGTTCCTGCGCGAGTCGGGGCGGGCGTCGGTGATCAACTTCGTGTCGGGCTCCGCCCTCGCCGGCATCGCCTACACCGCTCCGTACTCGGCGGCCAAGGGCGCGGTGGCGGCGCTGACCAAGGTGGCCGCCAACGAGTGGGCTCGCCACCGCATCCGCGTCAACGCGGTGTGCCCGTTCGCCCTTACGGAGGCCCAGGAGAAACTGATCGGCACCGAATGGGACAACTACACGCGGACGGCCGCGGCTTCGCCGATGAAGCGCGGCGCCAGCCCCGTGGAGATCGCGCCCGCCGTGGCCTTCCTCGCCGGGGACGACGCGGCGTTCGTGACCGGCACGGTGCTCCACGTCGATGGGGGCATGACCGAACTGTCGACGGTGGACTACTCGCAATCGCCGGGAGTGTTTGGCTAGCAGTCGAATCGCCTATATACCCCATGACTCACATACCAGACACTTCCCGGCCGGTTCCGGCGCTGACGGCTCTAAGTCGGCCCTTCTGGACCGCCGGCGCCGACGGAGTGCTGCGCATGCAACGCTGCACCGACTGCGGGCGGCTGTGTCACCCGCCCGCGCTGCTGTGCCCTGCCGACCACGCGGCGACCGAGTATGTCGACCTCAGCGGCCGCGGGTTCGTCGAGTCCTGGACGGTGAATCGCCATCAGTGGTTCCCGGGGTTCGCGCCGCCCTATCTGATCGCATTCGTCACTCCGGTCGAGGACAGGAGGGCACGCCTGCTGACCAACCTGGTGAACGTTCATCCCGCCGAGGTCACCGCGAACATGCCCGTTCGCGTCACGTTCGATCGATGCCTAGACGGTGAAGACGAGGTGTTCATTCCATTGTTCGAGCCGGAGCGCTGGTGAATAACGGGGTGACCGATCGGGCGGTCATCAGCGGTATCGGTCAGTCGGCAATCGGCCGCCGGCTGGGGCGGGATCCGCTGGAGCTGACCGCCGAAGCGTGTCTGGCCGCGGTTGCCGACGCGGGTCTGTCGTTGGCCGACATCGACGGGCTCACAACATATCCCGGGTCGTCGCAACCGGGCGTCGGGTTCTCGGGGGCGTCGTTGCGGGACATCCACGACGCGCTGGGAATCCAGCCGAACTGGGTCGCCGGGGGAGTGGAATCCCCCGGGCAGCTGGGCGCCGTGGTGGACGCAATGCTCGCTGTCGCGGGCGGGCTTGCCGACCACGTCCTGTGTTGGCGCAGCATCTGGGAGGGCACGGCTCAGGGCGCCGGCCGGCGCAAGGGGTACGGGTCTGGCGGCGGCCGCCCCGCCGGGATGCTGGGCTGGCAGATGCCATTTGGTGCGACGGCGGCCAACCTGGCGGCGCTGCAGATTCGCGCGCGAATGCTGCGGTACGGCCTGACTCGGGAGCAACTCGCGTCGATAGCCATCGCGCAACGGGCCCACGCCGCCCGCAACCCCACGGCGATCTATCGCGACCCACTCGACCTGGACGCCTATCTGGGCGCGCGCATGGTTTCCGACCCGTTGTGCATGTTGGACTGTGACATCGCCTGCGACGGGGCGACCGCATTCGTCGTTTCGCGTGCCGAGCACGTCGCGGGGCTGGACCACCCGGGGGTGGCGGTCGAGGCCCTCGACTGCGCCCACCACGACCGGTTCACCTGGGAGGGAGGTGAAGACATCACCCGCATCAGTTCGCGCTGGTCCACGATCTGGGATCGCACCGACTTCACCATCGCCGACGTCGACGTGGCCTCGTTGTATGACGGGTTCAGTGTCTTTGTGCTCTGCTGGCTGGAGGACTTCGGCTTCTGCCCGGTCGGCGAATCCGGCGCGTGGGTCGCCGATCCGGGGCGCATCTCGCTGGGCGGACAATTACCCATCAACACTGCCGGAGGGCAGCTATCCGGAGGACGTCTGCACGGCTTCGGGCATCTGCATGAAGCGTGCCTGCAGATCCGTGGCGAGGCGGCCGCGCGACAGGTCGACGGCGCGAAGCTGGCCGCGGTCGGTGTCGGGGCGGCCAACAGCGGCACCACCGCGATGCTGCTGCGGCGGGCCTGAGCATGCCGTCGTGCACAATGATCATGCGACTCCGAGGAGGCAGTTGATGGCCGAAGATCAGGCGCCGAAGTTGGGCTTCATCGGGCTGGGCAATCTTGGTGCGCCCATGGCCAAGCGGCTGGTCGGCTGGCCGGGCGGGTTGATCGTTTTCGACGTAAGGCCGGATGCGACAACGTCATTCGCCGACGCGGGAGTGCAGGTCGCCGGCACCGTGGATGATGTGGCGGCCGCGGACATCATCAGTGTCATGGTGCTGAACGACGAGCAAGTGCGCGACGTGGTGGCACGGCTCGCCCCGCGAGCCAAGCGCGGCACCGTCATCGCGATCCACTCGACGATAGACCACAGAACCGCAGTCGAACTCGCGGCCGAACTGGAGCCGACCGGCATTCACGTCATCGATGCACCGGTCAGCGGCGGCGTGGAAGCGGTGAAGACGGGTGACCTGGCTGTCATGGTGGGTGCCGAACGGGACGTCTACGAGCGCGTCAAGCCGGCCTTCAAGCAGTGGGCGTCGATGGTGGTTCACGCGGGAGCACCCGGCTCGGGGACCCGGATGAAGCTGGCGCGCAACATGCTGACTTTCACCTCTTTTGCGGCCGCCTGCGAAGCGATGAAGCTCGCTGAGTTGGCGGGTCTTGATGTGCAAGCGTTCAGCCGGGTCGTGCGCCACACTGACGCACACAGCGGCGGCACCGGAGCGATGATGTTCCGCGACGACATGAGCAGGCCGCTGGCCCCGGATCACTTCCTCTACCAGCCCTTCCTGCACACCCGGGAATTGGGAGAAAAGGATCTCAGCC
The DNA here is from genome assembly GCF_001667735.1 of Mycobacterium sp. E183. GTDB lineage: Bacteria > Actinomycetota > Actinomycetes > Mycobacteriales > Mycobacteriaceae > Mycobacterium. The sequence continues at coordinate 3,672 of NZ_LZJN01000201.1, forward strand.
TGGCGCTCGGCCTCGGCGGCGAGGTGGGCGTCGACCTGCCGCTGGCGCAGATCGCTCTGCGGGATCTCGCCGAAGGGCTCGGCGTGCCCCACGCCGCTGCGACCGAGTCTCAGTGATCAAGACTTGGCGAGGCTGGTCGACGCGACCTATCCACCGATCCATCACGGCCTGATACCTCTGCTCGGCCACGCTCAACTCCCTCATCCAGGGAGTGTCACGGATCAACCGAAGTAGGTGTCACGCATCAACCGAAACACTGTCACCCATCAGCCGAAGACGAAATGTCACACATCAGCCGAGGTCATAGCAGGCCTTGAGTGCCCCCGGCAGGATTCGAACCTGCGACACCGGCTTTAGGAGAGCCGTGCTCTATCCCCTGAGCTACGAGGGCGGACCGCCTGAGCTTACCGGCCGCGTGCGCACCGACGGGCTCAGCGCAGCTCCGCGATGACGTTCGCGAAGTTCTTGATGTGGTTGTCCTGCACTGTGACGGACGTGACCCCGTACTTCTCGCGGTAGAAGTTCAGCCGGTCGGCCATCTCACGCGGCGTCCCACTCAGCACCGAGGTCTGCTCGAGCAGCTCCTCGTCGGACAGCTCCGGGGCATATTGCCGGGTCATCCTCAGGTCAGGCATGGTCTCACCTTCGGCCGGCAGAGCGGTGATCGCCAGGTTCAACTCCAGCGAGTCGAATCGGTCGCCGGCGGCGCTGCGGACGAACTCGATACGTTCGGTCAGCGGATCGTCGGCCTCCTTCACCCGCGAACCGGTCAGCCCGATGAGGTGGGCGTGCTGGGCGGCGATGGTCAACACCCGGTCGCCATTGCCGGCGATGAGGATCGGCGTCTTCGGGTGATGCTCTTCGAGATAGACCGTCATGTGTTTCAGGTAGTCGACCCGCGCGCCTGCGCTGGGATACGGCAGCTCGGCCGCCTCGAATTCCTCTCGCACGTAACCGGTTCCAAGCCCGATCTCGAGACGGCCGTCGCTCAGCTTGTCCACGTCGCCGAGGTCCCGGCTGAGCAGGGCCGGCTTGTAGAAGGCGGCGTTGAGCACATACATGCTGAGCTTGAGTCGTGTGGTGACCATGGCGGCCGCGGTCAGCGCGGCGATCGGGGAGGCCGCCCCCAAATGGTCCGGCACACAGAGAATGTCGAATCCGACGTCTTCGGCACGCTTCACCTTCTCGACGAATGCCTCGCGCGATTTGATGAAGCGCATGCTCATTCCGAAACGAAAATCCTTGGCCACCAACAACTCCATTCAACAGATGAGGACAATTACCAGCTACGAGCCGCTTCCGCCAGGCCGTGCACCAGGGCGCTGGTCACCGGTGACAGCCCGTCACCGCCGGGCAACGGGCTGCGCGGGCTGATGCCGCGCACGCGCGGGGACAGCTCCAGCTGGGTACCGCCGTCGCGCACCCGGTTCACCGGGTTGCCCGGATGCAGCCCGCGCAACTCCGGCGGGATGTCCTCGAGGTCGGTGATCACCTGATAGCCGGTCAACTGGATGTGCCGGGCCAGGTGCGCGGCCAACTCACGGTTGCGCCCGCCGGCCAGCAGCTGGGTGCTCCGCCCGATGCGGCCGTAGCCGTGCAGCGACACCGCAACGTCGACGTGGTCGAGGAATTCGGCGAGCCGTGGTGACTCGGCCGGGTCGAATCGCGCCGACGGCAGGTGGTGCGGGTAGTGGTCGGGGTGACGCAGGACGTACACTGACGCGTCGGCGGCGTCGGCCGCGCGTTCGGCGATCACGTCGGTCATCTCCTCCAGCCCGCCGCCGTGGATGGCGAGGAAGCCGAAGCGCGAACGCAATTGGCTGGCCTCGCTCACCCCGGGTTCACTCAGCAACGCTGAAAGGGATTGCGGCGCAGGCCCGGACGCCAACGCACGCCGCGGCCAGCGTGCGGGATCCCAGCGGCGCAAGAAGTCGATCCAGCGTGGCGGCAAACCATGCTCAACGGCACCGTCGATGATCTTGGGCAGGTAGCCAGGCCGGGGCGGACCCGGTGTCACGCGATGGTCGATGTAGACCCACGCCGGCGCCGGCCCGACGTCGCTGTGCACGGTCAGCCGGTCCCGCCGGTAGCGCACCGGCACGCCTTCGGCGCTGTCGAGGGTCGCCAGGTCACCGTCGGAGATCTGCCAGATCACGCCATGCACCTGATTGCCGGCGCACGGTTCGACCGTGGCCACACCGCGCTGGTTGATCAACCAGTCGTGATCGGACAGGACGGCCGGCCGCGGATCGGCGGCGTCGGGACACCGCAGCGCCATCTGCCTGACGCACAGGTTCGAGCCATATGCGAAGTAGGCATGCCGGCGGGCCGGCATTTAGCCGGTCACCGTCAGCCAGATGAGCACCACGTTAAGCAGACTAATCATTACGCCGACGGCCCAGCCAATAATCGTCGTGACGCGATGATTGGTGTCGTCACCCATCAGCGCGCGGTCACTGGTCAGCTTCACCAGGGGAAGGACCGCGAACGGTATGCCGAACGACAGCACGACCTGAGAGAGCACCAGGGCGCGCGTGGGGTCGAAGCCGAACGCGAGGATCGCCAGGGCGGGGCACACGGTGATCAAGCGGCGCAGCAGCATCGGGATCCGGCGGTGCAGCAGGCCTTGCATGATCATGGCGCCGGCGTAGGCGCCCACCGACGACGAGGCCAGCCCGGACGCCAGCAACCCCACGGCGAACAGCACCGCGATGGTCGGGCCCAGCGTGTGGTGGATCGCGGAGTAGGCGCCCTCGATGGACGCGCTGATGTCGCGGTGCTGCAGGTTGATCGCGGCGACCAGCAGCATCGCGGCGTTCACCGTTCCCGCGACGGCCATCGCCAGCACGACGTCCAACCGGGTCACCCGCAGCAGCAGGCGTCGATGCGCGCCCTCGGCGGGATGCCCGTGCCGGTCAAGCACCAGGCCCGAATGCATGTACACCGCGTGCGGCATCACGGTGGCGCCCAGGATGGCGGCGGCAAGCAGGACGCTCTCGGTGCCCCGGAATCGCGGCACCAGCCCGCCGAGCACGGCGTCGGGCGGCGGGGTCTTCACGAAGAAGCTGGCCGCGAACCCGATGGCGATGACCAGCAGCAGTCCGGTGATGACACGCTCGAAGATGATCTGCCCGCGCCGGTCCTGGATGGCCAGCAGCAGCAGGGACACCACCCCGGTGATGACCCCGCCGAGCAGCAGCGGCAAGTCGAACAGGATCCGCAATGCTATTGCGCCGCCGACGATTTCGGCCATATCCGTCGCGATCGCCACCAGTTCGGCCTGAGCCCAGTAGACCAGCCGGACCGGGCGGCTCATCCGCTTGCCGATGGCCGCGGGCAGCGAGCGTCCGGTCACCAGGCCGAGCTTGGCCGACAGGTACTGCACCAGGCCGGCCAGCGCGTTGGCCACCACGATGACCCACAGCAGCAGGTACCCGAACTGGGCGCCGGAGCTGACGTTGGCGGCGACGTTGCCCGGATCGACGTAGGCGATCGCGGCGACGAAGGCAGGCCCGAGCAGATACCAGCTGCTCTTGAGCGTGGCCTGGCTGCTCTGCGTCAACGTGCACCCTCGATTCATACGGCCGAATAAGAAAGTGAGGTTAGCCGAACACTGTGGGCACGCCGAAGGACACCCACTGGTGGTCCACGTCTCGCCGGGCGCCGGTGACGCCCTCGTCCCACGTGCACCCTGCTATACCCGCGGGTGCGGCCGCCTACTCGGGCAGGTAGAGCCCCTTGCCGGTGATCAGCGGCAGGTCGAGCGTCGTCACGATTCCCGGCTCGGCGGCCACCACGGCCGGAATCGCGTTGACCACCCGCATCGCGGTGGCGACCAGCCCGGCGTGGTTGTGGTCGCCCTTGCGGCTGCTCAGGCAGATGTCCATGGCGTAGGACGGTTCGCCGGTGATCTCGATGCGGTAGGACCCGCCGTGCTGGGCGGGCTGTGGCCACTCGGGGCACAGGTCCTCGCGCAGCCGGGTGACGTGTTCCAGGACGACGACGGGGTCGCCGTTGACCATGCCGAACACCTCGAAGCGCAGCGCGGCGGCGCTGCCCTTCGGGATATGCCCCGACGCGATGTCGAAGTCCTCGGGCGCCGGCACTCGCACGTACTCCTGCGCGACCGAGTCGAGCGAGATGCCCAGGCCCGCCGCCAGCTGGCGCACCACCGAGCCCCACGCCAGGCTCAGCACGCCGGGCTGCAGCAGCATGGGGATCTCGTCGAGCGGCTTGCCGAAACCCATCACGTCGAACATGACGGCGGCGCTGTCATAGGTGGCGTAGTCGACGATCTCCATGCAGCGAATCTGCTGGATGTTCTGACAGGTGCCGGCCAGCGCCATCGGCAGCAGGTCGTTGGCGAAGCCGGGATCGATCCCGTTGACATAGACGCTCGAATTGCCTTCGCGCGCAGCGTCTTCGATGGGCTTGATGAGCTCCTCGGGGATGACCTCCCAGGGGTATTGCAAGAAGACCGGGCCGCTTCCGACGATGTTGATGCCGGCCGCCAGGACCCGCCGGTAGTCCTCCAGCGCCTCGGGCAACCGGTTGTCGGCGAGCGCGTTGTAGACGGCGCATTGCGGTCCGGTGGCAAGCACGGCGTCGAGGTCGGCGCTGGCCAGCACGCCGGTCGAATCGGAAAGTCCGGCAAGCTCCGCCGCGTCCTTTCCGGCCTTGGCGTCCGATGACACCCAGACGCCCTTGAGGTCGAACGCCGGGTTGGTGATGAGCGCTCGCAGCGCGTGGACGCCGACGTTGCCGGTGCCCAATTGGACGACGGGGATTCCCATGACGGGCTCCTTAGTGGGTGGTTGGTTCATGACCGCGAGCAGACGCAAAGTCGCATGAACTGCGGGGCGCGCATGCGAGTTTGCGTCTGCTCGCGCGTCAAGCGGTCACAGATCCGGGACGGGGATGTCGAGGTTGGGATAGGTGAGGCCGCCGTCGACCTCCAGCGTCTTACCGGTCAGGAAGCTGCCGGCCGGGGACGCCAAATACACTGCGGCCGCCGCGATGTCGACGGGATCGCCGAGCCGGCGCATGGGGGTGGCCTTCTCCATCGGCGCGCGCAGCTCGTCGTTGGATGCGACCACGTCCAGCGCGGAGGTGAGGATCGATCCCGGCGCGATCGCGTTCACCCGGATGCGCGGGCACAGGTCCAGGGCGGTCAGCCGGGTGTAGTGGGACAGCGCGGCCTTGGCGGTGCCGTAGGCGGCGAAGCCGCGGCCGGCCAGCCGGCCCATGGTGGAGGTGATGTTGATGATGCTGCCCTCACCGGAGTGCTCGAGCATGAGGGGCACCGACGCGACGGTCAACGCGTGGGCGGTGGCGACGTTGAAGGTGAACGCGTCCTTGAGGTCCTTGGTCGAGGTGGTCAGCAGCGTGTTCGGCATGGTTCCGCCGACGTTGTTGACGACGATGTCTAGTCTCCCGAAGGCCTCCACCGCCTGGCCGGCCAGTTCCGCGGTGGCCTCCGGGTGGGCGAGATCGGCGGCGACGATGTGCGCCCGCCGGCCCGCGGCGCGAACCTGTTCGGCGACGCCTTCTAGTTGCGATTCCGTGCGCGAGGCGATGAGGACGTCGGCGCCCGCCTCGGCGAAAGCCAGCGCGATGGCCGCCCCGAGGCCGCGGCCGGCACCGGTGATGACGGCGACTTTGTCGTCGAGACGAAATCTGTCCAGGATCATTGCGGCCTCTCTTCGCCCAAGTTGTCAGCCGACACGGTAGCAAGCCGCGCCGTGTCGGATGCGGCATTTCTGGAACAGGTTCTACTTTTGCATATGGGCGAGGAGGCGCAATGCCCCACGCCCATTCCCGGCGGCCGGAACCGGCCGGTCGAAATTGTGTGTGAACACCGTGCCGGGACGGGCTCGGCGCATCTCGCGTCCACTGCGAGAACATTCACCCGGCGTTAGCCTCTTAGTGCCGACCGTTTGGCCGGCGCGCACGGCTATCGAATGGTGGCGATCATGTCCGAGTTTTTCCGTCGGGGAACATATTGGGGCTGAATCGATTTGGCGCCGCGCTGAGCGCCGCGACCGTCCTGGTGCTGTCCGGCTGTGGGAGTAACGACAACGCGGCGGGCGAACGTCCCGCGCCGGGCACGTCGGCCGCCAAGGTGACCTGTGGCGGGGCCAAGTCGCTGAAGGCGAGCGGGTCGACCGCCCAGGCCAACGCGATGACCCGCTTCGTCAAGGCGTTCGAGCAGGCCTGCCCGGGCCAGACGCTGAACTACACGCCCAACGGCTCGGGCGCGGGAATCGGTGAATTCACCGGTAACCAAACCGATTTCGCGGGGTCCGACTCGCCGCTGGCCCCCATCGAATACTTCGCGGCGCGCCAGCGCTGCGGTTCGCCGGCGTGGAATTTGCCGGTGGTGTTCGGTCCGATCGCGATCAGCTACCACGTCAACGGAGTGACGTCGCTGAATCTGGACGGTCCGACGGCCGCCAGGATATTCAAGGGGGACGTCACCGCCTGGAACGATCCGGCCATTGCGGCGCTGAACCCGGGCGTCGCTTTTCCCGCCGAGCCAATCCGGGTGATCTTCCGCAACGACCAGTCGGGCACCACGGACAATTTCCAGAAATACCTGGATTCCGCGGCCAACGGCGTCTGGGACAAGGGCGTCGGCAAGACGTTCAACGGCGGTGTCGGTGAGGGGGCCAAGGGCAACGACGGCACGTCGGCGGCGGTCAAGGCCACCGAGGGGTCGATCACCTACAACGAGTGGTCGTTCGCCCTGGCGCAAAAGCTCAACATGGCCAGGATCGTCACCTCGGCGGGCCCGGACGCGGTGGCGATCAGCGCCGATTCGGTGGGCAAGACGATCGCAGGCGCGGACTTCACCGAGGAGGGCAACGACCTGGTCGTCGACACCTTCTCCTTTTACCGGCCGACCCAGCCCGGTTCCTACCCGATCGTGCTCGCGACGTACGAGATCGTCTGTTCGAAGTACCCGGATCCCCAGGTCGCAGCGGCCGTGAAGGCGTTCCTGCAAAGCACCGTCGGCGCGGGGCAGAACGGCCTGGCGGACAACGGCTACATTCCCGTTCCCGAGTCGTTCAAGTCCAGGTTGTCGGCGGCAATCGACGCAATTTCGTGACCCCTCCCGCCCCGGCGTGCGGCTCGCCCGCAAGCCGCCTTGGCCAGCGACAATCGGCCGACGGCAATTTGCCCAACGTTAACCTTCTTGCTGTTAGCTTCCTTGCTGCGAGAGACGGCTCCTCGCCGGACAGCGGCTAAGAGAACGTCGCCAATCACGTTTCATCCCTACCGTTAGGAAGTGACTTGAAACTCAACCGATTCGGTGCCGGGCTGAGCGTCCTGACCGCTGCTGCGCTGGCGTTGTCGGGGTGCGGAAGCGACAACAATGCCAACGGCGGGAGCGGCGGGACGAGCGGCTCGCCGTCGGGCAAGGTCAGCTGCGGCGGAAAGAAGACCCTGAAGGCGAGCGGGTCGACCGCCCAGGCCAACGCGATGACCCGCTTCGTCAACGCCTTCGAACAGGCCTGCCCAGGCCAGACGCTGAACTACACCGCCAATGGGTCGGGTGCCGGAATCAGTGAATTCAACGGCAACCAAACGGATTTCGGTGGCTCGGACTCGCCGCTCGCGGCCAAGGAATACGCCGCGGCGCAGCAGCGGTGCGGCTCCCCGGCGTGGAACCTGCCGGTGGTGTTCGGCCCGATCGCCATCACCTACAACGTCAAGGGCCTGAGTTCGCTGAGCCTGGACGGTCCCACCGCGGCGAAGATCTTCAACGGCGCCATCACGACGTGGAACGACCCGGCGATCGCGGCGCTGAACTCCGGTGTCACGTTGCCCGCCGAGCCGATCCATGTGGTGTTCCGCAACGACGAATCCGGGACCACGGACAACTTCCAGAAGTACCTTGACGCCGCCTCGAACGGCGCGTGGGGCAAGGGCGCCGGCAAGACGTTCAAGGGCGGTGTCGGCGAGGGCGCCAAGGGCAACGACGGCACGTCGGCGGCCATCAAGGCCACCGAAGGGTCGATCACCTACAACGAGTGGTCGTTCGCCGAGGCGCAGAAACTGGACATGGCCAAGGTCGTCACGTCCGCCGGCCCGGACGCCGTGGCGATCAGCGCCGACTCGGTCGGCAAGACCATCTCCGGCGCCAAGATCAGCGGGCAGGGCAACGACCTGGTGCTGGACACGCTCTCCTTCTACAAGCCGACGCAGCCCGGGTCCTACCCGATCGTGCTGGCGACGTACGAGATCGTGTGCTCGAAGTATCCCGACTCCCAGGTCGGCACGGCGGTGAAGGCGTTCCTGCAAAGTACGATCGGTGCGGGGCAGAGTGGCCTGGCCGACAATGGGTACATTCCCATCCCGGATTCGTTCAAGTCGAGACTGTCGGCTTCGATCAACGCCATCACGTGATTTGAGGTGGTCGTGACCCGAGGAGCGGTAGCCAGCCCGTCGACCACGGAAAAGCCCGCGCTCAAGGCGCTGGGGACACCGTCAGGTCGGCGGGGTGACCGGCTGTTCAAGTCAGCGGCCGCCGCTGCCGGTTCGACGATCGTGGCCGCGATCGTGCTGATCGCGGTGTTCCTGCTGATTCGAGCCGTTCCGTCGTTGCGGGCCAACCACGCGAACTTCTTCACCAGTGCCCAATTCAGCACCACCGAGCCGGGCAAGCTCGCGTTCGGCATCCGCGACCTGTTGATGGTCACGGTGCTCAGCTCGCTCACCGCGCTGGTGCTGGCGGTGCCGATCGCGGTGGGAATCGCGGTGTTTCTCACCCAATACGCACCGAAGCGGCTGGCTCGCCCGTTCGGGGCGATCGTCGACCTGCTGGCCGCGGTGCCCTCGATCATCTTCGGGTTGTGGGGCATCTTCGTGCTGGCGCCCAAGATCGAGCCCGTCGCGGCGTTCCTCAATCGCCACCTGGGCTGGTTCTTCCTGTTCAAGCAGGGCAACGTGTCGCTGGCCGGTGGCGGCACCATCTTCACCGCGGGCATCGTGCTTTCGGCGATGATCCTGCCGATCATCACGTCGGTATCGCGTGAGGTGTTCCGGCAGACCCCGCCCATACAGATGGAAGCGGCGCAGGCGCTGGGGGCCACCAAGTGGGAGGTGGTGCGGATGACCGTGCTGCCGTTCGGCCGCAGCGGCGTGATCGCGGCGTCCATGTTGGGATTGGGCCGCGCGCTCGGCGAAACCGTGGCGGTGCTGATCATCTTGCGTTCCGCCGCCCGCCCCGGAAACTGGTCGCTGTTCGACGGCGGCTACACGTTCGCCTCGAAAATCGCCTCGGCGGCAGCCGAATTCAGCGAACCGCTGCCCACCGGCGCCTACATCGCCGCGGGATTCGCGCTGTTCGTCTTGACGTTCGTCGTCAACGCGCTGGCCCGCGCCGTCGCCGGCGGGAAGGTCAACGGATGACGGTCAACGTGTTCGACCGGCCGGTCAAAGCACAGGCGTTCCGGCCCGTCAGCGTCCGGCGGCGGCTCACGAATGACGCGGCGACGGTCTTCTTCGTCGCCTCCTTCCTCATCGCCCTGGTGCCGCTGGTCTGGGTGCTGTCGGTCGTGATAGCCCGGGGCTGGTACGCGGTCACCCGGACGGGTTGGTGGACTCACTCGCTGCACGGCATCCTGCCGGAGCAGTTCGCCGGCGGGATCTACCACGCGCTGTACGGGACCGTGGTGCAGGCCGGGGTGGCCGCGCTGCTGTCCGTGCCGCTGGGGCTGATGACCGCGGTCTTCCTGGTGGAATACGGGTCGGGCCGGCTGGTACGGCTGACGACGTTCATGGTCGACGTGCTCGCCGGGGTGCCCTCGATCGTCGCCGCGCTGTTCATCTTCAGCCTCTGGATCGCCACGCTGGGATTCCAGCAGAGCTCGTTCGCCGTCTCGCTGGCGCTGGTCTTGCTGATGCTGCCGGTGGTGGTGCGGTCCGCCGAGGAGATGCTCAGGTTGGTGCCCGACGACCTGCGGGAGGCCAGCTACGCGCTCGGCGTACCCAAGTGGAAGACCATCTTGCGGATCGTGTTCCCGATCGCCATGCCCGGCATCGTCTCCGGCGTCTTGTTGTCCGTCGCGCGGGTCATCGGCGAAACCGCTCCCGTGCTGGTGCTGGTGGGCTACAGCCGCTCGATCAACGTCGACATCTTCCACGGGAACATGGCCTCGCTGCCGCTGCTGATCTACACCGAACTCACCAATCCCGAGCACGCCGGCTTCCTGCGCATCTGGGGTGCGGCGCTGAGCCTGATCATCATGGTCGCCGTGATCAACCTGATCGCGGCGGCGACCCGGTTCCTGGCGGCCCGCAGGCGCTGAGCACGCGCCCGGTCGGGTTCAGGACTTCGCCGCGGCCTTCTTGGCGGTTGTCTTCTTCGCCGCCGTCTTCTTCGCGGTGGTCTTCTTGGCGGCCGTTTTCTTGGCCGGTGCCTTCTTGGCGGGAGCCTTGCCGTCACCCGAACGCGCCTTCACGCTGGCCTCCAGCTTGGCCAGTAGGTCGGACACGTCCTCGGTCTCGTCGAGTTCCTTCGGCTGTTCCTCGGTGGTAAAGGCCTCGCCGCCTTCGAGTTTCGCGTCGATCAGCTCCTGGAGCTGCTCCTGGTAGGTGTCGTGATAGCGGTCCGGGTTGAACTCTTCGGCCATCGACTCCACAACCTGACCGGCCATTTTCAGTTCCGCCGGCTTGATCTCGACCTCCTTGTCTAGCACCGGGAAGTCGGGGTCACGGATCTCGTCGGGCCACAGCAGGGTGTGCACCATCATCACGTCGCGTTTGCCGAAGTCCTTGACGCGCAACGCCGCCAGCCGCGTCTTGTTGCGCAGGGTGAAGTGGACGATCGCCATCCGATCGGTCTCGGCGAGCGTCTTCGCCAGCAGCACATACGATTTCGACGATTTTGAATCCGGCTCCAGGAAGTAGCTGCGGTCGAACAGCATCGGGTCGACCTCTTCGGCCGGAACGAATTCCAGCACCTCGATCTCCCGGCTGCGTTCTTCGGGCAAGGTGGCGATGTCGTCGTCGGTGATGATGACCATCTGGCCGTCGTCGGATTCGAAGGCCCGGGCGATGTCTCGGTATTCGACGACCTCCCCGTCCACCTCGCACACGCGTTGGTATCGGATGCGGCCGTTGTCCTTGGCGTGCACCTGATGGAACTTGATGTCGTGGTCCTGGGTGGCGCTGTACACCTTGACCGGGACGTTGACCAGCCCGAACGCGATCGAGCCCTTCCAGATGGAGCGCATGTAAGTCAGTATGCCCATACTGTTCGCCGGCTAACAGGACGCGGGGCCGTTGCGCCCAGCTCGTGACCGCATCGAAGCCGGCCGGGAAGCTAGCGCCGGTTTGCCTGCGCCCGCAGCTCGGCGCGGTCGGGCAGCTGCGCCCCGGCGCGGCCCACGGTCGCCGCAGACGACAGCGTGGCCGCCTCGAGCGCTCCGGTCAGGGCGTCGATCGAGATGCGGCGCAGGGCGGCGCGCCGGTCGGCGCCCAACAAGTCCATCCCCCAGAGCGCGTCCAGCAGGCCGACCGTGAAGGCGTCGCCGGCGCCCACGGTGTCCACCACCTGGACCGGCCTGGCGGCCACGCGCGCCTCGCCGGCCGAACACAGCGCAACCGCGCCGCGGGCCCCCATCGTCACCACGACGATCGCCGGCCCCGACGCCAGCCACGCCCGGGCCGTCTGCTCGGGCTCGTGCTGGGGATCGATCCAGCGCAGGTCCTCGTCGCTGACCTTCACGACGTCGCTGCGCTCGGCCAGGTGCTCGATGCGCGCGCGGGCCGAATCGCGGTCGGTGATCAGCGACGGACGCACGTTGGGATCGAAGGTGATCGTGGCCGACAGGCGGTAGGCGTCGACCAACGCCGCGACCGCCAGGCAGCCCGGCTCGCGTACGGCGGCGATGGACCCGGTGTGCACCAACACCGGCGGGGGGACCTCGGGCGTGCCGGAAAGTCGCCACTGTAGGTCAAACGTGTAGGTGGCCGAGCCATCAGCGGACAGAGTCGCTACCGCGGTCGGCGTCCGGGTGGCCGAAACGCTGCCCGGGACAAGCTGTGCGCCAGCAGTTTTCACGTAGTCGGCGATGCGCCGCCCCTGTCGGTCGTCGGCGATGTGGGTCAGGAAATCGATATCGCGGCCCAGCAGGCCGAGCCCGACGGCGACGTTGAGCGGACTGCCGCCGACATGCTCGTCGCCGTTGACGATGTCGATCAGCGATTCGCCGATCACCAGGCCGCGGGTCATCGCACCAGAGCCTCCAGCGTCGCCCGAGCTCCCTTGTGGTGCAACGAATCCAGGGCCCAGCAATACGCCTCGACAAAGCGTGGTTGGTGGGCCAGATCGCAGAACACGGCGGTCACTTCGATGAACGCGGTGGGGTTCCGGTTCTGCGATCGGGCGATCGGGATGAGCGAATCCGCGAGCTGGTCCACCACCTCATACGGCTTTCCCCATTCGTCGGTGCCCTCCGCGTAGCGCGCCCAACTCGCCACCGCCGCGGCCGCCAGTTGAACCGGACCGCCGTTGGCCAGGTTGTCGCAGATGACGGGGAACAGCCATTTCGGGATGCGGTCCGACGAGTAGGCGCAGATGCGCGCGACGGTGTCGCGCACGGCCGGGTTGGCGAACCGCTCGACCAGCGTGCGGCCGAATTCGTGCAGGTCGATTCCGGGCACCGGCGGCAGGGTGGGGATGGCCTCGGCGTCGAAGTAAGAGAGCAAGAATGTGGCGAAGAGTGGATCGCGCGCCGCCTCGTGGACGAACTGGAAGCCGCACAGATGGGCGAAGTAGGCCAGGCACTGATGCCCCGCGTTGAGTAGCCGCAGCTTCATCAGCTCGTATGGGCGCACGTCGTCGACCATCAGCACCCCGGCCCGCTCCAGTGGAGGCCTGCCGTCGGCGAAGTCGTCTTCGATCACCCACGCGGTGAACGGTTCGGCCACCACCGGCCACCGGTCGTCGACGCCGAAGTCGCGCCGCACCTCCGCGGCCATCTCCAAAGTCGTTGCCGGGGTTATGCGATCGACCATCGAACTGGGGAAGCGGGCGTTCTCCGCCACCCACTCGGCCAACGCGGGATCCCTGCGTTCGGCGCTGGCGAGCACGGTGCGCTTGGCGACCTCGCCGTTGTTCTCGATGTTGTCGCAGGAAACGACCGTCGGTGCGGGGACTCCGCGATCGCGCCGCCTGGCGAGCGCCTCGGTGATCAACGCGAACGCCGGCCCGTCGGGATCGCGGTACCCACCTTCGGTGATGGTCAGCGAAATGATCCGGGTGGAGGCCGCGGCGAGCACCTCCAACGCTGATTCGGGATCGTCCGGGGCGTAGCGGTAGTCGACGATCGACCCGATCACTTGCGCGTCCCGGCTGCCGTCGGGGTTCTCCAAAATCAGCGTGTACAGCCCGTCCTGACCGTTGAGGACGTCGCGCATCGTCCAGTCGGCGGGCATCACGCCCACGCCGCAGATACCCCATTCGCGTGCCAGCCCCTGCTGCAGCAGCAGGTTGATGTACGCAGCCTGATGCGCGCGGTGGAAATGACCGGCGCCGATATGCGCGATGCCGACGGTCACGTCCCCGCGGTCATAGTTCGGCGCCTCGATCGGCAGTTCGGACAGCGACGCATTGTTCAGGTTGATCGCGCCAGCCACCATTGGCCAACTCCTCACCGGGCCACGGCCCCGATCGTTACCGGGCTCGCGGCACCTCTCGACGGTATGACGGCCCCGGGCCGAAGCCCAGCGGCTTGGACCATCCGATGCCCCTAGGTGAGCGGGGGACCCCCCGCCGGCACGGCCGACGACAGCAGGACATCGGCGAGCGCACGCCACGAATCGGTTATCGCGACTGCCCCGGCATCGATCAAATCCTCTCGGCGGCAATCCCGTTCGTCAGGTGGCACAAACATCAGGTTGCCCACCGTGGCGTAGCCGGCCGCGACCGCGGAGCTCACGCCGGCGACGGAGTCTTCGATGGCGAGGCCTTGTTCTGCCGCGACGCCCATCACCTGACCGGAATGCAGATAGACCGCCGGGTCGGGTTTGCTTGTCGGTACCGGAAGCGAATCCTCCGCGCTGAAGGTCAGCGCCTCGGGTATCAGCGAGTCGATGCCGGTGGCGGCGAAGCAGGCGCGCAGGCGCTTGGTGGCGCTGGAGCTCACGGCCGCGAGCGCGTAGCGCGGCTCGAGGTCGCGCAGCGGTTCGAGCACCCGCGGGTCGGGGGTCAGCGTGACGGCGAGATGCGCGGTGACCCGTTCGCGCTCTTCGCGCACCCACTGCTCGAGTTCGTCGGCGGACAACGCGTTGCCCTTCGCCGCGTCCTGGGCTGAGGCAACCACCGCCGCGGGAAGGCCGTGCGCCAACGTCTGATCGAGCGGCAGCCGGCACTGGGTCGCCAGGTCGAGGGCCATCGCGCGGAAGTTCTTCCCAACGGCCCGCTTACGCAACTCCTCCGAGTCGAGCGGGGCGGTCACGCCGAACCTGGCCAGGAAACGATTCATCACATCGGTCGACGCTTCGAACGCCGGCCTTTCCGAAGCGAACAGGTTGTCGTCGGCGTCACACAGCAAGGTGGTGATCGGCGCCGGGTCGAACGCGCGCACAAAGGTCAGGTGAGCGTTCATCGTGACACCAACTCTCGCTCGTCGTTGCGCATCGCGTCACGCAACGTGGGCACCACGCCGCGCGTGTCGATATCGGCGATCATGTCGCCCAGGCGCCGCGCGAAACCGGGAACGGCGCGTAGCTCAGCGAACATCGCATGCCGCAGCAGGGGGTCAGGGTTGTTGCCGGCCATGTTCGCCAATTTAGCCACCGGTATCGCCTGCGAGTCCTCGAGGCGGAGCCGGCGGCCCTGCAGGTCGTGGCCCCGCATGTACCGGGCCCACCCGGCAACAGCCAACGTCAGCAGCGTGTGCGGTCTGCCCTGCGCGATCGCCTCCTGCAGGGACGGCAGCACGAAGGAAGTGATTTTGGTCGTCCCCCGCCGGGCCAGCCGCGACAATTGGTCGCTCATGCTGGGATTGCTGAGCCGATCGAGCAGGGTGGCGCGGTACTGCGGGGTGTTCATCCCCGGCACGGCCGGCAGCAACGGCTGAATCTCCTCGCGCAGCAGTGTCTCGACGTAGTCGCTTATGACACGGTTCCGCATCGCTTCGTCGGTGCGCTGGTAACCGGCCAGCGTCGCCAAACACGCTAGCGCGATATGGGTTCCGTTGAGCAGGCGCGTCTTGATCAGCTTGTGGTCGCTGACGTCGGCAACGAATTCGGCCCCGACCTCCTCGAGCGGCGGCCGACCGTTGCTGAACGAATCCTCGATCACCCATTGGCGATACGGTTCGGTCACGACCGGACACTTGTCGGCCACGCCGAACGTCTGCTCGACGAACTCGCGCTCCGAAGTCGACGTTTGCGGGGTGATGCGATCGACCATCGTCGACGGGAACGCGACGTGCCTTTCGATCCAGCGGGCAAGCCCCGGGTCCTTGCACGCCGCGAACGAGATCAACGCGGTTCTCGCCGGCCGGGTGTCGCCGGGAATGTTGTCGCAGCAGAGCACGGTGAACGGTGCGAACCCTGCGCGGCGGCGCCGGTCGAGAGCCTCGGCCAGGTACCCCCACGCGGTGGCGTAGCCACCGGACGCGACCAGGTCGGCGCGCACGTCGGGATGATCGGCGTCGAATTGGTCGGTGACCGGATCCAGGAAGTATCCGTTGTCGGTGATCGTCAGGCTGACTATTCGGGTTTGCGGATCTGCCAGCGCCGCGCGCACGGCCGCGCCGTCGTGCGGCGCGAAATGAACCGACCCGATCGAACCCACCACGCGGGCGGTCTGGCCGTCGTGGCCGCGCTGAACCACTGTGTAAAGCCCGTCCTGTGCCGACAGCAGGTCTTTGGCCCCCGGCGAGTGGAGGCTCACACCGGTAACGCCCCAACGGTGCGAAATCCCCGAGCGGGCAAGGTCGTCGAAGTACACGGCTTGATGGGCGCGATGAAAGTTGCCCGCGCCGATGTGAACGACACCGCGCTGCAGGGCCGACCTCTCGTATGTGGGTACCGCGATTCGCTGGGAGTGCAGTCGCAGGGTGGCATTGCTGAGGGGGACGCCGCTTGCTGGACGTCTGGACGTTGTGCGCATCGCTATCCCGTGCCCGTGGTGCCCGCGGGTCTAACGTCTTCGTAACCGATGTCACAGAAATTTACGTTTGAGACATAATCCGTGGTGGGTAACGATGATCACTGGTCAGACGCGTAAGTTGACAACATGGCACCGCGGGTGAAACTCACCAACGCCGACAAGGTGCTCTACCCCGCCACCGGGACGACCAAGCGGGACGTCTTCGACTATTACACCCGGATCGCCGAGGTGATGATCCCGCATATCGCGGGGCGCCCGGCCACCCGCAAGCGCTGGCCGAATGGCGTTGAGGAGTCGTCGTTTTTCGAAAAGCAGCTGGCTTCCTCTGCGCCGGAATGGTTGCCCCGCGCCAGCGTCAAGCACCGTTCGGGAACTACGACGTACCCGATCATCGACAGCCCCGACGGGCTGGCCTGGATCGCGCAACAGGCCGCGCTGGAAGTGCACGTGCCGCAATGGCGGTTGGTCGCCGAGTGGACGCGAAGCAAGGCGGAAGAGCTCAAGCCCGGGCCGGCGACCCGACTGGTGTTCGATCTCGATCCCGGTGAAAGCGTGACCATGGCCCAGCTGGCCGAAGTGGCCCACGCCGTTCGCGACCTCATCGACGGCATCGGGCTGACCCTGTTCCCGCTAACCAGCGGCAGCAAGGGCCTGCACCTCTACGCCCCGCTGGCGGAACCGGTGAGCAGCAAGGGCGCGACCGTGTTGGCGAAACGTGTTGCCCAGCAATTGGAAAAGTCGATGCCCAAGCTGGTCACCTCGACCATGACGCGAAGCCTGCGCGCGGGCAAGGTGTTCCTCGACTGGAGCCAGAACAACGGCGCCAAAACCACGATCGCGCCGTATTCGCTGCGCGGACGCGAACACCCGACGGTCGCGGCCCCGCGCACGTGGGAGGAGATCGACGACCCTGCGACGCTGCGGCAGTTGCGCTACGACGAGGTGCTGGACCGGGTCGCCCGCGAGGGCGATCTGCTGGCGGCGCTGGACAACGACGTCGCCGTCGCGGACCGGTTGACCAGGTACCGCAGCATGCGGGACGCGTCGAAGACCCCGGAGCCGGTTCCGCGGACGAAACCTCGTACCGGCCACGGCAATTCATTCGTCATCCAGGAGCACCACGCCCGCCGGCTGCATTACGACTTCCGGCTGGAGAAAGACGGCGTGCTGGTGTCGTGGGCGGTGCCGAAGAACCTCCCCGAAACCACATCGGTGAACCATCTGGCGGTACACACCGAGGACCATCCGCTGGAATACGCCACGTTCGAGGGCAACATCCCCAGGGGAGAGTACGGCGCCGGGAAGGTGCTCATCTGGGACGCCGGAACGTATGAGGCGGAGAAATTTCACGACGACGAGGTGATCGTGAATCTGCACGGCAACAAGGTCACCGGGCGCTACGCGCTGATCCAAACCAAAGGCGACCAGTGGCTGGCGCACCGCATGAAGGACCAGAAGACCTTCGACTTCGACGGGATCGCGCCGATGCTCGCCACCCACGGTTCGATCGCGGCGTGCAAGGCGAGCCAGTGGGCGTTCGAAGGCAAATGGGACGGCTACCGACTGCTCGTCGAAATCGACCACGGCGGCCTGCGGGTGCGGTCCCGCCGCGGTCGCGAGGTCACCAACGAATACCCCCAATTACGTTCGTTGGCAACCGATCTGGCCGAGCATCACGTGGTGCTCGACGGGGAGGCCGTCGTCCTGGACGCCGCCGGGGTGCCCAGCTTCCACGCAATGCAGAACCGGGGGCGCGGCAGCCGCGTGCAATTCTGGGCGTTCGACCTGCTCTACCTCGACGGTCGCTCGCTGCTGCGGGCGCGTTACCAAGATCGTCGAAAGCTGTTGGAAACGCTCGCCGGCGGCAGCGAGCTCATCGTGCCCGAGTTGCTGCCCGGCGACGGGAAACAGGCGCTGGAGCACTCCGGCAAGCATGGCTGGGAGGGCGTGGTCGCCAAGAGGCGGGACTCCACCTACCAACCGGGCCGACGCTCGGCGTCCTGGATCAAGGACAAACATTGGAACACCCAGGAAGTGGTCATCGGCGGCTGGAAGGCCGGCGAGGGCGGCCGCAGCAGCGGCATCGGCTCCCTGTTGATGGGCATCCCCACCGACGGCGGCCTGCACTTCGCCGGGCGGGTCGGTACCGGGTTCACCGAACGTGACCTGGCGAGCCTGAAGAAGACGCTGGCTCCCCTGCACACCGAGCAATCCCCGTTCAACCCACCGCTTCCCCGCAGCGAGTCCAGGGGTGTGACGTTCGTCGAGCCGGTGCTGGTGGGAGAAGTGCGCTACAGCGAGTGGACGCCGGATGACCGCCTACGCCAATCGAGTTGGCGGGGCCTACGGCCGGACAAGGAACCGAGTGAGGTGGTGCGGGAATGAAATGGGTGACCTACCTCGACGCCGGCGGCGAACGCACCGGGGTGCTCGCCGACGAAGATATCTACGCGATGCCCGCCGGCGTGACCCTTCTCGACCTGATCGGCGATGGCGCGGAAGGCTTGCGCGCCGCCGGCGAAGAGGCCTTGCGTGCCCCCGCGGCGACCGTGCGGCTGGACGCGGTGCGGCTCTTGGCGCCAATCCCGCGCCCGCCGTCCATCCGCGACTCGCTGTGCTTTCTGGATCACATGCGCAACTGCCAGGCCGCGCTCGGTGCCGGGCGCACCCTCGCCGACACCTGGTATCGCATACCCGCGTTCTACTTCGCCTGTCCGGCAACGGTCTTGGGTCCATACGACGACGCTTCCGCCGCCCCCGGAAGCGCGTGGCAGGACTTCGAATTGGAGATCGCCGCGATCATCGGAACCGGTGGACGCGACCTGACCGTCGACCAAGCCGAGCGGGCCATCATCGGCTACACCATCTTCAATGACTGGTCGGCACGCGACCTGCAACAGCTGGAAAGCCAACTCGGGATCGGGCAGGGCAAGGGCAAGGACAGCGGCGTCACGCTGGGCCCCTACCTGGTGACACCCGACGAGCTCGCGCCGTACCGTCGCGCCGGCCGACTGGACCTGCGGGTGACCGCCCTGGTCAACGACGCTGTGATCGGTTCGGGGTCGACTGCTCAAATGGATTGGAGCTTCGGCGAAGTCATCTCCTACGCCTCGCGCGGCGTGACCCTCGCCCCCGGCGACGTCATCGGCTCAGGCACGGTCCCGACGTGCACGCTCGTCGAGCACCTGAACCCGTCGGCGCCGGGCTCATTCCCCGGCTGGCTGCACGACGGCGACGTGGTCACGCTCCGGGTGCAGGGACTCGGGGAGACCCGGCAGACGGTGCGCGCCAGCGCCGCGCCCCACCCGTTGGCGGCCCGACCCAATCCGGACGCCGCGCCCGCGGCGCCGCGGGTGAACCGCGCACCCGCGAAGGTGCCCTATACCCGCGGCCTGCACCAGGTCGCCGATCGGGTATGGGCTTGGACGCTGCCCGACGGAGGCTACGGGTGGAGCAACGCCGGACTGGTCGCCGGCGACGGCGCGTCGCTGCTCGTGGACACGCTCTTCGATCTGGCGCTGACCCGGGAAATGCTTGCGGCGATGCGGGATATCACCTCGGCGGCGCCCATCACCGACGCGCTGATCACCCACTCCAACGGGGACCACACCCACGGCAACCAGCTGCTCGGCGCCTCGGTGCGGATCATCGCCGCGCGGGGGACCGCCGAGGAGATCGCGCACGGCATGGCGCCCGAGATGCTGGCGATGGCGCAGACCGCGAACCTCGGTCCCGTCGCGACCCCCTACACGCGAGACCGCTTCGGACACTTCGACTTCAGCGGCATCACTGTGCGCAACGCCGACCAGACGTTCGACCGCGAAATGACGATCGAGGTCGGTGGGCGGCGCATCGACCTGTTGAACCTCGGCCCCGCGCACACCGCCGCCGATTCGGTGGTGCACGTGCCCGACGCGGGCGTGCTCTTCGGCGGCGATCTGCTGTTCATCGGCTGCACCCCGATCGTGTGGGCCGGCCCGATCTCGAACTGGATCGCCGCGTGCGACACGATGATCGCGCTCGACGCGGCGACGGTCGTGCCCGGACACGGCCCCGTCAGCGATCCCGACGGAATCCGTGCGGTGCGTGGATATCTCGCCCATGTCTCCGAACAAGCTGAGGCCGCATACCGCCGCGGGCAGTCGTGGTCCGAGGCCGCCGATACCATCGATCTCGGTGAGTACGCCTCCTGGCTGGATGCCGAGCGCGTCGTCGTCAACGTCTATCAGCGGTACCGCGAACTCGACCCGCAGACCCCGCAGCTGGAGGTCATGGCCCTGCTGGTGATGCAGGCCGAATGGCTGGCCAAGCGGGGCTAAAGCCGCACGGCCCGCACGAATTTGATCGTGGTCGCCGGCACCTGGTCTGCGGCCTGCCCCAGGTCCGGCAGCCCGGCCGCGGAGAACAGATCGGTGAGCCGCGATTCGGTAATCTCCCAACCGTTCTCATGCAGATGCGCGGCGACATCGGTGTGCTCGCCCGGATACGTCAAGGTGCTCAGGTCCATTTCGAGTCCGTGCCGTCGCCAGCCCTCGGTCATCCGCCGCGCTTGTTCCTCGGCCGCCGGGGACGTGCCGGTCACGGTGCCGTAATCCGCGGCGAACCGGCTGCCCTCGGCGGACAGCGGGATGATGGAGTCCAGCAGCCGGATCTCGGCGTCCGGCGGGAGCCACCCGATCAGCACGCCCTCGGCGAGCCATGCCGTGGGATGGGCCGGATCGAAGCCCTGCTCCTGCAGCGCGGCCGGCCAATCGTCGCGCAGGTCGATCCCGACGTCGCGAAGCTTGGCGGTCGGCGCCGCCCCGATCTCCGACATCGTCGCCGCCTTGAACGCGATCACCTCGGGCTGATCGATTTCGTACACCGTCGTCCCGATCGGCCAGCGCAGCCGGTAGGCGCGCGCGTCGAGCCCTGACGCCAGGATCACCACCTGGAGCAGCCCGGCCTGCCCCGCCGCTGCGAAATAGTCGTCGAAATACCGGGCGCGGGCGGCGAACGTGTCGACCATCCGGTGAAAGCCGACGCTCTGCTCGAGCTCATCGGGATCGAGCTCGCCGCTGGCGAGCCGGGTGAACACCTCCAATCCCACGGCACGCACCAGCGGCTCGGCGAAGTCGTCCGTGATGACCGGCTGCGGACGCTTGCTTGCGGCGGCCCGGGCGGCGGCGACCATGGTGGCCGTCGCTCCCACGCTGTTGGCCAGGTCCCAGCTGTCACCCTCGGTTCGTGCCATGGCTTCTCCTTCAGTTGTGGCGGCCAAACCACGGTATGCCCCGCCGGTGAACACTGGCGTCGCCTACGGTTCCCCCTATGCCCGCAGTGGAATTCGAAACCCTCGAAGACGACATCGCCCGTATCACGCTGAACCGCCCCGAGCGCCTCAACGCCATCGACGGATCGCTGATCGACGGCGTGCACCACGCCCTTGACCAGCTCGGTGGCGGCGAGTTCAGGGCCGCGATCCTGACCGGCGCCGGACGCGGATTCTGCGCCGGGGCGGATCTGAGCGGCACCGGTGAACCGTGGACCAAGCCCAAACCGACGACCCCGCCCTTCAAGGTCAACTACGACTCCCAGGTTCGCCTGGCCGACCTGTTCACCCGGATCTACGAGCTGCCCATTCCGGTTATCGCCGCCGTCAACGGCGTGGCGGTCGGGGGAGGGTTGGCGTTCACGCTGGTGTCCGACGTCCGGGTCGCGTCCGAGCACGCCCGGTTCGGGTCCGCGTTCATCAAGGCGGGCTTCTCGTCGATGGACATGGGCACCAGTTACCTGCTGCCGAAAATCGTCGGCGCAGGCGTGGCGCGCGAACTGATGCTCTCCGGCCGCATCATCGACGCGGCCGAGGCCTACCGCATCCATCTGGTGCACGAGGTGGTGGCCCCCGACGACCTGATGCCGGCCGCGCTGCGGGTGGCCCGCTCGATCACCGAGAACAACGCCTACGGCGTGTGGCAAACCAAGATCGGCCTCAACGCGGCGCTGGACGCGCCCAGCCTGCGGCACGCCATCGAGATCGAGAACCGCACCCAGATCCTCAGCGGCTTCACCAACAACCCCGTCGAGGCGGCCACCGCCCACATGGAGAAGCGGGCGCCGAAGTGGGATCCGCTGTGAGGGCTAGACCTTCGCGATGACGTTTTCGGCGAACATCTCGAGGTTGCGGATCTTGTTCTCCAGCGGCTCGGTGTCCTTGCCCTTGATGTAGGGGATGCGAAAGCCGACGATGGCGTCGGTGACGCCTTTGTCCTCGAGGCGTTTGATCCCGTCGACGGTGTAGGCGTCGGCCGAGATGACGTGAATCTGGAACGGTCCCGTCTTACCCGCCTCTTCGCGATACCGCTTGAGCTTGGCGATGAGCCCGTCGAGTTCCTCCGGGTCGCCGCCCCCGTGCATCCAGCCGTCCAGGCGGGCCGCGCGGCGCAGGGCCGCGTCGGCGTGCCCGCCGATCAGGATCGGGATCGGCTGGGTGGGAGCCGGCGTCATCTTCGTCTTCGGGATGTCATAGAACTCGCCGTGGAACTCGAAATAGTCGCCGGTGGTCAGGCCCTGGATGATCTCGATGCATTCGTCCATGCGCTTGCCGCGTTTGGCGAATGGGACGCCCAGCAGTTCGTAGTCCTCCGGCCACGGGCTGGTGCCGACACCGAAGCCCACCCGGTTGTTGGTCAGCGCGGCCAGCGAACCGATCTGCTTGGCCACCAGCGCAGGCGGCCGGATGGGCAGCTTGAGCACGAAGAAGTTGAAGTGCAGCTTCGTCGTCACCGCACCCAACGCCGCTGTCAGCACGAAGGTTTCGATGAACTCCTTGCCGTCCAGGAACTCGCGATCGCCGTCGGGGGTGTACGGGTACTTCGAATCCGACTCGAAGGGGTAGGCGATGCTGTCAGCGATCGTCATCGCGTGGTACCCGGCCGCCTCGGCCGCCTGGGCCAGCGGGATGTAGTACCTGTGGTCGGTCATCGCCTCCGCGTAGGTGAACCGCACGTCATCTGCCTTCCTGGAAACCGGTCGTCACACGAGATTAGAACGTGTTCTAGTTCTACCCGCGGCCGGGTTCCCAGCACAATAAGGCGTCAGAGCTGGTTTTCGGGGCCGATGACCGCCCAGACCGTCTTGCCGCTTGCGGTGGGCGTGCTGCCCCACGCGCGTGACAGCGCTTCGACGATCGCCAGGCCGGAGACGTCGATCCCGGTCGTCGGCGACGGCAGCCGAACGGCCGGGGCATGGCTGCTGTCGGACACTGCGATGGTCGCCGTCGGCCCGTGGCTCTCGAGCCGCATCACGGGAACGCTCGGGGTGTGTTCGAGGACGTTCTCGACGAACACATTGACCACCACCAGGGCGACCGGGATGAGCGTGGATTGGGACCAGGTGGTGAGCCATTCGCGGACCAGGCGGCGCGACTCGCGCAGGCTGGTCAGGTCGGCGGGCAGCTGAGCGTCGGCGCGACGCACGGCGCGCCGGCTCTGCTGGCCGAGCGCCTTCAGCGCCGCCTTTTCGGTCGAGTACACCGGCATGAAGTAGGCGACGCCGCTGCGGGAGATGGCCTCGCGCGTTCCGCGGTGCGCGCAGACCAACACGATCGGAACATCCGGATTGCTGCGGACCTGCCAGTGCGCGCCGATGAAGGTGGACCACGCCAATTCGGCGAGCACCTTGAGCGCGGAGATGTTGACGATGACGGCAGCCGGCTCATCCAGCGTGGCCTGCAGGATGTGTTCGCGGAGCGTCGCGGAGTTGGTGGCGTCGAGGACACCGTCCACGGTCAGGACGGTCGCCGACTGATCGGTCCGCGTCGCGACGGCCAGCGAGCTGGGGGACTCAGCTACCGAGCTCACCACAGCAACCCCTTTCCCTGCGGGGGCCTCTGGTGTCGAGGCGCCCGGACGCCCGGCTGCGTCGCGTCGTCCGGTTCCATCCCTGCTCCTCGAATCACACCCGGGCCAACTGCTTGAGTATCCGCCCTCAGCGGCAAAAGTCTAATTGGGGGCAAGCGCCCCGGACGCCACCGGAAAGCGCAGCCCACGGGCGTGACATTGAAAACGCGCGCGGCGGGGAGCGCGGTGTGAGTGAGGCGCGTGCCCGTCCCCACCCGTGCGAGGCCCCCGCCTCTACCGCGCCGAACAGATTGTTCGTTTTCGCTGCGCAGCACGCGCATCCCCCGGGACTACCACCTTCTGCGTTCCGCCAAACGCAATGACGAGGCCGGGGAAACCGTGGGTCGGGCGGGAAAGGTGGGTGGGTCAGCGCGACGCGTACGGCGGGGCGCCAACCCCGGCGACCGAGTGCGTGCCCCACGGCGTCCGTTCCACGATGCGGGCGGCGGCGCTGCGCCGGCCCACGGTCAACGTCGCGGTCCGTGCTTGCCCGAGCGCCTCGTCGGGCAGCGGCTGCGACGGCGATGCGGACACCGTCCCCTGCCAGTGGTAGCGGCCGTCGATCGGGTCGAGGTGTCCGGTGAGCCGGACCCGGACCGGATGGCGGACGCCGGCGATCTCCAGCGTCGCGGCGCCGTCATAGGTGTCGTCGCGCTCCGGTGCGCCGGCCGACAGGTCGAAGGCGGAGGCGACCGGCGGGGCCTGGTCGGGCGACAGCTGTGCGCGCTCGTTGAACACCCGCAGGCTGCTGGCGCGCACTTCTATGCGGCTGCTGGACGTGCGCTCCATCAGGCGCAGGCACTCGGCGATGTAGCGCGCCTGCGCGCCGGTGTCGGGCCCGGTGATGAAGAAGTAGTTGGGAAAGCCGCGAACCGCCACACCGTAGAACGGCTCCATCCCGTCGTGCCAGGCCTGCCGGATGGTCAGACCGCCGGCGCCGACGAACGCTTGATCGGCCGACTCCTCGGGAATGGAGAATCCGGTGCCGTAGATGATGGCGTCGACGTGATGGTCGGCGCCGTCGCGGGTGCGGATGCCCGACTCGGTGACCGCCGCTATCGGCGACCTTGCGACCGAAGGGCGATGGGCGTCGGCCGGTCGGAGTGGGTGCCGCAGCCGGCGTTTGGCGCGGGTGGACCACAGCGGTACCTCGGTGACGACCCTGCGCGGCGAGTGGGCGAAGACGGTGACCGACGCGGCCGCCCGGGTCAGCCGGCCGATCTGGTGGCCGGCGCTCGCGTCCGTGCCGACGATGGCGATGCGCTTGCCGTACGGATCGAACTCGGGTGCCCACGTCGCCGCGTGAAATGACTGTCCCGGGAAGGCGTCGCGGCCCGCGATGTCCGGCAGCCAGGGGACGAACGGCGGCTCGGCGGTGATGACGGCCCGCGCCCGCACGGCCTCGCCGTCGGCCGTCGTCAACAGCCAGGTGTCTGTCGCGTCGTCGAACACCGACTGGACCCGCGCGACGTGCTCGTCGAGGACGACGAAGTCTGTGACGCCCGCGGCCGCCAACGCAGTGGGAGCGTCGGCGCGCGGGCCGAGGACGGCTACAAGGTGGCGGGAGTCAGCGAGGCCGCCCGGCCGCGTCACAGAAACCTGCTGCGCTTCCAGCCGCGGCGCGCGATCGGGCCGAGCAGGCCCACCTCGCTCAGGAACCCCGCCAGCGGGGCGAATCCGGCCACCTGCATCTCGCGGCGGTGCGGGCTGGTGCGCGCGATGTGTCGCGCCCGCCTCGGGTCCAGACCCGTGCGCGCGTACGGGATCGGATTGCTGAACAGGTAGTTGAAGAAATAGCCGCCCAGCCCGTTGATGTTGGCCATGAACCAGCGGTTGATCCGGGGCATTTCGGCCACGCGTTTACGGGCGCCGTCGCGGGCGAACTGGATGTGGCGCGCCTCCTCGGTGACGTGAATCCGCATGAGGCGCTGGATGATTGGCTGCAGCTCCGGGTCGTCCATCATCTGCCGCTGCAGCGAATCGAAGATTTCTTCACCGATCAGCGCGGCCACCCACAGCATCGAGCCGCGCTGAAACGCCAGCGGAAGCGCGTTGATGATCATCCGGTGAAACAGCCGCGGCCGCACCGGCTTTGCGCCGATGCGCTCGATGGCCTTGCCGAACATGACCATGTGGCGGGTCTCGTCGCCCAACTCGGTCAGCTTGTAGTGGGTCGACTTGCTGGTGGGGTCCTCGTGCAGGATCGTTCGCAGCAGCGATTGATTGAGCATGTTCTCGAACCAGATCCCGGCCGACAGCGTGTTGACCAACTCCTGGCGCGAGAGCTCGATTTGTTGCTCGCGGGTCATCTCGTCCCACATCGGCGTGCCGTACAGCGACACCAGGCGCGGCGGCAGGTAGAACTTGTCCGGATCCAGCGGGGCGTCCCAGTCGATGTCAACGACCGGCTCGTAGGACTTTTTGACCGAGCCCCTCAGCAGGCGCTCCGAAAACTCTTCACGACTCGGCCCGCCTGGCTTCACCGCAGTTGTCATGCGCTGGCGTCCCTTCATTGGGTGCTTCAGACGGTACCCATGGTACTGGGTACTTTTGGCCCCGACTAGGCCCTTCAGGTTTCGATTCGGCAGTCTGATGCAAGAGACGAGGAGGGTTTCTTGGGCCGGCATATCCACGTCATCGGCATCGGCGCCGGCGACCCCGACTACGTGACCGTCCAGGCGATCGAGGCGCTGAACGACACCCAGGTGTTCTTCGCGATGGACAAGGGCGAGGCGAAAAGCGACCTGGTGGCGCTGCGACGGGAGATCTGCTCCCGGTTCATCCGCGGGCCCGGCTACCGCTTCGTCGAGCTGCCCGACCCCAAACGCGCGGCCGGCTCCGACTATCGCGAGGCCGTCTCGGACTGGCACGCCGCGCGGGCGCGGGTCTGGGCCGACGCGATCGCCGCCGAGCTGGGACCCGACGGTGTCGGCGCCTTCCTGGCCTGGGGGGACCCGTCGCTCTACGACAGCACCCTGCGCATCCTGGAGGCGGTGGCCACCGAGCTCGAGTTCACCTTCGATGTGATTCCGGGCATCACCGCGGTGCAGGCGCTGACCGCCCGGCATCGCATCCCACTCAACGAGGTCGGGGAACCGGTGCTCATCACCACCGGTCGGCAGCTGCGCGCGCACGGGTTGACCGGATCGGCGGTCGTCATGCTCGACGCCGAATGCTCCTTCCAGGCGTGCCCGCCCGACACCCGCATCTGGTGGGGCGCCTATCTGGGCACCGCCGACGAGCTGCTGGCGGCCGGCACCGTCGGCGAGGTCGCGGCGCGGATCGTGTCGCTGCGCGCCGACGCCCGCGCGCGGCACGGCTGGATCATGGACACCTATTTACTCAGACCGGCAGACTGAAGGGCGTGCCGGAACTGCCCGAGGTCGAAGCCCTGGCCGACCATCTGCGCCGCCATGCCGTCGGCCTGACGATCGGCCGCGTCGATGTCGGCGCGCTCTCCGTGCTGAAAACGTTCGATCCGCCCCTCAGTGCGCTGCACGGCCAAGCCGTGACCGGGGCCCACCGCTGGGGCAAGTACCTGGGGCTGCAGGCGGGAGAGCTGTCCTTGATCACCCACCTGTCGCGGGCGGGGTGGTTGCGGTGGTCGGACAAGCTGGCCGCGGCGCCGCTGCGGCCGGGCAAGGGCCCGATCGCCTTGCGCGTGCACCTCGGCACGCCCGGCGATGCGCCCGGCTTCGACCTCACCGAGGCCGGCACCCAGAAGCGTCTGGCCGTGTGGCTCGTCGGTGATCCGCAGTCCGTCCCCGGCATCGCCGCCCTCGGACCCGACGCGCTGGAGCTGACCGTCGACGATCTCGCCGGCCTGTTGGCCGGCAACACCGGCCGGATCAAGACGGTCATCACCGACCAGAAGGTGATCGCCGGCATCGGCAACGCCTACAGCGACGAAATCCTGCACGTTGCCAAGATTTCCCCGTTCGCCACCGCCGGCAAGCTGACCGATGAGCAGCTCACCGCCCTGCACGACGCGATGGTGTCGGTCCTGCGCGATGCGGTGAGCCGCTCCGTAGGCCAGGGCGCGGCCACGCTCAAGGGGGAGAAGCGCTCCGGACTGCGGGTGCACGCCCGCACCGGCCTGCCCTGCCCGGTGTGCGGGGACACCGTGCGCGAAGTCTCCTTCGCGGACAAGTCTTTTCAATACTGTCCGACGTGCCAGACCGGCGGCAAGGTGCTGGCCGACCGGCGGATGTCGCGGCTGCTCAAGTAGGCGGCGACCCGCGACTTGACACCTGTCGATATGCTGCCCGGATGACTCGTCAGAAGATCCTCATCACGGGTGCCAGCTCCGGCCTGGGCGCCGGCATGGCGCGGGCGTTCGCCGCGAAGGGCCGCGACCTGGCGCTGTGCGCCCGGCGCACCGACCGGCTCGACGAGCTGAAAGCCGAACTTTCCCAACAGTATCCGGGCATCAAGATCGCCGTGGCGGCGCTGGACGTCAATGACCACGAGCAGGTGCCGAAGGTCTTCGGTGAACTCAGCGACGAGCTCGGCGGCGTCGATCGTGTCATCGTCAACGCGGGCATCGGCAAGGGCGCGAAACTCGGCTCGGGCAAGCTGTGGGCCAACAAGGCGACCCTCGAGACCAACCTGGTTGCCGCGCTGGTGCAGATCGAGACCGCGCTGGAGATGTTCAACAAGGCCGGTTCGGGACATCTGGTTCTCATCTCGTCGGTGCTCGGCAACAAGGGCGTGCCGGGCGTCAAGGCCGCCTACGCGGCGAGCAAGGCCGGCTTGAGCTCGCTGGGGGAATCCCTGCGCGCCGAATACGCCAAGGGCCCCATCAAGGTTTCGGTCATCGAGCCCGGCTACATCGAGTCGGAGATGACGGCCAAGTCGAACAGCACGATGTTGATGGTGGACAACGAGACTGGCGTGAACGCTCTCGTCACCGCCATGGAGCGCGAGCCCGGCCGGGCGGCGGTGCCGTGGTGGCCGTGGGCGCCGCTGGTGCAGGTGATGCGGGTGCTGCCGCCCCCGCTCACCAAGTGGTTCGCCTGAATCAGTGCGGCACCGGCGTGTAATGCTCTGCGTCGCTCGTGAATTCGGGCTTGCCGTAGGTTGCCAGCCGTAGCTTGAGGAGCCCGATCACGTACGCGTCGGTGATGTCCCTGAGCACGGGGACGCGGCTGGCGTGGCTCACTGCGGTAAAACGTCCGATGATGAAGGGCGCGGTGAGGGCGACGCGCACGAGGTCCGTCGGCCCCATCGAGACACCCATCGCCTCGGCGACCTCACGATTCCCGTTGCAGAAGGTGCGAACGAAAGTGAGCTTGCTGAAACTCTTTTCGACCGCCTCCGCGCAACGGTCGAACAGCGTGGTGTCGGGGCGCAAGTAGGCCGCCATCGTGCCGCGGACGAGTTCTTGGCAGATGCTGTCGAACCCGTCGCGCAGCAGTGCCGAGCGCGCGTGCATCACGTGGACGATGTCGGCCGGTTCAGAGGGCAGCAGTTCTTCCGGTAGGCCGAGCAAAAAGCAGCGGTACCTGGCGAATTCGACGACCGCGCGCTCCTCGGGGGTGAACTCCGTCCGGCCCTGTTGGCGCGCCTTACGGGCCAGCAGGTACTGGCCGATCATGCCGGCCGGCATCTGGTCGACCTGCGGCACGGGCATGCCGTATACGGCGGCATCCCACTTGTCGGATTTCTTCAGGGCGTTGTAGCGGACCATGGAGTGCATCAGCCGGACCATGGCGGCCGCCTCGAAACCGGGGCCGAATCGATCCAGCGCACCGGGGAGGGTGGTGACGGCGAAGAAACTGGCGGTCTCGTTCACCCGGCGCGCGGCCCGCTTACCCGAGAGTGCGCCGGTGAGGGCCATCGGCAGCGCGGCATAGGTGTTGGTGAAGGTCGCGATGAAGGCCCCGCGCGTGATGAAGGGTGCCAGCAGCGCTGCGGGAATCCGCTCTTGGCGGGCGCCCTCCCGGACCAGATCGAAGTCGATCCACTCCGGGGTCGCCTCCATGGCGGCGATGAACGAAACCAGTTCGGGGGGCGCGTCGGGCACCGACTCGATTCCCTCTCGGCAGGCCTTCTTGAGCATGTCGATCAGCTGGGCGACGCTGCGCGAAGTCATCAGTGCCGCATAGGGATCGGCGACGACGTCGCCGAGCAGGGTCGCCGTGCTCATCAACTCGACCACGCGGTCGTCTTGCAGAATCGGTGCGCGGTCGGCGATCCAGGCGGGCAGGGCCGAGTCGACGTTCGGTTCCGTGGCCAGACGGTCCGGCCGCCGGTCGAAGTCGAAGTCTCCATACAGGTCGGGCTGCAAATCGCGCTGGCTGCGCACTCGCGCGGCGAGCTCGGGGTAGTACGTGACCATCGCTGCCTCCGATTAACTAACAGTTCGTGAGCAATACTCACAAGTTGTTAGTTATGCTGTCAAGCATGAGTGCGGGCAGCCCGAAGCGGCGCATGACCGGCGAGGGCCGGCGCGAGCAGATCCTCGACGTCACTCACGCGATCGTCGACGCCGAGGGTTTCCACGCGGCCACGCCCAACCGCATCGCCGGGGCCGCCGGCATCAATCGGTCGTTGATCTATCAGCTGTTCGGCGACCCGGCGGGACTCTTCGTCGCACTGATCGACCGTGAGGCGGCGCGGGCCGGCGCCCAATTCGCCGAGGCGGTCTCGGGGTTGGATGCCGTCGCCGGGGACCAGTCGCTGGTCGTCGCGTTCGACGGGGTGCTGGCCGCGGTCGACGCCCATCCGGCGACGTGGCGGCTGTTCCTGTTTCCGCCGCAGGGCGCTCCGCCGGAGTTGTATACGCGGCTGGCGCAATCGCAGGCCGTCGTGCTGGAGTTCTTCGTCACCGAATTGCTGCGCATCAATCCTCACGTGCACGACCCGGAGTACACCGCGCGGATCCTGCACGCGGCCGGACGCGAACTGCTGCAGTTGCACCTGAGCGAGCCGCAGACCGCGACGGTGGAACGTTTGCGTACCTTTGTACGGCGATTGGGCTCCGACGTCATGAGCCGCACGGGCTGACTAGCTGGTGCGCCCGCGTTCGGTCCGGTAGCGGCGCACCAGCGCGTCGGTCGAGCTGTCGGACTGGGGGTCCGGCGAGCCGCCCGACGTGATCACCGGCAGCAGCGCCTTGGCCTGGGTCTTGCCCAGCTCCACCCCCCACTGGTCGAACGAGTCGATGCCCCAGACGACGCCCTCGGTGAAGACCTGATGCTCGTAGAGGGCGATCAGCTGGCCCAGCACCGACGGCGTGAGCCGGTCGGCCAGGATCGAGGTCGACGGCCGGTTGCCGGGCATCACCTTGTGCGGCACGATGTCGGCCGGCGTGCCTTCGGCGGCGATCTCCTCGGCCGTCTTTCCGAACGCGAGCACCTGGGTCTGGGCGAAGAAGTTGCTCATCAACAGGTCGTGCATGCTTCCGGTGCCCTCGACCGTGGGCAGGTCGTCGAGGGGCTGGCT
This sequence comes from Mycobacterium sp. E183, assembly GCF_001667735.1. Lineage (GTDB taxonomy): Bacteria > Actinomycetota > Actinomycetes > Mycobacteriales > Mycobacteriaceae > Mycobacterium. Next base: position 35,130 of record NZ_LZJN01000201.1, read on the forward strand.
GAAGCCGATGAAGTCGGCCGGCACCAGCCGGGTGCCCTGGTGCAGCAACTGGTAGAAGGCGTGCTGGCCGTTGGTTCCCGGTTCGCCCCAGAAGATTTCGCCGGTATCGGTGGTGACCGGGGTGCCGTCCGCGCGCGTCGACTTGCCGTTGGATTCCATGGTCAGCTGTTGCAGATAGGCGGCGAAGCGGGACAGATCGTTGGAATACGGCAGCACCGCGCGCGACTGAGCTCCCATGAAGTTGGAGTACCACAGCCCGATCAGTCCCAGCAGCGCCGGCGCGTTGGACTCCAGCGGGGCGGTCTTGAAATGCCGGTCCACGATGTGGAATCCGGACAGGAAATCGGCGAACGCCTCCTTGCCGATCGCCGCCATCACCGACAGGCCGATCGCCGAGTCGACCGAGTACCGTCCGCCGACCCAATCCCAGAAGCCGAACATGTTGTCGGTGTTGATGCCGAAGTCGTCGACCAGGCGTTTGTTGGTGGAGACCGCCACGAAATGCTTGGACACCGCGGCGTCGCCGAGCGCGTCGGTCAGCCAGCGGCGCGCGGCGGTCGCGTTGGTGAGGGTCTCCAGCGTCGAGAACGTTTTCGATGCGACGATGAAAAGCGTTGTGGCAGGGTCTAAGTCGGCCAGGGTGGCGATGAGGTCGGCGGGGTCGACGTTGGAGACGAAGCGGGCCGAAATACCTGCGTCGGCGTAATGACGCAGCGCCTGATACACCATCACCGGGCCCAGGTCCGACCCACCGATGCCGATGTTGACCACGGTGCTGATTCTTTGTCCGGTGGCCCCGGTCCATTCACCGCTGCGTAACCGGTCGGTGAAGTCACCCATCCGGTCCAGCACGGCGTGCACGTCCTCGACGACGTTGTGGCCGTCGACGATCAGCTCGGCGTCGCGGGGCAGCCGCAGCGCGGTGTGCAAGACCGCCCGGTCCTCCGAGACGTTGATGTGCACGCCCGCGAACATCTGGTCACGACGCTCCTCGAGGTTAGCGGCGCGCGCCAAATCGATGAGCAGCCGCAGCGTTTCTCGGGTGATGCGGTGTTTGCTGTAGTCGATGTAGAGGTCACCGACCGAGACGGTGAGTTCGCAGCCTCGGTCGGGATCCTCGTCGAAGAACTGGCGCAGATGCGTCGCGCCGATCTGTTCGTGATGCCTGCGCAGGGCGTCCCACGCTGGGGTGGCGGTGATGTCGGGGAGGCTTTGCGCGGAGGTCATACTCCGACCCTAGTGACGGTCGCAAGCGCGGTGTAGCCGGGCGCGGCGGGCCGTCACCGTGGGTTTGGTGACGGTCGCAAGCGCGGTGTAGCCGGGCGCGGCGGGCCGTCACCGTGGCGCAACGCGGATGCGCGGCGACCCAGCCAGGCGTGACTGGCGGCCTCAGTGACCCAGCCGGCCCCTGCCCAACCGCAGCAGCAGGATCGCGAGGTCCTTGCCGTCGGGACCGAGCTCGCTGTAGCGCTCGATGACCTTCATCTCGCGGCTGTGCACCAGCCGCGTGCCGCCGGATGCCATCCGGACCTTGCCGATCGCCTGGGACACCTCGGTGCGCCGCTTCACCGCGGCCAGGATCTCGGCGTCCAACCGGTCGATCTCGTGGCGCAAGTCGTCGATGCTCAACTCTTCGGCGTCGGTCGTCTGTGGGGGTTCCACCGTCTCAACCTTCATCTCTGCTAACTCCGCGTTCTCGGGATGTGGGGGTTGTGGTCTCATCCTGTTTCGGGCCTCACAAAAGAGAAGAGCCCCGGTCTTGAGGAAGCGGACCACGGGGCTCTGACGAAAGCAGCTAGACCACGGGGACCGCGAACCGGTACCCGTAGAAAAATCGGCGGCAGTTCGGGGTGAAGGACTGCCGACGGCACTGCGCGTTGAGCACCAAACGAGTGTGCCACTAAAATCGGTTCCCGCGCAAAAACGTCGGCGTGAACTGGCCATTACGCGCCGAGTGGCCGAGCCGGACGCGGTTGAGCCGGCGCACCGGGACATGGTTGCTTACCGGTGTGGATTGCATTAACGCCGGGGGAAATTGAGCGCCGACGGCGTATTTGGCGGCATTGGCCCGGCGCAAATCCCGGTCCGATTATCGGCCACTTTTAGACGTGGGTGCAATTATTTTCCATCGCAAATGCGGTCGCTTATCGGATTGCGAAACTCCCATTGTGTCGGCGTGGATTTGGCCGGTGCGGGGCGTCGGAGGGACTAGCCTGATCTGACGCCTGGACGTGTTGCGTCGGTGGGCGGCGGTAAGTTTGGACCAACATGAGTGTGTATGTAACCGATGCCAATCTGGCCTCCGAGGCAGATCAGCTACTCGAAGGCCTCAACCCGCAACAGCGCCAGGCGGTGGTGCACGAGGGCTCGCCGCTGCTGATCGTCGCGGGGGCCGGTTCGGGCAAGACTGCGGTGTTGACGCGCCGCATCGCCTACCTGATCGCGGCGCGCGGTGTCGGGGTGGGCCAGATCCTGGCCATCACGTTCACCAACAAGGCGGCGGCCGAGATGCGCGAACGCGTGGTGCGGCTGGTGGGCAACCGGGCCCGCGCCATGTGGGTGTCCACCTTCCACTCGACGTGCGTGCGCATCCTGCGCAACCAGGCGTCCCTGATCGACGGCCTCAATTCCAACTTCTCGATCTACGACGCCGACGACTCCCGCCGCCTGCTGCAGATGATCGGGCGCGACATGGGGCTCGACATCAAGCGCTACTCGCCGCGGCTGTTGGCCAACGCCATCTCCAATCTGAAGAACGAGCTGATCGACCCCGCCGAGGCGGTGGCCAAGCTGACGGACGATTCCGATGACCTCGTTCGCACCGTGGCCTCCGTATACGGCGAATACCAGCGGCGGCTGCGCGCGGCCAACGCCCTGGACTTCGACGACCTGATCGGCGAGACCGTCGCGGTGCTGCGGGCCTTCCCGCAGATCGCCCAGCATTACCGGCGGCGGTTCCGTCATGTCCTGGTCGACGAGTACCAGGACACTAATCACGCCCAGTACGTGCTGGTTCGGGAACTGGTCGGCCACGACGCCACAGAAGAATCGCCCGACGACGTTCCGCCTGCGGAATTGTGCGTGGTGGGTGACGCCGACCAGTCGATCTACGCGTTCCGCGGCGCCACAATTCGCAACATCGAGGACTTCGAGCGCGACTACCCGGACGCGACAACCATTCTGCTGGAACAGAATTACCGCTCGACGCAGAACATCCTGTCGGCGGCGAACTCGGTGATCGCCCGCAACTCCGGCCGCCGCGAGAAACGGCTCTGGACCGACGCCGGTGCCGGCGAGCTGATCGTCGGCTACGTCGCGGACAACGAGCACGACGAGGCGAGGTTCGTCGCCGAGGAAATCGATGCGCTCGCCGACCGCGGCGAAATCACCTACAACGACGTGGCCGTGTTCTATCGCACCAACAACTCCTCGCGGTCGTTCGAAGAGGTGTTCATTCGCGCTGGGATTCCCTACAAAGTCGTTGGGGGAGTGCGCTTTTACGAGCGCAAGGAGATCCGTGACATCGTCGCCTATCTGCGGGTGCTGGACAACCCGGGTGATGCGGTCAGCATGCGGCGGATCCTCAACACCCCGCGTCGGGGCATCGGTGATCGCGCCGAGGCCTGCGTGGCCGTCTACGCCGAGAACACCGGCGCGAGTTTCAACGACGCGTTGGTGGCGGCCGCCGAAGGCAGAGTGCCGATGCTCAATTCGCGTGCGGAGAAGGCAATCGCGGGCTTCGTCGAGCTGCTCGACGAGCTCAGGGGCCGACTGGACGAGGATCTCGGTGATTTGGTCGAGTCGGTCCTCGAACGTACCGGCTACCGCCGCGAGCTGGAGTCCTCCACCGATCCGCAGGACCTGGCCAGGTTGGACAACCTCAACGAACTCGTCAGCGTGGCACACGAATTCAGCACCGACCGGGCCAACGCCGCCGCGCTGGACGAGTCGTTGGAGGCCCCGGACGACGAGGACGTGCCGGACACCGGTGTGCTCGCGGAGTTCCTGGAACGGGTCTCCCTGGTTTCCGACAGCGACGAGATTCCCGACGACGGCGCCGGCATGGTCACCCTGATGACTCTGCACACCGCCAAGGGGCTGGAATTCCCCGTGGTGTTCGTCACCGGCTGGGAGGACGGCATGTTCCCGCACATGCGGGCGCTGGACGACCCGACCGAGCTGTCCGAGGAGCGGCGGCTGGCCTATGTCGGCATCACCCGCGCCCGTCAGCGGCTGTACCTGAGCAGGGCCATCGTCCGATCCTCCTGGGGGCAGCCGATGCTGAACCCGGAATCGCGCTTCCTGCGCGAGGTTCCGCAGGAACTCATCGAGTGGCGGCGCACCGCGCCGGCGTCGTCGTTCAGCGCGCCGGTGAGCGGTGCCGGCCGGTTCGGCACCCCGCGCGCGGCGCCGACCCGCTCGGGTGCGGGCAAGCGGCCGTTGCTGGTGCTCGAGCCCGGTGACCGGGTGACCCACGACAAGTACGGGCTCGGGCGCGTCGAGGAAGTGTCCGGCGTCGGCGAATCGGCCATGTCGCTCATCGACTTCGGCAGCGCGGGCCGGGTCAAGCTCATGCACAACCACGCGCCGATCAGCAAGCTCTAGTCGCAACCTCCCGGCCGTCGGAAGGCCTGCCAACGTGAGGTGATCCGGGAATTTGATATCGCGGGTGATATCGGATTCCGAAGTCGCTTATTGGTCGGGCCGCGGTGAACCGGGTGATCACCCTGCGGTCGCGACGACCCGGCCATCAGGCCGGCGGGTCAGGCCTCCAACCAGCGTTTGGTGCGCGGGTGCATCGCCAGCACCACGCTGGCGATCGGTAGCAACGGCAGCAGGTGCACGATCCATGCCACGCGGGCACCGGCGATGAACACGCCCAGGTACGTCAGCACGGCGACCACGGCGCCGACGACGATGAGGAAGCGCCCAAACGGCCGGTGCTGCAGCAGCATGATGACGCCCGAGACCGTGGTCACGGCGAACACCAGGGCCAGGAACGCGACCGCGACGCAGAAGAGCCGGTCGGACCGCCACCAGCCGGCGACCAGGTCGGTCGCCACCACCGACGTGGCCCACCCGCTGACGATGCTGACGGCGCAGGCGGCGACGGCCGTCCGGTCGCTCGGCCCATCGGCCGGCGCACCCGGCGTGCCTGGCAGCCCCGCGCGAGACGGGCCCTGGTAGGGCGGTGGTTGTGCGGCGATGTGCGTGGTCGGGGTTTCCGGCGCTATGGGGACGGGTCCGGTGGGTGCCCGGCGGATGATGCGGGTCTTCGGGTCCGACGGCGACGCGGATTCGGGCGATGGCGGACCGGGAGGTGGCTGATCGGGCGCGGTCACCTCAACCAGCGTAGTTACCGACCATAAGACCCCGCTTAGCCAGCCATGGGACGGGATCGATTCGCTCGGTGCCCCCCTGGAGCACCTCGAAATGCAGGTGAGGGCCGGTGGAGTTACCCCGGTTGCCCATGGTGGCGATCTGGTCGCCGGCCATTACGCGCTGGCCGACGCTGACCAGCGTGGTGTTGACGTGGCCGTAGAGCGTGACCGTGCCGTCGGCGTGGCGCAGTTTGACCAGCATGCCGTAGCCGGCGGCGGGACCCGAGTCGATGACCACGCCGTCGGACACCGCGTAGATCGGCGTCCCGATCGAGTTGGCCAGGTCGATGCCGGCGTGCAGCACTCCCCAGCGGTAACCGAAGTTGGAGGTGAAGATGCCCTTCGTCGGCATCACGTAGAGCGGCTGCTGCAGCCGTGCCTCACGCTGAGCGCGGTCGTTGGCGAACGCGACGCCCTTGGCGAGCTCCTGGTTGTGCACCGCGGCGGTCGCCGCCGGCTGCAGCGCGACGACCTGGGCACCGCGGATGGTGTTGTTGGCCGAACCGCCGGTGAGCGCCGACGCGTTCGCGGTCAGCACGGCCTCGGTCTTCGGCGTGTCGGCGTGGCTGGTGGCGGTGTGCGCAGCCGCGGCGGCCGCGCCCGCGGCCATCGCCGAGATCAGCAGGCGGCCCCGGGCCGCGCTGGTCGGCTCCTTGCGGTGCGCTCCGCCGTGCCGGGCGACGGCGACGACGTCGGTGGTGTGCACGCGACGGGGACGGGGCTCGGCGGCGGGCGCGATGACCACCCGCGGCAGCACCTCGGTGACGGGCGCGGCCAGCCACAGCGGGGTCGGGTCGTCGGCCTCGTTCAGGTCGTCGAGCTCGGGGGCCAGCAACACCTGCGCCTCGTTGTCGAAGGTGGAGTCGTTGCTGTAGTCGAGGTCGCCAAGATCGCAGACCTCGTCGCGCCAATCCAGGTCATCGAAATCGAACCCGTCGAGCGGGAGGATTTCGGTGACTTCGTTGCGATGGGGCTCGGTACCCCGGCCGCCTGCCGCGCGACCAACCCTCACCACACCTGCTGTTTCAGCAGTAGAAGGAGCAAAACGGTGCTGGGACAAGCTGAAATGTCCTCGTATCGTGACCATAACGTTATCTGGACCCTGAGACGGTATCCGCTAACTCGCGGAACTGGCAACCTCGTCGAGCAATCCCGCCGAAATTGTGATTTGGGTCACGAACGGGGTACGCCGCTGAGCCGTGAGCTGTGCCACATCGCCGGACGCGCCGGAAAGGGGCGGTTGGCCAGTGGATACAGTTCGTCCGTGCGAGTTGCCGATCGCGGCACCGCCCATCAAGAGGCCTAGCAGTTGAGTCGAGCGAAGACAGAGAGTCCATGGACCTTTTCGAGTATCAAGCCAAAGAATTGTTCGTCAAGCACAACGTACCGACCACGCCGGGGCGGGTGACCGACACCGCTGAGGGCGCAAGGGAAATCGCGACCGAGGTTGGCGCTCCGGTGATGGTCAAGGCGCAGGTGAAGGTCGGCGGCCGCGGCAAGGCGGGCGGCGTCAAGTACGCGGCCACCCCCGACGACGCCTACGAACACGCGAAGAACATCCTCGGCCTCGACATCAAGGGCCATGTCGTGAAGAAGCTGCTGGTCGCCGAGGCCAGCGACATCGCCGAGGAGTACTACATCTCCTTCCTGCTCGACCGGGCCAACCGCACCTACCTCGCCATGTGCTCGGTCGAGGGCGGCATGGAAATCGAAGAGGTCGCCGCCACCAAGCCCGAGCGGCTCGCCAAGGTGCCGGTGGACGCGGTCAAGGGCGTCGACCTGGCGACCGCGCGTTCCATCGCCGAGAAGGGCCACCTGCCCGCCGAGGTGCTCGACGCCGCCGCGGTGACCATCAACAAGCTGTGGGAGCTCTTCGTCGCCGAGGACGCCACCCTGGTCGAGGTCAACCCGCTGGTGCGCACCCCCGACGACCAGATCCTGGCGCTGGACGGCAAGGTCACCCTGGACGCCAACGCCGACTTCCGTCAGCCCGGCCACGCCGAGTTCGAGGACCGCGACGCCACCGACCCGCTAGAGCTCAAGGCCAAGGAGCACGACCTCAACTACGTCAAGCTGGACGGTGCAGTCGGCATCATCGGCAACGGCGCGGGCCTGGTCATGTCCACCCTCGACGTCGTCGCCTACGCCGGCGAGAAGCACGGCGGGGTCAAACCGGCCAACTTCCTCGACATCGGGGGTGGCGCCTCGGCTGAGGTGATGGCCGCGGGCCTCGACGTCATCCTGAACGACAAGCAGGTCAAGAGCGTGTTCGTGAACGTGTTCGGCGGCATCACCTCGTGTGACGCCGTCGCCAACGGCATCGTGACCGCACTCAACATGCTCGGCGACGAGGCCAACAAGCCGCTCGTGGTGCGCCTGGACGGCAACAACGTCGACGAAGGCCGGCGCATCCTGGCCCAGGCCAACCACCCGCTGGTGATCCAGGCCGACACGATGGACGCCGGAGCCGACAAAGCCGCCGAGCTGGCGAACAAGTAAGGGAGCCAACACATGTCGATCTTCCTGAACAAGGATTCCAAGGTCATCGTCCAGGGCATCACGGGCGGCGAGGGCACCAAGCACACCGCGCTGATGCTGAAGGCCGGCACCCAGGTGGTGGGCGGGGTGAACGCCCGCAAGGCGGGCACCACCGTCTCGCACGTCGACCCGGTCGGCAAGGACGTCGAGCTGCCGGTGTTCGCCACCGTCGCGGAAGCGATGAAGGAGACCGGCGCCGACGTGTCCGTCGTCTTCGTGCCGCCGAAGTTCGCCAAGGACGCGATCATCGAGGCGATCGACGCCGAGATCCCGCTGCTGGTCGTCATCACCGAGGGAATTCCGGTGCAGGACACCGCTTATGCGTGGGCCTACAACGTCGACAAAGGGCAGAAGACCCGCATCATCGGGCCGAACTGTCCCGGGATCATCACGCCGGGCGAGGCGCTGGCCGGTATCACGCCGGCCAACATCACCGGCCCGGGCCCGGTCGGCCTGGTGTCCAAGTCGGGCACGCTGACCTACCAAATGATGTACGAGCTGCGCGATTTCGGGTTTACCACCTCGATCGGCATCGGCGGCGACCCCGTGATCGGGACCACGCACATCGATGCCATCGAGGCGTTCGAGAAGGACCCCGACACCAAGGTCATCGTGATGATCGGTGAGATCGGCGGCGACGCCGAGGAGCGCGCGGCCGACTACATCAAGGCCAACGTCTCCAAACCGGTCGTCGGCTACGTCGCGGGATTCACCGCCCCGGAAGGCAAGACGATGGGCCACGCCGGTGCCATCGTGTCCGGCTCGTCGGGCACCGCGGCCGCCAAGAAGGAAGCCCTGGAGGCCGCCGGCGTCAAGGTGGGCAAGACCCCGTCGGAGACGGCGGCCCTGGCGCGGGAGATCCTGCAGAGCCTGTAGTTCCAATCGCGGCCGCGGTTTCGTTCCGTCCCCGGCCATCGGTTAGCCTGTCGAACTAACAGTTGCCAGGAGGTTCGTCATGCCGGTGGATCCGCGTACTCCGGTGCTCGTTGGGGTCGGACAGTTCACCGAGCGCATCGACGACCCCGACTATCGGGGCATGTCGGCGGTCGACCTCGCGACCGCGGCCACGCAGGCGGCTCTCGCGGACGTCGGCGCCAGAGGCGTTGCCAAGGCGGTCGACACGGTCTTCGGGCTGCGGCAGTTCGAGATCTCCGGACCTATGCCGGCGACCCTGGGTAAGTCCAACAACTACCCGCGTTCGGTGATGAAGCGGCTGGGCGGCGACCCGGCCCGCGTGGTACTCGAACCGGTCGGGGGGCAGGGCCCGCAGAAGCTGGTCACCGAGGCGGGCAACACGATCGCGGCCGGCGCAGCTGATGTCGTGCTGATCATGGGCTCCGAGCCGGGGTCGACGGCTCGTTACTTCGCGAACCGTGATGACAAGCCCGACTTCACCGAACACGTCGAGGGTCAGCTGGAGGATCGCGGCCACCAGATCTCCAGCTATATCGACGAATACACGATCCAGCACGGCTTGACCGGCGCACCCGTGCAGTACGGGCTCCTGGAGAACGCCCGGCGCGCACGCCTTAGGCGGGGGGTGGCCGACTATCGGCGCGAAATGGCCGAACTGTTCGCCCCGATGTCGAAAGTGGCTGCCAAGAACCGGTTTTCGTCATCGCCGGTCGAACGGTCGATCGACGAGATCATCACTATCACTGACGACAACCGGATGATCAGTGACCCGTATCCGCGTCTGCTCGTCGCCCGTGACCAGGTCAACCAGGGCGCCGCGGCGGTGCTGATGTCGGTGGAGGCGGCGAGGAGCCTCGGGGTGGCCGAGGACAACTGGGTTTATCTGCACGGCCATTCGGACATGGTCGAGCAGGCGATGCTCGACCGCGCCGACCTGGGCGCCAGCCCGGCCGCCGTCCATGCGGCGCACGAAGCGTTGCGGGTGGCCGGAATCGGTGTCGACGACATCGCCACCTTCGATCTGTACAGCTGCTTTCCGTTTCCGGTGTTCGTCATCTGCGAAGCCCTGGGCATCGACGGCGACGACCCGCGCGGCCTGACCCTCACCGGAGGGTTGCCGTATTTCGGCGGCCCCGGCAACAGCTATTCGCTGCACGGCATCGCCGAGACGGTCGCCCAGATGCGGGACAGGCCAGGGGAATTCGGGTTCGTCGGTGCCAACGGCGGCATCATGAGCAAGTACTCGGTCGGTATCTACTCGACCACGCCGGTGGAGTGGCGCGCCGACAACTGTGCGGAGCTGAACAAGGAGGTCGCCGCGCTGCCCAAGGTCGACGTCACGAAAAAGCCGGACGGTGCGGCAACCATCGAGACGTACTCCGTGCGCTACGACTGGCCGGTCCGCACCGGCATCATCGTCGGCAGGCTCGCCGCGGACCACACGCGATTCATGGCCACCACCGACGACGACGATCTCGTGGCTTTGATGTGCGACGGCGACCCACTCGGTGCGGAGATCTTCGTGTGGTCAACCGACAACGGCAATCGGGCTTCGCTGGGGTAGACCCGGTCGGACTCCCGCCGCCGGCCGCGCGACACATAAACCACGGAGGCGACACGCCGTGGACGGTCGCCGTGGTTTATGTCTCGCGGGGGTGAATGACGTCGGGGGTGGACCCGGGCGTTAAACCAGGGCGGCCAGCTTGCCCGCCAGCCGCTCGACGTAGGCGGCGACCTCGTCCTCGGACTTGTCCGGCAGGCCGAACAGCACCTCGGTCACCCCCAGCTCGGCCCACTTGGCCAGCTTCTCGGGGATCGGCTTGAAGTCCAGCGCCACGATCTGCGGGGCGCCGTCGCGGCCGGCGGCCGCCCAGATGTCCTGCAACAACTTCACCGGCTCGTCGATGTCGAAGTCGCGCGGCGTGGTGATCCAGCCGTCGGCACTGCGGGCGATCCACTTGAAGTTCTTCTCGTTGCCCGCGGCACCCACCAGCACCGGAATGTGCGGCTGCACGGGCTTGGGCCAGGCCCAGCTCGGGCCGAACTTGACGAACTCGCCGTCGTAGGAGGCTTCCTCTTGGGTCCACAGCGCGCGCATCGCTTCGAGGTACTCGCGCAGGCAGGTGCGGCGGCGTCCGGCCGGCACGCCGTGGTCGGCGAGCTCGTCGGTGTTCCAGCCGAACCCGACGCCCAGGCTCACCCGTCCGCCGGACAGGTGGTCGAGGGTGGCAATGCTTTTCGCCAACGTGATCGGGTCGTGTTCGACGGGCAGCGCGACCGCCGTGGACAGCCGCACCCGCGAGGTGACGGCAGACGCCGCGCCCAGACTTACCCATGGGTCTAGCGTCCGCATGTAGCGGTCGTCGGGCAGCGACGCGTCGCCCGTCGTCGGGTGCGCCGCCTCCCGCTTGATCGGGATGTGCGTGTGTTCTGGCACGTAAAAGGTCGTGAAGCCGTGTTCGTCGGCAAGCTTCGCCGCCGACGCCGGAGAGATGCCGCGGTCACTGGTAAAAAGCACAAGCCCGTAATCCATGGGGAGAATTAGAACGTGTTCTACCTCCGCTGAGCAAGCGGCCGCCGCGCCTGCCGTCCCGGGCGAGGCCCGCAGCACGGATCGCGGTCCAAGCCGGTGGCCACGGCACGGGCGTTCCGAAGTGCGCTAGCGTGGTTGATCGATCGCGTCGCAACGCAACCGCCGGGCACGGCGTTTATGGAACGGCGCGCCCGCAAGCACAGCGTCGCGACCCGACCGTCGCGCCCGGCAAGGCACTTCACAGGCAAAGCAACAGGAGGAGCCAATGACCTACTCGCCCGGTAGCCCCGGATACCAACCCTCGCCGCAGGGCGGCTCCTACGCAGGCGGCACTCCGTCGTTCACCAAGGACGACGACGGCGCCACCAAGCTCCCGCTCTACCTGAACATCGCGGTGGTCGTGCTCGGCCTGGCGGTGTATCTGCTGAACTTCGGGCCGACGTTCACCATCGGCGCCGACCTGGGCCCGGGCGTCGGCGGACGCGCCGGGGACGCGGGCACCGCGGTCATCGTGGCGGTCCTGGCCGCACTGCTGGCCGGCCTGAGCCTGGTGCCCAAGGCCAAGAACTACGCCGGCATCGTCGCGGTCATCGCGGTCCTCGGGGCGTTGCTGGCCATCACCGAGACCATCAACCTGCCCACCGGCGTCTCGATCGGCTGGGCGATGTGGCCCCTGGTGGCGTGCGCCGTGCTGCAGGCGATCGCCGCCGTCGTCGCCGTGTTGTTGGAGGCGGGCGTGATCACGGCGCCTGCGCCGCGGCCCAAGTACGACCCCTACGCCCAGTACGGCCAGTACGGGCAGTACGGGCAATACGGCCAGCAGCCCTATTACGGTCAGCCCGGCCAGCAGCAGTCCCCGCAGCATCCGGGATACGGCTCGCAGTACGGGGGTTATCCCAGCCAGGCCCCGACCCAAACCGCCGTCCAGACGGGCGGTTTCGGCGCCCAGCCCGCGCCGCAGTCCGGCCCTCAGCAGGCCGCGCAGCAAGGACCGTCCACGCCGCCGACGGGGTTCCCCAGCTTCAGCCCGCCGCCCGCGGCCGGTGCGGGCTCCGAGGGTTCGGCGCCCAATTACTCCGGCCAGCCCGGCCAGCAGCCCTACGGCCAGGAGCAGCAGCCGCCTTCGTCGCCGTCTGGTCCAGCGCCGTCCTAACCGTGCGGTTCCGCGCCTAGTCGGGACGTGCGCCGAGAGTGACACGGGTGGAAAACAACCGGCCGGCGGGCGCTCGCCAGGCTCGTGACCTTGTCCGGGTCGCATTCGGCCCTGCGGTGGTGGCCCTGGTCGTCATCGCCGCGGTCACGCTGTTGCAGTTGTTGATCGCCAACAGCGACATGACCGGCGCGTTGGGCGCGATCGCGAGCATGTGGCTCGGCGTCCACCAGGTGCCGATTTCGATCGGCGGCCGCGAACTGGGCGTGATGCCGCTGCTGCCGGTGCTGTTGATGATCTGGGCCACCGCGCGCAGCACGGCCCGCGCCACGTCGCCGTATTCCTCGTGGCTGGTGATCCGCTGGGTCGTCGCGTCGGCCCTCGGGGGTCCCCTGCTGATCGCCGCGATCGCCTTGGCGGTCATCCACGACGCGTCGTCGGTGATCACCGAGCTGCAAACGCCCAGCGCCCTGCGCGCGTTCGCCAGCGTTCTGGTGGTGCACGCCATCGGTGCCGCGTTCGGCGTGTGGTCGCGGGTGGGACGACGGGCCTTGGCGGCGTCGCCGCTGCCGCTGTGGCTGGGCGACGCCCTGCGCGCCGCGTCCGCCGGCGTGCTGGCGTTATTCGGGCTCTCCGGCTTGGTCACCGCCGCCTCGCTGGTGGTGCATTGGGCGACGATGCAGGACCTCTACGGGATCACCGAATCGATATTCGGCCAGTTCAGCCTCACCGTGCTGTCGATGTTGTACGCGCCGAACGTCATCGTCGGCACGTCAGCGATGGCGGTCGGGTCCAGCGCTCACCTCGGCTTCGCGACGTTCAGTTCGTTCACCGTCTTCGGGGGCGACATCCCGGCGCTGCCGATCCTGGCCGCGGCCCCTAGGCCGCCGCTCGGGCCGGTGTGGGTCGCCCTGCTCATCATCGGCGCCTCGTCCGGGGTGGTGGTCGGGCAGCAATGCGCCCGTCGCGCGCTGCCGCTGATCCCGGCGATGGGCAAGCTCCTGGTCGCGTCGGCCGTCGGCGCGTTGGCGATGTGCCTGCTCGCATACGGCGGCAGCGGGCGGCTGGGCAACTTCGGCGATGTCGGCGTCGACCAGGGCGCCTTGTTGATCGGGGTGTTCTTCTGGTTCTCGGTCGTCGGCGGCATCACGCTGGTGATGAGCGGCGGCGTCAGGGCCCGGCCCCGCCGGCCCAGGCCCGCGCCGGCCGCCGCGGAAGAACCGGCGGACTTTGCCGAGGTCTTTGAAGAGCCGGACGCCGACGCCGACGACGAGCCGCCGGTCGGACCTCCCGACCACGACGACGTCGACGGGCCTGGCGCACCGGTCAGCGACGACGACGCATCGCAGGGCGACGACGTCGGCGCCCCGCCGCCCGACGACGCGGAGCCGAGCGCGACCGACCGCGAGTCCGGCGAGTAGCTGCCACTAGGCTCTGTGCTTGTGGCCGAACCGCTCCATGTGCCCCCGAGTGCGCCGGCACGGGTGGTGGTGCTGGCATCGGGCACCGGATCACTGCTGAGCTCGCTGCTCGATGCCGCCGTCGGCGAGTACCCGGCCCGCGTGGTTGCCGTCGGCGCCGATCGCGACTGCCTGGCCACCGAGATCGCCGCGCGGGCGGCGCTGCCGACCTTCACCGCCCGGCTCGGCGACCATCCCGGCCGCGCCGCCTGGGACGCGGCCATCACCGAAGCCACCGCCGCGCACTCACCCGACTTGGTCGTGTCGGCGGGCTTCATGAAAATACTTGGGCCACAGTTCCTTTCGCGCTTCTATGGACGGATCATCAACACCCATCCGGCGTTGTTGCCGGCGTTCCCGGGTGCGCACGGAGTGGCCGACGCGTTGGCCTACGGCGTCAAGGTCACGGGTTGTACGGTGCATCTGGTGGACGCCGGGACGGACACCGGGCCGATCTTGGCCCAGCAATCCGTGCCGGTGCTCGACGGCGACAGCGAAGAGACCCTGCATGAACGCATCAAGGTCACCGAACGGAAGCTCCTGGTGGACGTGGTGGCCGAGATCGCGACCGGAGGCCTGACCCTGGTCGGAAGAACAGCGACGATCGGACGAAAGGCGACCACACGATGAGCACCGACGACTGGCCGGAGACGGCGAAAAGGCCGATCCGCCGCGCGTTGATCAGCGTCTACGACAAGACCGGCCTGGTCGACCTCGCCCGGGGCCTGACGGACGCGGGCGTCGAGATCGTCTCGACCGGATCGACGGCGAAGACCATTGCCGACAAAGGCATTCCGGTCACCCGGGTGGAGGAGCTGACCGGCTTTCCCGAGGTGCTCGACGGCCGGGTCAAGACGCTGCACCCCCGGGTGCACGCCGGCCTGCTCGCCGATCTCCGCAAACCCGAGCACGCCGCGGCGCTCGAGGAACTCGGTGTCGCCGCCTTCGAACTCGTCGTCGTCAACCTGTATCCGTTCAGCGAGACGGTTGATTCCGGCGCCAGCATCGACGAGTGCGTCGAGCAGATCGACATCGGCGGACCGTCGATGGTCCGCGCGGCCGCGAAAAACCATCCCAGCGTGGCGGTGGTCGTCGACCCGCGCGGTTACGACGGCGTGCTCGCCGCGGTGCGGCACGGCGGCTTCACCCTTGCGGAGCGGAAAAAGCTGGCGGCGCTCGCTTTTCAGCACACCGCGGAGTATGACATCGCCGTCGCGGGCTGGATGGAGTCGACGCTGGCGCCCGAACACCCGCCGACCGCGTTCCCCAAGTGGTTGGGGCGCAGCTGGACCCGATCGACGATGCTGCGCTACGGCGAGAACCCGCATCAGCAGGCGGCGCTCTACGCCGACCCCGGCGCCTGGCCGGGGCTGGCGCAGGCCGAGCAGCTGCACGGAAAAGAGATGTCGTACAACAACTTCACCGACGCGGACGCGGCCTGGCGGGCCGCCTTCGACCACGAACAGACCTGTGTCGCGATCATCAAGCACGCCAACCCCTGTGGGATCGCGATCTCGGCGGAATCGGTGGCCGACGCGCATCGCAAGGCCCACGAATGCGATCCGCTGAGCGCCTTCGGCGGGGTCATCGCGGCCAACACCGAGGTCAGCCTCGAGATGGCCGAGTACGTGAGCACCATCTTCACCGAGGTGATCGTCGCCCCGGCCTACGCGCCGGAGGCGCTCGAAGCCCTGACGCGGAAGAAGAACATCCGGGTGCTCGTGGCCTCCGAGCCGCTGACCGGCGGCACGGAGCTGCGGCCGATCAGCGGTGGGCTGCTGGTCCAGCAACGTGACGAGCTCGACGCGCACGGCGACAATCCCGCGAACTGGACGCTGGCGACGGGATCGCCCGCCGACCCGGCCACGCTGACCGACCTGGTCTTCGCCTGGCGGGCGTGCCGCGCGGTCAAGTCCAACGCCATCGTGATCGCCGGCGGCGGCGCGACCATCGGTGTCGGCATGGGACAGGTGAACCGGGTGGACGCCGCCCGGCTCGCCGTCGAGCGGGGCGGCGACCGCGTCCGCGGCGCGGTGGCCGCGTCGGACGCGTTCTTCCCCTTCCCCGACGGACTCGAGACGCTGACCGCCGCCGGGGTCAGGGCGATCGTGCACCCCGGCGGCTCGGTCCGCGACGACGAGGTGACCGCCGCGGCAGCCAACGCCGGCGTCACGCTGTACCTCACCGGCGCCCGCCACTTCGCCCACTGAACGCTCGGCGCGTGGGGCATTCACGCAACGCGTAGCGTGGAGAGGTGCCATCACCCAGCAATCTGCCCCGCACCGTCGGTGAGCTGCGCGCCGCCGGCCATCGCGAACGGGGAGTCAAACAGGAAATTCGGGAAAACCTGCTGACCGCGTTGGCCGAGGGTGACGAGGTCTGGCCGGGCATCCTGGGTTTCGACGACACCGTCCTGCCGCAGCTGGAGCGGGCGCTCATCGCCGGGCACGACTTCGTCCTGCTCGGCGAACGCGGTCAGGGCAAGACGCGGCTCCTGCGCGCCCTGGTCGGCCTGCTCGACGAGTGGACGCCGGTGATCGCCGGGGCCGAATTGGGCGAGCATCCCTATTCGCCGATCACGCCGGAGTCGATCCGCAAGGCCGCGACCCTGGGCGACGACCTGCCGATCGAGTGGCGGCACCGCAGCGAGCGTTACACCGAGAAGCTGGCCACCCCCGACACCAGCGTCGCCGACCTGGTCGGTGACATCGACCCGATCAAGGTCGCCGAGGGCCGCAGCCTGGGAGACCCCGAGACCATCGCCTACGGCCTGATCCCGCGCGCACACCGCGGCATCGTCGCGGTCAACGAGCTGCCCGACCTCGCCGAGCGCATCCAGGTGTCGATGCTCAACGTCATGGAGGAGCGCGACATTCAGGTGCGCGGGTACACCCTGCGCCTGCCGCTGGACGTGTTGGTGGTCGCCAGCGCCAACCCCGAGGACTACACCAACCGCGGCCGCATCATCACCCCGCTCAAGGACCGGTTCGGCGCGGAGATCCGCACGCACTACCCGCTGGAGCTCGACGCCGAGGTCGGCGTCATCGTCCAGGAGGCGCATCTGTCCGCGCAGGTCCCCGACTACCTGATGCAGGTGATCGCCCGGTTCGCCCGGTATCTGCGGGAATCCAACTCGGTCGACCAACGCTCCGGGGTGTCGGCGCGGTTCGCGATCGCCGCGGCCGAGACCGTGGCCGCCGCCGCCCGGCACCGCGGCGCGGTGCTGGGGGAGACGGATCCGGTGGCCCGCGTGGTCGACCTCGGCACGGTGATCGACGTGCTGCGCGGCAAGCTGGAATTCGAGTCCGGTGAGGAGGGCCGCGAGCAGGCGGTGCTCGAGCACCTGCTGCGCCGGGCGACGGCCGACACCGCGTCGCGGGTGCTCGGCGGCATCGACGTCGGGTCCTTGGTTTCCGCGGTCGAGGGCGGTTCGGCGGTCACGACCGGCGAGCGAGTGTCGGCCAAGGACGTGCTGGCCGCGGTTCCCACGTTGCCGGTGGTCGACAAGATCGCCGCCAAGGTCAACGCCCAGTCCGAGGGTGAGCGCGCCGCGGCACTGGAGCTCGCCCTGGAAGCGTTGTATTTGGCCAAGAGGATCGACAAGGTGTCCGGGGAGGGCCAAACCGTCTATGGCTAGAGGGCATTCGTCGCGCTATTCGGCGTATACCGGCGGGCCGGACCCGCTGGCCCCGCCGGTGGATCTGCGCGAGGCCCTCGAGCAGATCGGGCAGGACGTGATGGCGGGCACGTCGCCGCGCCGCGCGCTGTCCGAGCTGCTGCGCCGCGGCACCAAGAACACACCCGGCGCCGACCGGCTGGCCGCCGAGGCGAACCGGCGCCGGCGGGAGTTGTTGCGCCGCAACAACTTGGACGGCACGCTGCAGGAGATCAAGAAGCTGCTCGATGAGGCGGTGCTGGCAGAGCGCAAGGAGCTGGCGCGCGCGCTCGACGACGACGCCCGGTTCGGTGAACTGCAGCTCGACGCCCTGCCGTCGTCGCCGGCCAAGGCCGTTCAGGAGCTCTCCGACTACAACTGGCGCAGCAACGAGGCGCGCGAAAAGTACGACCAGATCAAGGATTTGCTCGGCCGCGAAATGCTGGATCAGCGTTTCGCAGGCATGAAGGAGGCGCTCGAGGGCGCCACCGACGAGGACCGTCAGCGGGTCAACGACATGCTGAACGATCTCAACGACCTGCTGGACAAGCATGCCCGCGGCGAGGACACCCAGCAGGATTTCCAGGACTTCATGGACAAACACGGCGAGTTCTTCCCGGAGAACCCCCGCAATGTCGACGAGCTGCTGGACTCGCTGGCCAAGCGCGCCGCGGCCGCGCAGCGCTTCCGCAACAGCCTGAGCCCGGACCAGCGTGCCGAACTGGATGCGTTGGCGCAGCAGGCATTCGGCTCCCCGTCGCTGATGCAGGCTCTGAACCGGCTGGACGCGCATCTGCAGGCTGCCCGGCCGGGGGAGGATTGGACGGGATCCGAACAGTTCTCCGGCGACAACCCGTTCGGGATGGGGGAAGGCACCCAGGCGATTTCGGACATCGCCGAGCTCGAGCAGCTGGCCGAGCAGCTCTCGCAGAGTTATCCCGGTGCCACCATGGACGACGTCGATCTCGATGCGCTGGCACGCCAACTCGGCGACCAGGCCGCCGTGGACGCGCGCACGCTGGCCGAATTGGAACGCGCACTTGTCAATCAGGGCTTTCTGGACCGGGGTTCCGACGGCCAGTGGCGGCTCTCGCCGAAGGCCATGCGCAGGCTCGGTGAGACCGCGCTACGCGATGTGGCGCGACAGCTTTCCGGGCGACGCGGCGAGCGGGACCACCGGCGCGCGGGCGCGGCAGGTGAGCTCACCGGCGCCACCCGGCCGTGGCAGTTCGGCGACACCGAGCCGTGGAACATCTCGCGCACGCTTACGAACGCGGTGCTGCGGCAGGCGGGAACGGCCAGCCTGGACACCACCGGGTCGCTGAACATCACCGTCGACGACGTCGAGGTCTCCGAGACCGAGACGCGCACCCAGGCCGCGGTGGCGCTGCTGGTGGACACCTCGTTCTCGATGGTGATGGAGAATCGCTGGCTGCCGATGAAGCAGACGGCGCTGGCGCTGAATCACCTGGTGTGCACCCGATTTCGCTCGGACGCCTTACAGATCATCGCATTCGGCCGATACGCCCGGACGGTGACGGCCGCCGAGCTCACCGGCCTCGAGGGCGTCTACGAGCAGGGCACCAACCTGCATCACGCTCTGGCGCTGGCCGGTCGGCACCTGCGGCGGCATCCCAACGCGCAGCCCGTCGTGCTGGTGGTGACCGACGGTGAGCCCACCGCCCACCTGGAGGACTTCGACGGCGACGGCACGACCGTGTTCTTCGATTACCCGCCGCACCCGCGGACCATCGCGCACACGGTGCGCGGGTTCGACGACATGGCCCGCCTCGGCGCGCAGATCACCATCTTCCGGTTGGGCAGCGACCCCGGCCTGGCCCGCTTCATCGACCAGGTCGCCCGGCGCGTCGAGGGACGCGTCGTGGTCCCCGATCTCGACGGCCTGGGCGCGGCCGTGGTGGGCGACTACCTCCGGTCTCGCCGCCGCTAGCCCCTCGCGGGGATATGTGCGCGCCCGACCGGGTACATGGACCGGAGAAGGAGGAGATGCATGAGCAAGGTTCCCACGATCGAACTGAACGACGGTGTGCGCATTCCGCAGCTCGGCTTCGGCGTTTTTCAGATCAAGCCCGACGAGACGGCGGCGGCGGTCAAGACCGCGCTGGAGATCGGCTACCGGCACATCGACACCGCCGAGATGTACGGCAACGAAAAGCAAGTGGCGCAAGGCATCCGCGACGCCGGTCTCGACCGCGCCGACGTGTTCGTCACCAGCAAGCTCAACAACGGCTTTCACAAAGCCGACGACGCGCGCCGCGCCTTCGACCGGACACTGCAGGCTCTGGATTCCGACTACGTCGACCTGTTTCTCATTCACTGGCCGCTGCCCACTCTTTACGACGGTGACTTCGTCTCGACCTGGAAGGTCCTCGAAGAGTTCGCCCGCGACGGGCGCGCCCGCAGCATCGGCGTGTCGAATTTTCAAGTCGCACACCTTCAGCGGCTCGCCGAAGAAACCGACACCGTCCCGTCGGTCAACCAGATCGAGCTTCATCCGTACTTCGGTAACACGGAGGTTCGGTCGTACGGGCGCGAGCACGGCATCGCCACCGAGGCGTGGGCGCCGATCGCTCAGGGCAAGGTGCTCGACGACGCGGTGATCAACCGCATCGCCGCGGCGCGCGGCAAATCAGCGGCGCAGGTGGTGTTGCGCTGGCACATTCAGCGCGGCGACATCGTGTTCCCCAAGTCGGTGACGCCGGAGCGGGTCCAGGAGAACTTCGAGCTTTTCGACTTCGAGCTGGACGACTCCGACATGGACGCGATCTCGGCCCTGGACAAGGGTGAAGCCGGCAGGAACGGGCCCAACCCCGACAAGTTCGACTACGTGCCCGGCTGACGCTATTCGCGCGGCCGGCGGGCCTTGCGAATGATGCCGACAGCGCCCCACAGCGAGAAGCCGCGGATGTTCACCTTGGGTGCGCCCGGGGTGCCCTGGCCGAGGACGCTGCGGTCGAAGTTGCCCATGACGCCGCGGCCGTGGATCTCGACGTTCACTTCGGGCGGCAGCAAAATCTTCGTCGCCCCCATGATCGACATCGCGTGGATGTCGACCTCTGTCGACGTGAAGTCGGCGTAACGCAGATCCACCACGCCGTTGCCCCAGAAGGCGAAGGTGGTGAGCTTCTTGGGCACGTTCCACCGGCCGCGCCGTTCGAAGCCGCTCAACAGGGCCAGCAGCAGCGTGGACGGCGCCGGGTTCGGCTTGGCACCGCGGCGCAGGTTGATCTGTGAGCCCGGCAGATCCGCCCGCAGCTGGTCCAGCTCCTCGTACGTGGTCGCCGCGTACGCCCTGGTCAGGCGGTCTTCGTAGTCCTTCATCTGCAGCCGGCCCTGCTCGGCCGCATACGCCAGCAACTGTGCGAGCTGGATGCGATCAGTGTCGGCCGCGCGCGACGATTCGTCGCGCGTGTCCTTCGCGTCGCGTTGCGCAGAGTTGCTCATTACCCACGAGCCTACGACGTCCGGGTCTTGGTGCAAGACGATTGGTCAAACTGCAACCTTGCGCCGCGCCGGCAGGCTTGCCCGGCCGCCTTTGTTTGACACCTGGCTAACTTGCCCAGCTCGGGGGGCGTTTTTGCAGGAACGCCAGCATGCCCTCGCGCGCTTCGTCGGACACGAAGAGCCGGGCCGATTCTTCGGCGAGGCGCTCGGCGTCGCGGTCGAACGCTTCCAGCACCGCAGCCGTGGTCAACGCCTTGGAGGCGGCCAGCCCCTGGGGCGAACCGCGGCCCACGTCGGCGAGCAGCGCAGCCACCGCCGCGTCGACGTCGTCGGCGGCCATCGTGATCAGCCCGATCGCCGCCGCTTCGTCGGCCCCGAAAGTCTCGCCGGTCAGGTAGTAGCGCGCCGCCGCGCGCGGCGCCAGCTTCGGCAGCAGCGTGAGCGAGATGACCGCGGGGGCGACGCCGATCCGGGCCTCGGTCAGGGCGAAGGTGCTGCGCGGTCCGGCGACGGCGATATCGCACGCGCCGACGAGTCCGAACCCGCCCGCGCGGACGTGCCCGTTGATCGCGGCGATCACCGGCAGGGCCGAGGAGACGATGGCCCGCATCACCGCGGTCATCTCGCGGGCCCGGGCGACGGCCATCTCGAAGGGGTCGTCCCCCGAGCCGGCCGCACTGAGGTCCGCGCCCGCGCAGAACGTGTTGCCGGTATGCCCCAGCACCACCGCGCGCACGGCGGGGTCCGTCGCGGCGTCACGCAAGCCCTGATGCAGCTGCTCGACGAGCGTGGTCGACAGCGCGTTGCGGTTGTGGGGCGAGTCCAGCGTCAGCCGCGCGAACGGTCCGCCGGTATCGGCCGGACCGGCGTAGTCGACCAGCGTTTCCATCAGTACGACCGGGGCAGGCCCAGCGACGTCTGCGCCACGAAATTGAGCACCATCTCGCGGCTGACGGGGGCGATCCGCCCGAGCCTGGCCGAGGCGAGCATGGCGGCCACGCCGTACTCCTTGGTCAGCCCGTTGCCGCCCATCGATTGCACGGCCTGGTCGACCGAGCGCGTAGCCGCCTCGGCGGCAGCGTATTTGGCCATGTTGGCCGCCTCCGCCGCACCCGCGTCGTCGCCGCTGTCGTACAGCGCGGCGGCCTTCTGCATCATCAGCTTGGCCAGTTGCACCTCGATGTGGCACTGCGCCAACGGGTGCGACAGTCCTTGGTGTGCGCCGATCGGCGTGCCCCACACCTGCCGGGTCTTGACGTAGTCGGCGGCCTTCTCCAGAGCGAACCGTCCCATCCCGACCGAGCTGGCGGCGCCCATGATCCGCTCGGGGTTCAGGCCCGCGAACAGCTGCGCGATCGCGGCGTCCTCGGAACCGACCAGCGCGTCCGCCGGCAGCCGGACATCGTCGAGGAAGACCTGGAACTGCCGTTCGGGGCTGATCAGCTCCATTTCGATTGGCGTATAGGTGAATCCGGGGGCATCGGTGGGCACCACGAACAGGGCCGGCCGCAGCTTTCCGGTCTTAGCCTCCTCGGTGCGGCCCACCACCAGGACGGCCTGCGCCTGGTCGATGCCCGAGATGTAGACCTTCTGACCCTTGAGGATCCAGTCGCCGCCGTCGCGCCGGGCGGTGGTGGTGATCTTGTGCGAGTTGGAGCCCGCGTCGGGCTCGGTGATCGCGAAGGCCATCGTCAGGGTGCCGTCGGCGATGCCGGGAATCCAGCGTTTCTTCTGCTCCTCGGTGCCGAACTTGCTGATGATCGTGCCGTTGATGGCCGGCGAGACGACCATCAGGAGCAGCGCGCTGCCCGCCGCCGCCATCTCCTCCATCACCAGGGACAGCTCGTACATGCCGGCGCCGCCGCCGCCGTACTCTTCGGGCAGGTTCACCCCGAGGAAGCCGAGCTTGCCCGCCTCCGACCACAATTCGTCGGTGTGTTCGTGCGCCCGGGCCTTTTTCAGGTAGTACTCGCTGCCGTAGTTGGCGGCCCAGGCGGCCACCGACTTACGCAGGGCCTGCCGCTCTTCGCTTTCAATGAAGCTGGTGTCGGTCATGCTGGATCTCCTTCTGCTTGCGGCGCCTCGACGCGCGCCAAGACGGTGCCCACCTCGACTTGCTGGCCGGTCTGGACGTTGAGTTCGACGAGGACGCCGTCGGTCGGCGCGGTGATGGTGTGTTCCATCTTCATGGCCTCGAGCCAGATCAAAGCCTGCCCGGCATTGACGGCGTCGCCGACCGCGGCGCCGATCCGGATCACGTTCCCTGGCATGGGCGCGACCAGCGAACCCTGTTCGACGGCCGAGCCGGGCTCCGGGAAGCGCGACAGCGCGACCAGGCGGACGGGCCCCCGCGCCGAGTCGATGTAGACGTCGTCACCGTATCGAGCGACCGTAAAGCCGCAAGCCACCCCGGAGCCGTCGGCCAGCACGACCTCGCCCGGCGTGGCCGAGACCAGCCGCACCTGCTCGTCGTGCGCCAACAGCAATCCCGATCTGCCGAAACGGTATTCGACCTGGTGCTCGCCGCCGTCGGCGTCGCGGTAACTCTTCACCTGGTAGCCGGAGGCCAGGTTGCGCCAGCCGCTGGGCAGCGATCCCAGGACGGGGGCCCCCGCGCGGTTGCGCGCGGCGTCGGCGAGCGCGGCGGCGATCGCCGACAACCGGACGGTGTCGCCACCGGCGAGCGGCGCCGAGAGTTCCTGCAGTCCGTGCGTGTCGAAAAACGCGGTGTCGGTGGCGCCGTCGAGAAATGCGGGGTGGCGCAGCACGTTGACCAGCAGCTCGCGGTTGGTGCGCAGGCCGTGCAACCGGGTGCGGGCGAGCGCATCGGCGAGCACCAGCGCCGCTTGCCGGCGCGTCGGCGCGTACGAGATGACCTTGGCCAGCATCGGGTCGTAGTGAATGGACACCGTGGATCCGGCGACGACGCCCGAATCGAGGCGGATGCCCGTTCGGTGCCCAAGCTTGCGGAATTGCGACTGGACCGCCGGCACGTCGATGCGGTGCACACGGCCCGCCTGCGGCTGCCAGCCCTGGGCGGGATCCTCGGCGTAGAGGCGGGCCTCGATCGAATGCCCTTGCGCGGCGGGTGGTTCGGCGTCGAGGCGATCGCCGTTGGCGACGGCGATCTGCAGTTCGACGAGGTCGAGCCCGGTGGTCTCCTCGGTCACCGGATGCTCGACCTGCAGCCGGGTGTTCATCTCCAGGAAGTAGAACTCGCCGTCATCGTCGGCGAGGAATTCGACGGTTCCGGCGCCCGTGTATCCGATCGCCCCGGCTGCGAGCCGGGCCGCGTCGAAGAGCTTGGCCCGCATGGCAGGGGTGCGCTCGACCAGGGGAGAGGGGGCCTCCTCGATGATCTTCTGGTGCCGGCGCTGAATCGAGCATTCCCGTTCTCCGACGGCCCAGACCGTGCCATGCGTGTCAGCCATGACCTGAACCTCGATGTGGTGCCCAGTGGGCAGGTAGCGCTCGCAGAACACGGTCGGGTCGCCGAACGCGGACTGCGCCTCACGGCGGGCCGCTTCCACTTCGCCTGCGAGAGCGGACAATTCGCGCACCACCCGCATCCCGCGGCCGCCACCGCCGGCGGAGGCCTTGACCAGCACCGGAAGCTGCGCCTGGGTCACCGTCTCGGGGTCGAGCTCGTCGAGCACCGGAACGCCGGCGGCGGCCATCAGCTTCTTGGACTCGATCTTGGAACCCATGGCCCGCACCGCATCGACCGGCGGTCCGATCCACATCAGGCCCGCGCCCCGCACGGTCGCCGCGAAATCGGCGTTCTCCGAGAGGAACCCGTACCCCGGATGCACGGCGTCGGCGCCCGCGGCGCGGGCGGCCGCGATGATTGCTTCGGCGTTGAGGTAGTCGTTGGTCTTGGCCAGCCGCACCCGGGCGTCGGCCTCGGCGACGTGGGGCGCGTCGGCGTCGGGGTCCGTGTAGACGGCGACGGTGCCCAGGCCCAGCCGCCGGCAGGTGGCGAAGACCCGCCGGGCGATCTCGCCGCGGTTGGCGACCAGCACTCGAGTAACCATGGGGCTCACATCCGGAAGACGCCGAAGTTCGACGTCCCCTTGATCGGGCCATTGGCAATGGCGGACAGACACATTCCCAAGACTGTGCGGGTGTCGCGCGGGTCGATCACCCCGTCGTCGTAGAGCATCCCGGACAGGACCAACGGCAGCGACTCGGCCTCGATCTGCCCCTCGACGGCGGCCCGCATCGCGGCGTCCGCCTCCTCGTCGACCTGCTGGCCCCGCGCTTCGGCGGCGGCCCGCGCCACGATCGACAAGACGCCGGCAAGCTGAGCGCCGCCCATCACCGCGGATTTCGCGCTGGGCCAGGCGAACAGGAACCTGGGGTCGTAGGCGCGGCCGCACATGCCGTAGTGGCCCGCGCCGTAGGAGGCGCCGATCAACAGCGAGATGTGCGGGACGGTCGAGTTGGAGACGGCGTTGATCATCATCGAGCCGTGCTTGATCATCCCGCCCTCCTCGTAGTCTTTGCCCACCATGTAGCCGGTGGTGTTGTGCAGGAACAACAGCGGGGTGTTGGAGCGATTGGCCAGCTGGATGAATTGGGTAGCCTTCTGCGACTCCTCGCTGAAGAGCACGCCGCGCGCGTTGGCCAGGATGCCCAGCGGATAGCCGTGCAGCCGGGCCCACCCGGTCACCAGCGACGACCCGTACATGGCCTTGAATTCGTCGAATTCGGAGCCGTCGACGATGCGGGCGATCACCTCGCGGGGGTCGAACGGGATACGCAGGTCCGCGGGCACGATGCCGATCAGCTCCTCGGCGTCGAACAACGGATCCGCGACCGGCCCGGGCGCGGGGCCCTCTTTGCGCCAGTTCAGCCGGGCGACGATGCGGCGCCCGATGCGGATGGCGTCGAGCTCGTCGACGGCGAAGTAATCCCCCAAACCGGAGACGCGGGAATGCATTTCGGCGCCGCCCAACGACTCGTCGTCGGACTCCTCGCCGGTGGCCATCTTGACCAGTGGGGGACCGGCCAGGAACACCTTCGACCGCTCCTTGATCATCACCACGTGGTCGGACATGCCGGGAATGTAGGCGCCGCCGGCGGTCGAGTTGCCGAAGACCAGGGCGATGGTGGGGATGCCGGCCGCCGACAGGCGGGTGAGGTCGCGGAACATCCGCCCGCCGGGGATGAAGATCTCCTTCTGGGTGGGCAGGTCCGCCCCGCCCGATTCCACCAGCGAGATGACCGGCAGCCGGTTTTCGAACGCGATCTGGTTGGCCCGCAAGATCTTCTTCAGCGTCCACGGGTTGCTGGTGCCGCCCTTGACGGTCGGGTCGTTGGCGACGATCAGGCATTCCACGCCGGACACCACTCCGATGCCGGTGACGGTGCTGGCGCCGACGGTGAACGCGCTGCCGTAGGCCGCCAGCGGGCTGAGCTCGAGGAAGGGGGAATCGGGGTCGACGAGCAGCTCGATGCGTTCCCGGGCGGTCAGCTTGCCTCGGCCGTGGTGGCGCTCGACGTACTTGGGCCCGCCACCCGCAAGCGCTTTGGCGAGCTCGGCGTCGATCTCCTCGAGCCGGGAAGTCGCCGTCGACGCCGCGTCGGTGTAGGCGGCGGATTGCGGGTCCAGCGTGGACTGCAGCACGGTCATGATTGGTATCCAAGCGTTTTCGCGGCCAGTGCGGTCAGGATTTCGGTCGTGCCGCCACCGATGCCGAGGATCCGCATGTCGCGGTATTGGCGTTCGACTTCGGATTCGGCCATGTAGCCCATCCCGCCGAACAGCTGGACGGCCTGGTTGGCCACCCATTCGCCCGCCTCGACGGCGGTGTTCTTGGCGAAACACACCTCGGCGATCAGATTCGTCTCGCCGGCCAGCTGTCGCTCGACCACGTGGCGGGAGTAGACCCGCGCGACGCCGATGCGCCGGGCCATCTCGGCCAGCGTGTTCTGCACCGACTGCCGGGAGATCAGCGGCCGACCGAAGGTTTCGCGGTCGCGGCACCACTGCACCGTCAGGTCCAGGCACCGTTGGGCGCTCGAATACGCCTGCGCGGCAAGGCCGATCCGTTCCGCGACGAAGGCCTGCGCGATCTGCAGGAATCCACTGTTCTCGGCGCCGACGAGGTTGGCCGCCGGAACCCGGGCGTCGACGAAGGACAGTTCGGCGGTATCGGAGGACCGCCACCCCATCTTGGCCAGCTTGCGGCTCACCTCGAAGCCCGGCGTTCCCTTTTCGACCACCAGCAGCGAAACGCCCGCGGCGCCCGGACCGCCCGTGCGCACCGCGGTGACGACGTAGTCGGCGCGCACCCCGGAGGTGATGTAGGTCTTGGCGCCGTTGACCACGTAGTGATCACCGTCGCGCACCGCCGACGTTCGCAGGTGCCCGACGTCCGAACCGCCGCCGGGCTCGGTGATCGCCAGCGCGCCGATCTTGTCGCCGGCCAGCGTTGGCCGGACGAACTCCTCGATCAGCCGCGCATCGCCGGAGGCGATCATGTGTGGCACCGCGATGCCGCAGGTGAACAGCGACGCGAACACGCCTCCCGGGGCGCCGGCCTGATGCACCTCCTCACAGATGATCACCGCGTCGGCGCCGTCGCCGCCACCCCCGCCGACCGCCTCGGGAAAGTTCGCCCCCAGCAGGCCGGCCGCCCCGGCGCGACGGTGCAGCTCACGCGGCAGCTCCCCGACGCGCTCCCACTCGTCTGCGTGGGGCA
>NZ_LZJN01000202.1 GCF_001667735.1 Mycobacterium sp. E183
GCCGCGCAAGCGTTTCGGCGCCGCGGCCTCCAGATCGATCAACCCCTCACGCAAGCACAGGCCGGAGGCGCATCCCAGCACCAGGAAGAGGGGAAGGCCCAAGGCCAACGACATGGTATGCGGGGCCAGCGCGGTGGTCGCGTAGCCGAGTGCGGCCAGCAGTGCGCCGGCGGTGCCGGCCTGGGGCCCCCAGCTCCGCGCGCGGGCCAGCACCTGGATCAGCCCGCTGACCCCGTTGACGAGCAGCGTGGCGGTGCCGACGGCCATCGGGGCGGCGAGCCCGGTGTGGACACGGCCGGGGATCGCGACGAACCCCAGTGTCGCCGATGCGAACACCCACGGCGCCAGCGGCATCGCCCAACTCAACGCCCGCCCGGTGCCCTGCCCCGCGGTGGTCGGCGGTTCCCAAACCCGCGCGGTTGGCCGCGCGGTGGTCTCCGCCCCGCGCGCCGCAAGCACCGCGAAGGCCATCGCCGCGATGCCGATCGCGACGGCGACCCCGAACGACAACTGGATGCCGCCCGGACCGGCCTTGACGATCAGGCCCCCCGCGAACGGTCCGATCGCGAAACCGCCCATCAACACCGCACCCGCGGCGGCCGCCCCGGCCGGACCTTTCAGATCGGAGGCCCAGGCGGTGCAGGAACTCATGGCCAGGCCGACACCGAACCCGACGATCAGGCGGCCGAGGAGCAAGATCTCGTACTGCTGCGAGCACAGCATGGCCACCGTGCCGGCCACGGCGGTCGCCGCGCCCGCCAGCGCCACCGGCCGGCGCCCGAACGCATCCGAGGTGCGCCCGCCGACGAGCAGGCCGGGCACCAAGCCCACCGCATAGACCCCGAAGATCGCATCGAGGGTGGCTGGGCTGAGGTGTTGCCGCGCGCTGAGCGCGGGCATCAGCGCGACGAAGT
Organism: Mycobacterium sp. E183; assembly: GCF_001667735.1. GTDB lineage: Bacteria > Actinomycetota > Actinomycetes > Mycobacteriales > Mycobacteriaceae > Mycobacterium. Next base: position 915 of record NZ_LZJN01000202.1, read on the forward strand.
GGTTGGCGACCCAGCCGACGGACAGCAAGAGCACCAGCACGCCGCCGAAGACGGCCCGGTCCGCATCCGGGCGGCCCGCCTTGTCCAGAGCCGCCGCAGGTCGCGACGTTGACCCGTTGGCTACAGACACTGGACGTTTCCCCCTGGCATTCGGCGCGACGAACGCAAACGACGATGCAAACGAGGCAGTTATTCCCGATCGCCGCGGAAATGCACGCGGAGCAACCGGCCCGATCGGCGGGCAAATCTCGTGCGGGGTTTCAAATCGGCCGATTTGGTGTACTGATACCACTACTCGACTCCCAGGGAGGCAAACGATGAAGCAAATCGCGGCCGCGACGCTCGCACTAGCCGTGCTGCTGTCCAGCGCGTGTTCGGCCTCACAGGTGATCAACACCGGCGGCGACACCAAGTGCAAGGACTTCACCTCGCAGGACGAGAAGAAGCAGAACGACGAAGTCAGCAAGATGTTGAAGGACAAGAACGGCACCGACCCCTCCAACGCCGAGATCACCGCCACTCGGCTGTCGGCGGCGACGTACTGCCAGACGCTTGGCAAGCCGGACACCAAGATCTCCGAAGCGCCGCACGGCTGACCTTGATCGCCGTCTAGTGATGGCGCACAGCGGGTTTTAATCATCGGCAACGCAAACCTGGTGGGCGCCGCGCGCGATTCCTAGGCTGCGCGGGTGATGTCGACCAGTCTCGCGCCGGCACGCGTGTCATTGCGTCGCGTCAACCGCACCTTCGGAACGCGCGCCGTGCTGCGCGACGTCGACATCGAGATCGAACCGGGCCAGGTCGTCGCGTTGCTCGGGCCCTCGGGCAGCGGCAAGTCGACGCTGTTGCGACTCGTGGCCGGTCTCGACAAGCCCAGCGCCGGGCGGATCGAGATAGCGGGGAAGGCCGTCCGGGGGGTCGACCCGCGTTGCGCGATGGTTTTCCAGGAGCCGCGCCTGCTGCCGTGGCGATCGCTGGCGGCCAACGTCGCCTTCGGTTTACCGCCTGGCACGGCGCGCGCGAAGGGCACCGGGGAGGTTCAACATTGGCTGAACGTCGTCGGGCTGACCGAGTTCGGTGATCATCGCCCGCGGCAGGTTTCCGGCGGTATGGCACAACGTGCCGGCCTCGCGCGGGCTCTAGCGCGCCGGCCCAGTGTCCTGCTCCTCGACGAGCCGCTCGCGGCCCTGGACGCGTTGACCCGGTTGCGGATGCAGGACCTGCTCGACAGGGTGCAGCACGAGGCGGGCACCACGACGTTGCTGGTGACTCACGACGTCGATGAGGCGGCGATCCTCGCCGACCGCGTGCTCGTGTTGCGCGCCGACCCCACGGGCGCGGCCGGCATCGGCGCGGC
>NZ_LZJN01000203.1 GCF_001667735.1 Mycobacterium sp. E183
CCCGACCGACCCGCATACCCACACGCCACACCCCGACCCGCCACATACAACTCACCGACCACACCCACCGGCACCGGGTTCAGGCAGTCGTCGAGGACGAGGAAGCTCAGGTGGGCCAGCGGCGCGCCGATCGGGCTGGCGTTGGTGTCGACGTCGCTCGCGACGATCTCCCGGAACGAGGCGTGCACCGTGGTCTCGGTGATGCCATACATGTTGATCAGGCGCGGCGACCGCGGGTAACCGTTCAACCACTTGCCCAGCCGGTGCGGTTCAAGCGCCTCGCCGCCGAACACCACGGTCCGCAGCTTCCCCTCCCGGGCCAACTCGGGTGAGAGGGCGTAGAACGCCGACGGTGTCTGGCTCAGCACGTTGACCTGCTCGCGAATCAGCATGGTGCGCAGGTCTTCTGGTGAGCGGACCACCGCGTCGGGCACGATCACCAACCGGCCGCCATGCAACAGCGACCCGAAGACCTCCCACACCGAGAAGTCGAAGGCCAACGAGTGACACTGCGACCACACCCGGCCCAGCGCCCGCTCGTCGTGCACCGACTCCAGCAACTGGGTGACGTTGTGATGGGTGACGGCCACGCCCTTCGGCGTACCGGTGGTCCCCGAGGTGTAGATGATGTACGCGACGTTCGCCGACGACGGGGCGGGCAGCGGGTCGGCGCACTGGCCCGCGACGGCGGCCGTGTCGAGATCGATGACCGCCACGCCTGATCCGTCGAGCCTCGAGCGCACGCCCGCGGTGGTGACGGCGGCGATCGGCGCGGCGTCGGTGAGCATGAACTCGATGCGGGCCGCCGGCAGTGCCGGGTCGATGGGCAGGTAGGCCGCGCCGGTCTTGAGCACGGCCAAAATCGCCACCACGGCCCGGGCCGAGCGCTCGGCCAACAGCCCCACACACTCCCCCGGACCGGCACCATACTCAACCAACAAGCGCGCCAACCGATTCGACGCCTCGTCCAACTCGCCATACGTCCACGACCCGCCCCCACAACTGACCGCCACCGCCTCCGGCGCACGATCCACCTGCGCGGAGAACAGCTCCGGAATCGACACCGCCACCGGCACCGGCCCGCTCAACACCGCCCGATTACCGATCACCTCAAGACGCGCACGCTCGGCCTCATCCAGCACCTCGATCGACGAGATACGCCGCGCGGAGTCGGCGGTCATGGTGACCAACACGTCGTGCAGTTGCGCGGCCAGGGCCTCGACGCGGGCGGTGTTGTACACGTCGGTGCGGAACTCCACCGCCCCCCCGATGCCGGCGGGCTGCCCGTCCTCGGTCCAGCGCTCGGCCAGCGAGAACACCAGATCCATTCGGGCGCTGCGGGTGTCGGTGGGCAACGGCGTTACTTTCAGATCGCCCAGCTGCACGTCCGCGAATTCTTCGTTCTGCCAGGCCAAGACGACTTGGATCAGGGGGTGGTGGGTCAGGCTGCGAGTGGGGTGCAGCCGTTCGACGAGGACTTCGAAAGGCACATCCTGGTGCTCATAGGCGGCCAGGCTGCGCTGTTGCACCTGACCCAACAACTGCGCAACCGTGGGATTACCGCTCAGATCGGTGCGCAACACCAGCGTGTTGACGAAAAATCCGACCAACTCATCAAGCGCGGGATCACGTCGCCCGGCGATCGGAAAGCCCACCGCCACATCCGAAGTCGCCCCCAACTTCCCCAACACCACCGCCAACGCGGCCTG
>NZ_LZJN01000204.1 GCF_001667735.1 Mycobacterium sp. E183
CTCCTCCATCTCCGGCCTCACCGGTTCGCGGTGGCTGGCCCACTACACCGCCACCAGCGGCTACCTGGACGCCCTGGCGTACGCGCGGCACGTGATGGGATTGTCGGCGACGACGGTCAACTGGGGACTGTGGAAATCCCTGTCCGACGCCGAGCACCAATTCGGCCAGGTCAGCATGGGTTCGGGGCTGGTGCCCATGAACGACGAGGTCGCCATCGGCGCTGTGCCGCGCACGGTGTGGAGGTTGGTGCGGAAGGTGATGGTGTCGTCGGTATCGCGTTGCAGGGTGCCGGCGCTGACGTATTTGCTTCCGTGCTGGGCGGTGTGCAGGGTGTCGAGTATGGCTTGGGTGAGCAGGGGGTGTGCGCTGATTTCGATGAAGGTGTGGTGGTCGGTGCCGGCGTGGGCGATGGCTTGGTGGAAGTGGACGGGGTTGCGCATGTTGGTGGCCCAGTGGTCGGCGTCGAAGACCGGGCGGGTGTCGAGGTCGGGGTAGGTGGTGGAGATGATCGGGATGCGTGGCGGTTGGGGGGTCAGGTCGGCCAGTTCCGCGCGCATCGGGGGTTGCAGGGGGTCCATGGCCGGGTTGTGCGGGGAGACTTCGATGTTGACCCGGCTGGCGAACCGGTTGTGGGCGCGGACCTCGGCGATGAGCTGATCGATCTGGTCGGTGGGTCCGGCGATGACGGTTTGGCGGGGGGAGTTGTAGATGCCCAGGGTGATTTCGGGGTGCTCGGCGATCAGCGCCTCGGTGGCGGGCGCGTCGAGCTCCAGCAGGGCCATGCCTCCGTGCCCGGACAGCGGGGCCATCAACCGCGATCGCGTCGCGGTCACCCGCAATCCCTGGGCGGGCGTGAGCGCACCGGCCACCACGGCGGCGGCGACTTCGCCCATGGAGTGGCCGATGACCAGGTCGGGGGTGATGCCGTGGGCGCGCCACAGCGCGGTCAGCGCCAGCTGCATGCCGATCAGGCCCAGCTGGATCTGTTCGATGCCGACCAGTTCGCTGCCGGTGGCGATCACCTCGCGCAGCGAAAACCCGGCCTGGGCAACGAAATCGGGCTCCAACTCGTCGACCGCCGCGGCGAAGGCCGGCTCGTCGGCCAGCAGCAGGCGGCCCATGCCGGCCCACTGCGACCCGCGCCCGGAGTAGACGAACACCGTGCCCGGCCCGACCGCGCCCTCGCGGGGCAACACCACCCCGGGGGCGTGCTGGCCACCCCCCAGTGCCCGCAGCCCGGCCACCGCCTGGGCGCGGTCGCGGGCGACCACCGTGCCAAATCGCGCCTGCCGGGCCCGGTGATGGTTGAGCGTGTGCGCCACATCGCCGAGGGCGACCCCGGCCCCGCCACCCTGCATCCACTCGGCCAGCACCGACGCCGTCGCCGCCACCCGCCGCGCCGTCTTACCCGACACCACCAACGTCGACACCCCCGGATCGGCGTCTGGCCGAACCGCCGGGGCGACGTCCTGGCCCTGCTCGATCACCACGTGCGCGTTCGTCCCGCCGAATCCGAACGAGGACACACCGGCCCGGCGCGGGTGCTCGCGGGCCGGCCAACTGGTTTGCGTCCGAACGACTTTCATCCGCAACTCGTCGAACGGGATGTGCGGGTTCGGGCTTTCGAAGCGCTGGTTCGGCGGGATCTGGCCGCGCTGCACCGCGAGCACCGCCTTGATGAAGCCCGCGATGCCCGCAGCCGCCTCCGTGTGGCCGAGATTCGTCTTGATCGCGCCGATTAGCAGGGGGGCGTCCTCGGGACGTCCGCGGCCGAGCACCGTGCCGAGTGCTCGTGCTTCGATGGGGTCACCCAATAGTGTTCCGGTGCCGTGTGTTTCGACGTAGTCGACGTCGCTGGGCTGCATCCCCGCGTTGCTGTAGGCGGCCCGCAGGACGGCCATCTGCGCCGCGGGGTTGGGGGCCATCAGCCCGTTGGACCGCCCGTCCTGGTTGATCGCCGAGCCGCAGATCACGGCCAGTACCCGGTCGCCATCCCGCTGCGCGTCGGTCAGCCGCTTGAGCACGACCACGCCCGCGCCCTCGCCGCGGACGAACCCGTCCGCCGCTGCGTCGAACGCGCGGCACTTACCCGTCGGCGATAGGGCGCCCACCTGGTCGAAGCCGCGAAACACCGCCGGTGACAACAACAGATTCACGCCGGCGGCGATCGCCAACTGGGAATCTTCGGTCCGAAGGCTCTGGCAGGCCAGGTGGATGGCCACCAACGACGACGAGCACGCCGTGTCGACCGCCACCGAGGGGCCGCGCAGGTCGAGGAAATACGAGAGGCGGTTCGCGATGATGCTCATCGCTCCGCCGGTGTTGCTCCAGCCGTCCACCCCGCAGAAGTCGTTCGAGGCGATGGCCCCGTATTCGCTCAGGCATGCACCGGCGAAGACCCCGGTCTGTGACCGGCGCAACGAGCTTGGCGGAATTCCCGCATGTTCCAACGCTTCCCAGGCGACTTCCAGCAGCAGGCGTTGCTGGGGGTCCATCTTGTCGGCTTCGCTCGGGGAGATCTCGAAGAACTCGGCGTCGAAGGCATCGACGTCCGGCAGGAACGATCCCCAGCGCGTCGTCCGGGCGAGCGCCGCCGCCACGTCGGGTGAGCCGGACTCGAACGGCTGCCACCGTTCCGGCGGCACCTGACCGATCGAGCAACCGCGCTCGCAGAGGAATTTCCATAACGCCTCGGGCCCGGCAATGCCGGGGAATCGGCACCCCATTCCGATGACGGCGATCGGCTCGTCGAGTGAGTTACGAGCCGGGCGCTTGAGTGTGGCGTCCGGCTCCGGCTCGGACTCGGGCGCGGTGAGGTAGGCGGCCAGAGCGTTGATGGTCGGGTTTTGCCAGAAATCGACGGGGGATACCTTCTTGCCCAACAACTCTGACAGTTCGCCGGAGAGCACCACCACCTCGCGGGAACTAACGCCGAGGTCGGCCAACGACAGGTTGGGATCGACTTCGTCAGGGGTGCAACCGATGTTGGTCACCAAGTAGTCCACTAACCAGTGGCGGAGGTCGTCTTCGCCACCGATGCCTGACGTCATACCGTCACGTCCAGCCTTATGAATCCGTCGCTTTGGTAGCGCTCGACGCATGCCGAGCGCCGAACCTTACCGCTGGTGGTGATCGGGATGGATCCCGGTGACACCAGAACGAGGTCGGCGATGCGCACGCTGTGCGACTTCGAGATCGCCGACGTGACTTCGCGTTTCACCGAACGCAGGCGCAGCAGTGCCTCTTCCTCGGACGCTCCGCGCCCCTTCAGCTCGATGATTGCGACCAGTTGCTCGGTGATGTCGTCCGGCACCGAGATGGCCGCGACCCGGCCGCCGGTGATCTCCTGGATGGTTGCCTCGATGTCGTCGGGATAATGATTGCGCCCGTCGACTATGAGCAGGTCCTTGATGCGGCCCATGATGAACATCTCGCCGTCGGCGATGACGCCCAGGTCGCCCGTCCGCAACCATGGACCCTTCGGACAGCCCGGAGCCGGGTTGACCAGTTCGGCCTGGAAAACGCGTGCCGTCTGTTCCGGCTTTCGCCAGTAGCCCAGGGCCACGTGGTCGCCGCGCACCCAGATCTCCCCGACCGTGCCCGCGGGGCTCTCGGTCATCGTCTCGGAGTTGACGATTCGCACGGCGGCGGGATCGGGTGAGCCATAACTGATGAGCTCAGTGCCGACCATCCCCTCGGTCCCGCACGGTCGGGCCCGGCCGGCGGTCAAGTGCTCATAGTCGAGCCGGACCGTCTTGAGCATGGTGCCGGGTTCGGGACCCGCCACGTACAGGGTCGCTTCGGCGAGGCCATAGCAGGGCCGGACCGTCGTCGGGCGCAGGTTGAAGGGGGCGAAGCGGTCGGTGAAGCGCTTGACGGTGGCCACGTGGATTCGTTCGCTGCCGCTGACGATCGTCTGCACTTCGCCGAGGTCGAGTCCCGCCATGTCGTCATCCGATGTCCGGCGCACCGCCAGTTCGAAAGCGAAATTGGGTGCCGCGGAAAAGCACTGACCATTGGTGGCAAGCATTTTCATCCAACGGGCCGGGCGTTGCAGGAACGCCATCGGACTCATCAGCACAGCGCTGCGGTTTGTCACCAGCGGCGCACAAACTCCCAGAATCAGCCCCATGTCGTGGAACAAGGGCAGCCACGACACCAGAGAAAGGTTTGCCGGGAGGTTTTCCGGTTCACCGAAGAAGGCGTACATACATTGCGTCACATTGGTGACGACATTCTTGTGCGACACGATCACGCCGGCCGGTGTGCGCGTAGAACCGGACGTGTATTGCAGATAGCCCGCACCCGACGCGAACTGCTGAGCGGGCGGCAGCTCGCGAGTGGATTCCAGGTCCAGCAGGTCGACTTCGATGACTAGTGGCGCGGGGTGGCCGTCCTGGCCGCAGGCGTACTTGTTGACGTCGCTGACCACGGCCGACGTGGTGAGAATGGCGGCCGGATTACAATCCCGCAGTACGGAGGAGATCCGGTCGTCGTGGACCCCGTAGAGCGGTGTGGACAGCGGAACGGCGATGAACCCGGCCTGTAGCGCGCCGAAGAAGGCCGCGACGTATTCCAGTCCCTGCGGCGCGAGGATGGCCACACGATCTCCGGGCGAGCCGCAGAGTGACAGCTCGTCAGCAATGATGCGGGCGCGGCGGTAAACCTGGGCCCAGGTAAGGCGCTCGGCAAACCCGGCGGGGTCTTGCTCGTAGTCGATGAACGTGAAGGCGGTTGCGCCGGGCCGCCGCTCGGCTCGCTCCTGCAGCAAACCGGGGATGGACGTGTCGGTAACCGGCATTTGTGGCCCTTCCAGTTCGCTGACGCCGTTCGTGACGTGCACGCATCTCGCGTGCGGCGCGAAGAGTGGCTTCCCCGGTTACCGACAACCACTCTTGTGAAGCAACCTAAGCATTCTTTGCGGACGAGACCCTCCGATTTACAAAATCAAAAAGAGAATGTAGCCCACACCACAGTGGCGTGTCGGGGCTGCGCTCCTGCCGAGATCTGTCTGGCGGATCTTGCACGATATATATGTAGTACGCGCCCGTGGCGTATGGTGCACCTGTTATACGAGTGACAAATAGTGATCAGACGGGTGAGGGCGACTCGGTTTGCACCGGGCGACAGGCTTGGGTCCGTTGTAGTCCCAGCGCCCGGTTTTGACAACCCCTGGCAGTGCTGATATCCGCGGCGGGATGCGACGCCGGCTCGTGTCCTGACCGAACGGCGGGTACCCAGCGGCCGGCCCCGCCGGCATCCCCGGCCGCGGGGAGTCGCCGCCGGCAAACTCACGGGCGAATCGGCAGCAGGGCCGCAGGCGGTCGGCCCGATCCGCTGACTGGCCTGCGGCCACCCGCGCAGCTATCTACTCGTGCACCGGTCGAGGACCGCTTCCTCGATGTCTTTTGCGAGCTCTGGCAAATTGTTGTTCAGGTAGAAGTGGTCGCCGGGAAACACCCGAATGCGGAAATCGTCGGTAGTGCGATCGCACCAGGCCAGCATGTTCTCCTCGGCCACGATGATGTCGTTGTCCCCGACGAACGCGTAGATCGGACACGACACCTTGACTGCCGGCGGGTGGGTATAGCCCGCGATCGCCCGGACGCTTTGCAGCGTGGGCAGGATCGTCAGGGCGAATTCATCGTTGGCAAGCAGCTCGGGGTTGGTGTCGGTCACCTGGGCGACGACGTTGAGGATGTCGCGGTCGGAGCCCTGCAGCTCCTTGTAGCGGATGTGGCCGGGCGCCGCACTCGACGACACGAACAGGGCGGAGACCGGTTGCCCGGCGGACTGGAACCTCAGTGCCACCTCGAAGGCCATCAGGCCGCCCATGCTGTGGCCGAAGAAGGCCAGCGGTGCATCGGCCGGCGCGGAAGGCGCCATCATCGAATAGATTTCGTCCGCGAGCGCGGGAATGCTCGGCAGCTGGGTCAGGCCCTTGGCGCGCCCGGGATATTGGACGGCGACGCGTCTTACATCCGCAGAGAATGCCTTGGCGAATGGAACGTAATAGCTCGCCGATCCGCCCGCATGCGGGAATATATAAAGCGTCGGCGCGGGCTGTCGCGCGTTGCCGCTATCCGGGTCCGTGGGCCTGTTCACCGCGCCACCCTATCCCGAGGTGATTCGCCGCTCGCCGGTATCGCCACGGCGATATTCGCCCGCCTCGTCGGCCTGCGCGGCGCCGGCGCAGAAGTGCTGGAACAATCGAGCTTGTGATCCGATTGTCGCCCGATTTCTGGCGCTTTTCGCCTCGAATTTCCCGCGTGCCGGGGAGCGTGGGCGCCGCGACGCCGGGTGGCCGCGGGCAGCTGCCCGGGCGGATGGGGCCGGGGCGGTCAAATGTCCGACACACCGGCCCGCCACCGCTGTCACAAGGGCAACACCAGGCACACTGGTAACAACAGGATTTTGCAGACGCCAGGAGGATATGGCCGTGTACCGAGTCTTTGAAGCGCTCGACGAACTGAGCGCCATCGTTGAAGAAGCGCGCGGCGTTCCGATGACGGCCGGCTGCGTGGTGCCCCGCGGTGACGTGCTGGAACTGATCGACGACATCAAGGATGCGATCCCCGGCGAGCTTGACGACGCCCAGGACGTCCTCGACGCGCGTGACTCGATGTTGCAGGACGCCAAGTCGCACGCCGAATCCATGGTGTCCTCGGCGACCACCGAGTCGGAGTCGATGCTCAACCACGCCCGCGCGGAGGCCGACCGGCTGTTGTCGGACGCAAAATCGCAGGCCGACCGCATGGTGAGCGAGGCGCGCCAGCACAGCGAGCGGATGGTCGGTGAGGCGCGCGAGGAGGCGATGCGCATCGCCACCGCGGCGAAACGCGAGTACGAGGCCAGCGTCGGCCGCGCCCAGGCCGAGGCCGACCGGCTGCTGGAGAACGGCAACATCTCCTACGAGAAGGCCGTTCAAGAGGGCATCAAGGAGCAACAGCGCCTGGTGTCGCAGAACAGCGTGGTAGAGGCCGCCAACGCCGAGGCCACCCGTCTGATCGACTCGGCGCACGCCGAGGCCGACCGGCTGCGCGGTGAATGCGACATCTACGTCGACAACAAGCTCGCCGAGTTCGAGGAATTCCTCAATGGCACGCTGCGCTCCGTCGGGCGCGGACGTCACCAGCTCCGGACGGCGGCGGGCACGCACGACTACGCGGTGCGCTGACGCCTGCGGGAGGCCGTGCCCTGGCATTATGCGGCGCGCGCCGTAGGATTTCTCCTATGACGCGGCAGCACAGCACCACCTCCCAGCGCCGTCTGAGCTCGCCGATGTCGATCGACATCACCAAGCTTGGGCGACGCCCGGGAGCAATGGTGACTTTGCGCAAGAGCGTGCCCAGCCCGTCGCGCATCGGGCTGGACATGATCGCCATCGCACAGGACGCGCCGTTGGATCTGGACCTGCAGATTCAGTCCGTCTCCGAGGGCGTCTTGGTGACCGGGACGGTGGACGCCCCCACGGTCGGCGAATGCTCCCGGTGCCTGACCCCGGTCAACGGTCGGGTGCAGGTCAGCCTGACCGAGCTGTTCGCCTATCCCGACAGCACGACGGAGGCGACCACCGAGGAGGACGAGGTCGGTCACATCGTCGACGACACCGTCGACCTCGAGCAGTCGATCGTCGACGCCGTGGGGCTGGAGCTGCCGTTCGCGCCCCTGTGCACGCCCGACTGCCCCGGGCTGTGTCCTGAATGCGGGATCGCGCTCGCGGCCGAGCCCGGCCATCGGCACGACCGCATCGACCCGCGGTGGGCCAAGCTGGCCGGCCTGTTTCCCGAGCCCGACGCGCCGCGGGGTGAGCAATGACGGCACGCCAGGAACTGCTCGACGCGCTCGGGGTCGAGCTCCCCGACGAGCTGCTCTCGCTGGCGTTGACGCATCGCAGCTATGCCTACGAGCACGGCGGCCTGCCCACCAACGAACGTCTGGAATTTCTCGGCGACGCCGTGCTGGGTCTGACCATCACCGACGAGCTCTACCACCGCCACCCCGACCGCTCGGAGGGCGACCTGGCCAAGCTGCGGGCCAGCGTCGTCAACACCCAGGCACTGGCCGACGTCGCCCGCAAGCTGTCCCCGGACGGCCTGGGCGTTCACCTGTTTCTCGGGCGCGGGGAGGCCAACACCGGCGGCGCCGACAAGTCGAGCATTCTGGCCGACGGGATGGAATCGCTGCTGGGCGCCATCTATCTGCAGCACGGGATCGACACCGCGCGCGAGGTCATCCTGCGGCTGTTCGGCGGGCTGCTGGACGCCGCGCCCACGCTGGGGGCCGGGCTGGATTGGAAAACCAGCCTGCAGGAGCTGACCGCCGCTCGCGGCATGGGCGCGCCGTCCTACGTCGTCACCTCCACCGGCCCGGACCACGACAAGGAGTTCACCGCGGTCGTCGTCGTGATGGACACCGAGTACGGGTCCGGGGTGGGGCGCTCCAAGAAGGAGGCCGAGCAGAAGGCCGCGGCGGCCACCTGGAAAGCGCTCGACGAGCTGGACCCGGCCGACAAGACGTCCGTCTAGATCGATGGTGATGACCCGCTTCGCCCGGCTTCGCCGCGCTTGCGATCATCACTAGGGCCGGTGGTGATGACCCGCTTCGCCCAGCTTCGCCGCGCTTGCGATCATCACTTGGGCCGGTGGTGATGACCCGCTTCGCCCGGCTTCGCCGCGCTTGCGATCATCACTAGGTGCCCGAGCTACCCGAAGTCGAGGTGGTGCGCCGCGGCTTGCAGGCCTGGGTCGTCGGCAAAACGATCACGGCCGTTCGGGTGCATCACCCGCGCGCGGTGCGCCGCCACGAGGCCGGCCCCGCCGACCTCACCGCCCGGCTGCTCGACGCGCGCATAACCGGCACCGATCGGCGCGGCAAGTACCTGTGGCTGCTGCTCGACGGCCCGGGGGACCCGGACACGGCCCTGGTGGTGCACCTCGGCATGAGCGGGCAGATGCTGCTGGGGCAGGTGCCGCGCGCCGACCACGTGCGCATCTCGGCCCTGCTCGACGACGGGACCGTGCTGAGCTTCGCCGACCAACGCACCTTCGGCGGCTGGATGCTCGCCGACCTGGTGAGCGTCGACGGCAGCGCCGTTCCGGCGCCCGTCGCACACCTGGCCCGCGACCCGCTGGACCCGCTTTTCGACCGCGACGCCGTCGTGAACGTCTTGCGGCGCAAGCACTCCGAGATCAAGCGGCAGCTCCTGGATCAGACCGTCGTGTCGGGCATCGGCAACATCTACGCCGACGAGGCGCTATGGCGCGCGAAGGTCAACGGGGCCCGGATCGCGGCGACCTTGAGCCGCCGCCGCCTGGGCGCAATCCTGGACGCGGCGGCGGACGTGATGCGCGACGCGCTGGCCCAGGGCGGAACGTCGTTCGACTCGCTGTACATCAACGTCAACGGCGAATCCGGCTACTTCGACCGGTCGCTGGACGCATACGGCCGCGAAGGGCAGAACTGCCGGCGCTGCGGCGCGGTGATACGCCGGGAGAAGTTCATGAACCGGTCGTCGTTCTACTGCCCGAGATGTCAGCCGCGCCCCCGCCTTTGAGCGTGCGAGCAGGGCTTTGAGTGTGCGCCCACGGCGGCGACACGCCGACGGACGTCACCCGGGGCGCACACTCGATGGGCGCCGGCCCGACGTTTGCAAGAAAGGTGAGGTTATCCTCACCTCGCGTCGTTATCCTGGGTGGCATGGTGAACCGATGGAGTCGGGTCGGCTAGTGCGGAGCTCACTTCGTGGATCGGGTTCGCCGACCGTGCTGGCTCAGCTCGCGCCGGGCCAGCGGGCGACCATCCTGGGCGTGGCGCCGGCGGCGTCTCCCGTGGTGGCGGGGCGACTGCGGCAGCTTGGCTTCCGGCCGGCGTCGGACGTCGAGGTCATCCGGCGTGCGCCGATGGGCGACCCGACCATCTACCGCGTCCAAGACACCGAGCTGTGCCTGCGCCGCCGCGAGGCGCGGCTGATCCAAGTCGACCCGGGGAGCGTCGCATGACGTCCTGCCACGAGGAAGGCGCCGCGGTCGCGGTTGCCGGTGCGGCGCGGGTCGCGCTGGTGGGCAGCCCCAACGCGGGCAAGACGTCGGTGTTCAACCACCTCACCGGGCTACGCGCCAAGACCGGCAACTATCCGGGCGTCACCGTGGGTCGCAGGGTCGGCATCGCGAAGATGGACGGCGTCGAGATCGCCGTCGAGGATCTGCCCGGCACCTACAGCTTGCAGCCCATCAGCCCGGACGAACAGGTAGTGGCCGACCTGCTGGCCGGCAACGTCGCCGAAGCCGGCCGTCCCGACGCGATCGTGCTGGTGGCCGACGCCACCACGCTGCACCGCTCGATCACGCTGGTGGCCCAGGTGATGCGGCTCGACGTCCCGTGCCTGTTGGCGCTGACCATGACCGACGAGTTGACCGCGCGCGGCGGCCGCATCGACATCGGCGCCTTGTCGACGGCGCTGGGCATCCCGGTGCTCCCGGTCATCGCGCACCGCGGCGGGGGCATCGACAGCCTGCGCGCCCAACTGGTGTCCTTCGACCGGTGGCAGCGTCCCCCGATCCTGCCGCCGGGTGACGACGACGCCGTCGACGCCTGGGGCAAGTCGGTGCTGCGTGCCGCCGAATACGTTGCGCCGCAGCCGGATCAGCGCACGCGCGGCATCGACAGGATCGTGCTGCACCCGCTGTGGGGAACCGTCATCTTCTTCGCGGTGATGTTCTGCTTCTTCCAGGTCGTCTTCACCGTCGCCGCGCCCCTGCAGGACCGCGTCAGCCAGGGCCTCGGCTGGCTCGGCACGCTGGTCAGCGACCACGTCGGCAACTATGTGGTGCGGGGTCTGCTCGGCCAGGGACTCATCGGCGGCGTGGGGACGGTGCTCCAGTTCATCCCGCAGATCGTGTTGCTGTTCTTGCTGATCGCGCTGCTGGAGAACGTCGGCTACATGGCGCGGGCGGCATTCCTGATGGACCGGGTGATGGCCACGACGGGTCTGGAGGGTCGCGCCTTCGTCGCGATGCTCTCGTCGTTCGCCTGCGCCATCCCGGGGATCATGGCCACCCGGACGCTGCCGTCGTCGCGCGACCGGATCGCCACCATCATCACGGCGCCGTTGATGACCTGCTCCGCCCGGCTCCCCGTCTTCACCCTGCTGGTGGGGCTGCTGGTCTCGCCGCAGACCCAGTGGTGGGGGTTCAGCGCGCAGGGTGTGGCGATGTTCTTGCTGTATCTGTGTGGGGGCACCTCGGCCCTGATCGCGGCGTCGTTGTTCAAGTCGACGATCCTGCGCAGCGATCTGCTCCCGTTCACGATGGAGCTGCCCCCGTATCGTTTCCCATCGCCCAAAAACGTGCTCATCACCATGTGGGATTCGGCGAAGGTGTTCCTGCGCAAGGCCGGAACCATCATCCTGGGCACCTCGGTGGTGCTCTGGGTGCTGCTCAATCTTCCGGCGCGCCAAGCGGAGACCGCGCACATGTCGCCGACGGAGACCACCGCCTACGTGATGGACCACAGCTACGCCGCCGACGTCGGAAAGGCGATCGGGCCGGTGTTCAAGCCGCTCGGTTTCGATTGGCACATCAACGTCGCCCTGCTCGGTTCCTTCTCGGCGCGTGAGGTTTTCGTGTCCACCCTCGGTCAGGTGTCGGCGGCGACGAGTCCCGACGACCCGCATGAGGCCCTGGTCACGATGGCCGACGACGACGGCCACAAGGTGTTCACCGCCCCTACCGTCATCGCGCTGATGGTGTACTTCATCTTCGCGCTGCAGTGCATGTCCACCGTCGCGGTGATGCGCCGCGAGACCAACTCGTGGCGGTGGCCCGCGTTCGCGTGGTCCTACATGTTCGTCCTCGCCTGGACGATGGCGTTTGCGGCCCGCTCGATCGCGGTCGGAGTGGGCGCATGATTCCGATCCACGCCACCGCGACCGCGGACCCGCGTCAGCTGCGCTGGGTGGTCCCGCCCGACCGGCTGCCGGCGCGCGGCGCGGTCAGGGGCGCCCCCGGCCGGCTGGGCGCCCTGCTGGGCAGCGGGGTGATCACCGAGCTCGTGGTGGGCGCCGGGGACATCCTGATCACGATCGGCGCCGGCAGCAGCTGGCGTGAACTGGGAGACGACGTCCGCGAGGCGCTCGGCGAGGCGCTGCTGGACCCTCAGGGCTGGACGGTCGACGAGTCGTCCGGCCCCGATCTGGAATCCGTTGCCGCGGAACTGCTTGCCGGGCCCGTCGCCGCGCTTGCCGCCTCGCACGGCGGGTCGATCGAGCTGGTCTCGGTGGCCGGCCACACCGTCACGGTCCGGATGGTCGGCGCGTGTGACGGATGCCCGGCCGCGTCGTCTACGCTGCGGGACGTCTTCGAGCGCGAGCTGCGGCAGCGGGTCGGCCAGCAGGTGGTTGTCTCCTGCGAAAACAATTCGGCCGCAATATCATTCGGTAAGAAGCTGCTCTCGCTGATCGTCCGCTAGGGCTTGTCGATTCCAGTGTGCGCTCAGGGCTTTGAGTGTGCGACCCGGGCGGCGACACGCCGGTCGTGATCGCCATGTACGCACACGCGACGCGGCCTCAGGGCACTGCCCGGTAGAAATGAGCCATGACCGAACTCTGGGTGGAGCGCACGGGATCGCGCCGTTACACCGGACACAGCTCGCGCGGTGCGCGGGTACTCGTCGGGTCCGAAGACGTCGACGGCGTGTTCACCCCCGGCGAGCTGCTGAAGATCGCGCTCGCCGCGTGCAGCGGGATGTCCAGCGACCAGCCGCTCGCCCGCCGGCTCGGCGATGACTACCACGCGGTGGTCAGGGTGTCCGGGGACGCCGACCGCGAACGCGAGGTGTATCCGCTCCTGGAAGAGACGCTCGAGCTGGACCTGTCCGGGCTGACGGCGGAGGAGAAGGAGCGGCTGCTGGCGGTGGTCGACCGGGCCATCGACCTGGTCTGCACCGTCGGGCGCACGCTCAAGGCCGGTACGCAGGTCAACTTCAAGGTCGCCGATGTCGGAACCTGACGTCCGGCTGACCGCCTGGGTGCACGGGAAGGTCCAGGGCGTCGGCTTCCGCTGGTGGACGCGCAGCCGGGCGCTCGAGTTGGGGCTCACCGGCTACGCGGCCAACCAGGCCGACGGCCGCGTGCTGGTGGTCGCCCAGGGGCCGCGCGAGGCCGGTGAGCAACTGCTGGCGCTGCTGGAAGGCGGCCAGGCGTGGCCGGCCAGGCCCGGCCGCGTCGACAAGGTGGTCGCCGACTGGTCGCAGCCGCGGGAACGCTTCGAGGGGTTCGTCGAGCGCTGACGCAACCTCCCGGAGCGTGACAGAAGTGGCCACTGTGACCAGTGCGGCAAGGCGTGAACAACGGCCGCATTTCCCGCCTCCCGACACCCCTCGGTGCGGCCGAGCCGGGCGATCCGAGCGGTAGTCTGGCTCGCCGTGTACCTCAAGAGTCTGACGCTGAAGGGCTTCAAGTCCTTCGCTTCGCCGACGACTCTGCGCTTCGAGCCGGGCATCACCGCGGTCGTCGGGCCCAACGGTTCCGGCAAGTCCAACGTCGTCGACGCCCTGGCCTGGGTGATGGGGGAGCAGGGGGCGAAGACGCTGCGCGGCGGCAAGATGGAAGACGTCATCTTCGCCGGCACCTCGTCGCGGGCCCCGCTCGGCCGCGCCGAAGTCACCGTCACCATCGACAACTCCGACAACGCGCTGCCGATCGAATACTCCGAGGTGTCGATCACCCGGCGCATGTTCCGCGACGGCGCCAGCGAATACGAAATCAACGGCGCCAGTTGCCGTTTGATGGACGTACAGGAACTGCTGAGCGACTCCGGGATCGGCCGTGAGATGCACGTCATCGTCGGCCAGGGCAAGCTCGACGAGATCCTGCAGTCGCGACCGGAAGACCGTCGCGCCTTCATCGAAGAGGCCGCCGGGGTGCTCAAGCACCGCAAGCGCAAGGAAAAGGCCCTCCGCAAACTCGACGCGATGTCGGCCAACCTGGCCCGCCTCACCGACCTCACCACCGAGCTGCGCCGCCAGCTCAAACCGCTGGGCCGCCAGGCCGAGGTGGCCCGCCGCGCCCAGACCATCCAGGCCGACCTGCGCGACGCCCGGTTGCGCCTGGCCGCCGACGACCTGGTCAACCGGCAGACCGAGCGCGACGCCATCTTCGAAGCGGAAGCCGCGATCCGCCGCGAGCACGACGAGGCCGCCGCCCGCCTCGCCGTGGCTTCCGAGGAGCTCACCGCGCACGAGGCGGCCGTCGCCGAACTCTCGCAGCGGGCCGAATCGGTGCAGCACACCTGGTTCGGGCTCTCCGCGCTGGCCGAACGGGTGGCCGCGACGGTCCGCATCGCCAGCGAACGCGCGCATCATCTGGACGTGGAGCCGGCGCCGCCCAGCGACACCGACCCCGACGCGTTGGAGGCCGAGGCCGAGCGGGTCGCCGTCGCCGAGCGGCAATTGCTGGCCGAACTCGCCGAGACACGCACCCGGCTCGATGCCGCGCGCGCCGAGCTGGGCGAGCGCGAGCGCGAGGCCGCCGAGGCCGATCGGGCCCACCTGGCGGCGGTGCGGGCCGAGGCGGACCGGCGCGAAGGCCTGGCGCGGCTGGCCGGTCAGGTCGAGACCATGCGTGCGCGCGTCGAATCCATCGACGACAGCGTCGCCCGGCTGTCCGAGCGCATCGAACAGGCCGCCGCCCGCGCGCAGCAGTCCAAGGCGGAGTTCGAAACCGTGCAGGGCCGCGTCGGCGAGCTCGACCAGGGCGAGGTGGGCCTCGACGAGCACCACGAGCGCACTGTGGCCGCCCTGCGGTTGGCCGACGCGCGCGTCGCCGAACTGCAGGCCGCCGAGCGCGACGCAGAACGCCGGGTGGCCTCGCTGCGGGCCCGCATCGACGCGCTGGCGGTCGGGCTGGAGCGCAAGGACGGCGCGGCCTGGCTGACCGAAAACCACGCCGGGACAGGGCTTTTCGGGCCGATCGCCAAGCTGGTCAAGGTCCGCTCCGGCTACGAGGCGGCGCTGGCCGCGGTGCTGGGATCGGCGGCCGACGCCCTGGCCGCCGAGAGCTTCGGCGCGGCCCGGTCCGCGGTCGCCGCGCTCAAGCAAGCGGACGGCGGACGGGCGGCGCTGGTGCTCGGCGATTGGCCCGCCGAGGACGCCGCGGCGCGCGACGCGCTGCCCGGATCCGCCCTGTGGGCGCTGGACCTGATCGAGGCGCCCGCGCGGCTGCGCGGCGCCATCACGGCGATGCTCTCGGGCGTCGCGGTGGTCGACGACCTGGATCAGGCGCTCGAGCTGGTGGCGGCGCGTCCGCGGTTGCGTGCGGTCACGCTCGACGGTGACCTGGTGGGCGCCGGCTGGGTGAGCGGGGGCTCCGACCGCAAGCTGTCCACGCTCGAGGTGACCTCGGAAATCGATAAGGCCGGCAGCGAGCTGACCACCGCGGAATCGCAGGTCGCCCAGCTGACCGCGGCGCTGTCCGGCGCGCTGACCGAGCAGGCCGCCCGCCAGGACTCCGCCGAGCAGGCGTTGGCCGCGCTCAACGAATCCGACACCGCGATCTCGGCGATGTACGAGCAGCTGGGCCGGCTCGGGCAGGAAGCCCGCACCACCGAAGACGAGTGGACCAGGTTGTTGCGGCAGCGCGAGGAGCTCGAGACCGGCCGCGCGCAGACCGTCCAAGAAGTCACGGAACTGGAAAACCGGCTGCGCAACGCGCAAGAGACGCAACACGTTCAGGCCGAAGAGCCCAACCATGCCGAGGTCCGCCAGCGGATCGCCGCCGCCGCAGAGGCGGCCCGCAGCGCGGAGGTGGAGGCCCGGCTGGCGGTGCGCACCGCCGAGGAGCGGGCCAACGCGGTGCGCGGGCGAGCGGATTCCCTGCGCCGCGCCGCGGCCGCGGAACGCGAGGCGCGGCTGCGAGCCCAACAGGCGCGCGAGGCTCGGTTGCGCGCGGCCGCGGTGGCCGCGGCGGTGGCCGACGCCGGACGCCTGCTGGCGCAGCGACTGGACCTGGTGGTCGGGGCGGCATCGAAGATCCGCGACGCGCTGGCGGCCGAACGCCAGGGCCGGGCGACGGCGATGGCGGCAGTGCGCGACGAGGTGAACGCGCTCAGCGCCCGGGTCGCCACGCTCACCGACTCGCTGCACCGCGACGAGGTGGCCAACGCGCAGGCCGCGATGCGTATCGAGCAGCTCGAGCAGATGGTGCTCGAGCAGTTCGGAATGGCGCCCGCCGACCTGATCGCCGAGTACGGGCCGGACGTGTCGCTGCCGCCCACCGAGCTGGAGATGGCCGAGTTCGAGCAGGCCCGCGAACGCGGTGAGCAGGTGGTCGCCCCGGCGCCGATGCCGTACGACCGGCCCACCCAGGAGCGGCGGGCCAAACGCGCCGAGCGGGAGCTCGCGGAGCTGGGCCGGGTCAATCCGCTGGCGCTCGAGGAGTTTGCCGCGCTGGAGGAGCGCTACAACTTCCTGTCCACCCAGCTTGAGGACGTAAAGGCGGCCCGCAAGGATCTGCTGGACGTCGTCGCCGACGTGGACGCCCGCATCCTGCAGGTGTTCAGCGACGCGTTCGTCGACGTGGAACGCGAATTCCGGGAAGTCTTCACCGTGCTGTTCCCCGGCGGCGAGGGGCGGCTGCGGCTGACCGATCCCGACGACATGCTCACCACCGGCATCGAGGTCGAGGCGCGCCCGCCCGGCAAGAAGATCACCCGGTTGTCTTTGCTGTCCGGTGGCGAGAAGGCGCTGACCGCGGTCGCGATGCTGGTGGCCATTTTCCGCGCCCGCCCCTCGCCGTTCTACATCATGGACGAGGTGGAAGCGGCGCTCGACGACACCAACCTGCGCCGCCTGATCAGCCTCTTCGAGCTGCTCCGGGCGCGCTCGCAGCTGATCATCATCACGCACCAGAAGCCCACGATGGAGGTCGCCGACGCCCTGTACGGCGTGACCATGCAGGGCGACGGCATCACCGCGGTGATCTCGCAGCGGATGCGCGGGCAGCAGGTCGAGCAGCTGGTGTCCAGCTCCTCCTAGCCCTAGCGCGGGTGCCCAACCGGGTACTGACGGCGGAGTTTCGGCGATTTCTGCGCCCAGGACGCACGCTCGACGCCCGGGACGCACACCCGATGCCCCCTGAGCGCCGGCCCGCTTGAAACAATGTCAGCGTGTCGCAAGGTCTTTGGATCGCCATCGCGGTCGTCGCCGTCCTGGTTGTCATCGCCGCGCTGGTCCTGGGCCTGGTGCGCTACCGCCGCCGGCGGATCAGCTTCACGGCCAAGCCGGAGCCCGGCGCGATCGACCGGTCGGGCGGCTACACCGCGTCGTCCGGCATCACCTTCAGCCAAACGACCCAGGCCGACCGGCTCGACACCACCGGCCTGCCCGCGGTGGGCGACGACGCCACCATTCCCCGCGACGCGCCGCGGCGCACGATCTCCGAGGTCGAACTCCCGGAGCCGGAGGCCCCGGAAACGATCGCCCCGCCGCCGGTAGCGCCCCCCGAGCCGCCGCCGGCGGCCCCCGAGGTGCCCGAGGCCCCCGAGATCGAGGCCATCGCGCCGCCGGAGGGCCGGCTGGAGCGGCTGCGCGGCCGGCTGGCCCGCTCGCAGAACGCGCTGGGGCGCAGCGTGCTGGGCCTGATCGGCGGCGGCGACCTCGACGAGGACGCCTGGCAGGACGTCGAGGACACCCTTCTGGTCGCCGACCTGGGCCCGGTGGTCACCGATTCGGTGATGACGCAGCTGCGCGCCCGCCTGGCCGGCAGCGACGTGCGCTCCGAGGCCGACGCGAAGGCCGTCCTGCGCGACGTGCTCATCCGCGAGCTGCACCCCGAAATGGACCGCTCGATCCGCGCCCTGCCGCACGCCGACCACCCGTCGGTGCTGCTGGTCGTCGGAGTGAACGGCACCGGAAAGACCACCACCGTCGGCAAGCTGGCGCGGGTCTTGGTGGCCGACGGACGCCGCGTCGTGCTGGGCGCCGCCGACACCTTCCGGGCCGCCGCGGCCGACCAGCTGCAGACCTGGGCCTCCCGGGTGGGCGCGGAGGTGGTGCGCGGGCCCGAAGGCGCCGACCCCGCATCGGTGGCTTTCGACGCCGTCGACAAGGGCATCGCCGCAGGCGCCGACGTGGTGCTCATCGACACCGCCGGCCGGCTGCACACCAAGGTCGGGCTGATGGACGAACTCGACAAGGTCAAGCGCGTGGTTACACGACGCGCCGCCGTCGACGAGGTGCTGCTGGTGCTCGACGCCACCATCGGACAGAACGGGTTGGCCCAGGCGCGGGTGTTCGCCGACGTCGTCGAGATCACGGGCGCCGTGCTGACCAAGCTGGACGGAACGGCCAAGGGCGGCATCGTATTCCGCGTCCAACAGGAACTCGGCGTGCCGGTGAAGCTTGTCGGGCTCGGGGAGGGGCCCGACGACCTGGCGCCGTTCGAGCCGGGCGCTTTCGTCGACGCGCTGCTCGGCTGAAACCGCTTACACGGCGAGCGGGACGTTAATACCGCCGAAACACAGTGGCCCCATTGCGGAAACAACCATTGCGCAAGGTTCTGGATCAGGTCACAGGCGTCGCCTGACGGCCATTCATGTCCTGACCGGAGGTGAGCGAGTGGCATTCCCGCAATTGGGCCAACCCGATACCGGCGATACCGCCTGGATGTTGGCGAGTTCCGCGCTTGTGCTGTTGATGACGCCGGGCCTTGCGTTCTTCTACGGCGGCATGGTGCGCACCAGAAGCGTGCTCAACATGATCATGATGAGCATCAGCGCGATGGGCGTCGTGACAGTGCTCTGGGTGCTCTACGGCTACTCGATGTCGTTCGGTGACGACAGGGGCGGAGTCGTGGGCAACCCGACCGATTATTGGGGCCTGGCAAAGCTTATCGGCGGCAACGCCGTCAAGGCGGACCCGAGCAAGGGCGTCACGCAGGTGGACATCCCGCTGGCAGGCACCATGCCCGCGACCGTCTTCGTGGCCTTCCAGCTGATGTTCGCGATCATCACCGTCGCGCTGATCTCGGGTGCGGTCGCCGACCGGCTCAAGTTCACCGCCTGGCTGGTGTTCTCCGGACTGTGGGCGACGCTGGTCTACTTCCCCGTCGCGCACTGGGTGTTCGCGGCGGACGGCTTCGCGTCCGAGCACGGCGGCTGGATCAACAACAAGCTGCACGCCATCGACTTCGCCGGAGGGACCGCGGTCCATATCAACTCCGGTGTGGCGGGCCTTGCGCTGGCGATCGTGCTGGGCAAGCGCAAGGGCTGGCCCACGACGCTGTTCCGTCCGCACAACCTGCCGTTCGTGATGCTCGGCGCCGGCTTGCTGTGGTTCGGCTGGTTCGGGTTCAACGCCGGTTCGGCGACCAGCTCGAACGGCTCCGCCGGTGCGACCTTCATGACCACCACCGTCGCCACGGCCACGGCCATGCTGGCCTGGCTGCTTACCGAGCGCATCCGTGACGGGAAGCCCACGACGCTGGGAGCGGCGTCGGGCATCGTGGCGGGCCTGGTGGCCATCACACCGTCCTGCTCGTCCGTCAACGTGCTGGGCGCCATCGTCGTCGGCCTGGTGGCCGGCGTGGTGTGCGCGCTGGCGGTCGGGCTGAAGTTCAAGCTGGGCTTCGACGACTCGCTCGACGTGGTCGGGGTGCACATGATCGGCGGTCTGACGGGCACGCTGCTGGTGGGGCTGCTCGCCGCGCCGGAGAGCACCGCCATCAACGGCGTCACCGGGGTGTCCAAGGGGCTGTTCTACGGCGGCGGCTGGTCACAGCTGGAAAGGCAGGCGGTCGGCGCCTTCGCGGTTCTGTTCTACTCCGGCATCGTCACCCTGATCCTGGCTTTGATCCTGAAGTACACGATCGGGCTGCGTGTCCCCGCCGAAGAAGAATCAACGGGCATCGACGAGTCCGAGCACGCGGAGAGCGCGTACGATTTCGGAACGATCGGTGGGCAAGGATCCGTCCTCCCGGCGGCGCGCGTTCCCGTCGATGACCGCAACGGGCTGGAGGAGGATCGAGTGGGCGACAAGGTGGAGGCAGAGCAGGCATGAAGCTAGTCACCGCAATCGTGAAGCCGTTCACCCTCGATGACGTGAAGACCAGCCTCGAGGAAGCGGGCGTCCTGGGGATGACGGTCAGCGAAATCCAGGGGTACGGGCGGCAGAAGGGCCACACCGAGGTTTACCGGGGTGCTGAGTACTCGGTGGATTTCGTGCCGAAGGTGCGAATCGAGGTGGTGATCGACGATTCCCTGGTGGACAAGGTCGTGGACAGCATCGTCCGGGCGGCGCGCACCGGCAAGATCGGTGACGGCAAGGTCTGGGTCACCCCCGTGGAAACCATTGTGCGAGTGCGCACGGGTGAACGCGGAACCGATGCCCTCTGAACGCAGTCGCACATCGTTGAACCAGGCCGGACGGGCCGGGAGGGTATGACTAACCCACCCGGCCCGTCCGGCTCATCCGGAGCGGAAGCACAAACCGCCTGCGGTGCAAGCGATCTGGCAGCCTCGCGGCGCCGGCTGCTGGCGGAGGGCCGCGAGCTTGGTCCCGCAGAGCTGCGCAAGGCGTGGCTGGAGCTGCATGAATCCTGGTTGGCGGCCAAGGCGGACGAGATCGGCATCACCGACGACAGCGGTTTCGCCATCGTCGGGGTGGGTGGGTTGGGGCGCCGCGAACTGCTGCCCTATTCCGATCTCGACCTGATGTTGTTGCACGACAACAAATCCGACGAGGTGCTGCAACGAGTCGCCGATGGTCTGTGGTATCCGTTGTGGGACGCCAACGTTCGGCTCGACCACAGCGTGCGGACCGTCTCGGGGGCCCTGAGCGTCGCCAACAACGACCTGGTGGCCGCGTTGGGCATGCTCGACGCGCGCCACATCGCCGGGGACGAGCGGCTGTCGGCGGAATTGATCGCCGGGGCGCGACGCCAGTGGCGCAGCGCGATTCGATCCCGCATGGACGAACTAGTCGCGATGACATACGAACGCTGGCAACGATGTTGGCGCATCGCGCAGCGGGCCGAGCCGGACCTCAAGTCGGGCCGTGGTGGCCTGCGCGATGTCCAACTTCTCGACGCGCTGGGCGTCGCCCAGCTCATCGACCGCCGCGGTATGGGCCATCCCGACGCGCCGGGGGGCTCGCTGGACGCGGCGTACCTGACGATGCTCGACGTGCGCACCGAACTGCACCTGGTATCCGGGCGCGGACGCGACCAACTGCTGGCCCAGTTCGCCGACGAAGTGAGCGCCGCGTTGGGCGTCGGGGATCGATTTGCGTTGTCGCGCTTGCTGTCCAGCGCCAGCCGCACCATCGCCTACCACGCCGAGACCGGCCTGCGGACCGCGCAGAACGCGCTGCCCCGCCGCGGGCTGACGGCGCTGGTGCGGCGCCCCAGGCGGCGACCGCTGGACGAGGGCGTGGTCGAATACGACGGCGAGGTGGTGCTCGCCCGCGATGCCCAACCCGGAAGCGACCCCGGGCTCGTCCTGCGGGTCGCGGCCGCTTCGGCGGGCACCGGCCTGCCCATCGGCGCAGGCACGCTCAAACGGCTGGCCGACAGCGCTCCGGACCTGCCCTTGCCATGGCCGCGGGAGGCGCTGGACGACCTGCTGGTGGTGCTTTTGGCCGGGCCCACGGCGATCGACACGATCGAGTCGCTGGACCGCACCGGGCTGTGGGGCCGCCTCTTCCCGGAGTGGGACGCGGTGCGCGATCTGCCGCCGCGCGACGTCTCGCACAAGTGGACCGTCGACCGGCACATCGTCGAAACCGCCGTCAACGCCGCGCCGCTCACCACCCGCGTGGCGCGCTCGGACCTGCTCGCGCTCGGCGCGCTGCTGCACGACATCGGCAAGGGGCGCGGCACCGACCACTGCGTGCTCGGCGCGGAACTGGCGATCCCGATCGCCAAGCGGCTGGGCCTCTCCGCCGAGGACACCGCCACGCTCGCGGGCATGGTCCGCCACCATCTCCTGCTGCCGGTGACGGCCACCCGAAGCGACCTCAACGACCCCCAGATCATCGAGGCGGTGGCCGCCGCCCTACAGGGGGACCCGCACCTGCTCGAACTCCTGCAGGCGCTGGCGGAGGCCGACTCCAAGGCCACCGGGCCCGGGGTATGGAGCGACTGGAAGGCGTCCCTGATCGAGGACTTGGTCCGCCGCTGCCGGTTGGTGATGGCGGGCGAGCGGCTTCCCGAGGCGGAACCGATTGCGCCGCATTACCTTTCGCTGGCGGCCGACCGCGGTGTGCATGTTGAGATCAAGCCCAACGATCGCGAGCGCCTGACCGCGGTGATGATCGCGCCCAATCAGCGGGCGCTGGTCTCCAAGGCCGCGGCGGTGCTGGCATTGAACTCGCTGCGAATCCATTCGGCCCTGGCCAACGTTCACGACGGCGTCGCGATCGTCGAGTTCGTCGTGTCCCCGCTGTTCGGCTCGCCGCCCGAATCGGGCTTGCTGCGTCAACAATTCAACGGAGCGCTGGCCGGTGACCTCGACATCCTCAGCACGCTGGAGAAGCGTGACAGCGACGCGATCAGCGCCGCGACCGCGCGGGCCGGCGAGATTCAGGCCGGGGTGCCCGTCACCCGGTCGACCGCCCCGCCGCGCATCCTGTGGCTCGACGCGGCGACCGCCGGCCAGTTGATCTTCGAAGTCCGCGCCATGGACCGGCTGGGGCTGCTGGCGTTGCTGACCCGCGCGCTGGAACAGGCGGGGGCCGACATCGTCTGGGCCAAGGTCAACACGTTCGGTTCGACGGCCGCGGACGTCTTCTGCGTGTCGGTGCCCGCCGACGCCGAGCGCGACGCGCGAGCCGCGATCGAGGAGCATCTGCTCGCCGTGTTGGGCGGCCCCGCGGTGGAAGTGCTCCAAGAGCCGGTCGGCGACTAAGGCGTACTCAGGCGTCAGGAGTGCTCGGCGTTGAGGCGCCGCAGGGCCTCGATGCGGGCCTGGATCTGCTCGCGGGTCGCTGCGGCGATCGGCGGCCCCCCGCAACGACGGCGAAGTTCGCTGTGAATCCAGCCGTGCGGCTTGCCCG
This sequence comes from Mycobacterium sp. E183, assembly GCF_001667735.1. Classification (GTDB taxonomy): domain Bacteria; phylum Actinomycetota; class Actinomycetes; order Mycobacteriales; family Mycobacteriaceae; genus Mycobacterium. Next base: position 23,048 of record NZ_LZJN01000204.1, read on the forward strand.
TTCGGTGGTGGGTGGCCGACACGAGGGAGTTCAGCTCGCGGCGCAGGTCGCGCAGCTGGCCGTGCAACGTGGGCCCCGCGGACACCGCGGCCGGCGTGCCCTGCGCGGCCCGCCGCTGCAGCTGCTCGTCCTGGCGGCGGTGCAGCAGCGCCCGCATCTGCTCGGCGTCGAGCAGGCCAGGGATGCCGAGGTAGTCGGCCTCCTCGTCGCTGCCGGCCGGGGCGGCGGTGCCGAACGACGACCCGTCGAAGATCACCTGGTCCAGCTCCGCGTCGGCGCCCAATGAGGTGAAGCCGGTGTCGGTCTCGGTCTTCTCGGTCTGCGTTCTGATGGCCGGGTCACCGTCGAGGGGGTCCTCGTCCGGGCGATGCGGTTCGCCGAGCACGTGGTTGCGCTGGGCCTCCAGCTCGCTGGCGAGTTGCAGCAGGTTGGGCACCGACGGCAGGAAGATGCTCGCGGTCTCACCGACGCGGCGCGAGCGCACGAACCGGCCGATGGCCTGTGCGAAGAACAGGGGCGTCGACGCGCTGGTGGCGTAGATCCCGACCGAGAGTCGCGGCACGTCGACGCCCTCGGAAACCATGCGCACCGCGACCAGCCACCGGCTGGTGCCGGCGGCGAATTCGCTGATACGGGCCGACGATCCGGGGTCGTCGGACAGCACCACCGTCGGCGCCTCCGAGGTCAGCTTCGTCAGCAGGGCGGCGTAGGCGCGGGCCGCCGTGCGGTCGGAGGCGATGATCATGCCGCCGGCGTCGGGCACGTGCTCGCGCTTCTGGCGCAGCCGTTGGTCGGCGGCCGCGATCACCGCGGGCATCCATTCACCGGCGGGGTCGAGCGCCGTGCGCCAGGCCCGGGCCGTGTGTTCGGCGGTCAGCGGCTCGCCCAGCCGGGCGGCGTGCTCCTCGCCGGCGCTGTCCCGCCAGCGCGCCTCCCCGGAGTAGGCCAAGAACACCACCGGCCGGACCACCCCGTCGGCCAGCGCCTCGGCATAGCCGTAGGTGTGGTCGGCCCGCGAACGCCGCACTCCGTCGGCGCCGGATTCGTAGGCGACGAACGGGATGGGGCTGTCGTCGCTGCGAAAGGGCGTGCCGGTCAGGGCGAGCCGGCGGGTCGCGTCGCCGAAGGCCTCGCGGATGGCGTCACCCCACGTCTTGGCGTCGCCGCCATGGTGGATCTCGTCGAAGACGACCAGCGTCTTGCGCTGCTCGGTGCGCACCCGGTGCAGCGTGGGGTGGGCGGCAACCTGCGCGTAGGTGACCATCACGCCGTGGTATTCGCCCGACATCTGGGCGTTGGAGTTGGAGAACTTGGGGTCCAGGGCGATGCCGTGCCGCGCCGCGGCCTGCGCCCACTGCACCTTCAGGTGCTCGGTGGGCACCACGACGGTGATCTGCTCGACGGCGCGCTGGCCCAGCAGTTCGGCCGCCACCCGCAACGCGAACGTCGTCTTCCCGGATCCCGGGGTCGCCACGGCCAGGAAATCGCGCGGCTGGCCGGTCAGGTATTTGACCAGCGCCCTGCGCTGCCATCCGCGCAGCGCCCGGCCGCCGCTGTCGTCGACGGAAGTCTCCGTGCGAGCGACCGGTTGCACGGACATTTCCCCCCGGGTGGTTGTAGTTTTCGATGTGGCCAGCCAGATTAGGCGATGGCTGTGAAATCTAGCACGCCAACGCTTTTCGGCGCAGTAACGACTCGAGCGCGGCTACCGCGCCCGGCTCGCCAGGTCGCGCGCCGACAACCATGCATGGATGCGTTCGGCGACGTCAGCCCAGCCGGGCTCGAGCATCATGTTGTGCCCCATCGAGAAGAAATGCGGCTCGGTCCGGTAGGCGCGCGCGGTGGCGCGTACTTCGCCGATGCTCACGAACCCGTCGTGCTCGGCGCCCAGGACCAGGATCGGGGTGGTCACCCGCCGGGTTCGGACGCGGCGGAGCACCGGGTCGGTCATGGCCGCGCGGACGCTCTCGGCCCCGGCGCGTTGCCTGCAGGATTCGACGATGTCCTCGGGCGTGTCGGCGCAGAACAGGTACTCGCGGGCCAGCGCCGGGGTCGCCAGGAATTTCAGTAGCGTGGGGTCGCTCCACGCTTCCATGGTCATCGACGGCCGGCGACGCCAGACCCGCAACGCCAAGGTGAGCACGCCCTTCGGCGGCACAGAGCCCACCAGCACCGCCGCCGGCGCGTTGTGCTCTTCGAGGTAGCGCTGGATGACGAAGCCGCCCAGCGAATGGCCGATGAGCACTGGCCAACCGCCCAATTCGTCGGCCACCGAACGGACGTCCTCGATGTAGTCGGCGATGGAAACCTTGTGCAGCGGCTTCGCGGTCGGGCTGCCCCCGTGCCCGCGCAGGCTCACCGCAACCGCGCGATAGCCCGCGTCGGCGAAGAAGTCCAGGAAATGTTCCCAGCACCATGCGCCGTGCCAGCCGCCGTGCACGAAGAGCAGCGGCACCGGGTGGTCTCGGGTGCAGGATCCTTTGTCGATCACCTCGAGCATCCGACCATTCAATAGCGCGATCGCCTGCACCGGTGCCGGTTCGCGAGACATAAACCATTGCGACCGGCCTCGGCGTGTCGTCACAGCCGGTTATGTGTCGCGGTCGATGGGCGGCGGCGGGGCCGCCAACCCGTACAACCACTAGGCTGGCGGGGTGTTTGAATCGCTGTCCGACCGGTTGACCGGTGCACTTCAGGGACTACGCGGCAAGGGTCGACTGACCGATGCCGACATCGAGGCCACCACCCGCGAGATCCGGCTGGCGCTGCTGGAAGCCGACGTGTCGCTGCCCGTGGTGCGGGCGTTCGTCACCCGGATCAAGGACCGCGCCAGGGGCGCTGAGGTCTCGGGTGCGCTCAACCCGGCGCAGCAGGTCGTCAAAATCGTCAACGAAGAGCTCATCGGCATCCTGGGCGGCGAGACCCGCCAGCTGGCCTTCGCCAAGACACCGCCGACCGTGGTGATGCTCGCCGGTCTGCAGGGTTCCGGTAAGACCTCGCTGGCCGGCAAGCTGGCCGCCTGGCTGCGCGGCCAGGGGCACACCCCGCTGCTGGTGGCCTGCGACCTGCAGCGGCCGGCCGCCGTGAACCAGCTGCAAGTCGTCGGTGAGCGCGCCGGGGTCCCGGTGTTCGCGCCCCACCCGGGCGAGTCCCCCGAATCGGGTCCCGGCGACCCGGTCGCCGTGGCCGCCGCCGGGCTCGCCGAAGCCCGCGCGAAGCACCACGACGTCGTCATCGTCGACACCGCCGGGCGCCTGGGCATCGACGAGGAGCTGATGGCCCAGGCCGCGGCCATCCGCGACGCCGTCAACCCCGACGAGGTCCTGTTCGTGCTCGACGCGATGATCGGGCAGGACGCCGTCACCACCGCCGAGGCGTTCCGCGAGGGCGTCGGCTTCACCGGCGTCGTGCTGACCAAGCTCGACGGCGACGCCCGCGGTGGCGCCGCGTTGTCGGTCCGCGAGGTGACCGGCGTCCCAATCCTTTTCGCCTCCACCGGAGAAAAACTGGAGGACTTCGACGTCTTCCACCCGGACCGGATGGCCAGCCGCATCCTGGGCATGGGCGACGTGCTGAGCCTGATCGAACAGGCCGAGCAGGTCTTCGACGCCGAGCAGGCCGAGGCCGCCGCCGCCAAGATCGGCACCGGCGAGCTGACACTCGAGGACTTCCTGGAGCAGATGCTCGCCATCCGCAAGATGGGCCCGATCGGCAACCTGCTGGGCATGCTGCCCGGGGCCGGGCAGATGAAAGACGCGCTGGCCCAGGTCGACGACAAGCAACTCGACCGCCTGCAGGCCATCATCCGCGGCATGACGCCCGAGGAGCGGGCCGACCCGAAGATCATCAACGCCTCGCGGCGGCTGCGCATCGCCAACGGGTCCGGCGTCTCGGTGTCCGACGTCAACCAGCTGGTCGACCGCTTCTTCGAGGCCCGCAAGATGATGTCGTCGATGCTCGGCGGCATGGGCATCCCCGGCATGGGCCGCAAGTCCGCGACCCGAAAGGCCAAGGGCGCGAAGGGCAAGAAGGGCAAGAAGGGCGGACGCGGTCCCACTCCGCCCAAGGTCCGCAACCCGCTCGGCGCCGGGATGCCCGGCATGCCCGCCGGGTTCCCCGACCTGTCGCACCTGCCCGAGGGCCTCAACGAGTTGCCGCCCGGGTTGGCCGACTTCGACCTGTCCAAGCTCAAGTTTCCGGGCAAGTCGTGACGATCGCGAGCGCGGCGGAGCCGGGCGAAGCGGGTCGTCACGGTAGAAACTAGCCCGCCGTGCGCATGCACGTGCGAGGTGTCGGGCTGCCCGACGAGACGCCGACCGAGCTCTGGATCGTCGACGGCCGGATCAGCGCCGAACCGGTCGCCGGCGCCGACACCGTCTTCGACGGCGGCTGGATCCTGCCCGGCCTGGTCGACGCGCACTGCCACGTCGGCCTCGGTGAGCACGGCGAGATCCCGCTCGACGACGCGATCGCCCAAGCCGAAATCGAACGCGACGTCGGTGCGCTGCTGTTGCGAGACTGCGGCTCACCCACCGACACCCGCAGCCTCGACGACCACGACGACCTGCCCCGCATCATCCGGGCCGGGAAACATCTGGCCAGGCCCAAGCGCTACGCGGCCGGCTTCTCGCGCGAACTGGAAGACGAGTCGCAGCTGCCCGAGGCGGTCGCGCAAGAGGCGCGCCGCGGGGACGGCTGGATCAAGCTGGTCGGCGACTGGATCGATCGCAGCGTCGGCGACCTCGCCCCGCTGTGGTCCGACGACGTGCTCAAGGCCGCGATCGAGACGGCGCACGCCCACGGCGCCCGTGTCACGGCGCACGTCTTCAGCGAGGACGCGCTGCCCGGCCTGATCAACGCCGGCATCGACTGCATCGAGCACGGCACCGGCCTGACCGACGACACCATCGAGCTGATGGTCGAGCGCGGCACCGTCCTGGTTCCCACGCTGGTCAACATCGTCGAGAATTTTCCCGGCATCGCGAACGCCGCCGCCGCGAAGTACCCGACCTACGCCGCCCACATGCGCGACCTGCATGCCCGCGGCCCGGGGCGGCTCGCCGCGGCCCGCGACGCCGGCGTGCCGATCTACGCAGGCAGTGACGCGGGCACCATGGTCGCGCCCGGGCGCATCGCCGACGAGGTCGAGGCGCTCAAGGGCATCGGGATGAGCCCGACCCAGGCCCTGGGCTCGGCGTGCTGGGAAGCCCGCCGGTGGCTGGGACGCCCCGGCCTCGATCACGGCGCGTCCGCGGACCTGCTGTGCTATTCCGACGACCCGCGATCGGGCGCTGACGTGCTGCGCCGGCCCGACTTGGTGATCCTGCGCGGCAAGGTTTTCCCCCCTTCGGCGTAACCCCCGCGCGGCCGCGAGGACTGTGTCCGCGTGGCCTACCGCGGGCCGGATGCCCGTTGCCGAGTTCGCGTCGGCCCTGGTCAGGGGCGCGCCACGCCGAAGCGCAGAAAAGATTGCGAGTACTTGCTATCTATGTTACGGTCTGTTTCACACGACGACTGGAGGCAAAAGTGGCGTACGACGTGATCATTCGCGACGGGCTGTGGTTCGACGGCACCGGCGGTGCACCGCAGACCCGCACGCTGGGCATCCGCGACGGCGTGGTGGCCACGGTGTCGGACGGCCCGATTGACGAGACGGGTTGCCCCGAGGTGATCGACGCGGCGGGCAAGTGGGTGGTGCCCGGCTTCATCGACGTGCACACCCACTACGACGCCGAGGTGTTGCTGGACCCTGGCCTGCGGGAGTCCGTGCGCCACGGCGTCACCACCGTGTTGCTCGGGAACTGCTCGCTGTCCACCGTGTACGCCGACTCCGAGGACGCCGCCGACCTGTTCAGCCGCGTGGAGGCCGTGCCCCGCGAATACGTCTACGGCGCTTTGGAGAACAAGACCTGGTCCTCGGCGGCGGAATACATCAAGGCGATCGACGACCTGCCGCTCGGCCCGAATATCGGCTCGCTGCTTGGCCATTCGGACCTGCGGGCCGCGGTGATGGGCCTCGGCCGGGCCACCGACGCCGCCGTGCGGCCCACCGACGCCGAAGTCGAGCGGATGGCAAGCCTGCTCGACGAGGCGCTCGACGCCGGGGTGCTCGGCATGTCGGGCATGGACGCGGCCATCGACAAGCTCGACGGTGAACGCTTCCGGTCGCGGGCGCTGCCGTCCACCTTCGCGACCTGGCGCGAGCGGCGCAGGCTGATCAAGGTACTGCGCAAGCGCGGCCGCATCCTGCAGAGCGCCCCCAACGTGGCCAAGCCGGCCACCGGGATGCTCTTCTTCCTCGCCAGCAGCCGGATCTTCAATCGGGGCAAGGGCGTTCGCATGAGCATGTTGGTATCCGCCGACGCCAAGTCGATGCCGCTGTCGGTATACGTCTTCGGCCCGGGGACGCGCCTGCTCAACAAGATCCTTGGCGCCAGCGTCCGTTTCCAGCATCTGCCGGTGCCCTTCGAGCTGTACTCCGACGGGATCGACCTGCCGGTCTTCGAAGAGTTCGGCGCCGGGACGGCCGCGCTGCACCTGCGGGACCAGTTGCAGCGCAACGATTTACTGGCGGACAAGGAATATCGGCGCCAGTTCCGGCGCGAATTCGACCGCATCAAACTCGGCCCATCGCTGTGGCACCGCGACTTCCACGACGCGGTCATCGTCGAGTGCCCCGACAAATCGTTGATAGGCAAGAGCTTTGGCGCCATCGCCGACGAGCGCAAGCTGCACCCGCTCGACGCATTCCTCGACGTGCTGGTCGAGAACGGCGAACGCAATGTCCGCTGGACCACGATCGTCGCCAACCATCGCCCCAAGCTGCTCGACGCGCTCGCCAAGGAGGGCAGCGTCCACATGGGCTTCTCGGACGCCGGCGCGCACCTGCGCAACATGGCCTTCTACAACTTCCCGCTGAAGCTGCTCAAACGCGCCCGGGACGCCCACCGGGCCGGCGCGCCGTTCATGTCGACCGAACACGCGGTGCATCGCCTGACCGGCGAACTGGGGGAGTGGTTCGGCATCGACGCCGGCACGCTGCGCGAGGGCGACCGTGCGGACTTCGTGGTGATCGACCCGGCCGGCCTGAACGAGGCGGTCGAGGGCTACTACGAGGAGGAGGTGCCCTTCTACGGCGGCTTGCGGCGGATGGTCAACCGCAACGACGACGCCGTCGTCGCGACGGGCGTGGGCGGTGCCGTGGTCTTCCGCGCGGGCCGGTTCCGCGAGGGCTACGGCCAGACCGTGAAGTCGGGCCGCTACTTGCGTGCGGGCCAGCGTCACCGGGGCCAGAGCCCCGCGAAAATCGGGGCCTGACGTGGCCAGAACCCAACAGCAGCGTCGTGAGGAGACGGTGGGCCGGCTTCTCGACGCCTGCATCGACACCATCATCGAGGTCGGGTACGCCCGGGCGTCGGCCGCCGTGATCACCAAGCGGGCGGGGGTGTCCGTGGGTGCCCTGTTCCGGCACTTCGAGACGATGGGCGATTTGATGGCGGCCACCGCGTCCGAGATGTTGCGCCGTCAGCTCGAGACGTTCACCAAACGGGTCGCCGAGATACCGCCCGATCGGCCGGCGCTCGAAGCCGCGCTGGCGATCCTGCGCGACGTCACGGCCGCCCCCAGCAACGCGGTGCTCTACGAGCTGCTGGTCGCCGCGCGGACCGACGAAAAGCTCAGGGACACTTTGCAAAACGAGCTGCGGCAATACTCCACGAAGATTCTGGAGGCGGCCCGCACCCTGCCCGGCGCCGAGAGCTTTCCCGAGGAGACGTTCCCGGTTCTGGTGGCGGTGCTGACCAACGTGTTCGACGGGGCCGCCGTGGTGGAGGGGGTGCTGCCGCAGCCGCAGATCGCCGAGCAACGGATCCCGATGCTGATGACGCTGCTGTCCGCGGCGGCGCCGGGCGCGGACCTATAGCGAGCCGATGCCGGACTCCGGGTTGAGCGCGAATCCCCAGTCGAACAGCGTCGCGGCCTGGTCCCAGTAGCTCGGGCCGCCGGCTTTCACCAGGCCGTACATCATGGCTATGACCAGCCGCCGGCCACCGCGCGCCGCCGCGCCGACGAAGGTCTTGCGCGCGGCGTCGGTGAACCCGGTCTTGCCGCCGATCGCGCCGGGGTAGCGCTGCAACAGCTCGTCCTGGTTGACGATCGGCTGATCCCCGTGATCGCCGGGGAACATCGCGGACGGCTCGGCGGTGATCTGTGCGAACACCGGATTGGCCATCGCGGCGCGGAAGATGACGGCCAGGTCGTGCGCCGTCGAGGACCCGGATCCGCCTGGCCCGTCGAGGCCGGACGGCGTCGCGGCGTGGGTGCTGGTTGCGCCGAGGGAGGCCGCCTTGGCGTTCATCTTGGCGACCGTGGCGTCGGGTCCGCCCAGCATGTGCGCCAGCGTGTTGGCCGCGTCGTTGCCCGAGACGAGCAGCAGGCCGTCCAGGAGCTGGCGCGCGGTGTAGAGGTGGCCCGGTTTGACGCCGACGCAGTTGCACTCCACCTGGGTGTCGGCGGTATCGGCGACCACGGTGGAATCCAGGCTCACCTGGTCCAAGGTCACCAACGCCAACAGCACCTTGATGGTGCTCGCCGGCGGGTGGGCCACATTCTGGTCGCGGCCGGCAAGCACCTGACCGCTGTCCAGGTCGGCGACGATCCAGGTCTGGGCCGGGCCGTCCGGTATCGGCATCGAGCCGACCGGCTGCATGCTGTCTGCCCAGGACGTGGGGACGGTGGCATTGCACGCCCCGACCGTCAGCAGGGCCGCTGCTGCGGCCATGACCTTGCGCATGGGCCGAAAGTCTAACTTCCTGGCCTTTTCGGCGACGATTTTCGTCTACTGTCCGATGCATGTTGAGCCTGGCCGAGATTTCCGACCGCTTAGAGATCCAGCAGCTGCTGGTGGACTACTCCACCGCGATCGACAACCGTCGCTTCGACGACCTGGACAGGGTCTTCACCGAAGACGCGTACATCGACTACACCGCCCTCGGCGGCATCGAGGGCCGCTATCCCGAGGTCAAGAAGTGGCTGTCGGAGGTGCTGCCGAACTTCCCGGTGTACGCGCACATGCTGGGCAACTTCTCGGTGCAAATCGACGGCGACAAGGCTTCGTCGCGGGTGATCTGTTTCAACCCGATGGTGCTCGGGGGTGACAAGGATCAGGTGCTGTTCTGCGGGCTCTGGTACGACGACGAGTTCGTCCGCACGCCCGAAGGCTGGCGGATGACCCGGCGGGCCGAGTCCAAGGTGTTCCAGAAGGTCATGTAGACGCGGCAAGATTGAGCCGGCTCAGCCATTTCGCTACGGGAGGCACCATGAGGCGCAGCATCGACGGCTGAACTGGGCACACGATCATGAAACGATCCTTTTTAGTAGGGCTGGCGGCGGGACTGCTGGGCGGAGCTTCGATCGTCTTGGCGCCGCCCGCCGGCGCCGGCTGCCTGTATGGCGGGTTGTCCGTCAGTAGGTGTGACGGACCGGTTGATCCGGACGGCAACTGGCAACGCTGCGTGGTGTTCTACTCCGCCTATGGTGGGTCGGGTTCCCGCGGCGCCACACGCTGCGACATGATGGGTCCTGACCTGCATCCATGGGGTTTCGAATTCAGTAACCCACCCACGCACATCGACGACTGAGCGCAAATTTCTGCTTGGGCACGGCTGTCTGGCACAATGGGCGGCTGTCCGCGGCGCGATCACGATCGCGTTCCGGTCATCACACTCGAGGCAAAACCGGACCCGGGCATCCCGCCCCGGTTGCTGAATTGCAGCGTGACAAACACAGGAGAACTCGCTTAACCATGGCTGTGAAGATCAAGCTCACCCGGCTTGGCAAGATCCGCAATCCCCAGTACCGCATCGCCGTCGCCGATGCACGGACGCGGCGCGACGGTCGCTCCATCGAGGTCATCGGTCGCTACCACCCGAAGGAAGACCCGAGCCTCATCGAGATCAACTCCGAGCGCGCCCAGTACTGGCTGTCCGTGGGCGCTCAGCCCACCGAGCCCGTCCTCAAGCTGTTGAAGATCACCGGCGACTGGCAGAAGTTCAAGGGTCTGCCGGGCGCCGAGGGCCGGTTGAAGGTGGCCCCGCCCAAGCCGAGCAAGCTCGAGCTGTTCAACGCAGCGCTGGCCGAGGCCGAGGGCGGCCCGACCACCGAGGCCGCGAAGCCGAAGAAGAAGGCGCCGGCGAAGAAGGCGGCGAAGGCCGCCGAGCCGGAGGCCGCCGCGCCCGAGGCCGCCGCGCCGGAGGCTCCTGCTGAAGCCGCGCCGGCCGAGACGGCCGCCGAGGGCGGCGAGCAGGCCGAGTCGAGCGCAGAAAGCTGACGCGGCGATGAGCACGGTCGTCGTTGACGCGGTCGAGCACCTGGTTCGCGGGATCGTCGACAACCCCGACGACGTCCGGGTGGACATGGTGACCAGCCGCCGCGGGCGAACTGTCGAGGTCCACGTCCATCCCGACGACCTGGGCAAGGTGATCGGTCGTGGCGGCCGCACCGCGACCGCCCTGCGCACGCTGGTCGCCGGTATCGGTGGCCGCGGCATCCGCGTCGACGTGGTGGACACCGACCAGTAGCCGCTCATGGAACTCCGTTGGAGTTGACCGTCGGGCGCGTCGCGAAAGCGCACGGCATCGGCGGCGAGGTCGTCGTCGAGATCCGCACCGACGACCCCGGCTCGCGCTTCGCGCCCGGTAATACCTTGCGCGGCAGGTCATCCCGCGGTGGCGGCGGTGAACGCGACTTCGTCGTCGAGAGTGTGCGTGAGCACGGTGGGCGGCTGCTGTTGCGTTTGGCCGGGGTGACCGACCGGGACTCCGCCGACGCGCTGCGGGGAACCCTGTTCGTCGTCGACTCCGATGACCTGCCGCCCATCGACGAGCCGGACACCTACTACGACCACCAGCTCGAGGGCCTGCACGTCCGGACCGTGACCGGACAGGACGTCGGTGTCGTCGCCGAGGTGCTGCACACCGCCGGCGGCGAGCTGTTGGCGGTGCGCCGGGGCGACGGCGGGGAAGTGTTGGTGCCGTTCGTCGGCGCGATCGTCACGTCGGTGTCACTCGACGACGGTGCCGTGGAGATCGATCCACCCGAGGGCCTACTGGATCTGGCATGAGAATCGACGTCGTCACCATCTTTCCCGCCTTCCTCGACCCGCTGCGGCAATCGTTGCCGGGCAAGGCGATTGGTTCGGGCCTGGTCGACCTGCGGGTTCACGACCTGCGGAGGTGGACGCACGACGTGCACCGTTCGGTCGACGACGCGCCCTACGGCGGCGGTCCCGGGATGGTGATGAAGGCGCCGGTGTGGGGCGAAGCTCTGGACGAAATCTGTTCCGAGCGAACCGTTTTGGTCGTTCCGACACCAGCCGGCTCGTTGTTCACGCAGGCCGACGCCCAGCGGTGGAGCGCCGAGGAGCACCTGGTGTTCGCGTGCGGTCGCTACGAGGGTATCGACCAGCGGGTCGTCGAGGATGCCGGCCGACGGATGCGGGTCGAGGAGGTCTCGATCGGCGACTACGTCCTGCCGGGTGGGGAGTCGGCGGCCGTGGTGATGATCGAATCCGTGGTGCGCCTGCTCGACGGAGTGCTCGGTAACCCCGTCTCGCACCTGCAGGATTCGCATTCGCCGGCCCTGGACCGGCTGCTCGAGGGCCCCAGCTACACCCGCCCGCCGAGCTGGCGCGGGCTCGACGTTCCCGAGGTCTTGCTATCCGGCGACCACGCGCGGGTCGAGGCCTGGCGGCGGGAGGTTTCGCTGCAACGCACGCGGGAACGGCGCCCCGAGCTGCTGGACCCCTCCGATTAGAGGCCGCGCCGCAGCGGGTCGATCCGGCCTTCGGGAAATATCGTCTTGACCGCCCGGGTGATGGTCTCGCGGGCGGTGGCGTCGTCGGCGGGCTGCAGGGACTGCACCACCATGATGTAACGACGGTCCGCGCCGATCACGCCGGTCGACAGGTGCATCCAGTCGCTGCCGATGCAGCACATCCAGCCCTGCTTGACCGCCACCGGTTCGGCGTACAACCCCTCCGGGATGCCGAAGCGCTGCGGATAGCCGTCGAGCCCGTTCGGGGTGGACTGGGCCAGGTCGTCGACGATGAGCTTCGCCTTGTCCGGCGGCAGCCCGCCGGACCCGTCCAGCAGCATCTCGTAGTAGCGGACAAGGTCGGTCGTGGTGCTCATGGTGTTCCACCAGCGTCCGTCGCCGGGCGGCGTGGTCGACGCCAGGCCGTAGCGGGCCGCGACCGCGGTGATGATCGCATTCTGGCCGCCCTGGGCCCAGAACCGCTCGGCTGCGCCGTCGTCGGAGGACTGCAACATGATGTCCAACGCCTGGCGGTCGTCGGCGCTCAGCGCGGCCTTGCCCTCGGATTCGTGGAGCAGCAGGTCGTCGGCGATGAACAGTTTGGCCACCGACGCGGTGCCGATGACCTGGCTGTTGCCGGTGGAGACCAGCTGATGCGTCTTGCGATCGAGGATCGCCACCGACAAAGCGGCGCCGCTGGCTGCGGCTTCGTCCGTCGCCTGCTGCACCCGCGCCTGGAGTCCGACGGGCCCCGCGCTGGCCGGCTGCTGCTCCTGCTGCGTTGGCTTGACCGCCTCGAGCATCAGCTGCGCCCTCTGTGGCGGCGGCTGACGCAGGCCGCGGTCGGGGGTGACGTACACCGGGAAGTTGTAGACCTTGGCCTGTACCTTCGCCTCGCAACCGGCGGCCACCACCAACGCCACCGCCGCTGTGGCGGTGAACAAAGTCAGCGGCCGAACGCGCATTCCTCTCCTCCGACTGGCTCGGACGCACCGAAGTGCACAAGCGCGGGCCGCGTCGCGCCACCTGATCCGGCCGTCACGCATGGTCCGGTAGCGCGTTCTGGCCCCAGTCATATGTACCATTCACCAGCGTGTTCGGCTCGCTGTGAACCGCCTCGGAAGCTGTGATTTTCATGGCAAGCGCCCCGTCTGGCACAATTGACCAGTTGTCTCCAGCGGTTGCCGGCCGGCCGGGCCGCTTCCCGCCTGCTGCGAGATACGCGCAAGTTGCCCAAAACCATCGGCTTGGCGACCGCCTCACACCCCAGGTGAGGGCTGTCCCCGCAGGCCGCGACCGCAAGGAAGTGCCTTCTCAAGATGAACCGCCTGGACTTCGTCGACCAAGCGTCGCTGCGCGACGACATCCCGGTTTTCGGCCCGGGCGACACCATCAACGTGCACGTCAAGGTCATCGAGGGCGCCAAGGAGCGCATCCAGGTGTTCAAGGGCGTGGTGATCCGCCGGCAGGGTGGCGGAGTCCGCGAGACGTTCACCGTGCGCAAGGAAAGCTATGGCGTCGGCGTCGAGCGGACCTTCCCGGTGCATTCGCCGAACATCGACCACATCGAGGTGGTGACCCGTGGCGATGTCCGCCGCGCCAAGCTGTACTACCTGCGCGAGCTCCGCGGCAAGAAGGCCAAGATCAAGGAAAAGCGCTGAGCTGGGACGGCCGGGCGGCAGTCCCGGTCGGTTTACAGCGCCACAATCTGCGCTGGCTACTCTGATCTCGTGACCGATCCCACGGACTCATCTGAGCCCCAGTCCGCCCAGTCAGAGCCGAAGGTCTCCACCCGCATCCCGGACCCGCCCGAAGGCGAGGCGCCGAACGCCGCCCAATCGATTCCCGAACCCGCGGACGCGCCCGACCCGGATGCTCCGGAGCGCACCAAGCGATCCGCCCTGCGGGAATTCGCCCTGCTGGCGGTCATTGCGGTGGCGCTCTATTACGTGATGCTGACCTTCGTGGCGCGGCCCTACCTGATCCCGTCGGAGTCGATGGAGCCGACGTTGCACGGCTGCGCCGGCTGCGTCGGCGACCGGATCATGGTCGACAAGGTCACCTATCGCTTCGACCCGCCGCGCCCCGGCGACGTCATCGTCTTCAAGGGGCCGCCGTCGTGGAACCTCGGCTACAAGTCGATCCGGTCCAACAACACCGTGCTGCGCTGGGCGCAGGACGCGCTGTCCTTCATCGGCTTCGTGCCTCCCGACGAGAACGACTTGGTCAAGCGGGTCATCGCGGTCGGCGGGCAGACGGTGCAGTGCCGCGCCGACACCGGGTTGACGGTCGACGGCAAGCCGCTCAAGGAGCCCTACCTGGATCCGGCCACCATGATGGCCGACCCGTCGGTGTACCCGTGCCTGGGCAGCGAGTTCGGGCCGGTCACCGTGCCGCAAGGGCGGCTGTGGGTGATGGGCGACAACCGGACGCACTCGGCGGACTCCCGCGCCCACTGCACCAGCGTTCCGGCCGAGGCGCTCAAGGGCGTGTTGTGCACGGGCGACCCGACGTCGGGGACCGTGCCGGTGTCCAACGTGATCGGCAAGGCGAGGTTCATCGTGTGGCCACCGGGGCGCTGGGGCGGCGTGTCTTCAGTGAACCCGCAACAGCATCAGTAGCCATGGCCACGACGTGGCCGCCGCGGACGGTGATCCGCAAATCGTCGGGATTGCGCACCCTGGAATCCGCCCTGTACCGCAGCGGGTTGGGCCCGGTCGCGGGCGTGGACGAAGTCGGTCGCGGCGCCTGCGCCGGCCCGCTGGTGGTGGCCGCCTGTGTGCTTGGCCCGGGGCGGCTGGAAAGCCTTGCAGCACTTGATGATTCGAAAAAGCTGACCGAGGCCGCGCGGGAGAGGTTGTTCCCGCTGATCCGTCGCTACGCGCTGGCCTACCACGTGGTGTTCATCCCGCCGGCCGAGGTGGACCGGCGCGGCGTGCACGTCGCGAACATCGAGGGCATGCGCCGCGCCGTCGCGGGCCTGGCGGTGCGACCCGGCTACGTGCTGAGCGACGGATTCCGCGTCCCCGGGCTGCCGGTGCCGTCGCTTCCGGTGATCGGGGGCGACGCGGTGGCGGCCTGCATCGCCGCGGCCAGCGTGCTGGCGAAGGTGAGCCGGGACCGGCTGATGGTCGCCATGGACGCCGACCACCCGGGTTACGGCTTCGCCGAGCACAAGGGCTACGGCACGCCGGCGCACAGCGTGGCGCTGACGCAGCTGGGGCCCTGCCCCGAACACCGCCATTCGTTCATCAACGTTCGGCGGGTGGCCATAGGGTCACAAGGGTCGGGTGGCCGCGTGGTGGCCGAATGCAGACCGGACCTCCGCCCGCGCGCGGCGGATATCGGTGAGGAAAGATGGGACCAGGATTCCCTGGGCGGAACGCCGGGGAAGTGTTTCTCCGAGAAGGACGTCTGAACAGATGAGTGCCGAGGATCTCGAAAAGTACGAAACCGAGATGGAGCTCTCGCTATACCGCGAATACAAAGACATCGTCGGACAGTTCAGCTACGTCGTGGAAACCGAGCGGCGGTTCTACCTGGCCAACAGCGTCGAGATGGTGCCGCGCAACGCCGACGGCGAGGTGTATTTCGAACTCCGGCTGTCCGACGCCTGGGTGTGGGACATGTACCGGCCGGCCCGGTTCGTCAAGCAGGTACGGGTGGTGACGTTCAAGGACGTCAACATCGAAGAGGTGGAAAAGCCCGAGCTGCGGCTGCCCGAGTAGCCGGGCCTAGCCTTCTTCCGGGGGCGGCAGCTGGCCGCGCCTCTCGATGACGACCCGCGCCACGTCGGCCAGCTTGATGTTCAGCGACTGGGAATGGCGGCGCAGCAGTTCGAACGCCTGGTCCTCGGTCATGTCGTGCAGCAGCATCAGCATGCCGACCGCCTTGCCGATCTCGCGGTTGCTCAGCAGTCCCCGGCGCAGGCTGCTCGCGTCCTCACCCTTGGCGACCGCGTTGATGGCCACGCTGGCGAACGAGGCGAGCACCGCCGCACGCCCGGCCGCCTCGGAGTCGAACACACCTGCGGTGTCGCTGAAGAGGTTCAGCGCGGCCGCTTTGCGTTTGTCCACCAGCAGCCGAAAACCCATCGCCCCGCGCACCGGGGTCTCCGCCACCAGCACCTTCGCCAGCTTGGGCCACAGCGACGGCGTCCTGAGGTCCGGGTCGATCTGTGGGGTTTCCTCCTCGATCGCGTCGATGCACGGCCCGTCGCCCGAACGCCGTTCCAGCTCGTCGACCTGCTGGGCCAACCGGTCGCTCGCGCCGACGGTGACATAGCTGTCGCCGTCGCGCACCAAGAGGCTGGCGTGATCGCAACCGGGGACGATCAGGGTGGCGGCGACGCAGATGGCCGCGTACATCTGACCGGCGTCCGAGCCCTGGTAGATGATCTCGGCCAGCGCGGCGAAGACGGTCCCGGGGTCGGCCTTCTCCCCGCCGGGCGTCGGTCGGCCTGCGGCCGTCGATTCGTCCCCCATGTGTGCCTCATTCCCTGTGCAATGCACTCTGACCCCGCGTTCGATCGCCGTAGATTATCGGTCTTGCGGGCGCGCCTCACACGCTGTTCGGCGCGATTGCGACGAATTGCACGCGCCCGGCCCGCCGGTGCGCGGACCGCCAGAATCGTTCGCCGACAATACGGGTACCCGCGCGTCCGGCGCTCACGATTTGCGCCACCGGGCGAGATGGTCTGGGTGACGTTTCCCACCCCTGGTTTCGGCGGGCCACCGACGGGAAAAAGCGTTGGGGTGGGAATTACCGTCGCGGTGACCGGGCCGACCGGCGAGATCGGGATGTCGGCGGTGACGGCGCTGGAGCGCGAACCGGCCGTGGACGCCATCATCGGGATGGCCCGCCGCCCGTTCGACCCGTCTTCGCGCGGCTGGCAGAAGACCACCTACCAGCAGGGCGACATCCTGGACCGCGAGGCCGTCGACGCCCTGGTGGCCCAGACCGACGTGGTGATCCACCTGGCCTTCATCATCATGGGATCGCGGGAAGAGAGCGCCCGCATCAACCTGCAGGGCACCCGCAACGTGTTCGAGGCGACGGTCGCCAGCGAGCGGCCCAGGCGCCTGGTGTACACGTCCTCGGTGGCGGCCTATGGATATCACCGCGACAACCCCGACCCGCTGACCGAGGACGTGCCGGCGCGGGGGTCCGAAGAGCACTATTACTCCGAGCAGAAGGCGGCGTGCGAGGCCCTGCTCGGCGAGATCACCAAGGACTCGCCGCTGGAGGTCTTCGTGTTGCGGCCGTGCATCGTCGCCGGCCCCAACGCCACCGCCCTGGCCGATGCGATGCCGTGGAACCAACTGCCCGGCCCGATGCGCGCAGTGGTCAAGGCGGTGCCGATTTTGAAGCCGGTCGTCCCGGACCCGGGCTACCCGCTGCAGCTGGTGCACCACGACGACGTCGCGAGCGCGATCGCGTTGGCGGCCACCACGCCGGCGCCCCCCGGGGCGTACAACATCGCCGGCGACGGTGTCGTCACGGTCGCCGACGTGGCCAGGGCGCTGGGTGGGCGCCCGGTCCGGGTTCCCGCCGTCGCAGCCTCCGCGGCGTCGGCGGCGCTTTCGCGGGTGCCGCTCGTCCCGTCCATGCTGGAATGGCTCCACACCGCGCGCACGTCGATGGTCATGGACACCACGAAGGCGCGCACCCAACTCGGCTGGCGGCCGGTCCACACCTCGGCGGAAACCCTGACCGCGCTGGCCTCGGCGCTATGAGGCCGGGGTAGTTTTGCTGCGTGAGTTCTCAGCGCTCCGCCGCAATACCCGCCGACGGTGAAATCGCCTCGTGCGGCACGTAACTGCGCGCCGGAGGGTGACGCACCTGGCTGCCGGCGAAGCGATCACCCGGCCGGAGACGCTGGTCGTCGAGGAGCCGCTCGAGATCCGGGTGAACGGCGCGGCGGTCACCGTGACCATGCGCACGCCGGGGGCGGATTTCGAATTGGCTCAAGGCTTTCTGCTCACCGAGGGCATCATCGCCGGCCGCGACGACGTGCAGAGCATCCGCTATTGCGGCGGTGCCGTCGACGGCACGAACACCTACAACGTCCTGGACGTGACCTTGGCCGCCGGCGTCGCGGCACCCACCCTCGACGTGACCCGAAACTTCTACACCACCTCCTCGTGCGGAGTGTGCGGCAAGGCGTCGCTGGATGCGGTGCGGGTGATCGGTCGTTTCGCCCCCGGGGCGGATCCGGCGACTGTCGCGGCGGCCACACTTGAAGCGATGCCGGGCCAACTCCGTTCCGCGCAAAAGGTTTTCGACAGCACCGGCGGGCTGCACGCGGCCGCGCTGTTCGGGGTCGACGGGACGATGTTCGCGGTGCGCGAGGACGTCGGCAGGCACAACGCCGTGGACAAGGTCATCGGCTGGGCGCTGGAGCAGCGGCGAGTGCCGCTGGCCGGCTCGGTCCTGCTGGTCAGTGGGCGGGCCTCCTTCGAGTTGACGCAAAAAGCGGTGCTGGCCGGGATTCCGGTGCTGGCCGCCGTGTCGGCGCCGTCGTCGCTGGCCGTGTCGTTGGCCGAGGAGTCGGGCATCACATTGGTCGCCTTCCTGCGCGAGGACTCGATGAACATCTACACCAGGGCCGATCGCATCGGCTAGACGGTGTCGGCCGACTGTGGATGAGCGCGGCACTGGGGATAACCGGCCGCGTGGACGGCTCACACGCGCCGCAGTGGCCCGCCGTGTCGGGGCCGGCCCGCACAGTTGCCGGCATGACGACCGAAACGACGATGACCCGGATCCAGCTCGGAGCGCTCGGTGAGGCGCTCGCGGTTGACCATCTGGCGAGGGCGGGATTGCGTGTTCTGCAACGCAACTGGCGTTGCCGCTACGGCGAACTAGACGTCATCGCCTGCGACGACGCCACCCGCACTGTGGTGTTCGTCGAGGTGAAGACCCGTACCGGCGACGGCTACGGCGGGCTGGCGTACGCGGTCACCGAGCGAAAGGTCCGTCGGCTGCGCCGCCTGGCCGGGCTGTGGCTGGCGGGCCAGGACACGCGCTGGGCGGCGCTGCGCATCGACGTGAT
Organism: Mycobacterium sp. E183; assembly: GCF_001667735.1. GTDB lineage: Bacteria > Actinomycetota > Actinomycetes > Mycobacteriales > Mycobacteriaceae > Mycobacterium. Next base: position 41,913 of record NZ_LZJN01000204.1, read on the forward strand.
CCGGGTGCGGATCGGGCGCCGGCGGACGCCCGAAATCACCCATCTGCAAGGGATCGGCTGATGGCGCTCGGCCGCGCGTTCTCGGTCGCCGTCCGCGGAGTGGATGGACAGATCGTGGAAATCGAAGCCGACATCACCTCCGGACTGCCGGGCGTTCATCTGGTGGGTCTGCCCGACGCCGCACTGCAGGAATCCCGTGACCGGGTCAGGGCCGCGGTCACCAACTGCGGCAACGACTGGCCGATGGCGCGGCTCACGCTCGCGCTCTCGCCGGCGACGCTGCCCAAAATGGGGTCGGTCTACGACATTGCCCTGGCCGCGGCCGTCCTGTCGGCGCAGCGAAAGAACCCGTGGGACCGCCTCGAGAAGACGGTGCTGCTGGGCGAGTTGTCGCTGGACGGCCGGGTGCGCCCCGTGCGCGGTGTGCTGCCGGCGGTGTTGGCCGCCAAGCGCGACGGCTGGCCTGCCGTCGTCGTCCCGGTCGACAACCTGGCCGAGGCCAGCCTTGTCGACGGCATCGACGTCTGGGGCGTGCGGACGTTGCGGCAGCTGCAGAAATGGCTCGCCGGGTCCATCGCCCTGCACCACCGCATCACCACGACGGCCACCCCGCCGGAACCCTCGGTGGATCTGGCCGATGTGGTCGGGCAGACCCAGGCGCGGTTCGCGGTGGAGGTGGCGGCCGCCGGGTCGCACCACCTCATGCTCACCGGGCCGCCGGGCGTCGGCAAAACCATGCTGGCCCAGCGGCTCCCGGGTCTGCTGCCGCCGCTCTCGGAGAGCGAGTCGCTCGAGGTCACCGCGATCCATTCGGTGGCCGGGCTGCTGTCGGGGGAGACGCCGCTGATCACCGCGCCGCCGTTCGTGGCGCCGCATCACAGCTCCAGCGTCGCGGCGCTCGTCGGCGGCGGCTCGGGCATGGCGCGCCCCGGCGCCGTCAGCCGCGCGCATCGCGGTGTGCTCTTCCTGGACGAATGCGCAGAGATCAGTGTCAGCGCGCTGGAAGCCTTGCGAACTCCCTTGGAGGATGGGGAGATTCGTCTCGCGCGGCGCGACGGTGTCGCCTGCTACCCCGCGCGGTTTCAGCTGGTGCTGGCGGCCAACCTGTGCCCCTGCGCACCCGCCGATCCGCAGGACTGCATCTGTGCGGCCGCGGCCAAGCGCCGCTACCTCGGCAAGCTGTCCGGTCCACTGCTCGACCGGGTGGACCTGCGGGTGCAGATGCACTCGGTGCGCGCGGGCGCGTTCTCCGGCGGCGAAGCCGAATCGACGGCACAGGTTCGGCTCCGGGTGGCCCAGGCCCGCGCGGCCGCGGCCCAGCGGTGGTCACCGTATGGATTTCGGACCAACGCCGAAGTGAGCGGGGCGCTGTTGCGCCGAAAGTTCCGCCCCGGCAACGCGGCGATGACTCCGCTGCAGAAGGCCCTGGACCGTGGTGCGCTCAGCATCCGGGGCCTGGACCGGACGCTGCGGGTCGCGTGGAGCCTGACCGATCTCGCCGGCGGGGTATCGCCCGGGCCCGAGGAGGTCGCCGCCGCGCTCAGCTTCCGTCAGCCGGGGGCGCAGCGATGAGCGCCGACCGCAAATCACCAGTACGCCTTGGTCAGCCAGTCGTTGTGCCCGCCGCGGACCGCTATCGCGACGGTCACCAGGATGGCGAACGCCCGGGCGAACTGCGCCATCGCGCGGCCGCGCTCGCCGCGCTGTTCCATGTCACGCAGCGCGACGAACGCGAGGACGCCGCTCAGGATCGGGATGGGCAGGCCGCACCAGCTGACCAGGCTCAGCGCGAACGCCGCGATCGCCCAAGGGTTTACCGGGCGAGCGGGCGCCGCGAGCTGGGTCGGCGAGCAGACGATCATTGTTTGCTCCGTTCGTTGCCGGCCGCGCGATGGCGAATGGGGGTCGACGACAACACATTCGCGTATGGGGCTAAACGAATCCTTGGCGGATTCTTGGAAGCCGCAGCGCCCCAATGCTGACGGCGGTCGACGATCCGGCGCTGCGCGCCTGGGCGTACCTGTCCAGGGTGGCCGAGCCGCCCTGTGCCGGGCTGGCCACCCTGGTGCGGTCCGTCGGCCCGGTAGAGGCGGCCGACCGGGTGCGCCGCGGCGTGGTCGACGACGATCTAGCGCGGCACACGGAGGCGAGGCGCGAAATCGACTGCGCCGCGGCCGACCTCGAGCTGCTCGCCCGCCGCGGGGGACGGTTGATCACGCCCGACGACGACGAGTGGCCGCTGCTGGCATTTGCCGCGTTCGGCGGCGCCTCGGGCAGAGCGCGCGGCGCGGCCCCGATGGTGTTGTGGGCGCAAGGTCCGATCCGGCTCGACGAGGTGGCGCACAGGGCTGCCGCCGTGGTGGGCACCCGGGCCGCGACGGCATATGGCGAGCAGGTCGCCGAGGACTTGGCGGTCGGGCTGGTGCAACGCGAGGTGGCCGTCGTCTCCGGCGGCGCCTACGGCATCGACGGGGCCGCGCACCGGGCGGTGCTCAATGCTGACGGCGTCACCGTGGCCGTCCTCGCCGGGGGACTCGACATCCCGTATCCGAGCGGCCACACCACGTTGCTGCATCGCGTGGGCCAACACGGGTTGCTCTTCACCGAATACCCGCCGGGCGTTCGGCCCGCGCGCCACCGATTCCTGACCCGCAACCGACTGGTGGCCGCCGTCGCGGGGGCCGCGGTGGTGGTCGAAGCGGGGCTGCGCAGCGGAGCGGCCAACACCGCCGCGTGGGCGCGGGCGCTGGGGCGGGTGGTCGCGGCGGTGCCCGGGCCCGTGACGTCGTCGGCGTCGGCCGGCTGCCACGCGCTGCTGCGCGACGGCGCCGAGCTGGTCACCCGGGCCGACCACATCGTCGAGCTCATCGGCCGCATCGGGGAGCTGGCCGCCGAGGAACCGCGCCCGGCGACCGAGCTCGACGGGCTGAGTGACGGCGAACGCCGGGTGTACGAGGCGCTGCCGGGCCGCGGCGCCGCAACCGTCGAACAGCTTGCGATTGCGTCGGGGCTGGCGCCCGAGCGGGTGTTGGGGCCGCTGGCCATGCTCGAGCTGGCCGGGTTGGTGTGTCGTCAGGAGGGCAAGTGGCGACTTCCCCGGGCCTCGAGCGGCCGAGCTGCGTCGACGCCGCGGCTCGTATAGTCGACGGGGGTCGGGCGGGGACAGGAGGACAAGTGGCGGGTCGACCTCTGCAACGCTTCGAGGTTGTCGATACCAAGGAGCTCACACCGCACATGGTCGCGGTCGTGCTGGGCAGCAAGGACTTCGACGCCTTCGTGCCCAGCAAATTCACCGACTCCTACGTCAAGCTGGCGTTCGTCGCCGACGACGTCGACGTCGCGGACTTGCCGCAGCCGTTGACCCTCGACAGCTTCGCCGGCCTGCCGCCCGAGAAGCGGCCGTCGGTTCGGACCATGACGGTCCGCCGCGTCGACAGCGCCGCCGGTCAGCTCACGTTGAACATCGTCACGCACGGCGAGCACGGGATCGCGGGCCAGTGGGCGGCCGCGGCGCAGCCCGGCCAGCGGATCTTCCTGATGGGTCCCGGCGGTGCCTACACCCCCGATCCGGCCGCCGATTGGCATCTGCTGGCCGGTGACGAATCGGCGCTGCCGGCGATCGCCGTCGCCCTGGAAGCGCTGCCACCCAGCGCCGTCGGCAAGGCGTTCATCGAGGTGGCGGGCCAGGAAGACGAGATTCCCCTGACGGCGCCGGAAGGCGTCGAGGTGCATTGGGTTTATCGCGGCGGCCGGGCCGACCTGGTCCCCGAGGACCGCGCAGGCGACCACGCCCCGCTGATCGAGGCCGTCACCACCACGCCGTGGCTGCCCGGGCGGGTGCACGTGTTCGTCCACGGCGAGGCGCAAAGCGTCATGCACAATCTGCGGCCCTACATCCGCAAGGAGCGCGGCGTTGACGCGAAGTGGGCGTCGTCCATCTCGGGCTACTGGCGGCGCGGCCGCACCGAAGAGACCTTCCGGCAATGGAAGAAGGAACTGGCCGAGGCCGAGGCCGGGGCTTCGTAGCGGGTTCGTCGGTCCGATCGCCGGCTGGCATCCTCTACTTCCATGGCGCATTTCGGCGATTACCAGAACGAGATCTACTTCCAGGGTCTGGGCGGGGTCGCGCCCGCGCTGCCGATGGCCTTCGCGGAGCTGGAGGCCCGGGCGGAACGGGCGATGTCGCCGTCGGTGTGGTCCTACGTCACGGGTGGCGCCGGCGACGAGCGCACCCAACGGGCCAATCGCGAGGCATTCGACCGCCGGGGCTTGATGCCGCGGATGTTCGTCGGCGCCGCCGAGCGTGACCTGTCGGTCGAGATGTTCGGCCTGACGCTGCCGTCGCCGGTGTTCATGGCCCCGATCGGCGTCATCGGCATCTGCGCTCAAGACGGCCATGGCGACCTGGCCACCGCGCGCGCCGCGGCGGCCACCGGTGTCCCGATGGTCGTTTCCACCCTGACCGCCGACCCACTGGAAGACGTCGCCGCCCAGTTCGGCGACACGCCCGGCTTTTTCCAGCTGTACACGCCCAAGAACCGCGAGCTCGCCGCGAGCCTGGTGCAGCGGGCCGAGGCCGCCGGCTACCGGGGCATCATCGTCACGCTGGACACCTGGGTTCCCGGCTGGCGTCCGCGCGACCTCAGCACGGCGAATTTTCCGCAATTGCGCGGGCACTGCTTGGCCAACTACACCAGCGACCCGGTCTTTCGCGCCGGCCTGGCACGCCCGCCCGAGGAAGACCCGCAGGCCACTGTGCTGCAGTGGATTACGACCTTCGGCAATCCGTTGACGTGGGCCGACCTGCCCTGGCTGCGGTCGCTGACCAAGCTGCCGCTCATCGTCAAGGGCATCTGCCATCCCGACGACGCCCGACGCGCCAGGGACGGCGGCGTCGACGGTATTTATTGCTCGACGCACGGCGGACGCCAGGCCAACGGCGGCCTGCCGGCGCTGGACTGCCTGCCCGGGGTGATCGAGGCGGCCGACGGGCTGCCGGTGCTGTTCGACTCGGGCATCCGCAGCGGCGCCGACATCGTCAAGGCGCTGGCGCTGGGCGCGACCGCGGTGGGGATCGGCAGGCCGTACGCGTACGGCCTGGCATTGGGCGGCGTCGACGGCGTCGTCCACGTGCTGCGTTCGCTGCTGGCCGAAGCGGACCTGATCATGGCGGTCGACGGCTATCCGACACTGAAAGATCTCACCCCGGACACGCTTCGGCGCGTCGACTGAACCGGGTCCCCGGCTCCTGCGAACGTTGCAGGCGTGGAGGCCATCCTCGAGGAATTCGACGAATACCTGTCGCTGCAATGCGGCCGCTCGGCGCACACCCGCCGGGCCTACCTCGGTGACCTGCGCTCGCTGCTGACGTTCCTCGAGAGCCGCGGCGCCGCGCTGGACGGGCTGAGCCTGCCGCTCCTGCGCTCCTGGCTGTCCGCCTCGGCTACGGCGGGAGCGGCGCGCACGACGCTGGCCCGTCGCACGTCGGCGGTCAAGGCGTTCACCGCGTGGGCCGCGCGGCGTGGCCTGTTGGCCGGGGACCCGGCGGCGCGGCTGCAGGTGCCCAAGGCGCACCGCACGCTGCCGGCGGTGCTGCGCCAAGATCAGGCGCTCGACGCGATGGCCGCCGCGAAATCGGGTGCCCAACAAGGTGATCCGATGGCGTTGCGGGACCGGTTGATCGTCGAGATGTTGTACGCCACCGGGATTCGGGTGAGCGAGCTGTGCGGCCTGGACATCGACGACGTGGACACCGGTTATCGGCTGGTGCGGGTGCTCGGCAAGGGCAACAAGCAGCGCACCGTGCCGTTCGGGATGCCGGCCGCCGAGGCGCTGCGCGCCTGGCTCGACGAGGGCCGCCCGGCCCTGGTGACCGCTGAGTCCGGTCCGGCGCTGTTGCTGGGCGCGCGGGGCCGCCGGCTCGACGTGCGCCAGGCCCGCACGGTGGTGCACCAGACGGTCGCCGCGGTGGACGGCGCCCCCGACCTGGGCCCGCACGGGCTGCGGCACAGCGCGGCGACGCATCTGCTGGAAGGTGGGGCCGACCTGCGGGTCGTGCAGGAGCTACTCGGCCATTCCAGCCTGGCGACGACCCAGCTCTACACCCACGTCGCCGTCTCCCGGTTGCGGGCGGTGCACGATCAGGCCCACCCGCGGGCGTGAGCCGGCGATTCCCGGGCGTCACTTCCGCCCCGGCGCCGGGAAGCCCCGAGGCACGAGGGTCCGCCCTCCGGCCGGAGACGGGTGTGGCTGGGGGCACGGCCCGCACGCTCAGCCCCGCAGCGGCTTGAGCCGGATCGGCGTCGATTTCACCAGGCCCAGCGGATCGACGTAATGGGCGCCGGACGCCGGGCCCCACATCGCGCCCCAGTGCAGGCAGGCCGCCGCCCGGCAGCCGGCATGCCCGGGCTCGAGCGAGCCGATCACGGTCCGGGCCGTCACCGGCTGGCCGACCCGCACCGCCGCCCGGACCGGCTCGTAGCTGGTGCGCAGCCCGCCGGGGTGGGCCAGCGACACCACCGGGCGCCCCGCCAGCTGACCGGCGAACACCACCGTGGCGGTGCCCGCCGCGTACACCGGCTGACCAGGGACGCCGGGCAGGTCCACCCCCCGATGCCCCGGCCGCCAGTCCGGGGACGGGGCGTCGAACCCCCGGGCCACGGCGGGCGGCGGGCGCAGCGGCCAGTCCAGGCGGGCGTCGTCCGCACCCGCCGGCGCCGCGCCGAGCACCGTCAGCCACGCCAACAGCCACCAAACCCGTCGCATCGGCTCAGTTGAGTGGGCCACCGGCGCCGTCGCCACTCAGGTGCGGCCGGTGCTGTGCAAAACCACCAGCTGAGTCCGTGTAAACTGCTGGTCGCAGCTCGTTCGCGGGCTGACTTCGCGCGTCCGCCCCGCGTCTCCCGTTCCACTAGGAGTTCGCACCGCGTGCCGGGCGGTCCCCGCCAGGGTTTCCTGGCGAGGTCCGGCATCGCAGCAGGCGCCAGGGCCCGGCTTCACCCGATGCCGGGCGACAACCGACACACGTAAGGCACACGCATGGCCGTCGTAACCATGAAGCAGCTGCTCGACAGCGGCACCCACTTCGGGCACCAGACCCGTCGCTGGAATCCCAAGATGAAGCGGTTCATCTTCACCGACCGCAACGGCATCTACATCATCGACCTGCAGCAGACGCTGACCTTCATCGATAAGGCGTACGAGTTCGTCAAGGAGACCGTCGCCCACGGCGGCACCGTCCTGTTCGTCGGCACCAAGAAGCAGGCGCAGGAATCGGTTGCGGCCGAGGCCACCCGCGTCGGCATGCCGTACGTGAACCAGCGCTGGCTGGGCGGCATGCTCACCAACTTCTCCACCGTGCACAAGCGGCTGCAGCGCCTCAAGGAGCTCGAGGCGATGGAGCAGACCGGTGGCTTCGAGGGCCGCACCAAGAAGGAAATCTTGATGCTGACCCGGGAGAAGAACAAGCTGGAGCGCAGCCTCGGCGGTATTCGCGACATGGCCAAGGTGCCGTCGGCGATCTGGGTCGTCGACACCAACAAGGAGCACATCGCGGTCGGCGAGGCCCGCAAGCTCGGCATCCCGGTCATCGCGATCCTGGACACCAACTGCGACCCCGACGAGGTCGACTACCCGATCCCGGGCAACGACGACGCCATCCGCTCGGCCGCGCTGCTGACCAAGGTGATCGCCTCCGCGGTCGCCGAGGGCCTGCAGGCCCGCGCCGGGGTCGGCCGCGGCGACGGCAAGCCCGAGGCGGAGGCCGCCGAGCCGCTGCCCGAATGGGAGCAGGAACTGCTGGCCTCCGCCGCTGCCAGCGCCCCCACCGACGCCGCTGCGGGCGCACCCGAATCGACACCAGACCCTTCATAGGAAGGCTGACATGGCCAACTTCACCGCCGCCGACGTCAAGAAGCTTCGTGAGCTCACCGGCGCCGGCATGCTCGACTGCAAGAACGCGCTGGCCGAGAGCGACGGCGACTTCGACAAGGCCGTCGAAGCGTTGCGCATCAAGGGCGCCAAGGACGTCGGCAAGCGCGCCGAACGCGCCACGGCCGAGGGCCTGGTCGCCGCCCAGGGCGGCGCGCTGATCGAGTTGAACTCGGAGACGGACTTCGTCGCCAAGAACGCAGAGTTCCAGAAGCTCGCCGACGACATCGTCGCGGCCGCGGCCCAGTCCAAGGCCACCGACGTCGACGCGCTGAAGGCCGCCAAGGCCGGCGACTCCACGGTCGAGCAGGCCATCGCCGACTTGTCGGCGAAGATCGGCGAGAAGCTCGAGCTGCGTCGCGTCGCGTACTTCGACGGGACGGTCGAGGCCTACCTGCACAAGCGGGCGGCCGACTTGCCCCCCGCCGTCGGCGTCCTGGTCGAGTACCAGGGCCCGGATTCCGAGGCCGCGCACTCGGTCGCGCTGCAGATCGCCGCCCTCAAGGCGCGCTTCCTGTCCCGCGAGGACGTTCCTGAAGACGTCGTGGCCAGCGAGCGCCGTATCGCCGAGGAGACGGCCAAGGCGGAGGGCAAGCCGGAGCAGGCGCTGCCCAAGATCGTCGAAGGCCGGCTGAACGGTTTCTTCAAGGACGCGGTGCTGCTGGAGCAGCCGTCGGTGTCCGACAGCAAGAAGACGGTCAAGGCCCTGCTCGACGAGGCCGGCGTGACGGTGACGCGGTTCGTGCGCTTCGAAGTGGGCCAGGCCTAAGTCCCGCGCGAAGGCGGGCTAGCGTCGATTCATGCGACACGTGCATGCGTTCGGCGACGACGCCCTCGGTGATCTCGACGGGGTCGGCCTCGCCCACGCGATACAGGCCGGCTGGGTCAGCAGGGCGGAGGTCGTCGAGGCGGCGATCGCCCGCACCGAGGCCGTCGATCCGGTGCTCAACGGTTTGGCGTATGCGGCCTTCCAACAGGCCCGGGACAGCGCGTCGGGCAGCCCTGCCGACGGCTTCTTCAGCGGGGTCCCGACGTTCCTCAAGGACAACGTCGACATCGCCGGCCAGCCGACGATGCACGGCACCGACGCGTGGACGCCGTGGAATGCCACCTCCGACGGCGAGTTCACCCGGCTGTTCCTGGCCACCGGGCTGGCACCCGTGGGAAAAACGCAGCTGTCGGAATTCGGTTTCAGCGCGTCCGCCGAGCACCCCCGGCTGGGGCCGGTCCGCAACCCGTGGAACACCGACTTCAGTGCCGGCGCATCGTCGTCGGGCTCTGGGGCATTCGTCGCCGCCGGCGTGGTGCCGATGGCCCACGCCAATGACGGAGGCGGATCCATCCGCATCCCCGCCGCCTGCAACGGCCTCGTCGGGCTGAAGCCGTCGCGTGGGCGGCTGCCGCTGGACCCGCACCTGCGCCGGATGCCGGTGGGCATCGTCGCCAACGGTGTGGTCACTCGATCGGTGCGCGACACCGCGGCGTTCTACCGGGAGGCCGAACGCATCTGGCGTAATCCGAAACTGGCGCCGATCGGGGATGTCACCGGTCCCGGCAGGCAGCGGCTGCGAATCGCCGTGCTGACCCGCTCGGTGCAACGGGACTGCAGCCCGCAGGTGCGCGAGCTCACGCTGAAGTCGGCCGGTCTTCTCGAGGAGCTCGGCCACCGCGTCGAATACCTCGAAGAGCCCCCGGTGCCGGCCAGTTTTGTCGACGACTTCGTGTTGTACTGGGGCTTCCTGGCGCTGGCCCAGGTCCGCACGGGGCGCCGGATGTTCGGCGCGACCTTCGACCGCAGCAGGCTGGACAGCCTGACCCTCGGTCTGGAGCGCCACACCGCCCGCAACATGCACCGACTGCCGCTGGCGATCATGCGCCTGCGCCGAATCCGTAGGCGCACCGCAAGATTCTTCGGCACCTACGACGTCGTGCTGACCCCGACGCTCGCCGACGAGACGCCCCGCATCGGATATCTGGCACCCACCGATTACCACCAGGTCATCGAACGACTGATCGACTGGGTCTCGTTCACCCCGCTGCAGAACGTCACCGGTGAGCCGGCGATCTCGCTTCCGTTGGCCCAGTCCGACGAAGGCATGCCGGTGGGCATGATGCTCTCGGCCGACATCGGCCAGGAGGCGCTACTGCTCGAGCTGGCCCACGAACTCGAAGAGGCGCGGCCGTGGGCCAGGATCCAAGCCGCTTAGTCGCCGGTCAGTCGGAACCGAGCTTGTCGAGCATTCGTTTGAACTCGCGCTGCTGACTCTCGGTCAGCTTGGCCAGGATGCGGGCGTCGGCGGTCCGCACCGCGCCTTCGGCGCGTTTGAGCAGGGCGCGGCCCGGGCCGGTGAGCGTGGCGGGCAGCGCGCGGCCGCTGGACACCGACGTCGGGCGCGCCACGGCGCCAATGTCTTCCAGCTTGCGCAGCACCGTGTTCATCGCCTGCGGTGTGACGCCGGCCTGCCGAGACAATTCGGCGCTCGACATCCCCGGAAGGATGGAAAGCATTCGTAGGCAGACGAATTCGGGCAGCGTCAGGCCCAGCGGGCCCAACACCGCGGAAACCTCCGGTCGCAGCAAACTGGCCACCCGGTAGAGCAGGTAACCAAGCGGGGCATCTTCGGCCTGAACCATGTCAATCATCTTGACATATTTCGCCCGGCGGGAGGCGGGGTTCGGCGACGCAAAGTGGTGATTGCCGCCCGGTCATCGGGGTAACCGACCAGCGGCGACACGTCACGCGCACCCGAGGAGGATTCCATGCCGAAGACGACGAAAGGCGGCAAGCCGAAGAAGGACGAATTGCCGAGCACTTTGCGGCGCTCGAACGCCAAAGCGCAACGCACGTTCGCCAAGACGCATGACGCGGCCGCCGACGAATACGGTAGCGAAGAGCGCGCCCACCGGGTGGCCTATTCCGCCCTCAAGCACAGTTTCGAAAAGGTCGGCGACCATTGGGAGCCCAAAGAAAAGAAGGGTCCGTCGGACGAGCGCGCCGAGAGGGGTGGTCCGCGAGCCTCCGGTGAGTCCGCCGAGGGGGTGGACGCGAACGCAAGCAAGAAGCATCTGCTGGAGCTGGCGCGCCGACTCGACGTCCGGGGAAGGTCCACGATGAGCAAAGCGGAGCTGGTCGACGCGATCAAGAAGCACAATCGCCGGGTCCGCGGCCGCTGAGGACCGCGGCCGCGCCGATGTGACCGAGACCGCACCCCTCGGCCCCGTTTAGGTCCCCGGCTTGCGGGCATTCCGACAGCCATGGTTGCGTCCACCACCCAAAGTCAGCTGCGTCAATGCCTGAGCGATGTGGACTTTCCGGCGAACAAGCAGGATCTGCTTGCCGCCGCCGGCCGCAATGGCTGCGACGACAACACGATTCGCGCGCTGCGGGGCATTCCGCCCGAGACCTACAACAACGCCACCCAGGTCGCCGCGTCCGTCACCATCGCCGACGATCGCGACACCCAGGACGGAGACAAGGCCGCGGCGCGTCGCACCCACACCAAGCCCGGGCTCGCCGAAGGCGCGAAGGACATCGGTGTCCAGAGCCCAATCGTCGACGAGCTGGGTGAAAACCGCGGCTCCTGACCGCTCCTAAGAGCTTGCTGCGCTAGAGAATTGGTCGGCCTCCGGTAACGGCCACCCGCGCGCCGGAGATGTAACTCGCGTCGTCGGAGGCCAACAGCACATAGATGGGGGCGAGCTCCGCGGGTTGTCCCGCGCGGCCCAGCGGCGTGTTCTCACCGAACGATTCGACGCTGTCCGGCGGCATGGTCGACGGAATCAGCGGTGTCCAAATCGGGCCGGGAGCCACGCTGTTGACCCGAATCCCCTTCTCGCCCAGCAGCTGAGCGAGGCTGGCCGAGAAGTTCGCGATGGCGGCCTTGGTTGCCGCGTAGGGTGCCAGGGTGGGGTTGGGCGTGTCGGAGTTGACCGATGAACTACCGATGATCGAGGCGCCGGCCTTCATGTGCGGCACGGCCGCCTTGGCGAGATGGAAGTACGCGCCGACGTTGAGCCGGAACGTGTAATCCCATTCCTCGTCGCTGATTTCGTCGAGGCTTTTGTGCATCATCTGGTATGCGGCATTGTTGACCAGAATGTCGATGCCGCCGAACTCTTCGACGGCTCGATCCACGACGACGCGGCAATGCGCGGCGTCGGACAGGTCGCCGGAAACCAGCACGCATTTTCGCCCGGCACCCTCCACGTGGCGGGCGACGTCGCGAGCGTCGTCGTCCTCATTGAGGTAGGAGATCAGCACGTCGGCGCCCTCCCGGGCGAAGGCGATCGCGACCGCGCGGCCGATGCCGCTGTCGCCCCCGGTGATGATCGCCTTTTTACCCGTGAGCTTTCCCGAGCCCCGGTAACTGTTTTCGCCGCAGTCGGGAACCGGGTTCATCTCGGCCTGGACGCCAGGAGGTGATTGTTGTTGAGGCGCAAAGCCCATCTGTTTCCTCTATTCGTGTTCGAGAATTGTTGCGAGCAAACGGCTCGCGGGTTTTACGGCTCGCGCGTCACCGGGCCCGCCGTGGGAACGTCGGGGTCGTCGTCGGCCGGGGCTCGGCATCACGCCACTCCTCGGCGCGACTGGGCCGGTTTCCGCGCAGCGTGCCGTCCAATTCGTGCTTGAGTTCGTCGTCCTCGCGCGGGCTGTGCTTGGAGCTTCCGCGTTCCATCGACGGCTCCTTTCGTCCTCGTCGGTTCAGTCCCGCTCCGACTACCCGCCGGGGCGGGGGCTAATCGCTCGCGTTGCGCCAGTGACCCGGCGTGAATATCGATACGGATGTTAAAAGCTGATGCGAAAGGTGCTGTCCAACAAACGAACCGCTTTTCACCAGCTAACCTGCGTTAATTCCGCCATTCGGCGGATTCACATGTTTAGGCCGGAAGGCGAATGGCTATTTGCGATTCGTGTGTGTATTGCCCTTACGGGGGGCGATTGTTCAACACGAAAGGAATGAGCAATGAAGGTCACCAAGAGGGCCATCAAGACAGCCGCCGCGGCCGGGGGTATAGCGGTGGCAAGCGTTTTCGCCGCGTCGACGGCTGCCGCCGCGCCGCCCAACATCCAAGGCTTCGGCACCAGCGAGCAACTCGTCGACGGGCCGCTGATCACCAACTACACGGTGAGCAACCTGCAGCCGAGCAACGTCGCGATTCCGGGCTACACGCCCAAGGGAACGCTCTACCAGGCCGACGTTACCGCCCGGTCGGACGGTGGGCTCGTGACCCCGATGGTCAACGACTTCATCGCCCGCGGCCCGAACGGCCAGAACTACCGGGTGATCGACAAGGTCGGGGCCCCCAACGGCCTTAACCCCGCGCCGATCGCGCAGGGTAACGAGTCGACCGGAACGCTGTACTTCGACGTGACGGGCGCGCCGCCGAACGGCGTCGTCTACAACGACGGGATGCAGGACATCTTGATGTGGACGTCGAATGTGCAGGGTGGCTCGGCGCCTGGCGCCGCCCCGAATGCCAGCCCGGCACCGGGTGCTCCGCCGGCCCCGGCCCACACCTGATCCGGCTTGCGGAAATCTCCCCGCGTCGCGTGCGACGCGGGGAGTTCCGCATTTGGGGGCGGGAGTTGAATCGTGCGCGCGCGAATCGGGTACACCGCACCCATGAGTAACCCGGATCACAGGCCAGCCGAAGTACGCGAACAGGCGAAGCTGAACGCCGAAGAGGCGCGGGCGACGATGGAGGAGCGGCGCAGCGGCCAGGACGGCGGAGTCAGCGGCTGGGTCGCCGAGCGCGCCGGTAGGTGGGATCTCAGCGGCCAGGACGAGACCACTCTGCAGCGGCAGAAATATCTGTGGAACGTGCTGGTGGACTATTGGTTTCGAATGGAAATCGACGGGTGGGACAATATTCCGGCGCCGCCTGCGCTACTGGTCGGCATCCACTCCGGCGCTCCCTTCGTCTGGGACGCCTGGACCGTGGGTCTGCAGTGGTGGCGGCGTTTCGGGCAGGATCGTCCACTGCACGGCACGGCACATGACGCGTTGATGGCGATACCGGTGATCGGCCGGTACTTCCGTTCGATGGGTGTGCTGCCGGCGGCCCCCGACGCGATCGCGACCGCCCTGGCCGAGGGGCGTGACGTCGCGCTGTGGCCCGGCGGGGAAGTGGATTCGCTGCGCCCCTGGACCGAGCGCGACCAAGCCAACCTCGCGGGCCGAAAAGGATTCGTGAAGATGGCGATTCGGGCCGGTGTGCCGATCGTGCCGATCGCCACCGTCGGCGGCGCCGACGCTATGCCGGTGCTGATCCGCGGCGACAAGCTGTCCAAGGCGTTACAGCTGGACCGCCTGCTGCGCCTCAAGGTGTTCCCGCTGGCGATCTCACTGCCGTGGGGGATCGCGCCGGCGGCGCTGCCGCAGCTGCCGCTGCCGGCCAAGATCAGGACCCGGTTCATGCCGGCCGTGGAACTCGACCACGACCCCGAGCGTGCCGAAGACGACGCCTATGTCGAGCGCAAGTACGGCGAGGTCCAGGACGCCATCCAGGAAGGGATGGACGCACTCGCGCGCAAGCGCGCGTTTCCGCTCTTCGGCTGACGCGAACCGCCTCGGGCGCAGGGGTTTTCACTGCGCCGGTGTGGCCTCCGTCAGCGTCGTCGGCTCGTCGCTGATGATCCATTCCGGGTGCGGGGGAGTCGTCGCCATGTACCCCACGCCGCGGACCGTGTCGACCATCGATTGATGCCGGGACCCAAGCTTGGCGCGCAGGCGCCGGATATGGACATCGACCGAACGGACTCGGCCGTTGCAGTCGTAGCCCCACGCCTCGTGCATCAGCCGCGTGCGGGTAAACGGCCGACCGGCATGCTGCACAAGGAAACTCAGCAATTTGAACTCGGTCAGCGTCAAACCCAGGTCCTTGCCTTCCAGCGACCCGGCGAGGCTGGTCGGGTGCAATAGCAGGGCACCGAACTTCAGGCTGCCGTTGATTGCGCTGCGCCGGTGAGCGATCGCCCGTCCCAGCCGTTCCTGTAGTTCACCGGCGTCAGTACCGGGTGGCATGACGTCGTCAACGTTCCACTCGCCGTCGACCGTCACCTCGTCTGCTCGCGACACCACTGCCACCACCGCGGTGGCGGGAGTGTCCGTCGTCAGGCGGCGGCAGGCGGTCTGGGCCGCCGCAAGGTCGCCACGAGCATCGACAATGGCGACGTCGCCGGAATGGCGAGGGCTGTGGCCGTCACCGGTGAGGGGCGCTCGCCGCATGATTCGCGCAAACGAATTCAGCGGCGGCAGAGCGCGATCGAAGTCATCCGCGTCGGTCAGCACTAGTACGTCCAAGGACATCTCCCCCAAACTTCGTGTGGGTTCCCCGGCCCGTAGGCACCTCAGGGAGATGTCTGCAAGCGCAGCGGTGATTACCCGCTCGCCGCGAAATTATGCAAAGTGTGTTGAATTAGCCGGCGACCACACCGGCCTGGCTAACCGGATCCGCCCGTCCCATCCCGAAAAAGCCGATGGGCCCGGTCCGTTTTCACAGACCGGACCCATCCTCCCAGCAAGCTACTGATTGGCCTTCTGGCGCTGCTCAGCGGCCTCGGCGCCGCCGCGGGCCGCCTCGGCCTCGGCTTCCTTCTTCGCCGCGTCGCGCTGGGCTTCAGCCTTGTCCTGCTGGGCCTGGCCCTCGCGGGTGAGGTCGTCTTGACCCGTCACCGCGCCAACGGCCTCCTTAGCCTTGCCCTTGACGTCCTCAACGACGCCCTTGACGGCTTCAGCAGGTCCCGAGTTGTTGTCCGCCATGGATCAGTTCCTCCTCGTAGGCGTACCTGAGCGTTCCGCGCTCACTGCCGATCGCCAAGGCGACCGGCCCGGTCATGCGATGAGGCTGGCCCTTGCTTCTCAAGACCGTGAAATCCCCACCGCGATGGTGCGGATTCCCCCTGCCGGGTACCGCTCAAACATTCGCGGCCCGGCGGTGGTGAAGCCGCCGGATCGGGCGGCCTCACCTGGGCCGACAGCCGCGAAAAGCCGTCGCAATCGCCAACTCTGCGCATAACGCACCCCGCCGACGCCGCGTTGTGCTGCGATGAGGCAGGATGTGAAATGCCGTTCCGGAGACGTCACCCCGGGATGGCACTCTCATGCGAGGAGCCTGATGACGGAGTCCGGGGAGCCCACGGCGACGGAGAATGGATCAGCTGCCGGGCAGCCGCGACCCCGGCCCAAATACTCCCGAGTCCTGCTCAAACTCGGCGGCGAAATGTTCGGCGGCGGCCAGGTCGGCCTCGACCCCGACGTCGTGGCGCGGGTGGCCCGCCAGATCGCCGAGGTGGTGCGCGACGGTGTCCAGGTCGCCGTCGTCATCGGCGGCGGCAACTTCTTCCGGGGCGCGCAACTGCAGCAGCGCGGCATGGAACGCACGCGCTCGGACTACATGGGCATGCTCGGCACGGTCATGAACAGCCTCGCGCTGCAGGACTTCCTGGAAAAGGAGGGCATCGTCACCCGTGTCCAAACCGCGATCACCATGGGGCAGGTCGCCGAGCCCTACCTGCCGCTGCGCGCCGTCCGCCACCTGGAGAAGGGTCGTGTGGTGATCTTCGGGGCCGGCATGGGGCTGCCGTACTTCTCCACCGACACCACGGCCGCGCAGCGCGCGCTGGAGATCCGCGCGGACGTCGTCCTGATGGCCAAGGCGGTCGACGGGGTGTTCACCGAGGACCCGCGGGTGAACCCCGAAGCCGAGCTGATCGCCGCGATCAGTCACCGCGAGGTCATCGACCGGGGGCTGCGGGTGGCCGATGCCACCGCGTTCAGCCTGTGCATGGACAATGGCATGCCGATCCTGGTGTTCAACCTGCTGACCAATGGGAATATCGCCCGCGCGGTCGCCGGTGAGAAAATCGGGACACTGGTCACCACCTGAGGGGAAGCGCGAACGATGATTCGCCCTGGCGACGATGGAGAACGCAGTGATGTGGGGGCACCTCCCGCTTGCGGGGGAAAGGAGCGGCGCAATGATTGACGAGGCTCTATTCGACGCGGAAGAGAAAATGGAGAAGGCCGTAGCGGTCGCCCGTGACGACTTGTCAACCATTCGAACCGGCCGCGCCAATCCGGGCATGTTCTCCCGGATCGCCATCGATTACTACGGCGCCACCACCCCCATCACGCAGCTGGCCAGCATCAACGTCCCGGAGGCCCGGCTGGTCGTGATCAAGCCCTACGAAGCCGGTCAGCTGGGCGCGATCGAGACCGCGATCCGCAACTCCGATCTGGGCGTCAATCCCACCAACGACGGCACCCTGATCCGGGTGGCGGTGCCCCAGCTCACCGAGGAGCGTCGCC
Organism: Mycobacterium sp. E183; assembly: GCF_001667735.1. Classification (GTDB taxonomy): domain Bacteria; phylum Actinomycetota; class Actinomycetes; order Mycobacteriales; family Mycobacteriaceae; genus Mycobacterium. The sequence goes on from NZ_LZJN01000204.1 coordinate 59,153, forward strand.
GCGAGCTGGTCAAGCAGGCCAAGGGCAAGGGCGAGGACGCCAAGGTGTCGGTGCGCAACATCCGCCGCAAGGCGATGGAGGAGTTGCACCGCATCCGCAAGGACGGCGAGGCCGGCGAGGACGAGGTCGGTCGCGCCGAGAAGGACCTGGACAAGACGACGCACCAGTACATCACCCAGATCGAAGACCTGGTCAAGCACAAAGAAGGCGAGCTGCTGGAGGTCTAGCGGCCGCTCAGCAGCTAAGTTCACCCGGGTCCGTGGCAACCACCGGCGCAGCCAGCACGCCCGACGAGCCGGCGCGTGAGGGCAAGAAGACCGCGCAGCCGGCCAAGACGACCTCGCGCGCGGGACGCGACCTGCGCGCGGCCATCGCGGTCGGCGCCGGGATCGGTGGCGTGCTCATCGTGACGCTGGTCTTCGCCCCCCGCTTCTGGGTCGCGATCGTCGCGATCGCCATCCCCGTCGCCACCCATGAGGTGGTGCGACGGCTGCGCGAGGCCGGATACGTCATCCCGCTGATCCCGTTGCTGATCGGCGGTCAGGCCACCGTCTGGCTGACGTGGCCGTTCCACGCCGCCGGCGCCCTGGCCGGCTTCGGCGGCACGGTGGTGGTGTGCAACGTCTGGCGCCTGTTCATGCAGGACAACAGCAAGCGACCCGAGCCGTTCGCCGGGTCCCCGTCGGCCAACTACCTGCGCGACGCCTCCGCGACGGTGTTCCTGGCCGCGTGGGTGCCGCTGTTCGCCTCCTTCGGCGCCATGCTCGTCTACCCCAAGGACGGCGCCGGCCGGGTGTTCTGCCTGATGGTCACCGTCGTCGCCTCCGACGTGGGCGGCTACGCCGTCGGGGTCCTGTTCGGCAAGCACCCGATGGTGCCCGCGATCAGCCCGAAGAAATCGTGGGAGGGTTTCGCCGGTTCGCTCGTCTTCGGAATCACCGCGGCGATCCTGACCGCGACCTTCCTGGCGCGCAAGCCGCTGTGGATCGGGGCGGTGCTGGGCGTGATCCTGGTGCTGACCTGCACGCTTGGCGATCTGGTCGAGTCGCAGATCAAGCGCGACCTGGGCATCAAGGACATGGGCCGACTACTGCCCGGCCACGGCGGCCTGATGGACCGGCTGGACGGCGTGCTCCCGTCGGCGGTCGCCGCGTGGACGGTGCTGACACTCGTGCCCTGAGAAGGGCCGATACTGGACTGGACATGGTCCAACAACTGGTCTTCACCGAACCCCGCCCCAGCAAGCCGCCGCGGCACCTGGCCGACCTCGACGCGGACGGGCGCGCCTCGGCCGTGGCCGAACTCGGACTGCCGGCGTTCCGCGCCAAGCAGCTCGCGCATCAGTACTACGGCCGCCTGATCGCCGACCCGCGCGAGATGACCGACCTGCCCGCGGCCGTGCGGAACCGGATCGCCGATGCGATGTTCCCGCACCTGCTCACCTCGGCCGCCGAGGTCACCTGCGATGCCGGGCAGACCCGAAAGACGTTGTGGCGCGGCACCGACGGGACCACGTTCGAGTCGGTGCTGATGCGCTACCCGCAGCGCAACACCGTGTGCATCTCCTCACAGGCCGGCTGCGGCATGGCCTGCCCGTTCTGCGCGACGGGGCAGGGGGGGCTGACCCGCAACCTGTCCACCGCGGAGATCCTGGAGCAGGTCCGCTCCGCCGCGGTGGCCCTGCGGGACGATTTCGGCGACCGGCTCTCCAACGTCGTGTTCATGGGCATGGGGGAGCCGCTGGCCAACTACGCGCGGGTGGTGGCCGCGGTGCGTCGCATCACCGAAGCGCCGCCGCACGGCTTCGGCATCTCGGCCCGCTCGGTCACGGTATCCACCGTCGGCCTGGCCCCGGCCATCCGCAAACTCGCCGACGAGCGGCTCGGGGTGACGCTGGCGCTGTCGTTGCACGCGCCCGACGACGAATTACGCGACACGCTGGTGCCGGTCAACAACCGGTGGAAGATAGCCGAGGCGCTCGACGCCGCCCGCTATTACGCCGACGTCACCGGCCGCCGGGTGTCGGTGGAGTATGCGCTGATCCGCGACGTCAACGACCAGCCGTGGCGCGCCGACCTGCTGGGCAAACGCCTGCATCGGGTGCTCGGCCCGCTGGTGCATGTGAACCTGATCCCACTCAACCCGACCCCCGGCAGCGAGTGGGACGCCAGCCCCAAGGCGGCGGAGCGGGAGTTCGTCCGCCGGGTCCGGGCGCACGGGGTGTCGTGCACGGTGCGGGACACCCGCGGCCGCGAGATCAGCGCCGCCTGCGGACAGCTGGCCGCCGAAGGCGGGTAGCTGGAGCGCGGGCGGTTTGGCCGGGGCCTGCGGACAGCTGGCCGCCGAAGGCGGGTAGCTGGAGCGCGGCGGTTTGGCCGGGGCCTGCGGACAGCTGGCCGCCGAAGGGTGAACCCGGGCGGCGCGCCTCACGTCTATCAGGCATAACACCAGCAAACGAGGTGACGCCATGATTGTTCGGTTCTTGACCCCGCTCAGGCTGTTGGCCGCGGCCCTTTTCGGCTCCGCTCTGATATTCGGACTCACCGACGCACCGCGCTCGGCGGCCGCCGACGACCGCCTGCAATTCACCGGGACGACCCTGAGCGGTGCGCCGTTCAACGGCGCCAGCCTGCAGGGCAGGCCCGCGGTGCTGTGGTTCTGGACGCCGTGGTGCCCGTTCTGCAACGCCGAGGCCCCGGGCGTGAGCCAGGTCGCGGCCGCCAACCCCGGCGTCACCTTCGTAGGCGTCGCGGCCCACTCGGACGTCGCGGCGATGCAGAACTTCGTCGCCAAGTACAACCTGAACTTCACCAACCTCAACGACACCGATGGCGCGATCTGGGCTCGCTACAACGTCCCTTGGCAGCCTGCCTACGTGTTCTACCGCGCGGACGGCAGCTCGACGTTCGTGAACAACCCGACTTCGGCGATGCCACAGCAGGAGTTGTCTGACCGGGTTGCCGCGCTGAGGTCCTGATGGATCAGGGTCTCGTCGGCCTGGCCTTCGCCGCCGGGCTGGTGGCGGCCCTGAACCCGTGTGGGTTTGCCATGCTGCCCGCGTACCTCCTGCTGGTGGTGCGGGGCCAGCGGAAGGGGTTGGCCGCGGCCGGACGGGCGCTGGCGGCCACCGCAGGCATGGCGCTCGGCTTCCTGACGGTGTTCGGCTCGTTCGGCGTGCTGACGGTGTCGGCCGCGAGCACCGTGCAGCGGTACGTGCCGTACGCCACGGTGATCGTCGGCGTGATTCTCGTAGCGCTCGGCGGTTGGCTGCTGTCCGGCCGGGGGCTGTCGGCGCTCACCCCGCGGCCGGTGGGCCCGCGGTGGGCGCCCACGGTTCGGCTCGGCTCCATGTACTCCTACGGCGTCAGCTACGCGATCGCCTCGCTCTCCTGCACCGTCGGACCGTTTCTGGCGGTCACCGCGGCGGGCCTGCGGGGCGGATCGATCGTCACGGCCGTAGCGATCTACCTCGCCTACATCGGCGGCCTGACGCTGGTCGTCGGCGTCCTCGCGGTGGCCGCGGCCACCGCGAGCTCGGCGATGGTCGACCACCTGCGGCGCATCCTGCCGATCGTCGACCGAATCAGCGGCGCGCTGCTGGTGCTGGTCGGTGTGTACGTCTGCTACTACGGCGCTTACGAGGTGCGCCTGTTGGGCGCCAACGCGGACCCGCGGGATGCGGTTATCACGGCCGCCGGGCGCGTTCAGGGGGCGTTGGCCGGCTGGGTGCATCAACACGGGGTTTGGCCGTGGGCGGTGGCCGCGCTCGCGCTGACGGCCCTCGTGGTCGGCGGCGCCCGGTATCGCCGGGCGAAACGTTAGGGCGGCGACTACCTGATCCAGCCGCGCCGGCGGCCCCACAGGTCGCGGACGAGGACGACGAGCACCAACGCGGCGAAGCCGATCAGGAACCAGTTCTCGACGTGGCCCACGTGGTTGCCGCGCAGCATCGCCAGCAGGAACCCGAAGATGACCAGGCCGGTGATGTGCCAGGTGCGGTGATTGATCCGGCTCCAGCCCCACGCCGCCGAAGGCACCTCAACGGTGTCGACGCCGGTGAACTGTTCCACCTCGGTACTGGCCACGGTGAGTCCCTTTCGTGATCGGCTGGTAGGGAGATTCTGGCACACCCGTCGCTGGACCGAGCAGGCACAATGAGTGGGTGACAATCGCGACGCCCGAGGGCCGCCTGCGCGTGCTGGTGCTGGGCAGCACCGGCTCGATCGGCACCCAGGCGCTGGAGGTGATGGCGGCCAATCCGGACCGCTTCGAGGTGGTCGGCCTGGCCGCGGGCGGCGCGAATCTGGACATTCTGCAGCGGCAGCGCGCCGAAACCGGCGTCACCAACGTCGCCGTCGCCGACGAACGCGCGGCGCAGATCGCCGACGTTCCCTACCGCGGCCCTGAGGCGGTGACCCGCCTGATCCAGGACACCGAGGCCGACGTCGTGCTCAACGCGCTGGTGGGCGCGCTGGGCCTGCGGCCGACGCTGGCGGCGCTGGAATCGGGCGCCCGGCTGGCGCTGGCCAACAAGGAATCCCTGGTGGCAGGTGGGCCGCTGGTCCTCGAGGCGGCGCGTCCGGGTCAGATCGTGCCCGTCGACTCCGAACACTCCGCGCTGGCGCAGTGCCTGCGCGGCGGCGCCCCCGAGGAGGTCGCGAAGCTGGTGCTGACGGCCTCCGGCGGGCCGTTCCGCGGCTGGACCGCCGCCCAGCTCGAGGGCGTCACCCCGGAGCAGGCCGGAGCGCACCCGACGTGGTCGATGGGCCCGATGAACACCCTGAACTCGGCGTCGCTGGTCAACAAAGGCCTCGAACTCATCGAAACGCACCTGCTGTTCGGCATCGCCTACGACCGCATCGAGGTCGTCGTGCACCCCCAATCGATTGTTCATTCGATGGTCACCTTCGTGGACGGGTCGACCATCGCCCAGGCCAGCCCCCCGGACATGAAGCTGCCCATCTCGCTGGCCCTGGGCTGGCCGGCCCGGGTTCCGGGGGCGGCGGCCGCCTGCGACTTCCGCACCGCCTCTAGCTGGGAATTCGAGCCGTTGGACAGCGAAGTTTTCCCCGCCGTCGAGCTGGCCCGGTACGCCGGCCAGACGGGCGGCTGCATGACCGCCGTGTACAACGCGGCCAACGAGGAAGCCGCCGAGGCGTTCCTGCAAGGCCGCATCGGGTTCCCCGCCATCGTCAAAACCATCGCGGACGTGCTGCACGCCGCGGACCAATGGGCGGTTTCACCCGCTAACGTGGATGAGGTACTAGACGCGCAGCGCTGGGCGCGGGAGCGGGCGCAACGCGCCGTCGCACACGCACGGCCCACCGAGGCGTCCGTCAACGCCTCCGGAATGGTGTGAGAAAGGTCCTGCAGCGAAGATGATGTTCGTTATCGGCATTGTGCTGTTCGCCCTCGCCATCCTGATCTCGGTGGCCCTGCACGAGTGCGGCCACATGTGGGTCGCCCGCGCCACCGGCATGAAGGTGCGCCGCTATTTCGTCGGGTTCGGCCCCACGCTGTGGTCGACGCGGCGCGGCGAGACCGAGTACGGCCTCAAGGCCGTGCCGCTGGGCGGCTTCTGCGACATCGCCGGGATGACCTCGGTCGAGGAGCTGGCGCCCGACGAAACCGACCGCGCGATGTTCAAGCAGGACACGTGGAAGCGCGTCGCGGTGCTGTTCGCCGGGCCGGGCATGAACTTCGTCATCTGCCTGGTGCTGATCTACGGCATCGCCCTGATCTGGGGCTTGCCGAACCTGCATCCGCCGACCAGGGCGGTCGTCGGCGAAACCGCTTGTGTCGCACCGGAAGTGGCCCCCGGCAAGATCGCGGACTGCACCGGCCCCGGTCCGGCCGCGCTGGCCGGGATCCGCGCGGGCGACGTCGTGGTCAAGGTCGGCGACACCCAGGTGTCCACCTTCGAGGACATGGCCGCCGCGATCCGCAAGATGCACGGCACCGTCCCGGTCGTCGTCGAGCGTGGCGGCAACACGATCACCACCTACGTCGACGTCACGCCCACCCAGCGCTTCTTGACGAACGGGCCCACCGGGCAGGGCGGTCAGGCGGCGCCGTCGACGGTCGGCGCCATCGGCGTCGCCGCCGTCAAGCTCGCACCCACGCACTACGGGGTGTTCTCCGCCGTGCCGGCGACGTTCGCGTTCACCTGGGACCTGACCGGCGAGGTGGGCAAGGCGCTCGTCACCATCCCCACCAAGGTGGGCGCCCTGGTGCACGCCATCGGCGGTGGACAGCGCGACCCGCAGACCCCGATGAGCGTGGTCGGCGCCAGCATCATCGGCGGCGACACCGTCGACCATGGGCTCTGGGTGGCGTTCTGGTTCTTCCTGGCCCAGCTGAACCTCATCCTGGGCGCGATCAACCTGGTGCCGTTGCTGCCGTTCGACGGCGGCCACATCGCCATCGCGACGTTCGAAAAGATCCGCAACCTCGTCCGGTCGGCGCGCGGCATGGTCGCGGCCGCACCGGTGAACTACCTCAAGCTGATGCCCGCCACCTACGTGGTGCTGGTGTTCGTGGTCGGGTACATGTTGCTGACCGTGACCGCTGATCTGGTCAACCCGATCAGGCTCTTCCAGTAACGAGAGAAGGAAAACAAGTGTCCGTTGGCCTGGGCATGCCGGACGCCCCGGCGCCCACGCTCGCCCCCCGCCGCAAGACGCGCCAACTCATGGTGCGCGATGTCGGCGTCGGCAGCGACCATCCGATTTCGGTGCAGTCCATGTGCACCACCAAGACCCACGACGTCAACACGACGCTGCAGCAGATCGCCGAGCTGACCGCCGCCGGCTGCGACATCGTGCGGGTGGCCTGCCCGCGTCAGGAGGACGCCGACGCGCTCGCCGAGATCGCGCGGCACAGCCAGATCCCGGTGATCGCCGACATCCACTTCCAGCCGAAGTACATCTTCGCCGCCATCGACGCCGGCTGCGCCGCGGTGCGGGTTAACCCCGGCAACATCAAGGAATTCGACGGCCGGGTCGGCGAGGTCGCCAAGGCGGCGGCCGCGGCCGGCATCCCGATCCGCATCGGCGTCAACGCCGGCTCGCTGGACAAGCGGTTCATGGAGAAGTACGGCAAGGCCACCCCCGAGGCGCTGGTCGAATCCGCGCTGTGGGAGGCCTCGCTGTTCGAGGAGCACGGCTTCGGTGACATCAAGATCAGCGTCAAGCACAACGACCCGGTCGTGATGGTCGCCGCCTACGAGCAGCTGGCCGCGCAGTGCGACTACCCGCTGCACCTGGGCGTGACCGAGGCCGGTCCGGCGTTCCAGGGCACCATCAAGTCCGCGGTCGCCTTCGGTGCGCTGCTGTCGCGGGGGATCGGCGACACCATTCGCGTGTCGCTCTCCGCGCCGCCGGTCGAAGAGGTCAAGGTCGGCATCCAGATCCTCGAGTCGCTGAACCTGCGGCCGCGCGGTCTGGAGATCGTGTCCTGCCCGTCCTGCGGGCGCGCCCAGGTCGACGTCTACACCCTGGCCAACGCGGTCACCGCCGGGCTGGACGGCCTCGACGTCCCGCTGCGGGTCGCCGTGATGGGCTGCGTGGTGAACGGCCCCGGCGAGGCGCGCGAGGCCGACCTGGGCGTCGCGTCGGGAAATGGCAAGGGACAGATCTTCGTTCGCGGCGAGGTGATCAAGACCGTGCCCGAAGCGCAGATCGTCGAGACGCTCATCGAGGAGGCCATGCGGCTGGCATCGGAGATGGGAACCGATCACGGTCCTGACACAACATCAAGCGGTTCGCCGATCGTGACCGTAAGCTGATGGGGTCCGATTTCCCGGTCCTTTAGTTCGCAGCACAGAGAGTTCGCCAGATGTCGGCTCCGCCCCTCTTCCGCCTTGTCGGCGAGCGACGGGTGTCGGTGGTGCGTGACGCCGCCGCCGTCTGGCGGGTGTTCGACGAGGATCCGGTCGGGTCGTGCATGGTCGCGGCCCGGGTGGCGGATCACGGCATCGACCCCAACTCCATCGGCGGGGAACTGTGGACCCTGCGCGGCGCGGACGAGTCGCTGTGCTTCGCCGGCGCCAACCTGATTCCGTTGCGGGGCACTCCGGCGGACATGGACGCCTTCGCCGACGAGGCGATGAGCGGAGCCCGCCGTTGTTCCTCCCTGGTCGGCCGGGCCGATCTGGTGATGCGGATGTGGGAACGGCTCGAGTCGGCGTGGGGCCCGGCCCGGGACGTGCGCGATCGCCAGCCGTTGCTGGCGCTGTCCCGCCACCCCAACTGCGACATCGACACCGGGGTGCGGCAGGTCCGGCCGGACGAGCTGGACGCCTACCTGGTGGCCGCGGTGGACATGTTCATCGGCGAGGTGGGCGTCGACCCCCGCATCGGCGACGGCGGCCGGGGATACCGGCGCCGGGTGGCCAGCCTCATCGCGGCGGGCCGCGCGTGGGCCCGCTTCGAACAGGGCCAGGTCGTCTTCAAGGCCGAGGTGGGCTCGCAGTCGCCGGGCGTCGGGCAGATCCAGGGCGTATGGGTGCACCCCGAGTGGCGGGGCCTTGGCCTCGGCACCGCAGGGACCGCGACGGTGGCCGCGGTGATCGTCGGCAGCGGGCGCACCGCCAGCCTCTACGTCAACAGCTTCAACACGGTGGCTCGCGCCGCGTACGCCCGGGTCGGCTTCGCCGAGGTGGGCACCTTCGCGACGGTGTTGCTGGACTGACCCGCTTGCCGCCGAACGCCCGGGGTCCCGGGCGCTGGGCGGTCGCCGCGCGAGGGTGCGGCCAGCCGCACACCCGGCACCGAATTCGCGGCTCGCCGCGCACTCGGCGGAACGCCCGCGTTACATCACGGTCCGATCTCGGTGTGTCGACCCCGGTGCCGCAGCCGAGCTTCATAACATCTGTACCAATGGTCACAAAAACCCCACTGGTAATCGTGGCGGCCGGGTTGCTCCTCGCGGCCGTCGCGACGTCCGGGTGCACCCCGCGACCCGACGGCCCCGGCCCGGCGGCCGAAAAGTTCTTCGCCGCCCTGGCGATCGGCGACACCGCCACGGCCGCCCAACTCAGCGACAACCCCAACGAGGCCCGCGAAGCGCTCAACGCCGCGTGGGCGGGGCTGCAGGCGAGCCACCTCGACACGCAGATCCTCAACGCCAAGTACGCCGAGGACACCGGCACGGTCGGCTACCGCTTCACCTGGCACCTGCCCAAGAACCGGACCTGGACCTATGACGGCCAGCTGAAGATGGCGCGCGACGAAGGCCGCTGGGAGGTCCGGTGGACCACCACCGGCCTGCACCCCAAACTTGGCGAGCACCAGACGTTCGCCTTGCGCGCCGACGCGCCGCGGCGCGCCTCGGTCAACGAGCTCGGCGGCACCGACGTGCTGGTGCCCGGCTACCTGTACCACTACACGCTGGACGCCACCCAGGCCGGATCCGGAGCCGCCCTGATCGGCACGGCGCACGCGATCGTGGACGTCCTGCGCCCGTTCAACGGCACGCTGGCCGACCCGCAGTTGCTCGCCGAGCAGGCCAGCTCGGCGACTCAGCCGGTGGACCTGGTGACGTTGCACCCCGACGACAACGACAAGGTCTTCCCGGCCATCGGCCGGCTGCCCGGCGTCGTCGTCACGCCTCAGCCCGAGATCCTGCCCACCGACCCGCATTTCGCCCCGGCGGTCATGGCCGAGGTGAAGAAGGCCGTGGTCGACCAGCTCGACGGCGAGGCGGGCTGGCGGGTGGTCAGCGTCAACCAGAACGGCGTCGAAGTCGAGGTGCTGCACGAGGTGGCGGGTTCGCCGGCGCCGTCGATCTCGATCACGCTGGACCGGGTGGTGCAGAACGCCGCGCAGCGCGCGGTGGACACCCGCGGCGGCAAGGCGATGATGGTCGTGATCAAGCCGTCGACCGGGGAGATCCTGGCGATCGCGCAGAACGGCGGGGCCGACGCCGACGGCCTGGTGGCCACCACCGGCCTGTTCCCACCGGGTTCGACGTTCAAGATGGTCACCGCTGGCGCCGCCGTCGACCGCGACATGGCCACCCCCAACACCATGCTGGGCTGCCCGGGCCACCTCGACATCGGGCACCGCACCATCCCCAACTACGGCGGCTTCGACCTCGGCGTGGTGCCGATGTCGCGGGCGTTCGCCAGTTCCTGCAACACCACCTTCGCCGAGCTCAGCAGCAAGATGCCGCCCCGGGGCCTGACGCAGGCGGCCAGCCGGTACGGCATCGGGCTGGACTATCAGGTGGACGGCATCACTACGGTGACCGGGTCGGTGCCCCCGACAGTCGACCTCGCCGAGCGCACCGAAGACGGTTTCGGCCAGGGCAAGGTGCTGGCCAGCCCGTTCGGCATGGCCCTCGTGGCGGCCACCGTCGCGGCAGGCAAGACGCCGACGCCGCAGCTCATCGCGGGCCGACCGACCGCGGTGCAGGGCGACACCACCCCGATCAGCCCGAAGATGGTGGACGCCCTGCGGCCGATGATGCGGCTGGTGGTGACCAATGGCACCGCGAAGGAGATCGCCGGCTGCGGGGCCGTCTACGGGAAGACCGGTGAGGCCGAATTCCCGGGCGGATCGCACTCCTGGTTCGCCGGGTACCGCGGCGACCTGGCGTTCGCGTCGCTGATCGTCGGGGGCGGCAGCTCGGAATACGCGGTCCGGATGACGAAGGTGATGTTCGAGTCGCTGCCGCCCGACTTCCTGGCCTAGCGCCCAGCCCGGTAGCCCCTGCTGGGCGAGGGTGCGCAGAATGCCGCCCGCAGCGGCGTGTCGTCGTACAAACACGCACGCTCGCGACGGTCCCGGGGGCGGTAAATTGCGAACATGACGGATCCCGGCGGCGATATGGTGGCATTGCGGGTCTCCGACGCCGACCGCAACGGCACCATGCGGCGACTGCACAACGCCGTCGCGCTCGGGCTGATCGACATCGACGAGTTCGAGCAGCGCTCGTCCCAGGTGTCGTATGCCCGGACCCGGGGCGAGCTGGACGGGCTGGTCGGCGACCTGCCCGGGCCGGGCGCCATCGTCACCTCCGCCGCCGACCGGGTGGAGCTGCGCGGCTGGGCCGGCTCGCTGAAACGCCACGGCGAGTGGACGGTGCCCACCCGCCTGGCCCTCGTCCGCCGGCTGGGCTCGATCGAACTCGACCTCACCAAGGCGCGGTTCGCGGGCCCGGTGGTGGTGATCGAACTCGACATGAGGGGCGGCTCGGTGGACATCCGGCTGCCCGACGGGGCGAGCGCGTCGATCGACGACGTCCAGGTCTATGTGGGCAGCGCCCGCGACCGCCGCAGGGACGCCCCCGGCGAGGGAAGGCCGCATGTGATCCTGACCGGGCGGGTGGTGTGCGGCTCGGTGACCATCCGGGGACCGCGGCGTTCGCTGATCCGCGGCCGGCTGGACGGTTTGCGTCGCGCATGACTCGGCCCGGGAGGTTGGCGTGTCGCCGCCCTCGGTGCGCGCCTCGACGCCGAGGATGCACACGCAACGGCGCCGACGCACCCGCACCGACGGCGCCGCGGAGTGAGCGTCGCTAAGCTGGCCCCATGCCTGCTCGCACCGCGCTTTCCCCGGGAGAGTTGTCCCCGACTCTGCCGGTGCCCGTCCGCATCCCGCGCCCGGAGTACGCCTGGAAATCCAGCGTGCGCGAGGGCAGCGAGCCGTGGGTGCAGACGCCGGAGGTGATCGAGAAGATGCGCGTCGCCGGCAGGATCGCGGCCGGCGCGCTGCAGGAGGCGGGCAAGGCCGTGGCGCCAGGGGTGACGACCGACGAACTGGACCGGATCGCCCACGAGTACATGATCGACCACGGCGCCTATCCATCGACCCTGGGCTACAAGGGCTTCCCGAAGTCGTGCTGCACGTCGCTCAACGAGGTCATCTGCCACGGCATCCCCGACTCGACGGTGATCGCCGACGGGGACATCGTCAACATCGACGTCACGGCCTACATCGACGGGGTGCACGGCGACACCAACGCGACGTTCCTCGCCGGCGACGTGTCCGAGGAGCACCGGCTGCTCGTGGAGCGCACCCGGGAGGCGACGATGCGCGCGATCAATGCCGTCAAGCCGGGACGGGCGCTCTCGGTCGTCGGCCGCGTCATCGAGGCCTACGCGAATCGGTTCGGCTACAACGTGGTTCGCGACTTCACCGGCCACGGCATCGGCACCACGTTTCACAACGGCCTGGTGGTGCTGCACTACGACCAGCCGTCGGTGGCGACGATCATGCAGCCTGGCATGACGTTCACCATCGAACCGATGATCAACCTCGGAAGCCTGGACTACGAGATCTGGGACGACGGCTGGACCGTGGTCACCAAGGACCGCAAGTGGACCGCGCAGTTCGAGCACACCCTCCTGGTGACCGACACCGGCGTCGAAATCCTCACCTCCGTTTGAGGAAGCCGTGAACCCTTGAACGGGGCGCTGCTGGTCGCCGGCACCAGCTCCGACGCCGGGAAATCGGTGGTGGCGGCGGGCCTGTGCCGGTTGCTGGCACGCCGCGGCGTTCGGGTGGCGCCGTTCAAGGCGCAGAACATGTCCAACAACTCCGTGGTCACCGTCGAAGGTGGCGAGATCGGCCGGGCGCAGGCGCTGCAGGCGCGGGCGGCGGGGCTGGAGCCCAGCGTGCGGTTCAATCCCATCCTGCTCAAACCGGGCAGCGATCGGACGTCGCAGCTGGTGATCCGGGGCCAGGTCGCCGATTCGGTCACGGCGGCAAGCTATGTGAAGCATCGCGACCGCCTCGCGGGGATCGTCGCAGACGAATTGTCCGCCCTGCGTGCCGAGTTCGACGCCGTCATCTGCGAAGGCGCCGGCTCGCCGGCCGAAATCAATTTGCGCGCCACGGATCTGGCCAACATGGGCCTGGCCAGGGCGGCGGACCTGCCGGTGATCCTGGTCGGTGACATCGACCGCGGCGGGCTGCTGGCCCACCTCTTCGGGACGGTCGCCGTGCTCGATCCCGACGACCAGGCGCTGATCGCGGGCTTCGTGGTCAACAAGTTCCGCGGTGACCCCGCTCTGCTGGAACCCGGGCTGCGCCAGCTGCGGGCGATGACCGGGCGCCCGACCTACGGGGTGTTGCCGTACACCGACGAGCTCTGGCTGGACGCCGAGGACTCCTTATCGGTGGTCGCGCACCGCGTCGTCGGCAGCCCCGCGCCGCCGCGCGGGCGCGAGTGGCTGCGGGTGGCCGCGATCCGGCTGCCCCGGATCTCCAACTCCACCGACGTCGAGGCGCTGGCCTGCGAACCGGGAGTCATGGTGCGCTGGACTACCGATCCCGCCGACCTGGCCGACACCGACCTGATCGTGCTGCCCGGGAGCAAATCCACCGTCGCCGATTTGGCCTGGCTGCGCGAGCTCGGGCTGGCCGACGCGGTCACCGCGCACGCCGCGACCGGCAAGCCGGTGCTGGGCATCTGCGGGGGCTTCCAAATGCTGTGCCGGCGCATCGACGACACCGTGGAATCGGGGGCGGGCGAGGTCGCCGGTCTGGGCTTGTTGAACGCGGACATCGTCTTCGGCGAGCCCAAGGTTCTGCGTCGCTGGCCGCCGCCGCTCGCCGGCTACGAAATCCACCACGGCCGCGTCTCGCGTTGCGCCGAGGAGAGCTGGTTCGGCGCGGAGGGCGGGCGCGACTGCGAACCACACGGCCTCGCGCGGGGCGCGGTCTTCGGCACCCACTGGCACGGGCTGCTCGACAACGACGACTTCCGACGCGCGTGGCTTACCCGCGTCGCGGCCGCGGCGGGCCGTGGCGGGTTCGTCGTCGCCCACACCGACGTCTCCGCGCGACGCGACGCTCAGCTGGACACAATCGCCGATTTGCTGGCCGCCCATCTCGACGTCGACGCGGTTCTGGGCCTGCTCGACGATGTGCCGCCACGACGACCGCATATCGCAACTCGGTTGCGGCCGTAGGGCGTTCACGCGCATGTGCGCACACGGCAATCGAATTTACGGCGACGCAAAACCCGTTGGGCGCGCACGGAATTCGACAAATCCTCGCGCGCGCAGGCCGATCCGCTGTAGCGTGCGTGAATGCCCTCCATGATGACCACGCTCGACGGGTTCCCCGTCCCGGTAGCGGTGGCTGGTCCCGAGCAGGGCGTCGTGGTGGCCATCCTGGGGGACGAGGAACGAGTTCCCGCCGCGTATGACGCGGTCTGCGAGCGTCTGCACACGGCATCGCTTCGGACCGTCGTCATCGGCCTCGACCCGCGCCTGACCCCCAAATCGGTGATCGGCATCCTCGACGCACTGGGAATCGGCTGGGCCGTCGTGGTGGGCGACCGCGCCGGCGGCGACCTGGCCTGGGAATTGGCGGCGACGAAGCTGGGCCGGTTCGTCGGACTGGTCGTTATCGACCGTGGGCACCCGCGGGCCGCCGACCGCGACGGCGTGGTTCGCGACGACCACTGCCCGCCGGTGGAGATCGGCACCACCGTGCTGGTCAGCTCCCCGGCGGCGCGCGCGGTGGCCCGCGCCAGCCAGCAGTACGTCTACGCGGAATACCGTGTGGTGCACCTGGGGCGGCGCACGGTGCAGGAGTCGACGGCACAGTTGGCCGCCGAGATCGTGTTGCGCACCAGTACCTGGTAGCCACCCCTTCACGCCGAAGATCCACTCGCACAAGCGCTTTGCCCGGTCCTCCGCGCGCGGGCGGCGCCGGTCGGTGCGGGGCGGTACCGTGTCGAACGGAGCCCGGAGCGCCCGCGCTGAGCGGTCGCTCGACATGAAATCGGGGAAAGGACGCTCGGTTGTGAACGCCCGTGGGCGCCCGGTGGTGGGCCTGACCTCATACCTGGAGCGGGTCCGGACCGGCATCTGGGAGATGCCCGCGGGCTACCTGCCGGCTGATTACTTCCAGGGCGTCGTCATGGCCGGCGGGGCCGCGGTGTTGCTGCCACCCCAACCGGCGGAACCGCAGACAGTCGGCTCGGTCTTGGACGGCCTGCACGCGCTCGTGATCACCGGGGGCTACGACTTGGACCCCGCCGGGTACGGCCAGCGCCCGCATCCGAGCACCGATCGGCCGCGCGTGGACCGCGACGCCTGGGAGTTCGCGTTGCTGCGCGGCGCGTTGGACCGGGGTTTGCCGGTGCTGGGCATCTGTCGTGGCGCGCAGGTGCTCAACGTGGCGCTCGGCGGCACCCTGCATCAACACCTGCCCGACGTGCTCGGACACGACGGGCACCGGGCGGGCAACGGGGTGTTCACCAAATTGCCGGTGCGCACGGTCGCGGGCAGCCGGCTGGCCGCCCTGGTGGGGGAGTCCACCACCGCGCAGTGCTATCACCACCAGGCGATCGACCAAGTCGGCGAGGGTCTCGTGGTCAGCGCCTGGGACCCCGACGGTGTGGTCGAGGCGCTGGAGCTGCCCGGGGACAGCTTTGTCCTTGCGGTGCAATGGCATCCGGAACAGTCCCTGGACGACATGCGCCTCTTCGCCGCGATCGTGGACGCCGCGCGGTCGTATGCGACGCGCGCGAGCTGAGCGCGGCTAAGCGACCGTTCCCCGGCAGACCGCCAGCGGCGCCGTGGCCGCCGCCCACGCCTGTGGTACCGACAACCCGCCGACCGGCGTCGCGCGGCCGACCGCCACGGTGATCGTCGCGTCGGCCGCCGCACGCCGATTGGGCAGCAGGCATTGCAGGGCCGCCGCCTTGTTGAGCGAATTCAGGTGGGCGATCGCGACCCCCGACGGCGCCGTCAGGGAGCTCAGTTTCGACAGGGGAGAGGTCACCGACGCGAGGGAGACGTCGAACGTGGCCAGCGGGGACGAGGACAGCGTCCGCAGCGCGCCGGGTGCGGCGGAGATCAGCTGCCGGCCCGTGGCGACGACCTCCGGCGCCGACTCCAGCGCCCACGTGCCTTGGGCCGGGCCGCCGGGCGGCAAGGTGAACGGGGTGATGGCCGCGGCATCGGCCGCGGCCTCGGCGTAGGCGTACATGGCCGCGGTGTCCTGGGCCCACATCCGTTCGTATTCGGCCTCGGTGTCGGCGATCGCGGGACCGGCCAGCCCCAGGGGGTTCGCCAGGATCAGCGACCTGCGCAGCACGCGGTTGGCGCCGATCGTCGGCGGCGGCACCGTCGCCGCCAGCGCCGTCTCGTGCGCGCTCGCGGCCGCGGCGGCCTGGGTGGCCGTCTGCTCGGCCCGTATCGCCGTGGCGTCGAGCCATTCGACGTAGGGGAACGCGCCTCCCGGCGCGGGTGCTGGCCCATCCCAGTCGGCCACCAGCTTCGCGGTCACCGCCCGGTAATCCGCGACCGCGGTGTGCAGCCGAACGGCCAGCCGGGCCCAGGCGGCCGCGGCTTCGGTCATCGGCCCCGAGCCGGGGCCGTCATGGAGTTGGCCGGAAACGATTTCCGGCGGAAGCGAGGTGAAGTTCATTGCTATCTCTGCCTAACGACGGCGCTCTAAGCCCGGAAATTGGACTCTTCTGTTGGGACGTAGGCACGGGGGTTACAGGCCTACTTCAACGGCGGCAGTGCAACGACGGCGGCTGCCGCGGCTTGTCGAGCGCTCAGCAACGAGCGACACAGAGCTGCGTCAACAGATCCCGGTGAAGTGGTGGTGCCGCGGGAGCACGCGACGGCGGGCGCGGTAGCCGAAACACCGCGGCCGCGAACGAGGCCGGTAACGGCGACCCCACCGACGGTGGTGACGAGCGGGCCCACGTCGGCGGCCGATCCCGCGTCATCCATGCGTTCTTGGTGGTGCTGTGATGCATCGGCGCTGAGCCGGTTGAAAAGTGTTGTGCCGCAAGGCTTATGTCGCCCGCACGCCCGAGTGCCTGGCCGACCCCGGGGCGCACGGCTTCGTGGGACACACCCGGGTGCGGCGACCCGACGCCGGCGACCGCGGCCCCGCGCGATGCCCAGCCCGAGGTCACGGCGCAGAACACGCAAAGCGCCGCAACGATGGCGATGGCTGACCGCCATCGCCGGTCTCTAGGTGCGCCTCCGACTGCCACAGTGGCCCGAATTTACAACACGAGGCTTGGCGGCCAAGGCGTGCGAGCTGTGAAAACGATCAAAGTCCGGTGTGGGTTTCACGATCGCCCGACCTTTGCGGCGCCGGGGTGATATTGGCCACTGGCCCATCGGGCAATCGCGGTGCCGCGCTCGGCGGGCGGCTGACGGTGGCAGCGACTAGCGGTCGGCGGCAGGGGATTTGAAGGCGATGAGCGGGATGGCTATCTCGGCGGGTGTCGCCGCGCCGTGAAATCCTATGAGGCGGGCCGATTCCGGCGGCTCGTGGCCCGTTGCCAGCACGGCGGCATCGCCGGTGCAGACGGCGACGACATCGCCGATTCGTGCCAGGTGGGCCGGGTTGACCGGGCCGAACATCCCGGCGGCCACGGCCTGCTCGCGGCTGTAGATGTCCGCCCTGCCGTCGAGTACTGCGCTCCAGGCCGCCTGCACGTCCGCCGCCGCCCCGGGCTCGGTGTGCAGGTAACGCACCCGCGGCTCGCCGGCGACCACGCGGATCCCCGCGCCCAGCCGTGGGTCGGTGTCGAGGTCGACCCGGGCGCCGGGTGGAACGTTGAATCCGCCGTGGTCGGCGGTCACCAGTAGCGCCGCGGTCGGGGGGAGCGCGTCGACCAGCCGGGTCAGCAGCGTGTCGACCTGGACGGCCGCGTCGTGCCATTGGGACGATCCGACGCCGAAGGCATGCGCGGCGGTGTCCAGGGCGGCGGTGTAGCCGTAGACCAGGCCGGGTCCCGCACACAGCTCGTCGACGACCCGCTGCGCGTTGTCGTCGCCCGGCTGGATGGGGCGGAATTCGGCGCCCCGGTACGCCGCGTCGGTCAGCCCGCTACCCATGAACGCGGCCGGCAACACAGCCCGCGCGCTGATGCCGGCCCGGTTGAGCCGCCCGAACCAGGTCGGTAACGGCTGCCACTCGGTGTGCGGTGGGTCGTCGCGCCACAGGATGTGGTTGATCACGCGATCCGAGCCGGGGACGTTGAGCGTGAAGCCCAGGATCCCATGCTCGCCCGGTTGCGCCCCGGTGCCCATCGACACCAGGCTGGTCGGGGTGGTCGACGGAAAGGTGCAGGTCAGCTCCGTGAGGCGGCCCAGCTGGCCCGCCGCCACGGCGGCGAGCAGCGGCGCGCTGCCGGCCAGCTCGCCGAGCAGGTGCCAGCCCAGCCCGTCGACCAGCACGACCGCGACGCGATCGATCTGTTCGGAGCCGGCCCAATCGGACAGGCCCAGCTTGTCGACGGCGCCCGGCGCGCCGAGCAGCGCGGCGGCGGCGGGCAGCACGTCGCAGAGGGAACCGGGCACCGGGCCAGTCTGGCACGAAATTAGACGTGCGCCAGTCGCCGGCTTGTCACGCGCAGCTGCCGATCGGTCGCGTCGGCGAGGGAACGGGCCTGCCGCGGGGAGAGCCGGCCGCACAGCCGCCCCCAGTGCAGCGCGACCTCGTCACCGGGGGCCACGTCGGGCACGGCGCTGTAGCCGTCCGCCCAGACGTCGAAGGTCCGGGGCGACGGTTCGGACAGCGCGAGCGCCTCACCGTCGAGCACCAGTTGCCGGCACCGCACCTGGATCCGGTCGTGGTCGCGGCTGAGCACGGTCCCCCAGGTGATGCGGCAGTTGTCGAGCACGTTGAGCGGATGCTCGTCCATGCCCCGGCCCAGAAACCGCGTCCACGGGTACACGCCGAACACGTGAAAGCTGTGATTGGCGGCGGCCTCGCCCGCGAGGTCCGGTGTCAGGTGTGACCAGTAGCGGCCCGCCTGCGGGCCGATGATCGCGAGCAACGCGTCAAAGAAGCCCTGCGGGTCCAGGTCGGCCCCGACGCCGCCGCCCAGCCAGTACGACTCGACGAGCCGGTGGTCCAGCGGGTCGGCGATCCCGGTCAGCGCCGACAGCACCCGCAGGTATGGCCATGCCCCGGAGAACCTGGCCGCCGCCCGGCGCACCTCGTCCTCGGAACCGTCGCGCAGGGTGGCGCCCAGCGGGGGGCCGCAATAGCCCAGCGCGTTGGGCGCGTGGGCGTAGCGGGCGAACATCTCCACGCCGCTTTGCGAACCGCCGGCGTCCCGGGTCAAGCGCGCCCCACCAGCTTGACGGCGTCACGGTGCATCCGGCCGAAGTTGTAGTAGGCCGCGCAGGCCCCCTCGGGGGACACCATGCACGTGCCGATCGGGGTCTCCGGGGTGCACGCGGTCCCGAACACCTTGCATTCCCACGGCTTCAGCACGCCCTTGAGCACCTCGCCGCACTGGCATGCCTTGGGGTCGGCGACCCGCACGCCCGGCATCGAGAATCGCAACTCGGCGTCGAATTCCGCGAAGTCGTCGTGCAGCCGCAGCGCGCTCTGGGAGATGAAGCCCAGCCCGCGCCATTCGAAGTGGGGACGGAGCGCAAAAACCTTGCCCATCAACGCCAAAGCGGCCGGGTTGCCGCGTTCGGGCACCACGCGTGTGTACTGGTTCTCCACCTCGCAGCGGCCCTCGCGGATCTGGGTCAGCAGCATCGCGACCGCGGCCAGGATGTCCAGTGGCTCAAAACCGGCCACTACCAGGGGCTTTCGGTACACCTCGGGAACGAATCGGTAGGGCCGGTTGCCCACCACCGTCGACACGTGCCCGGGGCCGATGAACCCCGACAGTCGCAGGTCCGGCGATTCCAGGATGGCCTTGATCGGCGGGACGATCATCACGTGGTTGCAGAACACGCTGAAATTGGTCAGCCCCTGTTCGCGCGCCCGTACCAGGGTCACGGCCGTCGACGGCGCGGTCGTCTCGAAACCGATGGCGAAGAACACCACATGCTTGTCCGGGTTGTCGAGCGCGATCTTCAGCGCGTCCAGCGGCGAGTAGACGAACCGCACGTCGGCACCGCGCGCCTTGGCGTCCAGCAGGCTGCCGTTGGAGCCGGGGACGCGCATCATGTCGCCGAAGCAGGTGAAGATCACGTCGGGCTGGCCGGCCAGCCACATCGCGTCGTCGATGCGGCCCATCGGGATCACGCAGACCGGGCACCCGGGGCCATGCACGAGTTCGACGTTCTCGGGCAGCAGGTGCTCGATGCCATGCCGGTAGATGGTGTGCGTGTGACCGCCGCACACCTCCATGAACTTGAACTGCGCACCGTCGGTGCCGGCAAGTCGCCCGATGGCGCCCAGCAGCTTTCGCGCCGCGGCCGGGTCGCGGAACTCGTCAACGAATTTCATGACGGTCCTTCCTTCTCAGACGATCGACGACGAGTCGAAGGCTTGAATCTCGGTGTCGTAGGCGTCGCCGAGTTTCTGGACGGCCGCGAGGGTGAGCAATGCCTCGGTCTCGTCGATTTTGGCCATCGCGAACCCGACGTGGACCAGTACCCAGTCGTCGGGCTCGGGCATGTCGTCCTCCAGCAGCCGCACGCTGATGGTGCGCTGCACCCCGCTCACGTCCACCTTGGCCAAATAGTTTGCGGGATCGGTGATCTCGACGATCCGACCCGGAATGCCCAGGCACATCTTTTGTACTCCTCTCTGGTGGCGACCCGCTGCGCCCGGCTCCGCCGCGCTTGCGATCGCCACGCTCTCAACAGATCCGCGGCAGGGGATCTCCGACGAGCATGTCGACGATTCGCGTGCCGCCGAATCCGGTTCGCAGCACCACGCTTTCGGCTGGCTCGGCGACGATTTCGCCGACCTCGGCCGCGCCGGTGCCCAGCGGGTGCGACCGCAGCGCGGCCAGCCCGGCGTCCGCCTCCTGCGGCGCCACGACGGCGATGAACTTGCCCTCGTTGGCGACGTACAGCGGGTCGATACCGAGCAGCTCGCAGGCGCCGTTCACCATGGGCGCCACCGGAAGCCGCTCCTCTTCGAGCAGCACGCCGAGGCCGCAGGCCTGGGCCAGTTCGTTGCACACGGTGCCCACCCCGCCCCGCGTCGCGTCGCGCATCCACCGGGTGGACGGCGCGGCCGCCATCAGCAGCTCCACCAGGGGGCTGACCGACGCGGTGTCGGAGGCGATGTCGGCCTCGATGGCCAGGTCGCCGCGCGCGAGCATGACCGCCATGCCGTGGTCGCCCATCGACCCCGACAGCAGCAGCTTGTCACCGGGCCGCACCGCCGCCGCAGACAGCGCGCGCCCCGCGGGAATGACACCGGCCCCGGCGGTGGTGACGAACACCCCGTCGGCGGCGCCCTTCGGCACCACCTTGGTGTCGCCGGTGACGATTCGCACGCCCGCCGTGGCGGCCGCCGCCGCCATGTCGGCGACGATCTCCTTCAACTCGGCGATGGGAAAACCCTCTTCGAGCACGAACGCCGCCGAGATCCACGACGGCACGGCGCCGGCCATCGCGAGGTCGTTGCAGGTGCCGTGCACGGCGAGCGCGCCGATGGAGCCGCCGGGAAAGCGCCTGGGCTGCACCACGAACGAGTCCGTGGACATCGCCACGCGCTCGCCGCCGGGCAGGGTCAGGACCGCGCTGTCACCGAGTGACTCCAGCAGCGGGTTGCGAAACGCCTCCATGAACACGGCGTCCACCAGCGCCGCGGAGGCCTTGCCGCCCGCGCCGTGCGCGAGCGTCACGTGGTCGTCGAGGAGGCGGGGGCGGCGCCTGCGGAACGATTCGATCCGCTCGATCACCTCGCCCTCGGCGAAGCGTGGCCCCGACGAAAGGTATTCACCCGCCGACTTGTTCATGCCGCCCCCAGACCGTGCTCGCCGCGGAGATGTTGATGCACGCTCAGCCACAGCTGGTAGCCCAGCAGCGCCTGCGATTCCTGGATCCGGTGCACGCTTTGCGAACGGACGATGAAGCAGGCGTCCACATCCGGGTTGTTCGCGAAGGCGCCGCCGTCGTAGCCGGCGAATCCGATGGTGTACAGGCCGCGCTGACGCGCTTCGGCCAGCGCGGCGAGCAGGTTGGGCGAGCCGCCGCTGGTCGACATGGCGATCGCGATGTCACCGGCGGTCGCGCGGGCGATCAACTGCCGGGCGAACACCAACTCGAATCCGACGTCGTTGCCCAGCGCGGTCAGGATGGCCTGGTCGGTGGTCAGCGGCCACGCGGGTAACGGCTTGCCGACCGGGGGCCGGGCGAACAGCCTTGCCAGCGTGGTGGAATCGGTGCAGCTGCCGCCGTTGCCGAAGGTGAACATCCGCCCGCCCGCGGTGAAACGGCGCGCCAGCTCGGCGGCCGCCTGACCGAGCAGTGCGGCGTTGGCCTCCAGCGTCGATCGCCGCAGTGCCAGGCTCTCGGCGGCCTTGGCCTGCGCCGACGCGGCCAGGTCGGCCAGCAGGGAGGCGGGATCGTCTTCCTGGGCGTCGATGAACGGGTACAGGAAGTTGGTGGGTTCGTCCGCGGGACTCATCGGCCCTCCTCGTCTTCCAGTCTGCCGATCGCCATGCCCGCGTGCACGAGGATCAGCTCGCCGGCTTCGACCGGCTCGATCAGCGTGGTCACCACGGTCTCCACGCCCCGCGCGGTGCGCACGACGGCGTGCCCGTCGGCCGACGCGGTCACCGCCTCGCCGGGGCGTCCCTCGTCGCTGCACGTGACGCAAACCGACTCGGAGTGTTCGGGTTTGAGCAGGCCGGGGTGTTCGAAACATACGTGGGTCAGCTCCCACAGCAGGTGGTAGAACAGCACGAAGCCACCGGTCGCGGGCACGCGCGGGTCGGGGTCGTCGAGCCACAGCACGTGGTCGGCCATCCCCGCAGGGGGCCGTTCGCCGCTGCCGATCCAGATCGTCGTGGCCCCCCACGCGGGTGCGCGCCGCATCACGGAGCGGACCTGCGCCTCGTCGGCGCCGGCAACCGCGACCACGATGTCGCCGGGGCGTACCGAGACCCGCACCAGGTCCACGAGGTCGGGCCCGGTCAACGCCACCGCGGGCAGCGCTCTTTTGCCCATGATGACCGGGTGGACGAATTCGACCGCGATGTGCAGCGCGTGCGGTTCCCACGACGGCGCGATGGACCACATGGTGGCGCCGGCGGCGAAGCGCCTGGCCAGCGTGAAGGCGGTGGCGGCGAGGTCTTCGGCCAACTCGGCGCCCAGCCCGCGATCGATGGCCGTGGTGGTCATGGGTCAGCCCTCCTCCTGCGCGGTCAGCATGGCGATCGCGGCCTGGCCCAGGGCGAGTCCGCCGTCGTTCGGCGGCACGGCGTGGTGGGTCAGCACCTCGAACCCGGCCAGCCGCAACCGTTCTCGACATGCTCTCAGCAACAACACGTTCTGGAACACCCCGCCGGTAAGCCCCACCAGCCGGGTGGTGCCGGCCACCTGGGCGACCGCCTCGGCGACGGCGACCGCGACGGCCCGGTGAAACGCCGCGGCCAGCGGCGCGGGTCGCGCGCCGGCGCCGAGCGCGGACACCAACGCCCGCACCAGGGGGGCGGGGTCGATCACCCCGTCGGCGCGCACGGTGAGCGGCAGCGGCGGCCCGTCCTGCGCGTCCGCCGATTCCGCCAGTGCCTCCAGCTCGATGGCGGCCTGGCCTTCGTAGTCGATGCGGTGCCGCACCCCGAGCAGCGAGGCGACCGCGTCGAAGAGGCGGCCCATGCTCGAACAGGGCACGCATCCGGTTCCCGTCTCCAATTGTGAACGGGTGATGCGTAATTCGTCTCGATTCGCGGCGGCGACGGGCGCCAGGTCGGGGGTCCAGCCGATGCCGGCGGACCACAATTGGGACAGCGCCATCCGCCATGGGTTGCGCACCGCGGTGTCACCGCCGGGCAGCGGGACCGGCAGCAGGTGGCCCGCCCGGACGAATCGGTGGCTGTCGGTGCCGAGCCGCAGAATTTCGCCGCCCCAGATGGTCTCGTCGCATCCGTAGCCGGTGCCGTCGAAGGAGACGCCGATGACGGGTTCGCCGAGGCGTCGGTGCTCGGCCAGCAGCGACACGACGTGCGCGTGGTGGTGCTGAACGAGGTCCAGCGGTCGGACGTCCGCGCGACGCTCAGCCCAGCTTCGGGTGTGGTACCCGGGATGCAGATCGGCGGCCAACCGCGCCGGCTCGCCGCGTATTTCGCTGAGCTGGGTCACCGCCCGCTCGAACGCGCGCAGCGTCTCCCAGGTGCCCATGTCGCCGATGTGCCCGGATAGGTACGCCCGCGGGCCGTCGGTGAGGCAGAACGTGTTCTTCAATTCCCCGCCGACGGCCAGCACGGGCGGGCCGGGGATATTCAGGTCGACCGGCAGCGGCGCGTAGCCACGGGAGCGGCGGATCGGCAGTTCGCGACCGTCGACCACACGGACCACCGAGTCGTCGCACGGGACATGGATCGGGCGGTCGTGGTCCAGGGTCGCATCGCAGAGCGCCGGAAGGCGCTGTGCCGCATCGTCGTCGGTGAAGCAGATGGGTTCGTCGGAGCGGTTGGCGCTGGTGAGCACGAGTGCGTCGGGCACCGGCGCGGGGGCGCCCGGGACGGGTGCGAGGAGCAGGTGATGCAGGGGGGAGTACGGCAGCATCAGGCCGAGCAATGGGCTACCGGGGGCGACCCCGTCGGCGACCGGGGCGTCCGGCCGGCGCTTGAGCAACACGATCGGGCGGGCGGGGCCGAGCAGCACCGCCGCCTCGGTGTCATCGACGTGGGCGTAGCGGCGCGCGACGTCAAGGTCGCGAACCATCACGGCAAAAGGCTTGGCGCCGCGAGCTTTTCGTATGCGCAGCGCGGCGACCGCCGTGTCGTCGGCGGCGGCGCAGGCCAGGTGGTAGCCGCCGATGCCCTTGATGGCGACCACGGCGCCCGAGGCCAGCGCGCGTTGGCCGGCCGCCAGCGCGGCGTCCGCCCCTTCGACGGGCCCCGCCGCCGACCGGAACCGCAGGGACGGCCCGCAATCGGGGCAGGCGATGGGCTGCGCGTGGAACCGGCGATCCGCCGGGTCGTGGTATTCGGCGGCGCAGCGTTCACACATGGCGAACCCCGCCATGGTGGTGGCCGGCCGGTCGTAGGGCAACTCGCGGATGATGGTGAATCGCGGTCCGCAGTTGGTGCAGGTGACGAACGGGTGGCGGTAGCGCCGGTCGCGCGGGTCGAACAACTCGGCTACGCAGTCCTCACACACCGCGACGTCGGGCGGAATCGGAGTCGTTCCACCGGGGGCGGCCCGGCTGGCCACGATCCGGAACCCCCGCCCGCAGCCGGCATCGGCGGCAACCTCGCGGACCGTAACGTCGCTGATTCGGGCCAGCGGCGGCGCCTCTGCGCGCAGGCGCCGGCCGAATTCGGCCAGGCGTGCCCGCTCGCCCTGCACCTCGACGAAGACGGCGCCGGAATCGTTCCCGACGAAACCGGACAAGCCGAGCTCGGTCGCGATGCGGTGGACGAAAGGCCGGAAGCCAACCCCCTGCACGACACCGGTCACGGTGAAGCGCTGCCGAATGTCGTCGTGCCGCAGCAGCAGGGGGGACGCGGTCATTTCAGCCGTCCTCCGGAAGGTCGAACGGATCGGTGCGGCCCCTGCCCATCAGCTCGAGGCCGGCCATCGCCTGCTCGGCGCCCTCGCGGTCCGTCTTCTCGACGGCGAAGCCCATGTGGATGATTATCCAGTCGCCGGGCGCGAACGTCTCTTCCGGCAGCATGCCGACGTTGACCTTGCGCTGTTCGCCGGTGACGTCGACCAGCGCGAGCTGGCCCTCGTAGCCGTCCAGCATCCGGATAACTTGGCCGGGGATCCCCAAACACATGGCTCAGCGGTCCTCTCGGCCGGCGGCAACCGGGTGTGACTGCAGCGCCGCGACGATCTCCTCGACGGCGCGCGCGGCGCGGGGAACCGCCCTGGCCACCGGTTCGGTGAGGCCGATGCCTTCCTCGACGCTGCCCGCCTCGCACCCGACGACGACCGTGTACGGGGGACTGCCGCCGAGCGCCCGCAGGCTGGCGAACACCGCGGCCGGATCCATGCTGTGACCGTCGAAACCGGTTGTGGCCGAATCCGATTCATGGTCGGCCTGGAAGACGTGCAACGTGCCCGGGTTGCCGCGGCTGGGCACGGCGTCGACGAGGACGAGCGTGTCCCAGTCCTCGAGCAGGTCGTAGGCCAGGTGCATGCCACTGATGCCGTAGTCGGTGACGCGGACACTCGGATCGTCCCGGGAGATCTCGGCGGTGCGGATCACTTCGGACCCGAAGCCGTCGTCGCCCAGGAAGATGTTGCCGATGCCGGCTACCAGGATGCGCGCTGTCATTCCCCGGGCCGGTTACATCCGCCTGAGCTTGAGGTACCGGCGAGCATCGGGCAGGGATACCACCCCAAGCACCAATCCGGCCGCGAGCACCAAAGCGATGATCGCGACGAATATCCAACCGAGGATCTCCATCTGAAAACTCCTTTCACGAGTTTGCCGGGCTGCGTTGACCTTCCACAGGCTCGATTTCGTCGGGGGAGAAGTACAGGTATCGGCCGTACCAGTCGTGCAGGTCGGCGGCCGGGTCGTCCTCGACGACGACGCCGACGTGCTTGTTGCCCTCGACGTCGGAGTGCACGGAGGTGACGCGGGCCGTCTTGCCGGCGACGAAGATGTCCTGCGCGTCGGCGTTTCGCCTCGGCCGCAACCGAACCTGGCTACCGCGCGCCACCCGGATCCCGTTCACCAACACCGCGTCGATTTCGGGACGAACCGCGTTGTCGGCCAGTGGGTCCCACCAATCGACCCCCTCGGGAACCTCCGGGACGAGACCCGGGACCGGGTCGCGCAACACACCGTGCAGGCGAGCCATCGCCTCGGGAGACATGGCCTCGCACTGATCGATGATCCGCGCCGCCCGCGGATCGGTGGCCCGGGCCTGGGCCTTCTCCTCGTCCGTCATCGTCATCACGCGCAGGGTGAGGATCTCGTCGATCTCCGTGCAGTCATACAGCGCGGTATCGCTCTGTTCGGCGACCTCCGGGTGGTCGTAGAGGATGATCGGCGAGATCAGCAGCGAGTCGTGTGCGCCGGGCGGGCCGGACAGCACCGGGAAGCAGCGATGCTGAACGCACCGGGACACCGCGTCGACCGCCGCCGGTGGTGGCTCGAGTAGCGAAACGAACTGCCCGCGCCCGAGTTCGGCGATGAGGTGCGTGCCGATCATGGACCGCGCGATCGCGTCGTTCTTGTCCACAGCGGCGGCGCCGACGTTGCGGACCCGCACGGATACCCGGCACAGGCCGCCGTCCGCCTCGCTGGCGACCGTCAACACGCCACGCACCTCCCGTCGTTGGCGCACCAGGCGCCCGCCATCAAGCGTCTCGACGTCCGTGCCCGCGTCCGCCGTCACCGACAGTGTCCAGGTTTGCCCGTCCAAGGCGACAGGGCCGAAGGACCTTTCGCACTCGACCGCCTCGTCCCAGGTGAGCCACGCACCACCCGGGGTCGTCAGCTCGTCGACGGGTTGGTATTCGCCGTGGGCGACTTCCCGCTCGGCCCGGCGGTGTTGGAGCTGCAGGAATCGCACCACCAGGTTCAGCTCCCCGGCCCCGTCGACCAGGAACTGCGCGGCCAGGCTGTCGTCCTCGCCCAGGCCCGCGTCCGCCGCCCCGGGCGGTCCCAGGACGCCGAATTGCCAGCGAGATTGGTTCTTGGTCGACGTCCCGCGGTAGGGATAGAGCAGGTAGCCCTCGTAGAGGACCGCGTCGGCGACGGCGCGGGCCCGGTCCCGATCCTCGGTCACCGCGCCGTCTCCCGGTCCGCGTCCAACAGTGAGGTGACCGCGTGGTCGAGGTCGAGCAGCCCGCGTGCGGACTTGTAGGCGGCCAGCGCGCTGATTGTTTCGTGACTCAGCCGCAGCCAGCCGGCGTTCGGATAGTGCTGGGCCATCAGCTGCCGCCAGACCGTGACCGGCATGTCGTAGCGGTATTCGCAGTCCCACGGGACCTGCTGGACCGAGAAGCCGCGTTCGGACTTAACGAAAACCGTTCCGCTGAAGAGGAATTGGAGCGGCAGCGCACCGTCGCGCAGCGCGTGCAGGTATTTGGCGGCGGCGACCTCGAAGTCGTAGGTGCAATCCAGGGGAAGCGCCGCCGTCGTGGTGCCGGTGAACCCGGGCACCATCGCGGTGCAGTGCTGCCAGAGGAAGGTGCGCTGGGTGCACGCCCAGCGTTCGCGCGGACCGAACAGGTCGGTCAGCCCCGCGGCCTCGTCGTCGGAGTAGGACCGCCGCAACGGCTCGATGCGGACCTGGCAGCGCAGGGCGATCGCGTGCACCGGGTCGTCGCCGGTGGTCACCGCGATGCGGGCGGTCAGCACCGGGCTGACGGTGTACGGCTCGGGCGCCACGTCGAGGACCGTGAAGTCGATGTCCATCATGGTGGTGTTTCAGAAGGTGTGTCGGAAGGTGTTTCCAGCGCGTGGGCTTGCAGGTGGGAGAAGAAGCCGTCGATGAACTCGCGCGCCTCCTGCCCGCCGTCGAACCCACGCCACAGGATCCGCAGTCGCCCGACGAATTCGTAACAGGCGTCGATGGGGACCAGATAGGTCTGCGGCGGACCGGTGTCGGGGACCCGCACCAACAACGCCTCCACGTCGTCGGCCAGCAGTCCCACCCGTGCGTCGGCGCCGCCGAGGGTGTCCCAAACATCAAGCGCGAGTTCGGATTCGCAGGCGCCGACCGGCCCGGGGTAGAAGGCGACGGTGCGCCCGAGCGCGGAGTTGGTGAAGAAGAAGGCCACCCCCACAGGGATCTGCAATGCCTCCCACGCGCGTCGGTCCAGCGCGAAGTCCGGGAAGGACAGATACCGGTCGGGCACCGCGCGGTAGCGCAGTTCGGCCTGGGTGTCGGTGAACAGCAGATAGCAGGCCCGGCAGACACACATGAGCTGCCGGTCGGCCACGTTGACCACGTGCTGGTGCTCGTCGGCGATCGATTCCGAGCACATCTCGCACCGCTCGCCGGCCGGTTCGGGGGCCGGCCGGTTGCTGCGGATGCGGGTCAGGACGTCGTACGGGGTGGTCATGCCGGGGCGCCCATCGCGTGCACCGGTTCGTGGGCCGGCAAGGCCACCGACAGCACGCCATCGCGGGTCAAGAGCGGGAGCGGGTCCAGATGCGCGCCGTTCGCCCCGGCCCCGGCGTGTACCGCGTCGAAGTCCGTCCGGCAGTTGGGGCAGCGCAGTTGCGCCCCATGTAATTTCGCACCGGCCAGGGTGGCGTTGCACACCGGGCAATGGTCGCGGTACGCAAAGGTCTGGTCGCCGACCCGGCACGCCAGCACGGTGGTTGCGGCGACCCGATAGCCGGCCACCTCACCTGGCGCCAGCTCGGCCAGCTCCGGCGCCGGGTGCCAGCTGTGGGACCCGTTGGAATGTACGCGCGCCAGCAGCGATTCGGCCGGGATTACCGATGTGGTTCCGGGCTGGGCCGTGACGACCTCGATGGCCGAGATCTCGGGTGCCGCGGCGCGCACCGCGTCCTCGACGGCCAACTCCAGCGTCACCGCCGACGACGGACAGCTCTTGCAGCTCCCTTTGAACGCCAGCCGCACGGTATCGCCGTCGACGCCGACGAGGTCGACGTCCCCGCCGTGCGAGCCCAGGTACGGCCGCACCCGGTCGAGCGCGTCGGACACCCGCCGGTGTACATCGTGCGGGTGCAGACCGTGGACAAGGAGCAGGCTGGCCACCAGGTCGTCGGTGGCCAGCCGCTCGGCTATGCCCGGGTCCCCGGCCTGCCCCAGGCACTGCATGATCCGTTGCAGCCCGGCCCCGTAGAGGCCGACCACCTCGCGGACCAACTCAGTCGCGCGGTCCCGGGCGGCCGGCCCACTCGCCGCGCAGGAATCCAGGAGGTTCTGGATCCGATCGCCCGCTGTGCGCCACCGTGCCTCGCTTTCGTCAATGGTGTCCGGGCGATCCACCTTCGATCACTCCCCGGCGGGCGACTGTGTCGGTGTGTGCAGTCTGTCGAGGGTCTTGCCCTTTCCCAGATACATGTGCACGCCGCAGGGCAGGCAGGGATCGAAGCTGCGCACCGTGCGCATCACGTCGATGCCCTTGAAGTCGTCCCGGCCGTTCTCCTCGAAGATCGGCTGGCCTTGCACCGCGTCCTCGTACGGCCCCGGCGTGCCGTAGCTGTCGCGGGGGTTGGCGTTCCACGGGGTGGGCGGGTACGGGTGGTAGTTGGCGATCTTGCCGTCCCGGATCACCAGGTGGTGGCTGAGCACACCGCGGACCGCCTCGGTGAACCCGCAGCCGATGGCCTCGTCGGGCACCTCGAACCGCTCCCAGGTCTTGGTGCGCCCGGCGCGGATCTCCTCGAGCGCCTTCTCGGCGAAGTACAGCCCGCACGCGGCCGCATAGGCCTGGAAGTAGGTGCGCGCGCGGTCGCGTTCGATCGTGTTGCTGCCGTACTGGGGGATCTTCCATTCCAGCTCCACCGGACCCTTGAGCGCCGTCTTCGGCAGGTTGATCTTGACGCTGTTCCCGGTCGCCTTGACATAGCCGATGTCGACCAGCCCCGCCAGCGCCGTCGCCCACAACCGGGCCAGCGGGCCGCCGCCGGTGTCCAGCGCCAGGTGGTCCTTGCCGTCGAACCAGCGCGGCGACATCACCCAGCTGTACTTGCCGCCCTCCATGTCCCGCTTCTGGGGGTGGGGGTTGGTGTGCTGGTTCCACGGGTGCCGCCGGTCCACGGCGTTGCCCAGCGGATCGGTCTTGACGAACATCTCCTGGTCGGTCCAGTCGTCGTAATACGAACTGCCCAACAGGATCCGGATGCCAAGGTTGATGTCGACCAGCGAGTGGGTGACCAGCTTGCCGTCAACCACCACGCCCGGAGTCACGAACATCGCGTTGCCCCAGCGCTCCATGTCCTTGTACGCGAAGTTGCACACCTCGGGGTCCTGGAAAGAGCCCCAGCAGCCGAGCAGCGTGCGGCGCAGCCCGACCTTCTCGTAACCGGGCAGCGCGGTGTAGAAGAAGTCGAACAGGTCGTCGTGCATGGGCACGACCTTCTTCATGAACTCCACGTAGCGCATCAGCCGGGTCATGTAGTCGGTCATCAGCTGGATGGTCGCGACGGTGCCGACCCCGCCTGGGTAGAGCGTCGACGGGTGCACGTGGCGGCCCTCCATGAGGCAGAACATCTCTCGCGTCCAGCGGCTGACCGCCAGCGCCTCGCGGTAGAACTCGCCGGTGAACGGGTTGAGCGAGCGCATGATGTCGGCGATCGTCCGGTACCCGTGCGCCCCGGCCTGCGGCGCCGCCGTCTTCTCCGCCAGGGCGAGAACGCTCGGGTTGGTCTCGGAGACCATCTTTTCGCAGAAGTCCACGCCGACCAGGTTCTCCTGGAAGATGTTGTGGTCGAACATGTATTCCGCGGCCTCGCCCAGGTTGACGATCCACTCGCCCAGGTGCGGCGGCTTGACGCCGTAGGCCATGTTCTGCGCGTAGCACGAGCAGGTGGCGTGGTTGTCGCCGCAGATCCCGCAGATGCGGCTGGTGATGAAGTGCGCGTCGCGAGGATCCTTGCCCTTCATGAAGATCGAGTAGCCGCGGAAAATCGACGAGGTGCTGTGGCACTCGACGACCTCTCGGTTCTCGAAGTCGATCTTGGTGTAGATACCCAGGCTGCCGACGATTCTGGTGATGGGGTCCCAGGCCATGTCGACGAGTTGGCCGGGTTCCCGCTTGGCGTGCATGGGTTCAGGGGTGATGGTTGCCATTGCAGTACCGCTCTCCGCCCCCAGGGGCTCCAGTGATGAGAACGAAGCGCGCCGACCCGGTAGCCGAGGTGGCCTACCAGGTGCGGCGCGCCCCGGTGGTTAGTTGATCGCCGTTGTGGCGCCAGCGCGGCTCCTTGTCGACGGTGCGTCCCGTGATACCCCTCAGGTTGCGAATCACGGTGCCGTACAGTCCCGACGCGGTGCTCGATAACTTGCCGCCCGGCGGTTCGTCCATGAAGGGCATGAACTTGTCGGGGAACCCCGGCATGGTGCATCCGATGCAGATGCCACCCACGTTGGGGCAGCCGCCGACACCGTTGATCCATCCGCGCTTGGGCACGTTGCACTTGACGACCGGGCCCCAACAGCCCAGTTTCACAATGCATTTCGGTGATCCGTATTCGGTGGCGAAGTCGCCCTGCTCGTAGTACCCAGCCCGGTCACAACCCTCGTGGACGGTGTTGCCGAACAACCACTTGGGCCGCAGCGCATCGTCGAGCGGAATCATCGGCGCCTGACCGGTCGCCATGTAGAGCAAATAGGTCAGCGTCTCGGACAGGTTGTCGGGATGGATCGGGCAGCCCGGCACGCACACGATCGGGATGCCGGCCTTGCTCTTCCACTCCCACCCGAGATAGTCGGGTACGCCCATCGCCCCCGTCGGATTGCCGGCCATGGCGTGGATGCCGCCGTAGGTGGCGCACGTGCCGACCGCGACGATCGCGGTGGCCTTGGGCGCCAGCCGGTCGAGCCATTCGCTGGTGGTCATCGGCTGGCCGGTCGCGGGGTCGTTGCCGAACCCGCACCAGTAGCCCTCGTCCTTGAGCTTCTCGTTGGGGATGGATCCTTCGACGACGAGCACGAAGGGTTCCAGCTCGCCGCGATCGGCCTTGAAGAACCACGACAGGAAGTCGTCTGCCCCGCCATTGGGGCCGCACTCGAAATCGATTAGGGGCCAGTGCACAGCGACTTTCGGAAGCCCCGGTAGAGCCCCCAGGGCGATCTCCTCGACCGAGGGTTGGGTGGCGGCAGTCAACGCCACCGAATCGCCGTCACAACTGAGCCCCGCATTAATCCAGAGAACGTGGATCAACGTTTCTTCTGCTTTGACTGCTGCTTCTGTTGGCATGCTGCAGCTTTCCGGGGCCGGGCTGAGACCCCTGCGCCGCCGGAGTCGACCGTCGGCCCACTTGCGCAGCGCTAATTTTTGGGTCTACTCCTCGCCGCCGAGCGTGTCAACGGTTCTGCGGCACCAACTAGTTAGACAACCGTTGCATAATTTTTCGGTCTGCGGCGCGGGGGGTGACGACCGGGCCCGCGGCCGGAAAATCATGCGAATCGCTTGCAGAAGGGGCGGTCAGGCCGCCGGCCCCGCGGCGAATCGCCGCAGCCAGCCGAACCATGCGGCCATCCCGGCTCCGGTGCGCGCACTCAGCGGCAGGATTGCCGCGGTCGCATTGACCTTGCGCACGTGGGCGATGTATTCGTCGACGTCCACGTCGAGGTAGGGAACCAAGTCAATCTTGTTGAGCAGCACCACATCCACGGAACGGAACATCACCGGATACTTCAGCGGCTTGTCCTCGCCCTCGGTCACCGAGTACACCATGGCCTTGGCGTGCTCGCCGACGTCGAACTCCGCCGGGCAGACCAGGTTGCCGACGTTCTCGATGATCACCAGGTCCAGCGCGGGAAGGTCGAGACCGGGCAGGGCGCGATTCACCATCGGCGCGTCGAGATGGCATTCGCCGCCAAAACCGTTGCTGGTGTTGAGCAGTGAGATCTGGGCGCCACGCCCCCGGAGCTTGGCCGCGTCGAGATCGGTGGCGATGTCGCCTTCGATCACCCCGATGGCAAGCTCGCCGGCGAGCTCGTCGAGCGTGGCCTGCAGGATGGTCGTCTTGCCCGATCCCGGCGAACTCATCAGGTTCAGCGTGCGCACCCCGTTGTCTTCGAACGCCGCCCGGTTGGCGTCGGCGAGGAGGTCGTTCTCGGCGAAGATCGCCTCCAGCACGTCGACCCGCTGCTTGCCGGTCCGGTATTGGCCGTGGTCGCCGTGCCGGTGATCCGGATCGTCGTGCTCGTGGGAGTGCACCGTTCCGTCGTCATGCCGATGAAATCTGCCCATGGTCAAATCCGTTCGGAAAAGGCGCTTTTCATGAGACGTCCAGCGACGTAACCAAGAACTCGTTGCCGTGCAGCACCTCGACGTCGGAACTGTCGCACCGCGGGCACCAGATCGACCAGGCGGATGTGATCTCCGATCGCCGGCCGCAGGCGCGGCAGCTCACCTCGGCGCCGACGCACTCGAGTTCCAGCTCGGCCTCCGGCATGTTCTCGGCGTCGCGCACCAGCGTCCAGCAGAACGAGAGCGATTCGGGCACCACCTGGCGCAGTGCGCCGATCCGCACCCGCACCACGTCGACGTGCCGGCCGTCGGCATGGGTCTTGGCCACATCGGCGATCGCTTCACAGAGCGACAGCTCATGCACCGCCGATCACCGGCGTCCGCCGCGGTCTCATGAGCACTGTTCTACACCGAACGCCCCGCGTGCGCAGCAGTGTCAGGGGGAGGGCGTCCACTTCTGTTCCAGCCGGCCGTAGCGCCAGAACAGCACGGCGGCCGCCCAGGTGATGACGAACGCGCCCACGACGAAATAGCCGACGGTGTTGAGGTCCAAGCCGCCGATCCAGTTCCAGAACGGGCCGCGCCAGCCGAATTGCTCGGCGAACAGCGCGAGGAGTTCGACGCTGCCGATCAGCAGCGCGACCACTACCGACAGAGCGGTGATGGTGATGTTGTAGTAGATCTTGCGGACCGGGTTGGAAAAGGCCCAGCCATAGGCGAAGTTCATGAACGAGCCGTCGATGGTGTCCAGCAGGCACATCCCGGCGGTGAAGAGCACCGGCAGACACAGGATGGCGTACCAGGGCAGCCCGGCGGCGGCACTGGTGCCGGCGAGGACCAGCAGCGCGATCTCGGTCGCCGTGTCGAAGCCGAGTCCGAACAGCACCCCGACGGGGTAGGAGTGCCACGACTTGGTGATCGATCTGGTGAAGCGGCTGAGAAACC
Organism: Mycobacterium sp. E183; assembly: GCF_001667735.1. Lineage (GTDB taxonomy): Bacteria > Actinomycetota > Actinomycetes > Mycobacteriales > Mycobacteriaceae > Mycobacterium. Next base: position 93,828 of record NZ_LZJN01000204.1, read on the forward strand.
GGTTCATCAGGCCGCGGCTGTCCAGCTGCCGTTCCAGTTCGGCGCCGTCGGTTTCGTGGTCGTAGTCGCCACGGCGCAGCCGGGCGAACACCCGCAGGATGCCCACCAGCACGACGACGTTGAGGAGGGCGATCGCATAGAGGAACACACCGGAGACGCCGGTGCCGATCAGCCCCGTGTAGTGGTGCAGCGCCGACGAGTCGTCCCGGACCGGCCCGACGATCGTCTTGACTCCGGAGGCCAGTAGGACCGCCAGCGCGAAGACCACCGTGGAATGTCCGAGCGAGAAGAAGAACCCGACCGCGAGCGGTCGCTGTCCGTCGTTCATCAGCTTGCGGGTGGTGTTGTCGATGGCGGCGATGTGGTCGGCGTCGAACGCGTGCCGCATACCCAGGGTGTACGCCGTCAGCCCGATGCCCACACCAAATGCCTTGCCGCCGAGGCTCAGTTGCGCCGGGGCCACCAGGGCCACCAAGGTGAGCCAGCCGATCAGATGGAGCGCGACGATGACCGCCAGCATCGAGGCGAGACGCCACCACTCCGCCGCCGTCAAGGCGGTGCGAAGCTTGGTCGTCCATGACGGCCACCAGTCGGGCTCAGTACCGGCCACTGTGGTCCTTCCGGCATGAGGGAACAACCGGGTCGACTGTATGTGCGTTCGCCGACTAGATGCAAGTCGCTCGCAGGAAACCCGGCGCCCGGTGCGGGAGGTGAATTCGGCCGAAAACTGGCGCGCCCCGCCGGGCGGCGCGACACTGGGCGGGTGACGCCGAAGCCGTCGGCTCTGGACCCTTCCGTCGCCGCGCGGATCGGTGATCTGCTGCGCGCCCGGGGGCTGCGGCGGATGTCCTCGCGTATTCAGGTGCTGGCGGTGCTCGAGCCCGTCGACGGGCACCTGCCGGTCGCGGAAATCCACGAGCGGGTGCGCGCCGCGTTGCCGCACGGCGCCCATGCCCCCGACGTGGCGACCATCTATCGCACGGTGACCACCCTGGTCGGGCAGGGGATGCTGCACGCGCTGACCCTCGACGGCGGTGTCACCACCTACGGGATGGCCACCGCGCCACACCACCACGCCGTGTGTACGTCGTGCGGCTCGATCATCGAGGTGCCCGCCCGGCAGCTCAGCTCGGCCCTCGAGCACGCGATGGCGGGCAGCTCCTTCGCGCTCTCGGAGGCGGCGGGGCTGACGCTGCACGGGCTGTGCCCCGAGTGCCAGGACGGCAAGGGGCCACTCAAACGTTCGGGGCGCTGACCACGAGCCCGATGGTGGCGACCCGCTGCGCCCGGCTGCGCCGCGCTGGCGATCGCCACTAGGCCGAATGGTGGCGACCCGCTGCGCCCGGCTGCGCCGCGCTGGCGATCGCCACGAGCCCGATGGTGGCGACCCGCTGCGCCCGGCTGCGCCGCGCTGGCGATCGCCACTAGTACAGATCCAGCAGAGCGTTCTCGACCACTTCCGGCAGCCCGGGATGAATCCAGTACTGCCCGCGGGCCATCTGCGGGGCGGTCAGCCCGAAGCTCATCGCCTGGATCAGCGGCTGGATGATCGATGACGCCTGGGGACCCATGATGTGCGCGCCCAGCAGCCGCCCGGTTCTTCGCTCGGCGATTAGCTTGACAATCCCGGTGGTGTCCTCCATGGCCCAACCGTAGGCGACGTCACCGTAGTCGTGTATAGCGACGGATACGTCGAATCCCTTTGCCATTGCCTGATTTTCGGTCAGGCCGACGGCCGCCAGCTGGGGATCGGTGAATACCGCCGACGGCACGTAGCGGTGATCCGTGGTGACCATCGCATCGGTGTCGTCCCAGTCGCGGAGGATGTTGTGCCCCGCGACACGGGCCTCGTGATTGGCGACGTGCTTGAGCTGGTACGGCGAGGAGACATCGCCGAGAGCGAAAACCCCACGGGCGGAGGTGCGTTGGTATTCGTCGACCACCACCCGGCCATTCTCGACGTCGACGCCGGCCTGTTCGGCATCCAGCAGGTCGGCGTTGGGCACGCGCCCGGTCGCGACCAGGAGCAGGTCCGCGTTAAGGGTCGATCCGTCGTCCAGTTGCAGGGCGACGCCGGAATCGTGGCTGGTGCCGCCCACGACGTTGCGGTGGGTGCGAAGTTCCCATTTGGCCGCCGCGATGCGGGTGAAGCGTTTGCAGAGGGTGTCGTCACAGTGTCGAAGCATCGAGCTGCCGCGGATGACCAACGTCACGCGCACGCCGAGGGCGGAGAAGACATGCGCGAATTCCGCTGCCACGAAGCCACTCCCGACGATCACCAGGTGTTCGGGCAACTCCGGGATCCGCATGATCGTGTCGCTGGTGTGGTAGGCGACGCCGCAGTCGAGGATCGCCGGCGGGATGACCGGCCGCGACCCCGCCGCGATCACCACCTGGTCGGCGGTGAACTCCTCACCGGCGTCGGTGCGCAACAGGTAGCGTCCGTCGGGCTGGACCGGCCCGAATCGGGCGTGCCGGCTGTACAAGTCGACGTTGGGCGACGCGCGGCGATAGTCTTCCCCGCTCATCGAGATCGGATCGATGCGCCCGAAGATGCGCGAGACGATGTCGTCCCAGCGCACCCGGTCGACGTGCGCGTCGACCCCGTAGCGCGCGGCGTCCCGGATCGTCGTGGCGACCTCGGCGGCGTAGACGAACATCTTGGTCGGGATGCAGCCGACGTTGAGGCAGGTGCCGCCGAACGTGCCGTGCTCGCAGAGCGCAACTCGTTTACCGTTGAAGCGATCGTCGAGAAGGCTGTTGCCCGAGCCGCTTCCGATGATCGCGATGTCGTAGGTCTCCACCCCGTCACCCCTTCTTCGAAGACGTGCGGTCGGCGTTGAGGTAGTGGTCCAGCCAGCGGTCGAGCTGGCGATAGGCCGCCTGCCGCGGCTGCGGCAGCGACAGGAAAACGTCGTGTTTGGCGTCGTCGATCGGAACGATGGTGCTGTGGTTCCCGATGCAGCCGGCCCGTCGGGCGATCTGGGTGACGTCGAGAACCGCATCGCCGCGTTGCATGGACGCCGCGTCGCTGGTTTCTCGCACAGTGTGATCCGAACGCAGGATCAGGTTGGGCACCCCGACGTCCAGTCCGCGGTGCAGCCGGGCGTGGCCGCGGCGAATGGCGTGCAGCCAGCCGAGGGTGATGGGGAAGCCGCCCACCGGTTTCCACTGCAGGTTGTAGTCGAACTCGCCGTGGTAGTCGCGGTGCAGCGTGGTGCCGTAGCCGCCCTCGGTCGGCGTCCGGACCACCCCCTTGGACCGAACCCGGGACAGGCCCGCGATCAGCGTCGAGGTCACGGAGTGGCGCAGGACCGCCGGGCCGTGCAGATCCAGGAACGGGCTGTTGAGCACCAAACCCCCGATGCCGGCGTGCGCCGCCGCATCGCGCCGGCGAAGCCGGTCCAGCCACAACGACACGATGAGCCCGCCGGAGGAATGGCCGTACACCAGGACCTTGGCGGGCCGGTCTTGGTCGCGAATGGCCGCCAGCGCGTGTTCCAGCTCGGCGTCGTAGTCGTCGAGGTTGGTGATGAAGTGGGGCGTCTGACCGTCGCGGCGTGAACGGCCGCACTTCTGGAGGTCCAGCGCGTAGAAGGCGAAGCCGCGATCGGCGAAGTGATCGGCCAGCGCGGTGTTGAAGAAGTAGTCGGTGTAGCCGTGCACGGCGAGCACCGCGTGGCCGGTCCCCGAGGGGCCGGTGGGCTCGCCGCGCCGGATCAGCGTCGCGACGATCTCGCCCTCGCCGACCGGGTCGGGCCCGAGGGGGATGGTGCGCTGCCAATAACCGGGCAGGACGTCGGGCACCCAGCCAGTCACGAGGCCAGCTTAGAGGTTTTGCTGGTCGCCGGGAGCCGCACGCCGTTCGCGCCCGGTTGTCCTCGGGATAGCCTGGGGACCGGCGCAGTCGAGGGAAGGACCAGGAGCAGTTGTCGTCGCTAGCCCGAACCGCACGGACTGACGTCGTGCTGGTGGGCGCGGGCATCATGAGCGCGACGCTCGGTGCGTTGCTGCGCCGGCTGCAGCCGGACTGGTCGATGACCATTGTCGAACGGCTGGACGCCGTCGCCGCGGAGAGCAGCAGTCCCTGGAACAACGCCGGCACGGGGCACTCGGCGCTGTGCGAGCTCAACTACACGCCGCAAAATCCCGATGGCTCGATCGACATCACCAAAGCGGTGCGGATCAACGAGCAGTTCCAGGTGACCCGGCAATTCTGGGCCTACGCCGTAGAAAACGGGATCCTGACCGATACCGGCTTCTGCAACCCGATCCCTCACGTGAGTTTCGTGCGCGGGGCGCAGCGCGTCGAGTTCTTACGCCGTCGGCAACGGGCGTTGGCTGCCAACCCGCTGTTCGCGGGCACCGAATTCATCGACGACGCCGACGAGTTCGCCCGCCGGCTGCCGTTCATGGCCGCCAAGCGCGGCTTCGCCGAACCGACCGCGCTCAACTGGGCCCCCCACGGCACCGACGTCGACTTCGGCGCGCTGGCCCGCCAGCTCATCGGCTACTGCGTGCAGGACGGGGCGAGCGCGCTGTTCGGCCACGAGGTCCGCGATCTGACCCGGCAATCGGACGGCAGCTGGACGCTGCTGGTTCGCAATCGCCGCACCGGCGAAAAGCACCGGCTGAACGCCAAATTCGTCTTCGTCGGCGCCGGTGGCGACACGCTGCCGTTGCTGCAGAAGTCCGGCATCAAGGAGGTCAGGGGCTTCGCCGGGTTCCCGATCGGCGGCCGGTTCCTGCGCACCGACAATCCGGCGCTCACCGCCGCCCACCGGGCCAAGGTGTACGGGGTTCCGGCGCCGGGGGCCCCACCGCTCGGCGCGCTGCACCTGGACCTGCGGTTCGTCAACGGGAAGTCATGGTTGGTGTTCGGGCCGTACGCGGGGTGGTCACCGAAGTTCTTGAAACACGGCCGCCTGTCCGACCTGCCGCGCTCGGTGAAACCGGACAACGCTCTGTCCATGCTCGGGGTCGGCCTCACCCAGCTGACGCTGGTCAACTACCTGCTCGGCCAACTGCGGCTGTCCGAACCCGACCGCATCGCCACCCTGCGCGAATTCGCTGCCAGCGCAGTCGATTCCGACTGGGAGCTGACGGTCGCCGGTCAGCGGGTACAAGTGATCCGGCGGGACAGACGCAAGGGGGGCGTGCTGGACTTCAGCACCACCGTGCTGGCCGCCGCCGACGGCAGCATCGCGGGACTGCTGGGAGGTTCGCCTGGGGCGTCGACGGCCGTGTCCGCCATGCTCGAGGTGCTCGCGCGGTGCTTCGCCGGCCGCTACGGCTCCTGGCTGCCGAGGCTCAAGGAGATGGTGCCGTCGCTGGGCGTCGAGCTTTCCCGCGAGCCGGCGTTGTACGACGAGGTGTGGTGCTGGAGCACCGAGGTGCTGCGGTTGAGGTCCGATTCGGGGGTCCGGTCATGAGTGAAGCGTTGCGTCGGTCCTGGGCCAAAGACCTTGGCGCCCGTACCCTTTACGAGCTGCTGAAGCTGCGAGTCGAGGTGTTCGTGGTGGAGCAGGCCTGCCCGTACCCGGAGCTGGACGGGCGCGACCTGCTCGCCGAAACCCGGCACTTCTGGCTGGAGACCCCCGAGGGCGAGGTGATCTGCACGCTGCGGTTGATGGAGGAACATGCCGGCGGCCAGAAGTCGTTCCGGATCGGCCGGTTGTGCACCAAACGCAGCGCGCGCGGGCAGGGCCACACCACCCGGCTGCTGCGCGCCGCCCTGGCCGAGGTGGGCGACTACCCGTGCCGGATCGACGCGCAGACATACCTGGCCGACATGTACGCCCAACACGGATTCGTCCGCGCGGGTGAGGATTTCGTCGACGACGGCATTCCCCACGTGCCGATGCTCAAGCCTTCGCGACCAGCTCCGCCCCAGGCGGACATCCCGCCCGCGACGTCGTCGGGCGGGCCCGGCTCGGGCCTCACGGAGCTAGCGTGAAGCCGTATCCGTTCAGCGCGATCGTCGGGCACGAGCAGCTGCGCCTCGCGCTGCTGCTGTGCGCCGTGCGCCCGGAGATCGGCGGTGCGCTGATCCGGGGCGAGAAGGGCACGGCGAAGTCGACGGCCGTGCGTGGCCTGGCCGCGCTGCTGTCGGCCGCGACCAACGGCGACGGGGCCGGCCTCGTCGAAATGCCCCTCGGCGCAACCGAAGACCGGGTGGTCGGCTCGCTGGACCTGCAGCGGGTGCTGCGCGACGGCGAGCACGCATTTTCACCGGGGCTGCTGGCTCGCGCGCACGGCGGCGTGCTCTACGTCGACGAGGTCAACCTGCTCCACGACCATCTGGTGGACGTGCTGCTCGACGCCGCGGCGATGGGCCGGGTGCACATCGAACGCGACGGCATCTCCCATTCGCACGAGGCCCGGTTCGTGCTCATCGGCACCATGAACCCGGAGGAGGGCGAACTGCGTCCGCAGCTGCTGGACCGGTTCGGTCTCACCGTCGACGTGCACGCGTCGCGCGATGTCGACGTCCGCGTGGAGGTGGTCCGGCAGCGCATGGCCTACGAGGCGGACCCCGACGCGTTCGTCGAGCGATACGCCGACGCCGAGGCGGAACTGGCCCGGCGCATCGCGGACGCGCGCGCGCTGGTCGGCGAGGTGGTGCTGCCGGACAACGAATTACGGCGCATCGCAGCGGTGTGCGCCGCGTTCGACGTCGACGGGATGCGCGCCGATCTGGTGGTGGCCCGCACCGCCGCCGCACACGCCGCGTGGCGGGGAGCCAAGGCCGTCGAGGAGCAGGACGTCCGGGTGGCCGCCGAGCTGGCGTTGCCGCATCGGCGCCGCCGCGACCCGTTCGACGATCCGGGCATCGACCGCGACCAGCTCGATCAGGCGCTGGCGCAAGCCGGTGACGATGAGCCCGAGCCGGACCCCGACCCGCCGGGCGGCGGGCAGTCCGCGGAAGGCGCTGCGGAGCAACCAAATTCATCGGCGGCCCAGAAGCCGCAACCGCCGCGCCCCAGCGCGCCGCCGTCGAAAACCTTTCGCGCCCGGGCGTTGACGGTGCCCGGGGTTGGCGACGGCGCGCCCGGGCGCCGGTCGCGGGCGCGCAACGCCACCGGCAGCGTGATCGCGGCCGCCGACGGCGGCGACACGAACTCCGGCGCGCACGGCCTACACCTCTTCGCCACCCTGCTCTCGGCCGCCGAGCGGGCCGGCGCCGGGCCGTTGCGCCCGGGCCCGGACGACGTGCGACGGGCGATCCGCGAGGGGCGCGAAGGCAACCTGGTCATCTTCGTCGTGGACGCCTCGGGTTCGATGGCGGCGCGCGACCGCATGGCCGCGGTCAGCGGGGCGACGTTGTCGCTGCTGCGCGATGCCTACCAGCGCCGCGACAAGGTCGCCGTGATCACGTTTCGCCAGCACGAGGCGCGGCTGCTGCTGCCGCCCACCTCGTCGGCGCACATCGCCGGCCGGCGGCTGGCCCGATTCGACACCGGCGGCAAGACCCCGTTGGCCGAAGGCCTGCTCGCGGCGCGCGAATTGATCGTTCGGGAGAAGGCGCGTGATCGGGCCCGGCGGTCCCTGGTGGTGGTGCTCACGGACGGCCGGGCCACGGCCGGACCGGACCCGTTGGGCCGCAGCCGGGCGGCGGCCGCCCGCCTGGTGGCCGAGGGCGCCGCCGCGGTGGTCGTGGACTGCGAAACGTCTTATGTGCGACTGGGCTTGGCCGAGCGGCTGGCCCGCCAGCTGGGCGCGCCGGCCGTGCGCCTCGAACAGCTGCACGCGGACTCCCTGACGCGCGCCGTGCGAAACGCGGCCTGAGAAAGGTAACCGCTGATGCCACAAGGCCGACCGGTCCAGGTGCCCGACGACGGGCTGAGCACCAGGGCCCGGCGCAACACCCCGGTCTTGGCGGTGCACACCGGCCCGGGCAAGGGCAAGTCGACCGCGGCGTTCGGAATGGCGTTGCGCGCGTGGAACGCCGGGCTCTCCGTGGCCGTGTTCCAGTTCGTCAAGAGCGCCAAGTGGAAGGTGGGCGAGGAGGCCGCGTTCGCCCAACTCGGTCAGGTGCACCAGCAGCACAACGTCGGTGGGCCCGTCGAATGGCACAAGATGGGCGCGGGGTGGTCGTGGTCCCGCAAGGCGGGCAGCGAGCTCGATCACGCGGCGGCCGCCGCCGACGGGTGGGCGGAGATCGCGCGCCGCCTCGCCGGGCAGCGCCACGACTTCTACGTGCTGGACGAGTTCACCTACCCGCTGAAATGGGGCTGGGTGGACGTCGACGAGGTGGTGGACACGCTGCTGGCGCGCCCCGGCCATCAGCACGTCGTCATCACCGGTCGCGATGCCCCGGAGCGGTTGATCGAGGCCGCCGACCTCGTCACCGAGATGACCAAGGTCAAGCACCCGATGGACGCGGGGCGCAAGGGGCAGAAGGGCGTCGAGTGGTGAGTGTCCCCGCCGTCGTCGTCGCCGCTCCGGCGTCGGGCAGCGGAAAGACAACGGTCGCAACGGGTTTGATCGGCGCCCTGCGGCGCGCGGGTCATGTCGTGGCGCCGTTCAAGGTCGGCCCCGACTTCATCGACCCCGGCTATCACGGCCTGGCCGCCGGACGTCCCGGCCGCAACCTGGACCCGGTGCTCGTCGGCGAGAACCTCGTCGGCGCGCTGTACGCGCACGGCGCGGGCGGCGCGGACATCGCGGTTATCGAGGGGGTGATGGGGCTCTTCGACGGGCGGATCGGCCCGGTCTCGACCGGCCCCGCCGAGGGTTCCACCGCGCACGTGGCCGGCCTGTTGGGCGCGCCGGTGATCCTGGTCGTCGACGCCCGCGGGCAGAGCCACAGCATCGCGGCACTGCTGCACGGGTTTTCGACCTTCGATGTCGCGACGCGGGTCCGCGGCGTGATCCTCAACCGGGTCGGTTCGGCCCGGCACGAACACGTGCTACGGCAGGCCTGCGAGCAGACCGGCGTCGCGGTGCTGGGGGCCATCCCGCGGGCCGCCGAATTGGAGCTGCCCACAAGGTATCTGGGCCTCGTCACCGCGGTGGAGTACGGGCGGCGTGCGCGGCTTGCGGTCGAGGCGATGACCGACCTGGTCGCGCGCCACGTCGACCTGGCGGCCGTGGCGGCGGTCGCCGCCGGCCGCGGGGCTTCGGCGTGGGACCCGGCGACGGCGGTGGGGGAGGCACCCGGCGGGCGCGCCACCGTGGCGATGGCCGCGGGGAAGGCGTTCACCTTCGCCTACGCCGAGCACGCCGAGCTGCTTTCCGCCGCCGGCGCCGACGTGGCCGAATTCGATCCGCTCGCTGACCCATTGCCCGACGGCACCGACGCGGTGGTGCTGCCCGGCGGCTTCCCGGAACAGTTCACCGCCGAACTCTCGGCCAACGAGGTGGTGCGCCGCCAGATCAACGAGCTGGCCGCCGCGGGCGCGCCGATCCACGCCGAATGCGCCGGCCTGATCTACCTGGCCAGCGAACTCGACGGCCATCCGATGTGCGGCGTGCTGGCGGGGTCGGCGCGGTTCACCCCGCACCTGACGCTGGCCTATCGCGACGCCGTCGCGGTGGCCGACTCGCCGCTCTACGCCGCCGGACAGCGGGCGGTTGGGCACGAATTTCACCGCACCGCAGTCACTTTCAGCGACAGCTACCAGCCGGCGTGGGTGTACCGGGGCAACGACGTGGACGCCGTGCGCGACGGCGTCGTGCACGCCGGCGTGCACGCGTCGTACCTGCACACCCATCCGGCCGCGGCGCCGCAAGCCGTCGCGCGATTCGTCGCGCACGCGGCCGCCCGCCGCGCCGGGCCCAAAAACAACAGCCACTAGGCTTGCCCGGTGACCGAGAACGCCTACCTCGCCGGACTGCGCCTGGCCGGCAAGAAGGTCGTCGTCGTCGGCGGCGGCTCGGTCGCCCAGCGCCGGCTGCCCCTGCTCATCGCGAGCGGCGCCGACGTCCACGTCATCTCCCGCAGCGCCACCAGGTCGGTCGAGGCGATGACCGGAATCACGTTGTCCCTGCGGGAATACCGCGACGGTGACCTCGAGGGCGCCTGGTACGCCATCGCCGCCACCAACGACCCGCACGTGAACGCGGCCGTCGTCGCCGAGGCCGAACGCCGCCACCTGTTCTGCGTTCGCGCCGACATCGCCGTGGAGGGGACAGCGGTGACGCCGGCGTCCTTTCGTTACGAAGGGTTATCGGTCGGCGTGCTGGCCGGCGGCGAGCACCGCCGCTCCGCCGCGATCCGGTCGGCCATCCGGGAGGCGCTGCAAACCGGGCTCATCGCCCAGGACAGCGCGGTGAGCTCCGACGTCGTGCGCGGCGGGGTGGCACTCGTCGGCGGCGGCCCGGGTGACCCCGAACTGATCACAGTGCGCGGGCGCCGGCTGCTGGCACACGCCGACGTCGTCGTGGCCGATCGGCTGGCGCCGCCGGAGCTGCTGGCCGAGCTGCCGCCCCATGTGGAGGTCATCGACGCCGCCAAGATCCCGTACGGGCGGGCGATGGCGCAGGACGCCATCAACGACGTCATGATCGAGCGCGCCCGCTCCGGGAAGTTCGTCGTCCGCCTCAAGGGCGGGGACCCGTTCGTCTTCGCCCGCGGCTACGAGGAAGTGCTGGCGTGCGTCGACGCCGGGATCCCGGTCACCGTCGTGCCAGGTGTGACCAGCGCCATAGGAGTGCCGGCCCTCGCCGGCGTTCCGGTCACCCACCGGGCCACAAATCACGAATTCGTGGTGGTCAGCGGCCATCTGGCGCCCGATCATCCCGAATCGTTAGTGAATTGGAATGCGTTGGCCGCGATGTCGGGGACCATCGTTTTGCTGATGGCCGTGGAACGCATCGAACTTTTCGCCGACGTGCTGATTAAGGGCGGTCGACCTGCGGATACCCCGGTGCTGGTGGTCCAGCATGGGACGACGGCCGATCAGCAGACTTTGCGGGCGACTCTCGCCGACACGCCCGAAAAGATCCGCGCCGAGGGCATCCGACCTCCCGCGATCATCGTGATCGGGCCGGTGGCCGCTTTCGGGCTTTAAACGATTCTTAAGATTACTGTAAGGTAACCCTTTATGACGGCCCTCAACGAAACCGAGCGCGCGATGCGGAACTTCACGTCCGCGCGCCCCGATCGTCCGGCCCCGGCGCGCTCCTCGCGCCCGGCGGAGACCGCCTCCACGCGCATCAGCAAGTATTACCCGGCCTGGCTGCCTTCCCGCCGCTTCATCGCGGCCGTGATCGCCATCGGCGGTATGCAGCTGCTGGCGACCATGGACAGCACCGTCGCGATCGTCGCGCTGCCCAGGATCCAGAACGAACTGAGCTTGTCCGACGCGGGCCGCAGCTGGGTGATCACCGCGTACGTGCTGACGTTCGGTGGGCTGATGCTGCTGGGCGGCCGGCTGGGCGACACCATCGGGCGCAAGCGCACCTTCATCGTCGGCGTCGCGCTGTTCACCATCTCCTCGGTTTTGTGTGCGGTCGCCTGGGACGAGGCGACCATGGTCATCGCGCGGCTCTCACAGGGCGTGGGGTCCGCCATCGCTTCGCCGACCGGGCTGGCGCTGGTGGCGACCACGTTCCCGAAGGGTCCGGCCCGTAACTTCGCGACGGCGGTGTTCGCCGCGATGACCGCCATCGGTTCGGTGATGGGCCTGGTGGTCGGCGGGGCGCTGACCGAGGTGTCGTGGCGGCTGGCTTTCCTGGTGAACGTGCCGATCGGGCTGGTGATGATCTACCTGGCCCGCACCGCGCTGCGCGAGACCAACCGCGAGCGGATGAAACTCGACGCGACGGGGGCCATGCTGGCCACGCTGGCGTGCACCGCGGCCGTCTACGCCTTCTCGATGGGGCCGGAGAAGGGCTGGGTGTCGATCACCACCATCGGCTCGGGCGTAGTGGCGATGGGCGCGGCGCTGGCATTCATCATCGTGGAGCGCACCGCCGAAAACCCCGTCGTCCCCTTCAGCCTGTTCCGCGACCGCAACCGGCTGGTCACCTTCGCCGCGATCTTCCTCGCCGGCGGCCTGATGTTCAGCCTGACCGTGTGCATCGGCCTGTACGTGCAGGACATCCTCGGCTACAGCGCGCTGCGCGCCGGCGTCGGCTTCATCCCGTTCGTCATCGCGATGGGGATCGGCCTGGGAGTGTCTTCACAACTGGTGTCGCGGTTCTCGCCGCGGGTGCTGACCATCGGCGGCGGCATCCTGCTGTTCTGGGCGATGCTCTACGGCTGGGGCTTCATGCACCGCGGGGTGCCCTACTTCCCCAACCTGGTGTTGCCCATCATCGTCGGCGGCATCGGCATCGGCATCTGCGTCGTCCCGCTGACGCTGTCGGCCATCGCCGGGGTCGGTTTCGACCAGATCGGCCCGGTGTCGGCGATCGCGTTGATGCTGCAGAGCCTCGGCGGCCCGCTGGTGCTCGCGGTCATCCAGGCCGTCATCACCTCCCGCACGCTGTACCTGGGCGGCACGACCGGCCCGGTGAAGGTCATGAACGACCTCCAGCTGCACGCGCTCGACCAGGGCTATACCTACGGCCTGCTATGGGTGGCGGGGGTGGCGGTCGTCGTCGGCGGTGCGGCGCTGCTGATCGGCTACACGCCGGCGCAGGTGGCCCACGCGCAAGAGGTCAAGGAAGCGATCGACGCCGGCGAGCTGTAAGGCGGCAGGCCGCCCCTGGCGGCCAACTCCAATGTCCTTGCGCCGGATTCGATAGCGCGGGCGATATCAAATCCGCGGATCCTGGCATGGGTCCTCGGCTGCCAGGCGCCCACCCCTGACAAGTTAGGCTGGCCCGCTGTGATCACCCGGATGTCCGAGCTCTTTGTGCGCACGTTGCGCGACGATCCCGCCGACGCCGAAGTGCCCAGCCACAAGCTACTGATCCGGGCCGGCTACATACGGCCCGTCGCGCCCGGGCTGTACAGCTGGCTGCCGCTCGGCCTGCGGGTGCTGCGCCGGATCGAGCGGGTCGTCCGCGAGGAGATGAACGCGATCGGCGGGCAGGAGATCCTGTTTCCCGCCCTGCTGCCGCGCGCGCCGTACGAGACGACGAACCGGTGGACCGAATACGGCGACGGCGTGTTCCGGCTCAAGGACCGCCGCGGCAACGACTACCTGCTCGGGCCGACGCACGAAGAGGTGTTCACCCTGACCGTCAAGGGCGAATACAGCTCCTACAAAGACTTTCCGGTGCTGCTCTACCAAATCCAGAACAAGTACCGCGACGAGGCGCGCCCGCGGGCGGGGATCCTGCGGGTGCGCGAGTTCGTGATGAAGGACTCCTACTCGTTCGACATCGACGACGCCGGGCTCAAGGCCGCCTACCACGCGCACCGGGAGGCCTACCAGCGCATCCTCAATCGGCTCCAGGTGCGCTACGTGATCGTGTCCGCGGTCTCGGGAGCGATGGGCGGCAGTGCCTCCGAGGAGTTCCTGGCCGAAAGCCCGGTCGGCGAAGACACCTTCGTGCGCTGCCTGGAATCCGGGTATGCGGCCAACGTCGAGGCCGTCGTCACCGCCCGCCCGGAGGCCAAGCCCGTCGATGGCCTGCCCGAGGCGGTGGTCCACGACACCGGTGACACCCCGACCATCGCCACGCTGGTGGACTGGGCCAACACCGCCGACCTCGGCCGCACCGTCACCGCCGCGGACACGCTGAAGAACGTCTTGCTCAAGGTGCGGCAGCCCGGCGGGGAGTGGGAGCTGCTGGCCATCGGGCTGCCGGGCGATCGCGAGGTCGACGACAAGAGGCTGGGCGCGGCGCTGGAGCCGGCCGAATACGCGTTGCTCGACGACAGCGACTTCGCCAGGTATCCGTTCCTGGTGAAGGGCTATATCGGCCCGAAAGCGCTGCGGGACAACGGAGTTCGCTACCTGGTCGACCCGCGGGTGGTGGACGGCACCAGTTGGATCACCGGGGCGGACGAGCCCGGCCGACACGTCGTCGGCCTGGTGGCGGGACGCGATTTCACAGCCGACGGCACCATCGAGGCCGCCGAGGTGCGCGACGGTGATCCGTCCCCCGACGGCGCCGGCCCGCTGGTGTCGGCCCGGGGGATCGAGGTCGCGCACATCTTCCAGCTCGGCCGCAAGTACACCGACGCCTTCACCGCCGACGTGCTCGGTGAGGACGGCAAGCCGGTGCGGCTGACCATGGGGTCCTACGGCTTCGGGGTGTCGCGGATGGTGGCGGTGATCGCCGAACAACACCACGACGAGCTGGGCCTGCGCTGGCCCCCGTCCGTCTCGCCGTTCGACGTGCACCTGGTGATCGCCAACAAGGACGCGGACGCGCGGGCCGGAGCCACCGAGCTCGCCGCCGACCTGGACCGGTTGGGCGTCGAGGTGCTTCTCGACGACCGGCAGGCGTCGCCGGGGGTGAAGTTCAAGGACGCCGAGTTGCTGGGCGTGCCCTGGATCCTGGTGGTGGGCCGCGGCTGGGGCAACGGCGTGGTCGAGCTGCGTGACCGCTTCGCCGGCCAGACGCGCGAGCTGGCCACCGGGCCGTCGCTGGCCACCGACGTCACGGCCGCGCTGAGCGGGTAATGCGCGAAACCCCTTGCGGCGCTAGTCGTTTCCGCCCGGGAAGCTCGTCGTGATGGGCCACGCGCCCAGCACGCGGTTCCAGCGGGCGGCCATTACGGCGCTCTGCGTCAAAGCCGTCGAGGAGAAGGCGCGGTCGTCGGCCGTCTCGGCGTGCTCGATCACCACCCGCCACGCCGACGCGCAGTCGTTCTCCATCCGGGCGGCCAGCCGCGCCGCGTCCGCGGCACTGCCGATCAGCATCGGCAGCTGGTAGCCCGGGGCGGCGACCGGGGCGTTGACCTTGCGGGCGGTCAGCATCGCGATCACGTCGTCGCGGCGCTGCCGGTGCTGCAACAGGGCCTCCACCACCATGCCGTTCACGCTGGGCGGCGACAGCGCCGAGACCATGCCGTAGCCGTAGATCGTCGAGTGTTCGATGGCCAGCGCGTCGCACAGCGCCGCGTTGTCGGCGTCCTTGCCGGAGCTCATATCGAGGGGCCCCCGGGCACCAGGGCGACCGTGTACGAGGCCGTGCAGGACGCGATGATCGACGCCAGCAGCCCGGCCCGGTAGCCCGATTCCCCCGCCACCAGGCGGCTGGCGCTGTCCGCCGACGCCCGCAACGCGTTGATCACGTCGGACACCGGGGGTGGGGGCGGCGGCGGTCCCGGCGGCTCGGCCGCGCTCGGGCTGGGGCTCGTCGTCTCGCTGGTCGACGAGCTGGTGATCTTGCCGGCTGCCCGCGAGATCTCCGTCGACAGCGCGCGGGCATGCGCGGCGCGTTGATTCGCCACCACCGCCAGCGCGGCGGCGATCTGCGGTGGATTGCCGACGGCCGCTGCGGCGGCACCGGCCAGCGCGCTGTCCTTGCGGGCCTGATCCAACGGCCCCAGCAGCTCTTCGACGGCCGGGGGCTTCGGCGGGGATTCGCCGCAGGCGGAGGTGACCACCCCGAGCGCCGCCAGAGCCACGCCGCCGGCGAGCACACCACGCCGGTTGACGGGGGGAACTGCGCTAGCCACAACCACATCCTGCCATCGGCGCGGCGGCGGTTACGAAGCCAGGCGCGATCGGGTCGTCAGAGGCGATTCCTGGCGTATCGTTGATAGCTGGCTCTCGCGGAACGGCAGCCCTCGCGTTCCGCCAGGACACTGGAGCCGCCCCCAAACCACGGGGCGGCGACACCCTCCAGCTGACCGGACAACTCAAGATGAGGAGCTCGCCGTGACCACCGGGCTACCTTCGCAGACGCAGGTGATCGAGCTACTCGGTGATGAGTTCGCGCGCGCCGGATACGAGATCGAAGACGTGGTCATCGACGCCCGGACGCGCCCCCCGCGGATCATGGTGGTCGCCGACGGTGACGACGCGCTCGACCTGGACACCATCGCGACGCTGTCGCGCTCAGCGTCGACTTTGCTGGACGGCATGGACGGCATCCGGGACCGGTATGTGCTCGAGGTGAGCTCGCCGGGCGTGGACCGCCCGCTGACCAGTGCCAAACACTTCCGCCGCGCCCGTGGCAGGAAGGTCGACGTGGACCTGTCGGACGGTTCGCGGCTGACGGGGCGCGTCGGCGAGACCCACGATCACGCGGTCGCCCTGGTGGTCCGCGAAGGCCGTGACTACCGGGTGCGCGACATTCCGCTCGCCGATATCGCCAAAGCCGTTGTCCAGGTGGAGTTTTCGCCCCCCGCCCAGGCGGAGCTGGACTTGGCGGGCCAGGCCGACAGGAAGGAGCGGCGCTGATGAACATCGACATGGCGGCGCTGCATGCCATCGAGGTGGATCGGGGCATCTCGGTCACCGAGCTACTCGAGACGATCAAGTCGGCGCTGCTCACCGCCTACCGGCACACCGAGGGCCACCAGAACGACGCCCGCATCGAGATCGACCGCAAGACCGGTGTCGTGAAGGTCGTCGCCCGCGAGACCGATGAGGACGGCAACGTCATCAGCGAATGGGACGACACCCCCGAGGGTTTCGGCCGCATCGCGGCGACCACCGCGCGGCAGGTCATGCTGCAGCGGTTCCGGGACGCGGAGAACGAGCGCACCTATGGCGAGTTCTCCACCCGCGAGGGGGAGATCGTCGCGGGCGTCATCCAGCGGGACAGCCGCGCCAACGCCCGCGGTCTGGTGGTGGTGCGGATGGGCACCGAAACCAAGGCCTCCGAGGGCGTGATCCCGGCGGCCGAACAGGTCCCCGGCGAAAGCTACGAACACGGCAACCGGGTGCGGTGCTACGTGATCGGTGTGACCCGCGGCGCCCGTGAGCCGATGATCACGCTGTCGCGGACGCATCCGAACCTGGTGCGCAAGCTGTTCTCCCTGGAGGTTCCCGAGATCGCCGACGGCTCGGTCGAGATCGTCGCGGTCGCGCGCGAGGCCGGCCATCGCTCCAAGATCGCGGTGAAATCCAATGTTCCCGGCCTGAACGCGAAGGGGGCCTGCATCGGCCCGATGGGACAGCGGGTCCGCAACGTGATGAGCGAGCTGTCCGGGGAGAAGATCGACATCATCGACTACGACGACGACCCGTCGCGCTTCGTCGCCAACGCCCTGTCACCGGCCAAGGTGGTCTCCGTGTCGATCATCGACCAGAGCGCGCGGGCCGCCCGCGTGGTGGTGCCCGATTTCCAGCTGTCGCTGGCCATCGGCAAGGAGGGCCAGAACGCGCGGTTGGCCGCCCGCCTCACCGGGTGGCGCATCGACATCCGCGGCGATACGCCGGGTGGTTCCGAGGCGCATTCGCAAGCTCACCCCGAACACGGCGCCACCCATCCGATGGCGCACGAGCGTTAGCGCAGCAACCCCGCCCGCCAGGGCGGCCGCGGGGGAGAGCGCCCAGCACCGTCGGGCGGTTCTGACGATCGGGTAAGTGACGCTAGACTGAGCCGTGATCCAGCGTGAGCCTTCGGTCTCGGCGCACAGGCGTGTGGACGGACCCGTCCGGACGTGTGTCGGGTGCCGGAAGCGAGAGTTGGTCGTCGAACTGCTTCGCGTAGTGGCTGTGTCGCGCGGGAACGGCGAATATGCCGTGATCGTTGACACCAGGAGTAGCCTGCCGGGGCGGGGTGCGTGGCTGCATCCCGCATCGCAGTGCGTGCAACAGGCGATTCGGCGGCGGGCTTTCACCAGAGCGCTGCGCATCGCCGGTTCCCCGGACGTGTCCGCGGTGGTCGAGCACCTAGAGTCTCTAGGCGCGCCCGATCGTCTCGGCACCAACAGAAGAGGCAGCAAAGAACATGAGCACACCGTGAAGTCCCGATGACCATGCGTCATAGCTAAACCCGAGGCGCGGCCCCACGACTGTCGCCTCATAGACAGGAGATGTAGTGGCAGGTAAGGCCCGCGTACACGAGTTGGCTAAGGAACTCGGTGTCACCAGCAAGGAAGTCCTCGCCCGGCTGAATGAACAGGGCGAATTCGTAAAATCCGCATCGTCAACGGTGGAGGCGCCGGTCGCTCGTCGACTGCGCGAATCCTTCGGGGGCGGCAAGGCGGCTCCCCAGAAGACCGCGGCCAAGGCGGCCGCCAAGGCTCCCGTCCGGGGACCGGACAAATCGCTCGACCAGGCACTCGACAAGGCCATCGGCAACGGCGAGGCCGCCGGCGCAGCGACGACGGCCACGGCGCAGGCCGCCCCGGCCGCGCCCACCGAAGCGCCGGCCCGTCCCGGGCCGGTGCCCGGCCGCCCCTCACCGGGACAGCCCGGGCAGCCGAAGCCGCCCGCGCCCGGCCAGCCGGCCGGCCAGCCCGGACCCCAACCCGGCATGACGCCGGGTCCGCGCCCCGGTCCGGCGCCGAAGCCCGGCGTGCGCACCCCGCGCGTCGGCAACAACCCGTTCTCGTCCGCGCAGCCCGTCGACCGGCCGATCCCGCGCCCGGTGCCCCGCCCCGGGGCGCCCCGGCCCGGTGCGCCGCGTCCCGGCGCTTCGCCCGGCAACATGCCGCCCCGTCCCGGCGGCGCCGCCGGTCAGGGCCGCCCGGCCGGGCCCGGTGCGCCGCGGCCCGGCGGTGGGCGCCCCGGCGGCCCCGGCGGTCGTGACGGCGGCGGTGGCAACTACCGCGGCGGTGGTGGAGTTGGGGCCCCGCCCGGGGGTGGCGGCGGTGCGGGAGGTTTTCGAGGCCGTCCCGGTGGCGGCGGTGGCGGCGGCGGCCGCCCCGGTCAGCGCGGCGGCGCGGCCGGCGCGTTCGGCCGTCCCGGGGGTGCGCCCCGACGCGGCCGCAAGTCCAAGCGGGCGAAACGCGCCGAATACGAGAACATGCAGGCGCCGGTCGTCGGCGGCGTGCGGTTGCCGCACGGCAACGGCGAGACGATCCGGCTGGCCCGCGGCGCGTCGCTCTCCGACTTCGCCGACAAGATCAACGCCAACCCGGCCTCGCTGGTGCAGGCGTTGTTCAACCTCGGCGAGATGGTGACGGCCACCCAATCGGTCGGCGACGAGACGCTCGAGCTGCTGGGCAGCGAGATGAACTACGTCGTCCAGGTCGTCAGCCCGGAGGACGAGGACCGCGAGCTGCTGGAGTCGTTCGACCTGACCTACGGCGAGGACGAGGGCGGCGAGGAAGACCTGCAGACCCGGCCGCCGGTGGTGACCGTGATGGGTCACGTCGACCACGGTAAAACGCGGCTGCTGGACACGATCCGGAACGCCAGCGTGCGTGAGGCCGAGGCCGGTGGCATCACCCAGCACATCGGTGCCTACCAGGTCTCGGTCGACCTCGACGGCAACGAGCGGCTGATCACCTTCATCGACACCCCGGGACACGAGGCGTTCACCGCCATGCGTGCCCGCGGCGCGAAGGCCACCGACATCGCCATCCTGGTGGTCGCCGCCGACGACGGCGTGATGCCGCAGACGGTGGAGGCCATCAACCACGCGCAGGCGGCCGACGTGCCGATCGTGGTGGCCGTCAACAAGATCGACAAGGAGGGCGCCGACCCGGCCAAGATCCGGGCACAGCTCACTGAATACGGTTTGGTGGCCGAGGATTTCGGTGGCGACACGATGTTCGTCGACATCTCGGCGAAGGAGGGCACGAACATCGAAGCGCTCGAAGAGGCGGTGCTGCTGACCGCCGACGCGGCCCTGGACCTGCGGGCCAACCCCGACATGGAGGCCCAGGGCGTGGCGATCGAGGCGCACCTGGACCGCGGCCGCGGCCCGGTCGCGACGGTGCTGGTGCAGCGCGGCACGCTGCGCGTCGGCGACTCGGTGGTGGCCGGCGACGCGTACGGTCGGGTTCGCCGCATGGTCGACGAGCACGGCGACGACGTCGAGGAGGCGTTGCCGTCGCGGCCGGTGCAGGTCATCGGCTTCACGTCGGTCCCGGGCGCCGGTGACAACTTCCTGGTCGTCGACGAAGACCGCATCGCTCGCCAGATCGCCGACCGGCGCAGCGCCCGCAGGCGCAACGCGCTGGCGGCGCGGTCCCGCAAGCGCATCAGCCTGGAGGACCTGGACTCGGCGCTGAAGGAAACCAGCCAGCTGAACCTGATCCTCAAGGGCGACAACGCCGGTACGGTCGAGGCGCTCGAGGAGGCCCTGATGGGCATCCAGGTCGACGACGAGGTGGAACTGCGCGTCATCGACCGTGGCGTCGGTGGCATCACCGAAACCAACGTCAACCTGGCGTCGGCGTCGGACGCGGTGATCATCGGGTTCAACGTGCGCGCCGAGGGCAAGGCGACGGAGCTGGCCAACCGCGAGGGTGTGGAGATCCGCTACTACTCGGTGATCTACCAGGCGATCGACGACATCGAGAAGGCCTTGCGCGGCATGCTCAAGCCGATCTACGAGGAGCAGGAGCTGGGTCGCGCCGAGATCCGCGCGATCTTCCGGTCCTCCAAGGTCGGCATCATCGCCGGCTGCATGATCAGCTCCGGGGTGGTGCGGCGCAACGCGAAGGCCCGCTTGTTGCGGGACAACGTCGTGGTCACCGAAAACCTCACGATCAACTCGCTGCGCCGGGAGAAGGACGACGTGACCGAGGTGCGGGAGGGCTTCGAGTGCGGTATGACGCTGGGCTACTCCGACATCAAGGAAGGCGACATCATCGAGTCCTACGAGCTCGTGCAGAAGGAGCGCGCCTGACCGCCACCGCCGACGATGCAGAACGAAGTGATGAGGAGAAGGCGGTGAATTCATACCGCCGCCGACGATGCAGAACGAAGTGATGAGGAGAAGGCGGTGAATTCATAATGGCCGACCCCGCCCGGGCGCGCCGACTGGCCAAACGCATCAACACGATCGTCGCATCGGCGATCGAATTCGAGATCAAGGATCCGGGGCTCGACGGGGTGACCATCGTCGACACGAAGGTCACCGCCGACCTGCACGATGCGACGGTGTTCTACACCGTGATGGGCCGCACCCTGGACGACGAGCCGGACTACGCCGCCGCGGCGGCCGCGCTGGAGCGGGCCAAGGGCGCGCTGCGCACCATGGTGGGGGCGGGCACCGGTGTGCGCTTCACGCCGACCCTGACCTTCAACCGCGACACCACGTTGGACACCGTGCAGCGGATGGACGAGTTGCTGGCGCGCGCCCGCGCCGCGGACGCGGACCTGGCGCGCGTCCGATCGGGTGCCAAGCCGGCCGGGGATGCCGATCCTTACCGTCCCAGCGGGGCAAGCGACGAGGACACCGGTGACGGCGACCGACGCGAAGACTGAGCTGTCCCGCGCCGCGGCAGCCGGGGCACGCGTCGACGCCCGCGGCGCGGTCGAATTGCTTTCCGCCGCCGAAACCATCGCGGTGGTCGCCCACGTCCACCCCGACGCCGACACCATCGGCGCCGGGCTGGCGCTGGCCTTGGTGCTGGACAAGTGCGGCAAAAGCGTCGAGGTCGGTTTCGCCGAGCCCGCGACGCTGCCCGAGTCGCTGGCCTCGCTGCCCGGCTGTGGATTGCTGGTGGCCGCGGATGCGATGCGGCGCGACGTCGATTTGGTTGTCACCGTTGACGTTCCGAGCGTCAAGCGGCTCGGCGCGCTGAGCGAGCTGGCCGGTCCGGGCCGCGAATCGCTGGTGATCGACCACCACGCCTCCAACGAGCTGTTCGGCACCGCGAACTTCGTTGACGTGTCGGCGGATTCGACCACGATGTTGATCGCCGACATCCTCGACGCGTGGGACAAGCCGATCGAACCGGACGTCGCGCACTGCATCTATGCCGGGCTGACCACCGACACCGGGTCCTTCCGCTGGGCCACCGCCCGCGCCCTTCGGCTGGCGGCCCGGCTGGTGGAGGCGGGCGTGGACAACGCGGCGATCAGCCGGACGCTGATGGACAGCCACCCCTTCGACTGGCTGCCGCTGCTCTCCCGCGTGCTGGGTTCCGCGCACCTGCTGCCCGACGCCGCCGGTGGTCGGGGGCTGGTGTACGCGGTTGTCCGACACCAGGATTGGATCAGTTCGCGGCCCGAGGAAGTCGAGAGCATCGTCGACATCGTGCGCACCACGCAGCAGGCGGAGGTGGCCGCGGTGTTCAAGGAGGTCGACCCGCTGCAGTGGTCGGTGTCGATGCGGGCCAAGGCCGAGGTGGACCTGGCGGCGGTCGCGTCCGCGTTCGGCGGGGGCGGTCACCGGCTGGCCGCCGGCTATTCGACGAGCGGCCCGATCGAGGACGCGGTGGCTTCGCTGCGCAGTGCCCTGGGCTAGGACGCCGTTGGGCTAGAACGCCCAGCTGCCCGCGCGCTGCAGCACGAATCCGTGGTCGCCGCTGGTGGTGTCCAGGCAGGCCACCAGGTTGTCGGCGCCGACGGCGCACGTGACGTTCAGGTACGTCAGCTTCTGGCCCACTCCGAGCAACTTGCCGCCCGGGGGAAGAGCCGCGGGGTTGCCGTCGCATCCGCCGTAGGACATGCGGCTCAATTGGTAGCCCGGCCCCTTGAACTCAGCGGAACCCACCAGGCAGTCGCCCGGGTGCGGGCGCCCGCCGAGGACGGGAACGTCGTCGATCCCGGGCATGTCGCCCTTGCACTTGATGTCCTGTGACGGCTGCGGCGCGGGCGCCGGCCCGCCGTAGAAGTCGCACGCCAGCGAGTACGGGGTGGAGAAACTGATTCGGGGCGGGGTGCCCGGCCCGGAGCTGGCCACGTAGCCGTCCGCCGGGACCGGGGCGAAACCGTCCAGGCTGGGAAAGCCCGCCGGTGGCAGCGCGGCCGCGCGCGGCAACGCGGGCCCCGCGAGCGCGGACGCGAGCGCCAGAGCGCCCACCAGGACCCTCACGGTGACGTAGACGACCGTACGCATCAGCTGATCGTATGGGTTGACCTCAGTTCACCCATAAACCAGCGGCGATCAAAACGGACCCGAGGGCCATGACCAGGCCTAATGCCGGCCATTTCCACATCCCGGGGCGTCGGCGAGCACCCGCGACCAGCGCCCCGACGCATGACACCAGCAGTCCCACGGCTATTCCGGCGACGATGACGACCGTCCCGGCGAAGGTGCGGTGGACGAAGTGGGTGACACCGGGGCTGTCGCAGTTATCGCTGCATATCGGCAGCATCAACCACATCGAGGACAACAATGCCAAGGCGAACGCCCCGGCACTGACCACCAGCTGCACGACGAAGAGCAGCACGGTCGCGACGGTGTCCGCGGTCGCTCGTCCGCGCCGCTGAGGCGGCGGGAATTGCGTCATCAGTTCGGCCGGCTAACGGACCTGGGCCCGGCCGCGCTGCAGCACCGCCTCGCGGTTGGCGGCGATGTCGTCGCCACTGGTCCGGAACCGGCGGGCCGCCATCGCCTCCTGCCACAAGCCCGCGCTGGTCTGCGCGTCGTCGATCCGGTGATAGGACGCCAGCAGCGCCCGCACCGCGTCCTGGTTGTTGCCGACGATCGACGCCGCCACGGCGCGGGCGGTGCCCGACAGCGCCTCGTGCGGCACCACCTCGGTCACCAGCCCGGCGCGCAGCGCGTCGGCCGCCGACAGGTAGTCCCCGGTCATGCTCATGCGCCGGGCCAGGCCGACGCCCACCTTCTGCGGCAGCCGCACGCTCAGCCCCCAGGTGGGCAGCAGGCCCACGCGGGCGTGGGTGTCGGCGAACCGGGCGTTCTCCGAGGCGATCAGGATGTCGCAGTACAGGGCCAGCTCCAGTCCGCCGGTCACCGCGGCGCCGTTGATCGCACCGATGACCGGCTTGCTCAGCGGTGGCCACCGCGGGGAGATGTCCGGAAGAGCCGAGGAACCCCCCAGCTCCTTGAGGTCCAGGCCCGCGCAGAACACCGGGTCGGTGCCGGTGACGATGATGACGTCGACGTCGTCGTCGGTTTCCGCGTCGGCGAGGGCCCCGAAGAACCGATCCCGCAGCGCGGAGGACAGCGCGTTGCGGGACTGCGGCCGATTGAGGGTCAGGGTGCGCACCCGCTCGTCGGTCTCGATCAGCAGGATGTCATCGGTCATGTGTTCACCGTAGAGGGTGACTCGCGGCGCCTATCGTGGATCCCATGTGCCGGAACATCACCGAGCTGAGGGGCTTGCAGCCCGCGGCCACGCCGCAGGAAATCGCGGCGGCGGCGCGCCAGTACGTCCGCAAGGTCAGCGGCATCACCCACCCGTCGGCGATCAACGCCGAGGCGTTCGAAGCCGCCGTCGCCGAGGTGACCGAGACGACGACGCGGTTGTTGGCGGCGCTGCCCCCGCGACGGCAGCCGCCCAAGACGGTCCCGCCGCTGCGCCGGCCCGCAGTGATCGCCCGCCTCGAGAACGCGCAATGACGCAGACGACCACCACCGGAACCGCGACGCCCGCGCTGAAGGAGTGGAGCGCGGCGGTGCACGCCCTGCTGGACGGGCGGCAGCGGGTGCTGCTGCGCAAGGGCGGCATCGGGGAGAAGCGCTTCGAGCTGGCCGCCGACGAGTTCCTGTTGTTCCCGACGGTCGCGCACAGCCACGCGGAGCGCGTCCGGCCCGAGCATCGCGACCTGCTCGAGGCGGCCGCCGCCGACAGCGCCGAGGATCGCCTGGTGATCCGGGCGGCGGCGAAAGTCGTTGCGGCGGTGCCGGTTAACCAGCCCGAAGGCCTGCCGTCGATCGAGGACCTGCACATCTGGACCGCCGATTCGGTGCGCGCCGACCGGCTGGACTTCCGCCCGAAGCACAAGCTGGCGGTGCTGGTGGTGTCGGTGCATCCGTTGGCCGAGCCGGTGGACATCACCCGCGCACCCGACTACGGCGGCTGCAAGAGCTGGGTGGAGCTGCCCGTGCGGGCGCCGTTCGGGGCGCCCGTTCATGACGCCGCGGCGCTAGCCGAGGTCGCCGCCCGCGTCCGCCGCGCCGTTGGCTGACAGGTCGAGCGGGCCGACGGGCAGCAGCAGCCGGGAGCGGCCGTAGCGCACGGTGTGGGTGGCCGGCCTGGACTGCCGGCCCGTCAGGATCGGCTCGTCGGTGCCCAGGTTGCGCGCGTAACGGGGGAACCAGCTGCCGGCGATCAGCACCCGGATGCGGGAGCCGGCGCGGAAGCGGTGGGCGACGCCGTCGAGCTCGATGCGGAGGGTTTTCTTCGAGTTCTTTGCGTTCTTGGCGGCGGCGTCCAGCCGCCGGTAGCCGTCGCTGACGTTCTTCGATCGGCCCTTGAAGTCGACCTCGCTCACCCGGACGAACAGGTCGACGTGGGGGTTGTCCGCGCCGTGCGCCAGCTCGACCACCGGGCTCCCGTAGACGCAGAGGTCGTGGGTGAGGGTGAGGCTGGTGAAGGCCAGCACGTCGTCGCGCGCGGCGAGCCGGCTGTCGTCGCGGTAGCCGCCGTTCGGCGAGAGCAACGGTCCGCCCGTGGTAGGGGTGGGGTCGGCGGGGTCGTAGCGGAAGGTCGCCGGTGCCAGACGCGTCAGGTCCGTCGGCGCGGTCTCGCCGAGGTGGCCGCCCGGCCGCAGGTACAGCGCGCGTTCGGTGGTGGCCGGCGGCCAGTCGGGCACGTTGCGCCAGCCCTGCCCGGTGACGCAGACCCGCACCCGGCTGGGCCGGTCCGCGGACGCGCCGCCCAGGTGGGTGTCCAGCCAGTCCAGCGACTCCCGCATGCAGGTGCTCAATCCGGTGGTGAGCACCTGGGCGTGCGTCCACGGGCCCATGGTGAGCGCGACGTCGAGGCCCCGGCCGCGCAGGTGCGCGTACTGCTGCAGCGTCTGCCTGACGAAGATGTCCTGCCAGCCGCCGATCAGCAGCACGGGCACCTCGGCCCGGTCCAGCGCGGCGCCGCAGCGCAGCGCGTCCCAGAACGGGTCGCCCGGATCGGTGTGCTCCACCCACGACTCGAACCACGGCGCGCCCGCGCCGAGCAGCGCGCGAGCCGTCTCGCCGACCGGCAGCCCGAGGGCCGCCTGTGCCACCTTGCCGCGGTTCTGCAGCTGGCGCAGCGCGGACCGCGCCCGGATCGGGTCCTCCTGGTGGGCCACCATGTCGCTCCAGCCCAGGAAGTCGTTGATGGCGAACGAGCCTGTGCCCCAGACGGATTCGTTGAAATCGTGCGGCCCCACCGTGATGACGGCCGCGGCCAGCTCCGGTGGGGGATCGGTCAGTAGCGCCCACTGGGTGAACCCGAGGTAGGACAGGCCGACGGTGGCGAAGCTGCCGGTGAACCAGGGCTGCTCGCGCAGCCAGGCCACGGTGTCGGCGCCGTCGGCGGCCTCGTTGGCCATCGGCTCGAATGCCCCGCCCGACCCGAACGTGCCGCGCACGCTCTGCAACACGACGTGGTAGCCGCGGCTTGCGTACAGCGCCCCGAACAGCAGCGAGAACGGCAACGCGCGCCCGTAAGGGCCTCGGGCCAGCACGGTGCCGGCGGCCGACGCGGTGGCCGGCGCGTAGTGATCGGCCACCAGGTCGACCCCGTCGCGCATGGGCACCCGCACACGTTCGACGGTGTAGTCCATCGTCGCGGGCCGCAGCCCCAGCAGCCGGCCGGCGGCCTTGGCGCCGACGTGCCGCAGGGTGTGCAGGGCGGGCTGGGCTGGTCGCGTGGAGGTGATACTCACGGTGCCCAGGTTAAGGCCCGCCGGTCCCTAGAACTTGTAGTAAGGCGCCAGGTCGTTGGCGCGCTGCAGATTGGTGGACATGCAGTCCACCTCGGGATTGGAGTAGACCGTCGAGTAGTACAGCGCCTGCTGCAGCACGCCGTAGCTGGTCTTGAACACGGTCATGCAGGAGTAATACCAGTAGCTGTTGTGGTATGTCGGCTTGAGCACCCAGTACTGCGCGGCGCGGTGGCCCGCGATCGTCGTCTCGACGGCGTCGGGCGGCAGCGTCTCCTCGTAGGTGCGCCAGATGATCGGCTCGACGGCCACCTGGTAGTTACCCGCGTCGAAGTGGCAGCGCAGGCCGTCTTCGTGTTCGGGCGGTGTGAATCCCAGCCCGAGCCGCTGGATCACGTCGAACGGGATGTCCTCGCACGCGTCGAAGGGGCGCGGGTCGGTGGTCGCCACGATCGGGCTCTTCATCGTGGTCTCCATCGGCGCCGCGGTCGAGCGCAGCTCGACGCGCCCACCGCCCTCGGGCCCCGGCGCGGCCCCCAGCCATCCCGCGGTGCCTGCTACGGCCGCTGCGACCAGGGCGCCCACCGCCCCGATCAGACGCACCTTGGCGAACACGACACCCCCTGACGGCTCGGCGCTCCTTTGCCGGGAGTGTACAAGTCGCGTCGGTGAGGCCACAGGGAAACAAGAACACGTTCTAATGCCGCGGGCAAGGGCCGGTCCTGGCCGGCCCGCGACCGCGGGTCATTAGGCTGGTTAATCGTGGCTGGTCAAAATGCGGGGCACGAATCGCCCAACGGGGGACAACCGACGCTGTGGGCCGTCTCCGACCTGCACACCGGGCACCTCGGCAACAAGCCCGTCACCGAATCCCTGCACCCGTCCTCGCCGGACGATTGGCTGATCGTCGCCGGCGACGTCGCCGAACGCACCGACGAGATCCGCTGGGCGCTTGACCTGCTGCGCCGCCGATTCGCGAAGGTGATCTGGGTGCCCGGCAATCACGAGCTGTGGACCACCACCCGCGACCCGGTGCAGATCTTCGGCAAGTCCCGCTATGACTACCTGGTCAACATGTGCGACGAGATGGGCGTCGTCACCCCCGAACATCCCTTCCCGGTGTGGACCGAGCGCGGCGGCCCCGCCACGATCGTGCCGATGTTCCTGCTCTACGACTACAGCTTCTTGCCCGAGGGTGCGACGAGCAAAGCGGAGGGCCTGACCATCGCGCGGGAGCGCAACGTCGTCGCCACCGACGAATTCCTGCTCTCGCCGGAGCCGTACCCGACCCGGGAGGCCTGGTGCCGGGAGCGGCTCGCCGCCACTCGGGCCCGCCTCGAGCAACTCGACTGGATGACGCCGACGGTTCTGGTGAACCATTTCCCGATGGTGCGCGAACCCTGCGACGCGCTGTTCTATCCCGAGTTCTCGCTGTGGTGCGGAACCACCAAGACCGCCGACTGGCACACGCGATACAACGCCGTCTGTTCGGTCTACGGCCACCTGCACATCCCGCGGACCACCTGGTACGACGACGTGCGCTTCGAGGAGGTGTCGGTGGGCTACCCGCGGGAATGGCGGCGCCGCAAGCCGCACAGCTGGTTGCGCCAGGTGCTGCCCGACCCGCAGTACGCGCCGGGCTACCTCAACGACTTTGGCGGCCATTTCGAGATCACCCCCGAGATGCGGCAGCAGGCCGCGCAGTTCCGGGAACGGTTGCGGCAGCGGCAGTCCCGATGACCGAGCAGTTGCTGGTCTCCTCGGTACTGCCCGACGCGCGCGAGCTGGCCTACTCCGAGCTGTATTCCGACCCGCCCGATCTGGCCCCGCTGCCCGAGGAGGAGCCGCTGATCGCCAAGTCGGTCGCCAAGCGGCGCAACGAGTTCATCACCGTCAGGCACTGCGCCCGCGTGGCGATGGGCGAACTCGGCCTGCCGCCGGTGCCGATCCTCAAGGGCGACAAGGGCGAACCGTGCTGGCCCGACGGCGTGGTGGGCAGCCTCACCCACTGCACCGGCTACCGCGGCGCGGTCGTGGGCCGCACCGAGGCGGTGCGCTCGCTGGGCATCGACGCCGAACCGCACGACGTGTTGCCCGACGGCGTGCTGAACGCGATCAGCCTGCCCGAGGAGCGCCACGAGATGGCGGCGCTGCCCGCGGGCCTGCACTGGGACCGAATCCTGTTCTGCGCCAAGGAGGCAACGTACAAGGCCTGGTTTCCATTGACCAAGCGCTGGCTGGGTTTCGAGGACGCCCACATCGTGTTCGACCTCGACCCGCCCGACGGCGGGACGACCGGGGTGTTCGTGTCCAAGATCCTGATCGACGGGCAGGCGCTCGACGGGCCACCGCTGACCGCGCTGCGGGGCCGGTGGTCGGTGGAGCGGGGACTGGTGCTGACCGCCATCGTGCTATGACGTCGAGCCCTGCCGGCCCTGGGTTGGTCATCGTCGACAAACCGGCCGGGATGACCAGTCACGACGTGGTGGGGCGCTGCCGTCGCATCTTCGCCACCCGCAGGGTGGGGCACGCCGGGACGCTGGACCCGATGGCCACCGGCGTGCTGGTGATCGGCGTGGACCGCGCCACCAAGATCCTCGGCCTGCTGACGGCCGCTTCCAAGTCGTACGCCGCCACCATCCGGCTCGGGCAGACCACGTCCACCGAGGACGCCGAAGGGGAAGTGCTGCACAGCGTTTCGGCCGCGCACCTGACGCGCGGGGAGATCGACACCGCGGTCGCCGGCCTACGCGGTGAGATCGACCAGGTGCCGTCGGCGGTGAGCGCCATCAAGGTGGACGGCCGCCGCGCCTACCGGCTGGTTCGCGAGGGCCAGGCCGTCGAACTCGCGGCCCGGCCGGTCCGCATCGACCGCTTCGAGGTGTGCGACGTTCGCTCCGATGGTCCCTTCGTCGACGTCGACGTGGAAGTCGACTGCTCGTCGGGCACCTACGTTCGCGCCCTGGCCCGCGACGTCGGCGCCGCACTCGGCGTGGGCGGACATCTGACGGCCCTGCGGCGCACCCGCGTGGGCCGCTTCACGCTGGAGCGGGCCCGTTCGCTCGAAGACCTGGCCGAGCGGCCCGCCCTGTCCTTGACCCTGGACGAGGCGTGCCTGCTGGTCTTTCCGCGGCGCGAGCTGACCGCCGAGGAGGCCGAGGCCGCGGCCAACGGGCGAGGCCTCTCGCCGGCGGGCATCGACGGCGTCTACGCCGCCTGCGACGCCGGCGGCCGGGTGATCGCGCTGCTGCGCGACGAGGGCTCGCGGACCAAGTCGGTGGTGGTGATCCGCCCGGCGACGCTGTAGCGAAGGGTCCCCATCGAGCGCCCGGTGGGGTTAAGTTGCACACTGGGGGCCTGAGCCGCTGGAAAGGGACAAAGATGTCTAACAAGGTGTACGTCGTCGGCGTCGGCATGACGAAGTTCGAGAAGCCGGGCCGCCGCGAAGGCTGGGACTACCCCGACATGGCGCGCGAGTCGGGCACCAACGCGCTCACCGACGCGGGCGTCGACTACCGCGAGGTGCAGCAGGGCTACGTCGGCTACGTCGCCGGCGATTCGACGTCCGGGCAGCGCGCCCTCTACGAACTGGGCATGACGGGAATTCCGATCGTCAACGTCAACAACAACTGCTCGACCGGCTCCACCGCGCTCTTCCTGGCGGCCCAGGCCATCCGCGGCGGGATCGTCGACTGCGCCATCGCGCTCGGCTTCGAGAAGATGCAGCCCGGTTCGCTGAGCGGCGGAGCCCAGGACCGCGAATCGCCGATGGGCAAGCACGTCAAGGCGATGGCCGAGATCGACGAGTTCGCCATGCCCGTCGCGCCCTGGATGTTCGGCGCCGCGGGCCGCGAGCACATGCGCCAATACGGCACCACCGCAGAGCATTTCGCGAAAATCGGCTACAAGAACCACAAGCACTCGGTCAATAACCCGTTCGCGCAGTTCCAGGAGTCCTACACGCTCGACGACATCCTGGCGGCGCGGATGATCTCCGACCCGCTGACCAAGTTGCAGTGCTCGCCCACCTCAGACGGTTCCGGCGCGGCGATCCTGGCCTCGGAGAGCTTCGTCGACAGCCGTGGGCTGGCGGGCCAGGCCGTGGAGATCGTCGGTCAGGCGATGACGACCGACTTCGAGTCGACCTTCGACGGAAGTGCCAAGAACCTGATCGGCTACGACATGAATGTCCAAGCGGCCCAACAGGTTTACCACCAGTCCGGGTTGGGGCCCGAGGACTTCCAGGTGATCGAGCTGCACGACTGCTTCTCGGCCAACGAATTGCTGCTATACGAGGCGCTGGGGCTGTGCGGCCCGGGTGAGGCGCCCAAGCTGATCGACAACGGCGACACCACCTACGGCGGGCGGTGGGTGGTCAACCCCTCGGGCGGCCTGATCTCGAAGGGTCACCCGCTTGGCGCCACCGGGCTGGCGCAATGCGCCGAGCTGACCTGGCAGCTGCGCGGCACCGCGGACAAGCGTCAGGTCGAGAACGTCAGCGCCGCACTGCAACACAACATCGGTCTGGGCGGCGCGGCCGTCGTGACCGCCTACCAGCGCGCCGAGCGCTGACGGGCGGCTAGCTCGAATGGCGGCGACCCGCGGCGCCCGGCTTCGCCGCGCTTGCGATCGCCGCTAGCTCGAATGGCGGCGACCCGCGGCGCCCGGCTTTGCCGCGCTTGCGATCGCCGCTAGCCGACCACCCAGATCGCCCGCGCGGCCGGGCTGCCCAGGTCGACCGTCGTCTCGGCGCCATCGCCCGAGTCGATCGCCACCGAGATCATGCCGGCGAATTCCCGACGGGTCAGGACCCGCAGCCGGGAGTCGAGGTTGATGCCGACGTCGGCGAAATAGCGCAGCATCTGCGGGTCGGCGTCGGAGATGCGGGCGACCGTTCCGGCGTCGCCGTCGTCGCACGCCCAGAGCTGACGCGCCGGCGGGGTGGGCACCTGCCCGTCCGAGGCCGGGATGGGGTCGCCGTGCGGGTCGCGCTGCGGGAACCCCAGCTTGGCGTCGATGCGGGCGACCAGCCGGTCCGACACCGCATGCTCGAGCACTTCGGCCTCGTCGTGCACCTCGTCCCAGCCGTAGCCGAGCTCGTTGACCAGGAAGGTCTCCAGCAGCCGATGCCGGCGCACCATGGCCAGCGCCGCGCGCCTGCCGGCCTCGGTCAGCGAAACCGCGCCGTATTTCTCGTGGTCGACCAGGCCCTGTTCGGCCAGTTTGCGGATCGACTCCGAGGCGGTGCTGGCCGACACCCCGATCTTCTCGGCCAGCATCTTGGTGCTGACCTTTTCCACCGACCATTCCTGCGCGTTCCAGATGGCCTTCAGATAGTCCTGGCCGACCGCGGTGAGACCGCCACGCTCTTCGTCAGCCTTCACACCGAGAGAGTTTAGGCAACCCACGCCTGATCGTGTGCTCCTCGACACCGTCGCGCATGCGGATCTCCCGGCGGGGGGCCGCGCGCCGTAGGCTTGCGGTCGTGCAGCGGTGGCGCGGCCAAGACGAGATTCCCACGGACTGGGGCAGGTGTGTGCTCACCATCGGTGTTTTCGATGGGGTGCACCGGGGCCACGCCGAGCTGATCGCGCATGCGGTGAAGGCCGGCCGCGCCCGCAACGTCCCGACGGTGCTGATGACCTTCGACCCGCACCCGATGGAAGTGGTCTACCCGGGCAGCCATCCGGCGCAGCTGACGACGCTGACGCGACGCGCCGAGCTGGTCGAGGAGATGGGCATCGACGTCTTCCTCGTGATGCCGTTCACCAGCGATTTCATGAAGCTGACCCCGGAGCGCTACGTCCACGAGCTGCTGGTGGAGCACCTGCATGTGGTGGAGGTCGTGGTGGGGGAGAACTTCACCTTCGGCAAGAAGGCGGCCGGCAACGTCGAGACGCTGCGGCGCGCGGGGGACCGGTTCGGGTTCGCGGTGGAGGCGATGTCCCTACTTTCGGAGCACCACAGCAACGAGACGGTGACGTTCTCGTCCACCTACATCCGGTCCTGCGTCGACGCCGGTGACGTGGTGGCGGCCATGGAGGCGTTGGGCCGTCCGCACCGGGTCGAGGGTGTGGTCGTCCGGGGCGAGGGGCGCGGCATGGAGCTGGGGTTCCCGACCGCCAACGTGGCGCCGCCGATGTATTCGGCGATCCCGGCCGACGGCGTGTACGCCGCCTGGTTCACCCTGCTCGGCCACGGGCCGGTGACCGGCACCGTCGTGCCGGGCGAGCGCTACCAGGCCGCGGTGTCGGTCGGCACCAACCCGACCTTCTCCGGGCGCACCCGCACCGTCGAGGCCTTCGTCCTGGACACCACCGCCGACCTCTACGGTCAGTACGTGGCGTTGGACTTCGTCGCGCGCATCCGCGGGCAGCACAAGTTCGACTCGGTGAAGGACCTCATCGACGCGATGGGCAAAGACACCGAACGGGCCCGCACCACCCTGTCGGCCCAGGACTGATCCGCGGAAGCGTCAGGAGGCGATCAGGTCGTCGATCTGGTTGATGGCCGACGACGCACCCTCCACGACGCCCATGTCCAGCACCTGTCGAAGCGCCTCGGCGGAGGAGTAGGCGCTCACGTAGGTCGCGCGGGTGCCGCCGTCGTGCTCGGCGAACGTGTACACGTTCCTCGAGACCGGCAGGTCGGGGTTCGGGTTGAAGTCCGCGTCGGCGAAGCCGTCGAGGAACGAGAAGCTCGTCGGCTCATCGACGGCCGTGATCTCCCAGTACCCGGCGTACTTCTCCCCGTCGGGGCCGGTCATGAAGTACGTCGTGCGGCTGCCGGGCGTGAGGCTGTGGTCGACGATGGTCGCCGGGTGGGACGGCGGCCCCCACACCCTCTCCAGCTGACGAGGGTCGGCGTAGACCTGCCAGATTCGGGCCGGCGGAGCGGCGAAGTCCGCGGTGATGGTCAGCGTCAGGTTCTCGGGGTCGTGCCGGACGTCGGTCACGGGCATGGTTCAGTCCTCCTGGGTTGGGTCGGATGCGATGAGGTCGTCGACGCGTGCGATGCGATCGCGCCAGAGGAGCTCCAATTCGGTGAGCATGGCGGCCACCGACCGCACGGCCGTCACGTCGCCGCTGGCCAGCTGCTCGCGACCGCTTCGTCGTTTGGTGATCAGTCCGGCCTTTTCCAGCACGACGACATGCTTTTGCACCGCCGCGAAGCTCATGTCGTACTTGAGTGCCAGCGCGGAAACCGAGTGTTCCCCGGCCAGCGTTCGGCGCATGATGTCGCGCCGGGTTCGGTCGGCGAGCGCGTGGAACAGGGCGTCCACCCGGTCCTCCTGGTCTACGGTCACCCGTCCAACCTACAACCAAATGGTTGTAGATTGTCAAGAGCGCGGCGCTGGCCTGCGATTTCTGCGCACGTCACCGCCGCTGATAGACTCGCCAGCCGATACGGCGTGTGCTGCAGTCCGCGGCGGCCACGCACCAGAGTTTTCGCGGCACCGATTGATGGAGATGTTTTCGTGGCGCTGACCGCCGAGCAAAAAAAGGAAATCCTGGGCACCTACGGCCTGCACGACACCGACACCGGTTCCCCGGAGGCGCAGGTCGCGCTGCTGACCAAGCGGATCGCCGACCTGACCGAGCACCTGAAGGTGCACAAGCACGACCACCACTCGCGGCGGGGCCTGTTGCTGCTGGTCGGGCGCCGGCGCCGGCTGCTCAAGTACGTCGCCCAGATCGACGTCGAGCGGTACCGCTCGCTGGTCGAGCGCCTGGGCCTGCGCCGCTGACCCGGGTCTACTGAGCGCTACGCCCGCCCGTGTAGAGTGGGAGCGTTCTGGGCCGGTTCGGCCCGAACGAACGGTGCGGCCACGCAGATCCGCGTGTGCCGTTCCAGCGTGTCATGACGGGAGCAGCCCAGTCTGTATCGGGCGGTCTTCGGTAGTGGCAGCCGGGCTCCCCGGATCTGGGGCAGGTCGGCCGCTTCGATCGATGGCCGTAGCCGCATCCAGACTTTTTCCTCTCGTAGGAAGCTCTCGGGTTCAAGCGTGACGACGCGAAAAAGCTGAATACCCAGAGAGGCCGTACGGACACCCATGTCTGTCGCTGAAATTGAAGAAGGCGTGTTCGAGTCAACCGCCGTTATCGACAACGGGAGCTTCGGCACCCGCACCATCCGTTTCGAGACCGGCCGGCTCGCCCAGCAGGCCGCCGGCGCCGTCGTCGCCTACCTCGACGACGAGAACATGCTGTTGTCGGCGACCACCGCCAGCAAGAGCCCCAAGGAGCACTTCGACTTCTTCCCGCTGACCGTGGACGTCGAGGAGCGGATGTATGCCGCCGGCCGCATCCCCGGTTCGTTCTTCCGTCGCGAGGGCCGGCCCTCGACCGACGCGATCCTGACCTGCCGGCTCATCGACCGGCCGCTGCGCCCGTCCTTCGTCTCCGGGCTGCGCAACGAGATCCAGGTCGTGGTCACGATCCTGAGCCTGGACCCCAACGACCTCTACGACGTCGTGGCGATCAACGCCGCGTCGGCGTCCACCCAGCTGGCCGGGCTGCCGTTCTCCGGCCCCGTCGGGGGCGTGCGGGTGGCGCTCATCGACGGCACCTGGGTCGCCTTCCCGACCGTCGAGCAGCTCGAGCGGGCCGTGTTCGACATGGTGGTCGCCGGCCGCATCGTTGGCGACGGTGACGCTAAAGACGTGGCGATCATGATGGTCGAGGCGGAGGCCACCGAGAAGGTCATCGAGCTCGTCGAGGGCGGCGCGCAGGCGCCGACCGAGACCGTGGTGGCCGAAGGCCTGGAGGCGGCCAAGCCGTTCATCGCGGCGCTGTGCACCGCGCAAGAGGAGCTGGCCCAAGCGGCCGCCAAGCCCACCGGCGAGTACCCCGTGTTCCCCGACTACGGCGACGACGTCTACTACTCGGTGGCCTCGGTGGCCACCGACGAGCTGGCCAAGGCGCTGACCATCGGCGGCAAGGCCGAGCGCGATCAGCGCACCGACGAGATCAAGGCCGAGGTGCAGCAGCGCCTCGCCGAGACCTATGAGGGCCGGGAGAAGGAGGTCAGCGCGGCGTTCCGCTCGCTGACCAAGAAGCTGGTCCGCCAGCGCATCCTGACCGACCACTTCCGCATCGACGGCCGCGGCATCACCGACATCCGCGCGCTGTCGGCCGAGGTCGCCGTGGTGCCGCGGGCGCACGGCAGCGCGTTGTTCGAGCGCGGCGAGACGCAGATCCTGGGCGTGACCACGCTGGACATGGTGAAGATGGCCCAGCAGATCGACTCGCTGGGGCCGGAGACCTCGAAGCGCTACATGCACCACTACAACTTCCCGCCGTTCTCCACCGGTGAGACCGGCCGTGTCGGTTCGCCCAAGCGGCGCGAGATCGGGCACGGCGCCCTGGCCGAGCGGGCCCTGATCCCGGTGCTACCGAGCGTCGAGGAATTCCCGTACGCCATCCGGCAGGTGTCCGAAGCGCTGGGGTCCAACGGCTCGACGTCGATGGGATCCGTGTGCGCCTCCACACTGGCGTTGCTCAACGCCGGCGTGCCGCTCAAGGCGCCGGTCGCCGGCATCGCCATGGGCCTGGTCTCCGACGACGTCGAGGTGGACGGCAAGACCGAGCGCCGCTTCGTCACCCTGACCGACATCCTGGGCGCCGAGGACGCGTTCGGCGACATGGACTTCAAGTGCGCCGGCACCAAGGACTACGTCACCGCGCTGCAGCTGGACACCAAGCTCGACGGCATCCCGTCGCAGGTGCTCGCGGGCGCTCTGGCGCAGGCCAAGGACGCGCGCCTGACGATTCTCGAGGTGATGGCCGAGGCGATCGACGGGCCCGACGAGATGAGCCCCTACGCGCCGCGGGTCACCACGATCAAGGTCCCGGTGGACAAGATCGGTGAGGTGATCGGGCCCAAGGGCAAGGTCATCAACGCCATCACCGAGGAGACCGGCGCGCAGATCTCCATCGAGGACGACGGCACCGTGTTCGTGGGCGCCACCGACGGGCCCTCGGCGCAGGCCGCGATCGACCGGATCAACGCGATCGCCAACCCGCAGCTGCCGACCGTCGGCGAGCGGTTCCTCGGAACCGTCGTCAAGACAACCGATTTCGGTGCCTTCGTGTCGCTGCTTCCCGGGCGCGACGGGCTGGTGCACATCTCCAAGCTCGGCAAGGGCAAGCGCATCGCGAAGGTCGAGGACGTCGTGAACGTCGGAGACAAGTTGCGGGTCGAGATCGCCGACATCGACAAGCGCGGCAAGATCTCTCTGGTCCTGGTGGAGGAAGACAGCTCGGCCCCGGCCGACGCCCCGGCGGCCGCACCTGCCGATGCCGCGACCGCGAGCAGCTGACCGCGCCGCGGCCCTGCGCCGCGGCAAGCACACCTTAGAGGTCGAACCCTCGACCGCGCTGCGCCGCAGCACGCTTCCGGGTGGTCTGCGCGTCGTCACCGAGTACCTCCCGGCGGTGCGTTCGGCCTCCGTCGGGGTCTGGGTCGGCGTGGGATCGCGGGACGAGGGTGCCACCGTGGCGGGAGCGGCGCACTTCCTCGAGCACCTGCTGTTCAAATCGACGCCCACCCGCAGCGCCGTGGACATCGCGCAGGCGATGGACGCCGTCGGCGGGGAGCTGAACGCGTTCACCGCCAAGGAGCACACCTGCTACTACGCGCACGTGCTGGACAGCGACCTGGAACTGGCGGTCGACCTGGTCGCCGACGTGGTGCTCAACGGTCGCTGCGCCGCCGAGGACGTCGAGCTGGAACGTGACGTGGTGCTCGAGGAGATCGCCATGCGCGACGACGACCCCGAGGACGCGCTGGGCGACATGTTCCTGGGCGCGATGTTCGGTGACCATCCGGTGGGCCGGCCGGTGATCGGCACCGCGCGCTCCGTGTCGTCGATGACCCGGGCCCAGCTGCACTCCTTTCACGTCCGGCGCTACACGCCGGAGCGCATGGTGGTCGCGGTGGCCGGCAACGTCGACCACGACGAGGTGGTCGCGCTGGTGCGCGAGCACTTCGGGCCGCACCTGGTCCGCGGGCGCCGGCCGATAGCCCCGCGCAAGGGCGCCGGGCGGGTGACCGGACGGCCCGGCCTGATGCTGGGCAACCGGGACGCCGAGCAGACGCACGTGTCGCTGGGCGTGCGCACCCCCGGGCGTGGCTGGCGGCACCGCTGGGCGCTGTCCGTGCTGCACAGCGCGCTGGGCGGCGGCCTGAGTTCCCGCCTGTTCCAAGAGGTTCGGGAGTTGCGGGGGCTGGCTTATTCGGTCTATTCCACGGTCGACATCTTCGCCGACAGCGGCGCGCTTTCCGTCTACGCCGCCTGCCAGCCCGAGCGGTTCGCCGAGGTGATGCAGGTGACCAACGAGGTCCTCGAGTCGGTGGCCCGCGACGGCATCACCGAAGCGGAGTGCCGCATCGCCAAGGGGTCGCTGCGGGGCGGGCTCGTCCTCGGTCTGGAGGATTCCAGTTCCCGGATGAGCCGGCTGGGCCGCAACGAACTGAACTACGGCGAGCACCGCAGCATCGAGCACACCCTGCGGCAGATCGACCAAGTGACCGTCGAGGAGGTCAACGCGGTGGCCCACCGGCTGCTGAGCCAGCCGTACGGCGCCGCGGTCCTGGGCCCGTATGCCTCCAAACGGTCACTGCCCCAACAACTTCGGGCGATGGTATCTTAACCCGCATGTTCGCCTCCTCACTCGCGCCGTGCCGGCGCTCGCCGTCAGCGAATTAGCCCCGTGGTACTGGGCTTTTGGGACATCATGGTGCCCATCGTGGGCGCGCCGATGGCCGGCGGACCGGGCACGCCCGAGCTGGCCGCGGCGGTGTCCAACGCGGGTGGGCTCGGGTTCGTCCCCGGTGGTCACCGCAGCGCGGACCGGTTCGCCGAGGACATCGCCGCCGCGCGCGCGGCGACCACCGGTCCGCTGGGCGTCAACCTGTTCGTGCCCCAACCAAGCGTCGCCGACTGGATGGCGCTGGACTACTACGCCGAAGAACTCGAGGAGATCGCCGACTACTACCAAGTCGAGGTCGGCCACCCGCACTACGGCGACGACGACGACTGGGAGCGCAAGCTCGAGGTGGTGGCCGACGTGCGGCCCGAGCTGGTGTCCTTCACCTTCGGGGTGCCGCCGCCCGACGTCATCCGGCGGCTCGGGGCGCTCGGCCTGCTGGTGATGGTCACGGTGACCTCGCCGTACGAGGCCGGCGTGGCCGTCGCCGCCGGTGCGGACAGCCTGATCGTCCAGGGCCCGGACGCGGGCGGGCACCGGGGCACCTTCGCGCCCGACATGGAGCCCGGCAACGAATCGCTGCACCACCTGATCGACCGCATCCGCCACGCCCATGACGTCCCGATCATCGCGGCGGGCGGCCTGGGCAACGCCCGGGACGTCGCCGCGGTGCTGCACCGCGGCGCGGTGGCCGTGCAGGTGGGCACCGCGCTGCTGCTCAGCGACGAGGCGGGCACCAGCACCGCGCACCGCACCGCTCTGAAAAACCCGGTTTTCGGCACGACGGTGGTCACCCGCGCCTTCTCGGGCCGCTACGCGCGGGGCCTGGAGAACAACTTCACCCGCCTGCTCGACAACGTGGCGCCGCTGGGCTACCCGGAGGTGAACCAGATGACCTCCCCGATCCGGGAGGCCGCGGCCGCCATGGAGGACCCGAACGGTATACCGCTGTGGGCCGGAACGTCGTTCAAGGAGGCCCAGCCCGGGCCGGCGGCCGACATCATCGCCAGCCTGGTGGAGTCCGACTAGGCCAGCAGGCTCGCCGGATCGGTGAACGGCAGACCGAGGTCGGCGGCCACCCGCTCGGACAACAGCGCCCCGCCGTGCGTCGAAAGGCCTTTACCCAGAGCGGGATCCGACCGGCAAGCCGCCTGCCAGCCGCGGTCGGCCAGCGCCAGCACGTACGGCATCGTCGCGTTGGTCAGCGCCACGGTTGACGTCTTGGGTACCGCGCTGGGCATGTTCGCCACGCAGTAGAACTGGGTTTCGTGCACGGCGAACGTCGGGTCATCGTGGGTGGTCGGCCGGGAATCGGCGAAGCAGCCGCCCTGATCGATCGAGATGTCGACCAGCACGGCACCCGGTTTCATCTGCGCCACAAGTGAATTCGAGATCAGCTTGGGCGCCTTGCCGCCGGGTAGCAGGACCGCCCCGATCAACAGGTCCGCGCGCGTGACGGTGCCCTCCAGCTCGTAGGCGGACGAGTAGCGCGTGCGGACCTGTCCGCCGAACTCCGCGTCCAGGAGCCGGAGCTTGCCGATGTTGACGTCGAGCACCGTCACGCTCGCGCCCATGCCGTTGGCGACCCGGGCGGCGTTGTAGCCGGCCGTACCGGCGCCGATCACCACCACGTCCGCGGGTTTGACGCCCGGGACCCCGCCCATCAGCACCCCGCGCCCGCCGTGGGAGCGCATCAGATGGTAGGCGCCGGCCTGCGCCGAGAGTCGGCCGGCGACCTCACTCATCGGAGCCAGCAGCGGGAGGGCGCCATCGGAGGTCTGCACGGTCTCATAGGCGATCGATGTTGTGCCGGAAGACAATAGCGCCTCGGTGCAGTCGCGGGAGGCGGCCAGGTGCAGGTAGGTGAACAGCACCTGCCGCGCGCGCAGCAGCCCGTATTCGGACGCGATCGGTTCCTTCACCTTGAGCAGCAGATCGGCTTCGGCCCACACCTGTTCGGCCGAGCCGGCCAACTGGGCGCCCGCGGCCTTGAACTCCTCGTCGGGGATCGACGATCCCTCCCCGGCGCCCGCCTGGACGAGCACCTCGTGGCCGCGGCGGCTCAGTTCGGCGACGCCGGCGGGCGTGATCGCCACCCGGAATTCGTTGGCCTTGGTCTCGGTCGGTACGCCGACTCGCATGAATTACCCCTTGCTTTGGTTCGCCCTCAAGTGTGGAGAAAGTTCGGATGCGCCGCAATCGACGTGGAGCGGTCCGCACCGTGGCTATGATCGGCGCATGACTGACCCCTGCGTGACGGAAACCGTGCAGGTCAACGCCCGCCCGGACGTCGTGTACCGGCTCATCACCGACCTGCCCACCCTGGCCTCGTTCGCCGAGGAAGCCGAGGCGATGGAATGGCGCAAGGGGAACGCGGCGCGCCCCGGGGCGGTGTTCACCGGGCACAACGCGAGCGCCAAACGGCGCTGGAGCACCAAGTGCACGGTCACCGACGCGGAACCGGGCCGGCTGTTCGCGTTCGACGTGCGGCACTCCATGCTGCCGATCGCGCGCTGGCAGTACGACATCGAGGCGGCCGACGGTGGTTGCCGGGTCACCGAGAGCACCTGGGACCGCAGACCCGGCTGGTTCCGCACGATCGCGGGTAAGGCCACCGGTGTTCCAGATCGCGTGGCCGCCAACGCCGAACACATCCGGCTCACCCTGCAGCGCCTCAAGCAGCGCGCCGAGTCGGAAGAGCCGTGACCCCGCGACGCGAGCCCTCCGTAGCCGTTGTCGGAGCGGGTATGTCGGGGCTGTGCGTCGCAATCGCGTTGCTGCGCAGCGGCATAACCGATGTCACGATCTACGAGAAGGCCGACGAGGTCGGTGGCACCTGGCGGGAGAACACCTACCCCGGCCTGGTCTGCGACATCCCGTCGCGGGTCTACCAGTACACGTTCGCCCAGAACCCGAACTGGTCGCACCTGTTCTCGCCCGGCGGCGAGATCCAGGCCTACCTCCGCGATGTCGCCGACCGGTTCGGACTGCGCGATCGCATCCGGTTCGGCACCGAAATCTCCCACGCCCGCTTCGAGGACGGCCGGTGGCGGTTGCGCGCGGCCGCCGGCGAGGAGTCGACCGTCGACTTCTTGATCTGCGCCACCGGTGTACTGCATCACCCGCGCCTGCCGTCGATCCCCGGCCTGGACGACTTCGGCGGGCGCGCCTTTCACTCCGCGCGCTGGGATCACGCCGTCGACGTGCGCGGCCGCCGGATCGCGATCGTGGGCAACGGCTCGACCGGGGTTCAGCTGGTCTGCGGCCTGGCCGGTGTCGCGGACCGCGTCATGCTCTTCCAGCGCACCGCGCAGTGGGTGCTTCGCCTTCCCAACCCCCGCTACAGCCGGCTCACCAGCATCACCCACAACCGGTTCGGCTGGCTAGACCGGCTGGCCTACCGGTGCTACAGCTTCGGCTACGACACCTTCGCCGCCGGGCTCACCAAGCCGGGACTGCGCCGAAAGATCATGGGGGCGCTGTGCCGCGCCAGCCTGCGCGAGGTCCGCGACCCCGAGCTGCGCAGGGCCCTGACCCCGGACTACACGCCGATGTGCAAACGGCTGGTCATGTCCAACGGCTTCTACCGCGCGATGCAGCGCGACGACGTCGAACTGGTCACCTCCTCGATCGACCACGTGGAACGGCGCGGCATCGTGACCGAAGACGGTGTCCTGCACGAGGCGGACGTCATCGTG
Source organism: Mycobacterium sp. E183 (assembly GCF_001667735.1). Lineage (GTDB taxonomy): Bacteria > Actinomycetota > Actinomycetes > Mycobacteriales > Mycobacteriaceae > Mycobacterium. Next base: position 135,723 of record NZ_LZJN01000204.1, read on the forward strand.
CTGGCCACCGGGTTCGACACCCACGCGTTCTTCCGGCCGATGCAGGTGACCGGCCGCGACGGTATCGCCGTCGACGACGTGTGGCGCGACGGTCCGCGGGCCTACCGGACGGTGGCGCTGCCGGGCTTCCCCAACTTCTTCATGATGCTCGGGCCGCACAGCCCGGTCGGCAACCTCGCGCTGACCACCGTCGCCGAATCGCAGGCCGACCACATACTGCGGTGGATTCAGCGTTGGCGCCGTGGCGAATTCGACACGGTGGAGCCCACCTGGCCGGCGACCGAGAGCTTCAACGCCAGGCTGCGTGCCGCGATGCCGGACACGGTGTGGACCACCGGTTGCGACAGCTGGTATCTCAACAAGGACGGGGTGCCCGAGGTGTGGCCCTTCACGCCCGGGGAGCATCGCGCCATGCTGGCCAGCACCGATCTCGGCGAGTACGACTTGCGACGACACGTCACCGCCGGCTGAGCCGATAGCCTAGATGGGCGACCTTGACCCCGGGCAGCGGCTCCCAGTCCAGGGTGCGTCCGTCGGCGTGAAAGCCGTTGCTTTCGTAGAACTTTCGCCCCTGCGTGTTGCGCTCGGCGCACCACAGGACGAGGTCGCCCGAGCGGCTTTCGCGCAGCGCCGTGGCGAGCAAGCGGGTGCCGACACCGTGGCCCTGGGATTCCGCCGCGATGTACAGGGAGTCCAGTTCCACCTGTTCGGGGTTCGCGGGATCGGGGCCGAAGATGGTCATACCGATTGTCGCCGAACCGGATTCGGCGACCCACATGCTCCAGTTGCGGCGTTGCAGGATGCGCGGATAGGCGAGGATGGCCCAGCGCCGGGGCGATCCGAGCACGTCGAGCGTGGAGTCGGGCAGTATGCCGGCCCAGGATTGCCGCCAGACCGGATAGTGCATCTCGGCGACCGGGGCGAAGTCACTCGGTCCGGCTCGGCGGATCGTGACGCCGCCGGCGGTCACGGCCTGGACTGCTCCAGGTAGGCCGCCAGCGCATTGGTCAGGCCGCGGCGCGCCATGTCCAGGTCGGCGTACGAGCCGAGCTGGCGCTCGGAGACCAGCCCGCGCATCGCGCCGGGGATCAGGGCGGCGACCTCGCGCACCCGATCCGGGTCGACGTCCAGGCCGGCGAACGCGTTCTGGCAGGTTTCCAGCCAGCTCTTGCCCCAGGAGAACAGCTCGGCGGCGGTGCGCGGGAACAACCGCTCGAGCTCGCCGGGGTCACGGGGGAGGGCCGCCCGCAGGTTCTCGATCGCGCGCGAGTCCGCCGACGCCAGCCCGTTGTACAGGGTGTCGATGATGGCGCCGACCCGCTCGCGCAGGGGCGCGTCGGTTGAAATCGGCGTCGACAGAGTCGAGAAGGTCGCGGCGCGCCGCTCGGCGGTGCGGTGCAGCACCGCGGCCCAGAACCCGTCCGTGTCGCCGAACTGGTATTGCACGGCACCCCAGGTGGCGCCGATCTCCTTGGCGATCCGATTGGCCGACACCGAGCCCGGGTCACCGGAGGCCAACGACTTCAGCGCGGCCTCGAGCATGCTCTCGCGCGTGGCGTTGCCCCGCCGGTTCGGGCGCCGGTTCGCGGTTCCCGCCCCGCTGACCTGCCGAGTCATTTGCAGAGCCTATCGCGCACAACGGCGGAATTTTCATAGAGGGTACTTTGATTTGTCTGCGGCCCGGCCTATCATTCGTTTCAAGGAGGGATCCCGCATGGCTAAGCCGCCGTTGTCGATGGAACCAACCGGCTGGTTCCAGGTCGCCTGGTCCGACGAGATCGGTGTCGGCGACGTGCACAAGATGAAGTACTTCGGCCAGGAAATGGTCGCCTGGCGGGCCGAGTCCGGGCAGCTCACCGTGATGAACGCCTACTGCGAACACCTCGGCGCGCATTTGGGGTACGGCGGCACGGTCGTCGGCGAGATCTTGCAGTGCCCGTTCCACGGGTGGCAGTGGAGCCGGGAGGGCCGCAACGTCTGCATCCCCTACCAGGATCGGCCCAACCGCGGCAGGCGCATCCGCACCTATCCCGTGGTGGAACGTAACTCGTCGGTCTACATCTGGCACGACGTCGAGCGCCGCGAGCCGTACTTCGACGCCCCCGACGTGTTCGGCGCGTTCCACGACGACAGCAGCGCCGACGACTACTACCCCCAGCAGCGGTTGTACCGGCCGGGCCTGGAGCTGCACCCGCAGTATGTGCTGGAAAACGGCGTCGACTTCGCGCATTTCAAGTTCGTGCACAACACGCCCATCGCGCCGGTGTTCACCCGCCACGACTTCGACGAGCCGGTCTCCTTCGTCGACTTCACCATCACGTTCGAGGGTGACGACGGGCAGAAGATCGAGGACGTCAACAGCGGTGTCGAGGCCATCAACGGCGGCCTGGGCATCGCGGTCACCAAGAGCTGGGGGATGATCGACAACCGCACCATCTCCGCGGTCACCCCGGTCGACGAGTGCACCTCCGACGTCCGGTTCATGGTCTACATCGGCCGCACCCCCGGCAAGGACCCGGAACGGGCCGAGCGCAAGGCGGCCGAGTTCGGCCGCGAGGTGATCCGGCAGTTCGAGCAGGACATCGAGATCTGGCGGCACCAGCGCTACTCCGACCCGCCTGCGCTGGCCACCGACGAGTACGAGGGCTTCACCGCAATCCGCGCGTGGGCCAAGCAGTTCTATCCCGAGGCATTCGCACTACAGGAAGGCTCCACGCAATGAGTAGCTCACCGATTCGCGTCTTCCAGGTGGGAAGCGGAAACGTCGGTTCGGAGATGATCAAGCGAATCGCCACCTATCCCGGCCTCGAACTCGTTGGCGTGCATTGCTATTCGCCGGAGAAGGTCGGCAAGGACACGGGCGAGTTCGCCGGCGCGGCGCCCAACGGGGTGAAGTTCACCGGCTCCATCGACGAGATCATCGCCGCCAAGCCGGACGTGCTGACGTTTCACGGCGTGTTCCCCGACGAGGACCTGTATGTGAAAGTGCTCGAGGCGGGCATCGACATCGTCACCACCGCCGACTGGATCACCGGCTGGCACCGTGACAAGAACCACCCGCACCCGTCGGGCAAGCCGGTGAGCCAACTGCTGGCCGAGGCCTGCGAAAAGGGCGGGGCGACGTTCTACGGGACGGGAATGAACCCGGGCCTCAACCAGATACTCGGCGTGGTGTGTTCGGCCGACGTCGCCGATATCGAGAACGTCACCACGATCGAATCCGTCGACGTGTCATGCCACCACTCCAAGGACACCTGGATCGAGGTGGGCTACGGCCAGCCGGTCGACGATCCGGAGATCCCGTCGAAGCTGGAGAAGTACACCCGGGTCTTCGCAGACAGCGTGCTGATGATGGCCGACTGCTTCGACCTGCCGCTGGACGAGGTGAAGTTCAGCTACGAGCTGGGCGCCTGCACCAAGGACGTGGACCTGGGCTGGTACACGCTGCCCAAGGGCTCGCTGGGCGGCAACTACATCAAGTACCAGGGCATGGTGGACGGGGTGCCCCGGGTGGAGACGCACCTCGAGTGGCAGATGACGCCGCACACCGATCCGAGCTGGAACATCAAGGGCTGTTACATCACTCAGATCCAGGGCGACCCGTGCATCTACAACAAGCACATGATCTTCCCCAAGCCCGGCGTGGATCTTTCGAACCCGGACAACTTTGCCTCCATCGGCATGACCGTCACCGGGATGCCCGCGCTGGCGGCCATCAAATCGGTCGTGGCGGCCCCGCCGGGGCTCATCACCAGCGCCGACCTGCCGCTGCGCGGGTTCGCGGGGCGGTTCAAGAGGTGAGCGCGCGGGGGTCAAGGGTCTTCGGCGCGTTCGGGGTGGTGGTAGTCGTTCGTGCGCTGCCCGCGGTCTTGCTCCGGCGGCGGTAGCCACTCGGTCCGGCCGTCGGGCAGCTTCCTTGTCCGCCAACCCTTTTCGATCAGCCTGTGATGCGGCGTGCAGGCGAAGGTGAGTGTGTCGGCGTCGGTCAGCCCGCCTGCGGCCCACTCGTCGAGATGGTGCACCTCGCACCAATAACCCGGCGCGTCGCAGCCGGGATGCGTGCAGCCGCGGTCCTTCGCGTACAGGACGATGCGCTGATCCGGCGTGGCGATTCGCCGCGACCGGCCGAGATACAGCGGGCGGCGCGAGTGTTCGTCGAACACGGCCAGATAGTGGTAGGCGTGGCGCGCCATCCGGATCACGTCGCGCATCGGCAGCACCGTTCCACCGCCCGTCACCGCGCGCCCGGTGCCGGACGTCAGCTCCTGCAGCGTGGTGGAGACGATGACCGTGACAGGTAAACCGTTGTGCGCACCCAGTTGCGGGTTGCCCAGCTGACCGCGTACCAGGGCGTTGATCGCGTCATGCTGACGCTGCGCGTGGCTGCGCGTGTCGCCGCTCGCGGACTCGTCGTTGGGTTCTCCGTCGAGACAAGGCTTTTCGTCGTCTGGATTGCACATGCCGGGGGCGGCGAAGCGCGCGAGCCAGGCGTCGAGGTTGGCCCGCAATTCCGGGGAAGCGACCAGCTTCCCGATGCTCATCCCGTCGGACCGCTGCCCGGCCCAGGTGAAGCCGCGCTGCCGGGCGCGGTCGATGTCGGAGAACTTCCCGTCGGGATTTATCCGCAGCGCGCACCGGTGCGCGACCTTTTCCAGCTGGTCGGGCCGCAACTGCACCGCCTGGCGGGCCAGGAATCGCTCGGCGGCGTCGACCGTCACGGTGGGTACGGCGTCGGGCAGGTCGCGAAAGAAGGTCTGGATCACGCGCAGGTGCTGCGCGTCGAGCGCTCCGCCGCGCCACGCCTCGGCGGTGGCGGCCAGCTCCGGTGGCAACTGCTGGCCGGTGAGGGTCAGGCGCGGCGAGAGCTGCCTGGCGTCTCGAATCCGCCGGCATGCCTCGCTGTAGCTGATCCGCAGCCAGTCGCCGATGACCTTGTGGACCGGCCCACCCAGGTCCCCGGCATCCTCTTGCGCCAGGTCCGCGATCAGGTCGTGACTCGTCGCAACCTGCTGGCGGCGCGCGGTCTCCATCCGCTCCAGCACCCGCAGCCGGACGGCGGGGCTCAGCGCCCGCAAGTTGAGCGCGCGCACCGACGCGCCGGCCGCGTCCAGCGCGTCGAGCGCCGCGGCCACCTCCTGCGGCACGTCGATCGAACCCATGTTCGAACAATAGGGCGCCCAATCCGGCCCGCGCCACCACGAACGCGCCGGTTGTGGATAAACACCCGACTGTGGATGAATCGGCCCGGTCTAGGGTGGAGCTCATGCGGGTAGGCGTCTTGGGGGCTAAGGGCAAGGTCGGGTCGGCGATGGTGCGGGGAGTGCAGGCCGCCGAGGATCTCACCCTGTCCGCGGAGGTCGACGCCGGAGATCCGCTCAGCACGTTCACCGACTCCGGCACCGAGGTCGTCATCGACTTCACCCACCCCGACGTGGTGATGGGCAATCTGGAGTTCCTGATCGCCAACGGAATTCACGCCGTCGTCGGCACCACCGGATTCACCGCCGAGCGGCTGGAGCAGGTCGAAAGCTGGCTGGCCAAGAGTCCGAACACGAGCGTCCTCATCGCGCCCAACTTCGCGATCGGCGCCGTGCTGTCAATGCATTTCGCCAAGCAGGCGGCGCGCTTCTTCGATTCGGTGGAGGTGATCGAGCTGCACCACCCGCACAAGGCCGATGCCCCGTCGGGCACCGCCGCCCGCACCGCGAAGCTGATCGCCGAAGCGCGAAAAGGACTGCCGCCCAACCCCGATGCCACCAGCACCGGCCTGCCCGGCGCCCGCGGAGCCGACGTCGACGGCATCCCGGTGCACTCGGTGCGGCTGGCCGGATTGGTCGCCCACCAGGAGATCCTGTTCGGCACCGAGGGGGAGACGCTCACCATCCGCCACGACAGCCTGGACCGCACCTCGTTCGTGCCGGGCGTGCTGTTGGCCGTCCGCCGCGTCAGGGAACACCCGGGCCTCACCGTGGGGCTCGAGCCCCTGCTCGACCTGCGGTGAGCCCGCCGTGAACGCCGCCCTGCGCACCCAGTTGCTCATCGCGTTCCTGTGCGTCGCGATGCTGGTGTACTTCGTGATGCTGGGGCGAATGGCCGTCGCAATGATCGCCTCGGGCCGGGCCGCCGCCGTGGGGCTGGGCCTGGCGGTGTTGATCATGCCCCTGATCGGGCTGTGGGCCATGGTGGCGACGCTGCGGTTCGGGTTCGCCCACCAGAAGCTGGCCAATCTCATTGCGGCCGACGGCATGGAGCTCGACACCAGCGCGCTGCCACGGCGGGCGTCGGGCCGCATCGAGCGTGACGCCGCCGACGCCCTGTTCGCCTCCGTACGCACGGAGGTCGAAGACCACCCCGACGACTGGCGGCGCTGGTACCGGCTGGCCCGCGCCTACGACTACGCGGGGGACCGCCGCCGCGCGCGGGAAGCCATGAAGACGGCGCTCGAACTGCAGGGCCGCCAGTGAGTAAGCCAGTGAGCAAGACGCTGCTGATCGTTCACCACACACCGTCCCCGCACTGCCACGAGATGTTCGAGGCCGTGGTCTCAGGGGCCACCGACCCCGAGATCGAGGGCGTCGAGGTCGTGCGGCGACCGGCGCTGACCGTGTCGCCCGCCGAGATGCTGGCGGCCGACGGATATGTGCTGGGCAGCCCCGCCAACCTGGGCTACATGAGCGGTGCGCTCAAGCACGCGTTCGACTGCGCCTACTATCAGCTGCTCGACTCGACGCGCGGGCGCCCGTTCGGCCTGTACCTGCACGGCAACGAGGGCACCGAAGGCGCCGCGCGCGGCGTCATGTCGATCACCACCGGGCTGGGCTGGGCCAAAGCCGCAGAGACCGTGGTGGTTTCGGGCAAGCCGGACAAGGGCGACCTGCAGGCCTGCTGGGAACTCGGCGCGACGGTGGCCGCCCAGCTGATGGAATGAGCCGTCTAGGTGTGGGTCGGGTTGAACGCGTCGGCCGGTTGGGCCAGGGCCAGCGCCGAGCTGGTGCCGATCGGCCCGTGCCGGTCGAAGAGGGTGGCGGCGCCGGTGGCCACCCCTGCTGCGCCGTAATGGCTTTGCGCCGCCAGCCCCAGGAATTCACCGTCGGGCAGACGGCTGGCGGTGACGGTGTAGTCGGCGTTGATGTAGCGCAAGCCGCCTGTGCCCCAATGGGTCAGCGAACTCGTGATGTCACCGACGAAGGCCAGTCGGGTGAAGGGGGTCAGGGGATAGCCCTGCACCATCGGGCGAAAGATCCTGGTCCACGCGAACTTCTGGGAGTGGGACTGTTCCCACTCGCCGGCCGCGATGCCCGGACTGCCCGCGGCGGTGGCCCCGTAGCCCCAGATAAGAAACGGCATGTCGGCCGGGAAATCTCCGGAATCGGCCGGAAGCGGCGGCATGGCCAGGGGAGCCGACCACACCGCGCCGTCGGGATGTTCGCCTCGGCGCAGGAACAGCGCGCTGGCCCTCGCGACGGTATTGCCGTTCTGCACCAGCGCGCCGTCGACGAGCTTGATCCGCCGGCCTTCCCGCTGCACCGAGGTCCGGATCTGCACCGGCTCGAGCAACGCCGGGCGGAGCAGGTCGACCGTGAGACGGGCCGGCTGGAAGTCGGCCTCGATACCGGATTGCTCTATGCCCCAACCCAACAGACCACCGACGTTCTGGCCACCCATCGCGGCGCCCCACGGTCCCCGGGTCAGCGGGCCCGGCACGTAGGAGTCGCCGTCGACAGTGAAGAACGCCTCGGGCATGATGGCGGAATCGTCGACCGTCACGGCCATCACGATAGGACACCGGATAGTAAGGACCGGGAATGCCTCCAGTGATCGAAATCCCGCGCGCCCACAACCCGTTTCCGACGGCAGGCGTGACCCGCGACGCCGACGGCGTCCCACACTACGACGATCTGCCCGCCAGCCTGGTGGACATGCTCGCCGAACAGGTCGAGCAGCGCCCGGACAGTGAGGCGGTGGTTGAGCTTGGCGCCGGCCGATTGACCTACCGCCAGTTGTGGGACCGCGCGGCCCGGGTCGCCGGGGGGCTGCGCGGGGGCGGGCTGCGGGCCGGTGATCGCGTCGCGGTGCGGTACCCCGCCGGCATCGACTGGGTGCTGGCGTTCTGGGGCATCGTGATGGCCGGCGGTGTTGCGGTGGCTGTCAATACGCGCTCGGCGCAACCGGAAGTCGAATTCGTCCTCACCGACTCGGGGGCGACGCTGGACCTGGCGGCGGGCAACCCGCTGCCCGACGGCCAGCCGTATGTGACGGAGCGACTGGGCCGCGCCGACGTGGCCGCGCTGTTCTACACGTCGGGCACCACCGGCCATCCCAAGGGGGTGCCGACGACCCACGAGGCCTTCCTGACCAACACCGAGAACGCGATCCGGTGCCTGGACCAGCCGCGCGACCTGGGCGAAGCGATGCGCACACTCATCTCGGTGCCGCTCTTCCACGTGACGGGCTGCAACTCACAACTGCTGGCCGCCACCCGCCTGGGCGGGGCCTCGGTGATCATGCCCGTCCTCAACCTGGACGAGTTGATCGCCTCGCTGGCCGCCGAGCGCATCTCGGTCATGGTCACCGTCCCGGCCGTCTACGCACTGATGTTGCGGCACAACGGGTTCACCGACGCCGACGTCTCCGGCGTCCGCTGGGTGGGTTACGGGGGCGCCCCGATCGCCCCGTCGCTGGTGCGTTCGGTGCAGGACGCCTTTCCGCGAGCCACGGTGTTCAACGGCTACGGCATGACCGAGTCGGCGTCGCTGATGACCGTGCTGCCGAGCCGGGACGCCGTCGATCACGCCGACTCGGTCGGGTACGCGGTCCCGTCCGTCGACCTCGGCCTGATTTCGTTCGGCGGCGACGAGGAAGGCGTCGGCGAGCTGGTGGTGCGCGGCGCGAACATCACCGCCGGGTACTGGAACCGGCCGGAGGCGACCGCGGCAACCATCGCGGACGGCTGGCTGCACACCGGCGACGTCGTGCGCGTCGACGAGGCGGGCCGGGTGCACATCGTCGACCGGCTCAAGGACATCATCAACCGCGGGGGTGAAAACGTCTCGAGCGTCGAGGTGGAGGCCGTGCTGCTGGCCGCGCCTCACGTCGCGGACGCGTGCGTGCTGGCGGTTCCCGACGACGTCATGGGCGAGAAGGTGGGCGCGGTGTTGTTCGGCGGTTCGGACGAGATCGACGTGCCGGCGGTGCTCGACCACTGCCGCGAGCAGCTCGCCGATTTCAAAGTGCCCCAGTACGTCACCGTGGTCGACAGCGCGCTGCCGCGCAACGCCGGCGGCAAACTGCTCAAGGGCAAGCTCCGCGAGCAGGTTCGGTGGGGGGATCCGCTGCGATGAGCGGGACGGTGCTGGTCGCCAACCGCGGCGAAATCGCGCTCCGAATCGTCCGCACCGCAACAGAATTAGCGATGCGATCGGTCGCGGTTTACGCCGAGGACGACGCCGAGAGCCCGCACGTGCACGCGGCCGACGAAGCGATCGGCCTGCCCGGCGCGGGGCCACGCGCCTACCTGGACCAGCCCGCCGTGCTGGCCGCGGCGAAAAGCTGCGGCGCCGAGCTCATCCACCCGGGCTACGGATTCCTCAGCGAGAACGCAGAATTCGCCCGGGCCTGCGCCGGCGCCGGGCACACCTTCGTCGGACCGGACGCCGACGTGCTCGAACTCGTGGGCAACAAGTCCGCCGCCCGCGGCGCCGCCGTCGCGGCCGGGGTGCCGGTGTTGCCCGCCACGGACGGACCGAGCAGCATCGCGGACATCGAGGCGTTCTTCGCCGCGCAGGGCGGCGCCGTCATGATCAAGGCGCTCGCCGGAGGGGGTGGCCGGGGGATGCGCACGGTGCGCAGCGCCGAGGAGATCGCCGCCGCGTACCAACAATGCGCCGCGGAGGCGCAACTGGGCTTCGGAGATCCGGCGCTGTTCGCCGAGGCGCGCCTCGACGGCGCGCGGCACATCGAGGTGCAGGTGGTCGCTGCGCCCGCGGGACACCAGACGCGCGCGCTCGCGCTCGGCGACCGTGACTGCAGCATCCAGCGGCGTTATCAGAAACTCGTCGAAATCGCACCCGCCCAAGGGCTTTCCGAGGCGCTGCGGCATGACCTGCACCGGGCGGCGGTCCGGTTGTGCGCGCGGGTCGGGCTGCGCGGGCTGGCCACGGTCGAATTCCTGGTGGCCGGTGAGGAGTTCGTGTTCCTCGAGGTCAACCCGAGGATTCAGGTCGAGCACACCGTCACCGAGGAAACGACCGGGTTCGACCTGGTGGCCGTCCAGCTGGCGATCGCCGGGGGCGCCACCTTCTACCAGCTCGGGCTCCCTGCCGGCATCGCCTCTGACGGCAACGAAGTCATGGGCGAGCCCGCCGCGCACCGTGGCATCGCCATTCAGGCGAGGGTGAACATGGAGACCTTCGCCCCGGACTTGTCGGTTGTGCCCGCGGCCGGCACCCTCACCGTGTTCTCGCCGCCGAGCGGCCCCGGAATCCGCGTCGACACCTACGGCCGGGCCGGACTGGTCGTCAGCCCGCACTACGACTCACTGCTGGCGAAGGTCGTCGCTCACGTACACGGGTCGTCGCCGCAGGCGGCGCTGCGCAAGGCCCGCACCGCCCTGGCGGAGTTCGGCATCGAGGGCGTCCGTACCAACATCGACTTCCTGCGCGAGCTGCTGTCCCAACCGCAAATCGAATCCGGTTGGGTGAGCACTGGTTTCCTCGACGAGAAGCTGCCCGAGCTCGCCGCGGCCGCGGCGACGCACCGGCACGCGGATCCCGTCGTGCCGGTCGAGCTGTATCCCGGTGAGGACGTGCTGCGCGCGCAGCTGGCGGGCACCGTGATCGAGGTGGCGCCCGAGTGCGCCGACTTCGGTGCGGGCAGTCAGCTCGTCGTCCTCGAATCGATGAAGATGCAGCACGTGCTCACCGCCCCCGACGCGCTGCGAACCGTCCGCGTTCTGGTAACGCCCGGGCAGGTGGTCGGAACCGGCGACCCGTTGCTGGTCTTCACCCGCACCGGCGACGGCCCCGGCGGCGACTCCGCCGCCGACGCAACGGATCTCGATCGGCCGCGAGCCGACCTCGACGAGGTGCGCCGACGGCATCTGTTCACTCTCGACGAGGGCCGCGAGGCCGCGGTTGCCAAGCGGCACAAGCAGGGCCGTCGTACCGCGCGGGAGAACATCGCCGACCTGATCGACCCCGGCAGCTTCATCGAATACGGCGCGCTGGCCATCGCCGCACAGCGCAGCCGCCGCTCCGAAGAAGACCTGATCGCCAACACGCCGGCCGACGGCCTGGTCGCCGGGCTGGCCACGATCGGCGCCGCCCGCTTCGGGCGGGCGGCGGCCGAGGCGGTCGTAGTGTCCTACGACTACACCGTGCTGGCCGGCACGCAAGGCATGCGCAACCACGCCAAGACCGACCGCGCGTTCGACCTGGCCGTCCGAAAACGCTTGCCGGTGGTGCTCTTCGCGGAGGGCGGCGGCGGCCGCCCGGGGGACACCGACGTGGGTGGCGCCGCCGGGCTGGACGTGCCGACCTTCCGGATGCTGGCCGGGCTGAGCGGTCGGGTGCCGTTGATCTCGATCGTGTCGGGCAGGTGCTTCGCCGGGAACGCCGCGCTGGCCGGGGTCTGCGACGTGATCATCGCGACCCCGGACGCCAACATCGGGATGGGCGGGCCCGCCATGATCGAGGGCGGCGGTCTCGGTGTATATCCGCCGGAGGCGATCGGCCCGATCGGTGTCCAGCGCCGCAACGGCGTCGTCAGCCTGGTCGCCCGCGACGAGGCGCACGCGGTGTCGCTGGCCAAGCAGTATCTGTCGTATTTCCAGGGCGGCGTGGACGATTGGGCGGCTCCGGACCCGCGGCTGTCTCGGCATGTGGTGCCGCAGAACCGGCTACGCGCCTATGACGTTCATCGGGCGATCGAGGCGATCGTCGATACCGGCTCGGTGCTGGAGCTGCGGCCCGACTACGGCGTCGGCATAGTCACCGCGCTGGTCCGCGTCGAGGGCGCGGCGTACGGGCTGATCGCGAACAGCACGCATCACCTCGGCGGCGCCATCGATGCCGAGGCCGCCGACAAGGCCGGCGACTTCCTTGCGCTGTGCGAATCGTTTCGGCTGCCGCTGATTTCGCTGTGCGACACCCCGGGCTTCATGGTCGGGCCCGACGCGGAGAAGGACGCGGCGGTCCGGCGATTCGGGCGGATGTTCATCCTCGGCGCGCGGCTGACCGTGCCGGTCGGGATGATCATCCTGCGCAAGGGATACGGGCTGGGCGCGATGGCGATGGCCGGGGGGTCCTTCCGGGCGCCCCAATTCACCGTCGCCTGGCCGACCGGCGAGATCGGCGGGATGGGACTGGAGGGCGCTGTGCGCCTCGGGTTCAGCAAGGAGCTGGCCGCCGAGGGCGACCCCGCCAAGCGTCAGGAACTATTCGACAAGCTGGTCGCCGCGGCCTACGACCACGGCAAGGCGCTGCGGGCGGCCACCACGTTCGAACTCGACGACGTCATCGACCCCGCGGACTCCCGGGCCTGGATTGTGAGGCTCCGGGAGCCGCGGAGATCGCGGTGACCGAACCGATCAGGCGTGGCCGCCGCCGCAGCCGACGCCGGGCAGGCAACCCTGCCCGCCCGGAATGCCGCCGGGCCCCGCGTTCTGGCCGCCCGAGCCGCAGCCGACGCCCGGGACGCAGCCCTGACCGCCGGGACCGCCGCCGGGGCCCTGGTTCTGTCCGCCGGAGCCACAGTTGCCGTTGCCGTCGCAACCGCCGCCGCCCGGGTCATCCTTGATGACCACGTGGGAGGGCGCCGCGGACGGTGCGGGTGCCGAAGCGGGGGAATCGGTCATGGCGATCGGCGCAACGGCGATCGCGGCGGCCGCAGCCCCGCCCATCACCAGTCTTTTCGTAAGGGTTAATTTCGAGAACATGCGGGTCGCATACCACCGACCCACACGTGTAAAACATCCATGTAGCGAACGGGAAACCGTTGGCTTTCGCGCGACGGAAGGCGCACCACGATGACCTCACAGGACCTGACCGGCCGGACCGCGATCATCACCGGCGCCTCGCGCGGGATCGGGCTCGCGATCGCCCAGCAGCTCGCCGGGGCCGGAGCCAACGTGGTGCTCACCGCCCGCAAGCAGGAGGCGGCCGACGAGGCGGCCGCACAGGTGGACGGCAACGCCCTGGGGGTCGGCGCGCACGCCGTCGACGAGGACGCCGCCCGGCGCTGCGTCGACCTGACCTGCGAGCGTTTCGGCGGCGTCGACATTCTGATCAACAACGCGGGCACCAACCCGGCGTACGGGCCGCTGATCGACCAGGACCACGCCCGATTCACCAAGATCTTCGACGTGAACCTCTGGGCCCCGCTGCTGTGGACCTCGCTGGTCGTCAAGGCCTGGATGGGTGAGCACGGCGGCGCGATCGTCAACACTGCCTCCATCGGCGGCCTGCACCAATCGCCCGCCATGGGCTTGTACAACGCCACCAAGGCCGCACTGATCCACGTCACCAAGCAACTGGCGCTGGAACTTTCGCCCCGAATCCGCGTCAACGCCATTGCCCCCGGGGTGGTGCGCACCCGGTTGGCCGAGGCGTTGTGGAAGGACCACGAGGATCCGCTGGCATCCTCGATAGCGCTCGGACGCATCGGCGAGCCCGTCGACGTGGCAGGCGCCGTGGCCTTCCTGGTCTCGGACGCCGCGAGCTGGATCACCGGCGAGACCATGGTGATCGACGGCGGGCTGCTACTCGGCGCCGCACAAGGCTTTCAAACTCGGCCGCAGGGCTAGCCATGACCACCGAAGACCTGGCGGTGGATCTCAAGGCGCGGGTGCAGGCGCTGCTCGACGAGCACGACCCGGCCACCACCGACCCGCGGGAATTCCTTGGCGCGCAGTACGACGCCGGCCTGGCCTGGGTGCACCTGCCGCGCGGCTTCGGCGGGCTGGACCTGCCGCGCAAGGCCCAGGAACTCGTCGACGCGCAACTGGCCGCCGCGGGCGCGCCGGTGGGCGGCACCGTCAAGAACTTCATCGGCATGGGCATGGCGGCGCCCACCATCGCGGCGTTCGGCACCGACGAACAGAAGCGAAAGTTCCTGCGCCCCTTGTTCACCGGTGAACAGGTCTATTGCCAATTGTTCAGCGAGCCCGGCGCGGGCTCGGATCTGGCCGGGTTGGCCACCCGCGCGGTCCGCGAGGGTGAAGACTGGATCGTCAACGGGCAGAAGGTGTGGACGTCGATGGCGCAGCACGCGCAGATGGCCATCCTGGTCGCCCGCACCGACCCGACGGTGCCCAAGCACGCGGGCCTGACGTACTTCCTGTGCGACATGACGCAGCCCGGCGTCGAAGTGCGGCCGCTGCGGCAGATCACCGGCGAGGCGGAGTTCAACGAGGTGTTCCTCACCGACGTGCGGGTGCCCGACTCCAACCGGCTCGGCCCGGTCGGCGGCGGCTGGCGCGTCGCGACCACCACGCTCAACAACGAGCGCGTCGCGATCGGTACCCGCGCCGGGACACCGCGCGAGGGCGGGATCATCGGGAAGGTCACCAAGGCGTGGCGGGACGAGCCCGGGCTGCGCAATCCCGCGATGCACGACGAGCTGATGAAGCTGTGGGTCGACGCGGAGGTCCTGCGGCTGGCCGGCGAGCGCCTGCGGCAGCAGGCCCAAGCCGGTCAGCCCGGTCCCGAAGGCGCCGGCATGAAGGTGGCCTTCGCCAGATTGGCGCAAGCGATTTCGGGGTTCGACATCGAGCTGCACGCCGAGGCGGGGCTGCAGTACGACGACTGGACCATGCGCAGGACCGAAGTCGTCGACCTGGTCGGTCGGGAGCCCGGGTACCGCTACCTGCGCGCCCGCGGCAACTCGATCGAGGGTGGCACCTCGGAGATCCTGCGCAACACCATTTCCGAGCGCATCCTCGGGCTGCCGGGTGAGCACCGCGTCGACAAAGACGTCGCCTGGAAGGACCTGCCGCGATGAGCGACCTGTTGTACTCCGAAACCGAGGACGCCCTGCGCGACAGCGTTCGGCGCCTGTTCGCCGACCGCTGCCCGCCCGAAGCGGTCGCACGCGCCTATGACCCTACGCCACAAGACTTTTCGGGCCTGTGGCGGACGCTGGCCGCCGAGTTGGGCGTCGCCGGCCTGTTGGTCCCGGAGTCACTCGGCGGCGCGGGCGCGGGGGCCCGCGAGGCCGCGGTCGTGATGGAGGAGATCGGCCGGGCCGTCGCGCCGGTGCCGTTCTTGTCCAGCGCGGTGCTGGCCACGGTCGCGCTGTTGCGCGCCGGCGATACCGAGACCGTGTCGGCGCTGGCGCGGGGTGAGCTGACCGCCGCGTTGGCGGTGCCGCTGTCGACCGCGCCCGGCGATCCGATCGGACTCGTCCCCGGCGGCGCGGACGGGCTGAGCGGATCGGTCACGAGCGTCGCCGGCGCCGCCGAGGCCGACGTGCTGGTGGTGCCGGTCGCGGGCCCGGATGGGCCCGAGCTGCACACCGTCTCGCGCACCGCGGCGGGGGTGGAAGTTTCGCCCCTGTTGGCGTTGGACATGACGAGACCCCTTGCCGACCTCAGCTTTTCGGCGGCAAAGTCGTCACGCGTCGGCCCTGCGGACGGGCCGATCGACGCGGCTCTGCGCACGGGGGCGGCGCTGCTTGCGTCCGAGCAACTCGGAGTCGCCCAGTGGTGTTTCGAAACCACGCTGGATTATGCCAAGCAGCGCAAGCAGTTTGGTCGCGCAATCGGCTCCTACCAGGCGATCAAGCACCGGCTCGCCGATCTGTGGTTCGAGGTCAGCGCCGCGACGGCGGCGGCCCGCCACGCCGCCGACACGTGTGCCCGCGCCGACGAAGACGCCGCCGTCGCCGCGGCGCTTGCCCAGGCGTATTGCAGCGGCGTCGCCGTGCACGCCGCCGAGGAATGCGTCCAGCT
>NZ_LZJN01000205.1 GCF_001667735.1 Mycobacterium sp. E183
ACCTGCACATCGTCGGACCCAACATGGCCACCCAGCCCTACGGCATCGGGGTCAACCTGACCAACACCGGGCTGGTCCGGTTCGTCAACGGCACCCTGGAGCGGATCCGCCGCGACGGCACGTGGAACACGTTGTACCGCAAGTGGTTGACGGTGCTGGGGCCCGCGCCCGCGCCACCGACGCCGAGGTGGCGGACCGGTGGCAGCACCCGCGTCCCCACCGTCACCCGGTCTTGCGGATCGCTGTCCAGGGTGCCCAGCGAGATGTGCGGAAAGTCGTCGTCGTCATCGTCGAAGTCGGGTCGGAACAGCGCCTGGGTGGCCTGGATGCGCCCCGTGGTCGGGCCGCCGCCCTGCGTGTCCGGCGGTTGGGTGCCCGGGCTTTCGTCGGCGCCGGTTTCCGGCTGCTCGATCTTCTCCGACTCGGCCATCAGTCCAGATACCTCGGCGTCGGTGGCGCGGGCGCGGGCCCCAGCACCGTCAACCACTTGCGGTACAACGTGTTCCACGTGCCGTCGCGGCGGATCCGCTCCAGGGTGCCGTTGACGAACCGGACCAGCCCGGTGTTGGTCAGGTTGACCCCGATGCCGTAGGGCTGGGTGGCCATGTTGGGTCCGACGATGTGCAGGT
>NZ_LZJN01000206.1 GCF_001667735.1 Mycobacterium sp. E183
GGCGTCTTCGTCGGCGCGGGCACACGTGTCGGCGGCGTGGCGGGCCGCCGTCGCCGCGGCGCTTGCCCAGGCGTATTGCAGCGGCGTCGCCGTGCACGCCGCCGAGGAATGCGTCCAGCTGCACGGCGGCATCGGCATGACGTGGGAGTATCCCGCGCACCTTTACCTCAAGCGGGCCAAGAGCGATCAGTTGATCTTCGGCACCGCCTACCGCCACCGCGCCCGGCTGGGCGAGTTGGTGGACCTGCCGCCGAAATAGTTGGGCTCGGATTGATTTTTTCCCCGCGGCCCGTCGGGGGAGCGTGTAATGCGTTTTCCCGCCGCTGTATTCGTGGGAGGGCGCGCTTCTCGTTGGAAGATGGGCGCGCACGGCGGGCCGCCGTTTTGTGAGACAGTGTCGGTCCGCGGTGGCCCGACGACGTGGCCGGCCGCGCCGTGCGGAGGTGAAAACATCGGAATGCGGGTGTTGCTGTCAACTCACGATTCGCGCGGGGCGGTCGAACCGTTGGCGGCACTCGGGGTTCAGTTGCGAGCGAACGGCGCGGAAGTTCGGGTATGCGCGCCGCCGGACCAGGAATTCGCGGACCTGCTGGCCGGAATCGGCTTGGAGCTGAGTCCATTCGGCGATTCATGGCGCGCCAGGGCGGCCGGGCTCACGCCGTCGGAGGACGACCTACGCCGGCACCTGGACGGGCTCGTCGCCGCGCAATTCGACACGGTTGCCGACGCGGCCGACGGCTGTGACCTCCTCGTCGCAACCGGCTTTCCACCGGTGGCGGCGGGAGCGCGGTCGGTGGCCGAGCGCCTGGGCATCCCTTACGTCTACGTGAGCTACCAGCCGACGATCCTGCCGTCACCGCACCACATGCCCCCGACGTACGCAGGCCAGATCCCGCCGGGCGCGATCGACAACCGGGTGTTGTGGCAGATGGACGCGCAGCACATGCACACGCTGTTCGGGACGACGCTCAACAACCACCGCGCGTCGCTGGGCCTGCCGCCGGTGGATGACATCCGCGACCACGCCCTGACCGACCGGCCGTGGCTGGCGGCGGATCCGACCCTGGGCCCGTGGCCGGAGGGCAGCGGGCTGGACGTGGTCCAGACGGGGGCGTGGCTGCTCTGCGATGAACGCCCGTTGCCTGCGGACGTGGCGGCGTTCCTGGACGACGGGCCGCCGCCGGTGTACGTCGGCTTCGGCAGCATGCCCATGCGCGCCGCGAGCGACCTCTCCCGCGCGGTCGTCGAGGCCGTCCGCGCCCTGGGCCACCGGGCGATTCTCTACCGCGGCTGGTCCGGCCTGACCCCGATAGACGACCGGGACGATTGCCTGGCCGTCGGTGAGCTCAACCACCGGGCGCTCTTCGCCCGGGTCGCGGCCGTCGTGCACCACGGCGGTGCGGGCACCACGACCACCGCCGCGCTGGCCGGCGCGCCGCAGGTGTTGGTGCCGCAGGGGGCCGACCAGCCGTACTGGGCCGGCCGGGTGGCGGAGCTGGGCATCGGCATCGCGCACGGCGGCCCGGCCCCCACCGCCCGGTCGCTGACGGCCGCCCTGAAGACCGTCCTGGCGCCGGAGACCGGTGCGCGGGCGGGCGTCGTGGCCACCAAGATCCGTACCGACGGGGCGATGGCGGCGGCGTCGTTGCTGCTCGACGGGTTAGCGCGGTAGCGCGGAACCGAAGACCTCGGTCATGGCCTGCCAGTGCCGCTCGGCCGCGACGGGGTCGTACGGCGCGTTGTCCGGGACCGCGAACCCGTGGCCGGCCGGATACCACTCGATGGTGTGCTGCACGCCGGCTGCGGTCAGCGCCTTGTCCAGCTGTTCGGCGTCGTCATGTGTGAAGGAGGCGTCGTCCTTGGCGCCGCCCACGTACACCGTCGCGCTCATCCGGTCGGCCAGCAGGTGGGGGCTGTCCGCGGCGTCGCTCACCAGGCCACCGCCGTGGAACGACGCCGCGGCGGCGACGCGCTCGGGTACCCGGCCGGCGACGATCAGCGACGCCCGCCCGCCCATGCAGTAGCCGCACACGCCGAAGCGTTCCCCGGACACCTCCGGGCGGGCCGCCAGGTAGTCGAAGAACGCGACGGCGTCGCCGGCGATCTTGTCGGGGGTGAGGCTGCCGATCATGCCGAACAGCCGCCTGCGCTCCCGCTCGTCGCCGAACACGGTGCCCATGTCGAACGGGGCCCAGTCGCCGCTGCGGTAATACACGTCGGGGAGCAGCACGGCGTAACCGAAGCCGGCCAGCTTGGCGGCCATCTCGTCGAAGGTGTCACGCACCCCGCCGGCATCGCAGTACATGATTACGCCCGGCCAGGGACCCGGACCCGCTGGCGTGAACAGGCCGACGGGGCAGCTGCCGTCGGCGGTGGTGATGGAGTCGGTGAATTGCGGCATGGCCTCCGTTTTACTCCCGGCCGCCGCGGCTAAGCTGGCCGCGTGCCGATCCCGACGCCCTATGAGGACCTGCTGCGCCTGGTGCTCGAACGGGGCACGGCCAAATCCGACCGCACCGGCACCGGGACCCGCAGCCTGTTCGGCCAGCAATTGCGCTACGACCTGTCGGCCGGCTTCCCGCTGCTGACCACCAAGAAGGTGCATCTCAAGTCGGTCATCTACGAGTTGCTGTGGTTCTTGCGCGGCGACTCCAACGTCGCCTGGCTGCACGAGCACGGAGTCACCATCTGGGACGAATGGGCAAGCGAGACGGGCGATCTCGGGCCGATATACGGCGTGCAGTGGCGATCCTGGCCCACGCCGACCGGTGAGCACGTCGACCAGATCAGCGCGGCGCTTCAGTTGCTGCGCACGGACCCGAACTCGCGGCGCATCATCGTGTCGGCCTGGAACGTCGGGGAGATCCCGCAGATGGCGCTGCCGCCGTGCCACGCCTTCTTCCAGTTCTACGTGGCGGACGGTCGGCTCAGTTGCCAGCTGTATCAGCGCAGCGCCGACCTGTTTCTCGGTGTGCCGTTCAACATCGCCAGCTACGCGCTGCTCACCCACATGATGGCCGCCCAGGCCGGCCTGGCGGTCGGCGAGTTCGTCTGGACGGGCGGCGACTGCCACATCTACGACAACCACGTCGAGCAGGTGCGCACCCAGCTGAGTCGCGAGCCCCGCCCCTACCCGGAACTGGTACTGGCGCAGCGTGATTCGATCTTCGACTACACCTACGAGGACGTGGTCGTCAAGAATTACGACCCGCATCCGGCGATCAAAGCGCCGGTCGCGGTATGACCGAACTCGGGCTGATCTGGGCTCAGTCGACATCCGGCATCATCGGTCGCGGCGGCGACATCCCCTGGCGGGTGCCTGAGGACTTGATCCGGTTCAAAGAGCTGACCGTGGGGCATACGGTCGTGATGGGCCGGCGCACATGGGAGTCCTTGCCGAGCAAGGTCCGGCCGCTGCCGGGCCGCAAAAATGTCGTACTCTCGCGAAGGAGCGATTTCGTTGCCGACGGCGCGCAGATCGCCGGATCGCTCGAGGCGGCTCTCGCCGAATGCGAGGGTGAGCCGCAGACCTGGGTGATCGGCGGCGAGCAGGTGTATCTGCTCGCGCTGCCGCGCGCCACGCGGTGCGAGGTCACCGAGGTCGAAGTCGACCTGCGGCGCGACGACGACGACGCGCTGGCGCCGGTGCTCGACGACAGCTGGCTGGGTGAGACGGGGGAGTGGCAGGTCAGCCGCACGGGGTTGCGGTACCGCCTGCACAGCTACCGTCGGGCATGAGTGTCGGTCTCCGCGACCGTGACACACTCGGACGCGGGGGTCGGTCTCACCAGGTCACCACACGTTGCCAGAAGGGGGAATTGGCAGTGATAACCGAACCCACGAGAGCGTTCACGCGCATTTTCAGGGGCTACGATCCGTCCGCGGTCGACGCCCACATCGAGATGCTGACCACCAAGCAGCAGTTGTTGCTCGACGATGTCGAGAACCTGAGGAGCCGGCTGAAGGCGGCCGGCGACGAGACGGCCGCGCTGCGCAAGGAGGTCGCCGTCCTCGCCGACACCTCGCCTTCCCCCCACGCGGTGCAGCGCCGCATGGCGCAGATGCTGCGCCGCGCGGTCGACGAGGTCGCCGAGATGCAGGCCGAGGCGCGCAGCGAGGCGGACGCGATGATCGCCGCGGCCGAGGCCGAGGTCCAGGCCGCGCAGCGAAAGCACGAAGAGGAGTTGGCGGAGATGGCCGAGCAACGAAAAGCCATGGAAACCGATTACGAAGAAGCCAAGAAGCAGCTCGACGCCGAATTGGCCGAGATGCGCGCCGAAACGGAAGCGGCGATCGACAAGTCGTGGCGGGACGCGCAACGGGAGGCCGATCACTATCGTGAGCAGGCCCAGCGCGCGGCGGACGAGGCGATCCGGCAACGGATCCATGTCCTCGAGCAGCTGATGGGCGTGTTCCGCGACCTCGAAGCGGTTCCGGCCGCGCTCGAGTCGGCCTACCAGGAGCAGAAGAACGCCCCGGAGCCCAGCGTCGTCGTGCCGTTGGACGGCAAAGTCAGCACGGGTTAGCCCGCCTCGAACGGGCGGACGGACGGGCGGCGCCGCGTCGCCGCCGAGGGTTGTCGCACCCGGCCGGTATTCTCGGCGCCGTGTCGATCCCGACCCGCAGGCTGTCGGCCGCGCAAGCCCGGCGAATCGCCGTTGCCGCCCAAGGTTTTACCGAGCCGCCGCCCGCCGGTCCGATCACTCGCGCTCACCTGAAGCGGTTGATATCCAGAATTCAAGTCCTGCAACTTGATTCGGTCTCGGTCGCGGTGCGCGCCCACTACGCGCCGGTGTTCAGCCGGCTCGGGCCCTACGACCGCGACGTGTTGGATCGCGCCGCCTGGGGCCCGCGCCCGGCGCGGCTGCTGGCCGAATACTGGGCGCACGAGGCCGCGCTGGTGGCCGTCGACGACTGGCCGCTGCTGCGCTGGCGAATGCGCCAATACCGCCACGGTCGCTGGGGCACCCACATCGTCAAGGCCAACCCCCAACTCGCCGACGACATCGTCGCCGCCGTCGCCGAACTTGGCCCCAGCACCGCCGGACAGATCGAGGCGCACCTCGCCGCCGAGCCGCGCCGCAAGAAGGGCACCTGGTGGAACCGCAGCGACACCAAATGGGTCGCCGAGGCGCTGTTCGCCGCCGGTGTGCTCACCACGGCCACGCGGGTGGGCTTCGCCCGCCATTATGACCTGGTCGAACGCGTGCTGCCGGCGGCCGTGCTGGCGCGGGAGGTCGACGACGAGGAAGCCGTCCGCGAACTCACGTTGCGGGCCGCCACCGCGTTGGGCGTGGGGACCGAGGCCGACATCCGCGACTACTTCCGGCTATCGGCCCAGCAGGTCAAGCCGGCCGTCGCCGACCTGCTGGCCGCGGGGGAGATCGAGCGGGTCGAGGTCGACGGCTGGCCCGCGCCGGCCTACCTGCGCGCCGGCCGGGCGGTGCCCCGCGCCGACCGCGGCACGGCGCTGTTGTGTCCGTTCGACCCGCTGATCTTCTTTCGGCCTCGGGTGGAGCGGCTGTTCGGGTTTCATTACCGCATCGAGATCTACACGCCGGCCGCCCAGCGCCAGTACGGCTACTACGTGTGGCCGCTGCTGATGGACGGGCAACTGGTCGCCCGGGTCGACCTCAAGGCCGACCGGACCGCCGACACGCTGCGCGTCATGGGCGCCTTCGGCGAACCCGACGCGCCGCGGTCCCGCGCGGTCGAGGCGCTGGCCGGCGAACTGCGGTCGATGGCTTCGTGGCTGAGCCTGAGCGGATTCAGCGTCGCGACCCGGGGGGACCTGGCCGCCGACCTGCGGGCGGTCAGCTGATGCGGGCGACGGACAAACAGCTCAAGGACACGCTTTGGAATGCGGCCAACAAGCTGCGCGGCTCCCTGTCGGCCGGCCAGTACAAGGACGTCATCCTCGGGCTGGTCTACCTCAAGCACGCCGCGGCGGACCAGTGGAAGTTGTTGGTGGCCAACGCGGAATCGCCGAACATCGGGCGGCTCGTCGATGACGCGATGGCGGCGGCGGCGCTGCCGCGGTTTTACGAGGACCTCGACCGGCGCCGGCTCGGGGAGCTGCTGCGCCTGCTCGACGCCGCCCGATTCGGCGAGCCGGGCCGCGCGCGGGACCTGATGGGCGAGGTGTACGAGTACTTTCTGGCCAATTTCGCGCGCGCAGAGGGGCGGCGGGGCGGCGAATTCTTCACCCCGCCCAGCGTGGTCCGGGTGCTCGTCGAGGCGCTGGAACCGTCGGGCGGGCGGGTGTATGACCCGTGCTGCGGTTCGGGCGGCATGTTCGTGCAGACCGAGCGGTTCATCGCCGAACACGACGGCGATCCCGCGCGAGTGAGGATCTGCGGGCAGGAAAGCGTCGAGCAGACCTGGCGGATCGCGAAGATGAACCTCGCCGTGCACGGCGTCGACAACACGGGGCTGGGCGCGCGGTGGGCCGACACGTTCGTCGACGATCTGCACGCGGGCGTGCAAATGGACTACGTGATGGCCAATCCGCCCTTCAACATAAAAGATTGGGCCCGCGACGAGCGCGACCCCCGCTGGCGGTTCGGCGTCCCACCCGCCGGCAACGCCAACTACGCCTGGATTCAGCACATCCTGTCCAAACTGGCCCCCGGCGGCAAGGCCGGCGTGGTGATGGCCAATGGCTCGATGTCCTCGAACACATTGGGAGAGGGCGCCATTCGCGCACGGATCGTCGATGCCGACCTGGTGTCGTGCATGGTCGCCCTGCCCGCGCAACTGTTCCGCAGCACCTCGATACCGGTTTGCCTGTGGTTCTTCGACACGGACAAGGGCGAGCGGTCCGGTCAGGTGTTGTTCATCGACGCGCGCGGCTTCGGCCACCTGGTCGAGCGCGCCGAAAGGGTGTTGACGGACCAGGAGATCGTCCGCATCGGCGACACCTATCACGCGTGGCGTGGGTCGGAATCCGCCGCCGCGAAAGGCGTTACCTATCAGGATGTTCCGGGATTCTGCGCGTCCGTGTCGCTCGACGACATCGCGGCCGCCGGCTATCCGCTCACGCCCGGTCGCTATGTCGGTGCGCCGGCGGCCGAGGACGACGGCGAGCCCGTCGAGGAGAGGATCGCCGGGCTGACGGGTGACCTGCTGGCGGCGCTGGACGAATCGGCACGGCTGGACGGCGTCGTGCGCCAACAACTGGAGCGCCTGCGGTGAAGACCACGCTGGGCGACCACCTGGACTTCGGCACCGGCAGCAGGGCGCCTCGGTCGGCGCCGGGCGGACGCGTTCGCGTCTACGGCGCCAACGGGACCATCGGTTATGCCGCCGAGCACAACGCGGCCGGCCCGCTGATCGTCCTCGGGCGCGTCGGGTCGCAGTGCGGCAGCCTGCGGTACTGCGACTCCGACGCCTGGGTCACCGAGAACGCACTGGTGTGCCGGGCGAAGGACCCACGCGAGACGCGGTACTGGTACTACGCGATGCAAACCTGCCGCCTGGGCGACCACCGGGCCGGATCGGGACAGCCGCTGCTGAGCAAGAGAATCCTGCGCGACGTCGCGGTGCACAGCGTGGCGGCGCCGCAGCGCGGGGCGATCGCCGAAATGCTCGGCGCCCTTGACGACAAGATCTCGGCCAATCACCGGGTGATCGGGGCCGCCGAGAACCTGATGGTGGCCATGGCCGGGTCGGTCCGCGAGCGCGTGCCAGTGTCCAGCCTGGCGAGCCGGTCGACGGCATTCCTCGACGTGGCCGACTTCGACGACGTGGTCGCGCATTTCAGCCTTCCGGCGTTCGACGACGGGGCGAAACCCCGCGTCGTGACCGCCGACTCCGTCAGGAGCGGCAAATTCCTGCTGCCCGGGCCGTGCGTGTTGTTCGCGAAGCTCAATCCGCGGATCCCGCGAATCTGGAACGTGTCCCGCCTGCCGTCGGAAATGGCCTTGGCCAGCAGCGAGTTCGTCGTCCTGCTGCCGGTGGGGGTGGACGCGTCGACCCTGTGGTCGGCCGTGCGGCAACCGGAGGTCTCCGCATGGTTGCAACGCCGGGTCGCCGGCACGTCGGGCAGCCATCAGCGGATCCAACCGCGCGATCTGCTGGAGGTGCGGGTCCCCGACGTCCGGCACCTGCCCGCCGCGCGATTGGAGGCGATCACCGGCCTGGGCGCGCTGTGCCACGCGCGCCGCGCCGAAAGCGCGCGGTTGTCCGAGTTCCGCGACGCGCTGCTGCCGCTGCTGATATCGGGTGAGCTCCCGATTCGGTCACCACGTTAAGGTGAGCGCCGTGGCCGAGACCGCGCCGCTACGCGTGCAACTGATCGCCAAGACCGAGTTCCTGGCGCCGCCGGACGTGCCGTGGACCACCGACGCCGACGGGGGGCCGGCGCTGGTCGAATTCGCCGGCCGGGCCTGCTATCAGAGCTGGTCGAAGCCCAACCCCAAGACCGCGACCAACGCCGGCTACATCAAGCACATCATCGACGTCGGGCATTTCTCCGTGCTCGAGCACGCGAACGTCTCGTTCTACATCACCGGCGTCTCCCGCTCGCTCACACACGAGCTGATCCGGCACCGGCATTTCTCCTTCTCCCAGCTGTCGCAGCGCTACGTCCCCGAGGGTGAGTCGCAAGTCGTGGTGCCCCCGGGCATGGAAGACGACCCCGAACTCCAGCGCATCCTGACCGAGGCCGCCGACGCCAGCCGGGCCACCTACGCCGACCTGCTGGCCAGGCTGGAGGCCAAGTTCGCCGACCAGCCGAACGCCATCCTGCGGCGCAAGCAGGCGCGGCAGGCCGCTCGGGCCGTGCTGCCGAACGCGACCGAAACCCGCATCGTCGTGACCGGCAACTACCGGACCTGGCGCCACTTCATCGCCATGCGCGCCAGCGAGCACGCCGACGTGGAAATCCGGCGGCTGGCGATCGAATGCCTGCGCCAGCTCGCGGACGCCGCGCCCGCGGTGTTCGCCGACTTCGAGATCTCGACCCTGGCCGACGGGACCCAGGTGGCCACCAGCCCGCTGGCGACCGAAGCCTGAGCCTCAGCCGTCACTGCGGCCTCGGGCCGCGGCCACCGCTCCCGTGCCGTTGTCGCTCGGAGGCGGGCACTTCGGCGATACCCGGACCTGCGGGGGAGGGTGGGGCTGGTGAGGCTGCCCGTGCGCCCGCGACCGACCGGAGCGCCGGCCCGCGCCGTTGCTAAAGAGCTTGCCGCCGCCAGGTAACCTAAAGACCGTGAGCACCGTCGGATTCGACGCCCCGGCCCGGTTGGGAACCGTGCTGACGGCGATGGCGACACCGTTCGCTCCCGACGGTTCGCTGGACACCGCCGCCGCCGCCCAATTGGCGAACCACCTGGTAGACGCCGGATGTGACGGCCTGGTGGTCTCCGGAACCACCGGCGAGTCGCCTACCACCACCGACGACGAGAAGCGCGAGCTGTTGCGCGTCGTGCTGGACGCCGTGGGCGACCGCGCCCGGGTCATCGCCGGCGCGGGCACGTATGACACCGCGCACAGCGTCCGGCTGGCCAAGGCCTGCGCGGCCGAGGGCGCCCACGGGCTGCTGGTGGTCACGCCCTACTACTCGAGGCCGCCGCAGAGCGGGTTGATCGCGCACTTCACCGCCGTCGCCGACGCGACCGAGCTGCCGGTGCTGCTCTACGACATTCCGCCGCGGTCGGTGGTGCCGATCGAGGCGGACACGCTCCGCGCGTTGGCATTGCACCCCAACATCGTCGGCGTCAAGGACGCCAAGGCCGATCTGCACGGCGGCGGCCAGATCATGGCCGAGACGGGACTGGCCTACTACTCGGGCGACGACGCGCTGAACCTGCCGTGGCTGGCCATGGGCGCCACCGGATTCATCAGCGTGATCTCGCATCTGGCCGCGGGCCAGCTCCGAGAGATGTTGTCCGCGTTCGCATCCGGCGACATCGCCACCGCCCGCAAGATCAACAGCACCCTCGCCCCGTTGTGTGACGCGATGGGCCGGCTGGGCGGCGTGACGCTGTCCAAGGCGGGTCTGCGCCTGCAGGGCATCGAGGTCGGCGATCCCCGGTTGCCGCAGATGCCGGCCACACCCGAGCAGATCGATGCCCTGGCCGCCGATATGCGCGCGGCCTCGGTGCTGCGGTGAGGCAGAGGGTGGCCGGTAAGTGGATGTAGACCTCGCCCCCCCTGGTCCCTTGACCACTGGTGGGTTGCGGGTCACCGCGCTGGGCGGCATCAGCGAAATCGGCCGCAACATGACGGTTTTCGAGCACCTGGGTCGGCTGCTGATCATCGACTGCGGGGTGATGTTCCCCACCCACGACGAGCCCGGGGTGGACCTGATACTGCCGGACTTGCGCCTGATCGAAGATCGGCTCGACGACATCGAGGCGCTGGTGCTGACCCACGCGCACGAGGATCACATCGGCGGCATCCCGTTCCTGTTGAAGCTGCGCCCCGATATCCCCGTGGTCGGGTCGAAGTTCACCCTCGCGCTGGTGGCGGCGAAATGCCGTGAGCACCGGCTCAAGCCGGTGTTCGTCGAGGTGACCGAGGGGCAGCGCAGCACGCACGGCGTCTTCGAGTGCGAGTACTTCGCCGTCAACCACTCCATCCCCGACGCGCTGGCCATCGCCGTGCACACCGGCGCGGGAACCGTCTTGCACACCGGCGACATCAAGCTCGATCAGCTGCCCCTCGACGGGCGGCCCACCGATCTGCCCGGGATGTCCCGGCTCGGTGACGCCGGAGTGGACCTGTTCCTGTGCGACTCGACCAACTCCGAGATCCCGGGCGTCGGGCCGTCGGAGAGCGAGGTGGGGCCGACGCTGCACCGCCTGATCCGCGGCGCCGAGGGCCGCGTCATCGTGGCGTGCTTCGCCTCCAATGTGGACCGGGTGCAGCAGATCATCGATGCCGCGGTCGCGTTGGGCCGCCGCGTGTCCTTCGTCGGGCGCTCGATGGTGCGCAACATGGGCATCGCCCGCGAGCTCGGGTTCCTGCGGGTGGCCGATTCCGACGTGATCGACATCGGCGCGGCCGAGATGATGCCGCCCGAGCGGGTGGTGCTGATCACCACCGGCACCCAGGGCGAACCCATGTCGGCGCTGTCGCGGATGTCGCGCGGCGAGCATCGCAGCATCACGCTGACGGCGGGCGATTTGATCGTGCTGGCCTCGTCGCTGATCCCCGGCAACGAGGAGGCGGTCTACGGCGTGATCGACGCGCTCGCCAAGATTGGGGCCCGCGTCGTCACCAATGCCCAAGCCCGGGTGCATGTTTCGGGTCACGCGTACGCCGGTGAGCTGCTGTTCCTCTACAACGGCGTGCGGCCGCGCAACGTCATGCCGGTGCACGGCACCTGGCGGATGCTGCGGGCCAACGCCAAGCTGGCGGCCAGCACCGGGGTGCCGGAGGAGTCGATCCTGTTGGCGGAGAACGGCGTCAGCGTCGACCTGGTCGCCGGCACGGCGTCGATCGCCGGGGCGGTGCCGGTGGGCAAGATGTTCGTCGACGGGCTGATCAGCGGCGACGTCGGCGACATCACGCTCGGCGAACGGCTCATCCTGTCGTCGGGTTTCGTCGCGGTGACGGTGGTCGTCCAGCGCGGCACCGGGCGTCCGGTGGCCGCGCCGCACCTGCATTCACGCGGGTTCTCCGAGGACCCCAAGGCGCTGGAACCCGCCGGGCGCCGGGTCGAGGCGGAGCTGGAACTGCTTGCCGCCGACAACATCACCGACCCGGGCCGCATCGCGCAGGCCGTGCGCCGCACCGTCGGCAAGTGGGTGGGCGAGACCTACCGGCGGCAACCGATGATCGTGCCGACGGTCATCGAGGTCTGAGCCCCGCGAAACATCAACCGCTGCGACGCTTAGCGGCGTGTCGTCGCGGACGATTATGTGTCGCGGCGCGGGAGGTGAGGCGGGGGGCTAAAGCTTCTCCGCGTAGGCCGACCATTCCAGTTGCGAGGCCTTGAGTTTGCGACCGGTCGGCTCCACGTAGCGCTGGACGAGTTCGTCGGGGCCGGCCTGCTCCAGCAGTCGCCAACCGTAATCCCCGACGAACGCGCCGACCTCTTCGGGCTGTAAACCGAAGCGCCACAACTGCCGGACGCTGCGATAGAGCGTACGAGTGCCGTACCGATTCTTGCCTTCGATGAAATCGCGCCGGACGTAGGTGAATACCAGACGACTGCCGGGCGCGGCCGCGCGCAACCCCTCCAGCGTCCGCCGGACGGTGGCTTCGGTCAGGTATTGGGTGACGCCCTCGCAGATGAAAAAGGCCCGGTAGTCGGTGCGATAGCCGTGCTCGGCCAGGGCCGTCAGCAGGTCGTCGCGCTCCAGGTCCAACGCCACCTGCCGGACCGACATCGGCGGGCCGCCCAGCACCCGTCGGACCGTCTTCACCTTCCGGGCGACGTTGACGGGCAGGTCGACCTCGAACACGGGGATGCGAATCTGCCGTGTCAGCAGGTAGGCGCGGGTGTCCAGTCCGGCGCCGAGGATGACGACGGCGTCGATGCCGTCGAGCGCCTCGGCCAGCTTGTCGCCGATAAATCGCTTGCGGCAGGCTAGGTTCGCCCACAGCCCGCGGCCCGACCACTCCGATCCGCGCATCATCAGGCGGCGCACCGGCCGGGCGCGTGTCGCCGCCACCAGCAACCGCAGCGGCGCCGGCAGGAACAGCTCCGCCAGGTCGTCGTCCACCAAGCGGCGGCCCGGCGGTTCGTTCTGTTCGACGGCCGCCAGCACCATCGGCCCAAAGGCGGTCTGCGCGGCGGAGTTTCGTGGCATTCGACTACTTGTTCAAGAAGCCGGCGTCGACCGGCAACGTCACGCCGGTGATGTAGCGCGCCTGGTCGCTCACCAGCCACGCCACCGCGTTGGCGACGTCCTCGACGTCCAGTACCTCCACCGGCATCGCGTTGCCCATGGCTCCGGGCGTGTCGGTCGCGGCGGCCATCTTGGCCAGCCATTCCCGGGTGAACTCGTTGTTGATCATCGGGGTCTCGACACCCGAGGGGTGTATCGAGTTGACCCGAATATACTGTGTTGCAAGCAGATTCGCGTATACCCGCATCAGCCCCACCACGCCGTGTTTGGCGGCCGCATAGCCGACGGAACCGGCGTCCGGGCTGCCCACCCCGGCCAGCCCGGCGCTGGAACTGATCAGCACGATCGACCCCCCGGTGCCCTGCTTGACCATGGTCGGGATGGCGGCCTTGATGGTGTTGTAGACGCCGGTGAGGTTGACGTCGATGACGTCGCGCCAGCCGTCGTCACCCGATTGCATCGGTGCGATGCCGGCGTTGGCGACGACGATGTCGAGCCGGCCGAACTCGTCCAGGCCGGCCTGCAGGGCGGCCGACAGCGACGCCCGGTCGCGCACGTCGCCACGAGCGGCCACGATGCGCGAGCCCGTGTCCTCGACCAGCTTGACGGTTTGCGCCAGGTCTTCCTCGGTGGCCAGCGGATAGGGGACGCTGGCGATCTGGTCGCACAGGTCGACCGCGATGATGTCCGCGCCGTCGGAGGCCAGCCGCACCGCGTGCGCGCGACCCTGGCCGCGCGCCGCGCCGGTGATGAAGGCGACCTTGCCCTCGAGTGGCCGGGTCATCAGGACCGCAGCTGACCCTTGTCCGGGTCACCCGCGGGCACGGGCTGCAGCATCTTGATGTCCGGCGCCCCGGCCAGGTGCTCGCCGGCGGCGCCGAACATCTTGCCGATGGCCGGGGCGGTGCTGTGGGCCTTGAGCGCCTCTTCGTCGGCCCACTGCTCGACGAAAACGAAGGTTTCGCCCGATTGGTGCAGTGAGTACAACTGGCAACCCGGTTCGTTGTGCACTTCCTCCACCGCCTGCGTGAGGATGTCGCGGACTGTGTCGACCGATTCCGGTTTGACGGTCATGGTGGCAACGACGACGACGGGCATGCTGGGGCCTCCTGGGGCGTACGGGGTGGGTGACGTGCATGGCTCTGTTACCTGGGTCACCGGTTGTCCACCCTACTCACGCGGCCCCTTGGACCACCCGTCAGATGGGTCACATGGCCAAACCGTTACCAGTGTGGCGGGTGGTGTAGATGATGTCGGTGCGACTACCCTTGCCGACATGGCTAATAAGACCGCGGCCCGCTCCAAAGCTCGAACGAGCAGGTCAAAGGCCACTTCGCGGAGTGGGTCGGGTCGCGCGCGGCCGGCGGCACCCCGCAAGCGGCCGAGCAGGCCCGCGAAACGGCGCAACCAGTCGCTGCTGGTGGCCGCCGGGCTGACCGGCGGGCGCGCCCTGCGCGCCACCTGGCTGATGGCCGCGCGCAGCACGGGCGGCGCGGCCCGGTCGATCGGGCGGGCCCGCGACATCGACCCGGGACACCGCCGCGACGGGATCGCGCTGATGCTGCTCGGCCTTTCCGTCGTGGTCGCCGCGAGCTCGTGGTTCAACGCCGCCCGACCGGTCGGTGCATGGGTCGACACGCTGTTGCGGACCTTCATCGGTGCGGGCGTGCTGGCGCTCCCGGTCGTCACCGCCGCGGTGGCGGTGACGCTGATGCGCACGCAGCCCAACCCGGACGCGCGCCCGAGGCTCATCCTCGGCGGCACCCTGATCGCGCTGTCGGTGCTCGGCCTGCGGCACCTGTGGTCCGGTTCGCCTGAAGACCCCGAGGCGCGCCGCCGCGCGGCGGGATTCATCGGCTTCGCCATCGGCGGCCCGCTGTCGGACGGGCTGACGGCCTGGATCGCCGCGCCCCTGTTGTTCATCGGCTTCATGTTCGGCCTGCTGTTGCTGACCGGAACCACGATCCGCGAGGTGCCCGACGCGGTCCGCGCCATGTTCGGCGCCCGGTTGCTCGGCGACGACGAATACGGCGAGTACGACGACTATGACGACTACGCGGATTCCGCTGTGGCCGAAGACTTTTACGACGAGAGCTCGCTTCCCGAAGACGAGCCGCAAGCCTGGCCGGCGGCCGACCCGGCCCCGGCCCTGCGGGACAACGAGGACGACATCCCCACCACACCGGAGCCGGCCATCGGGAAGAGCCGCCGTCGCGCCAAGAAGCCGCCCGAGATCGTCGACCGGGTCGTCGAGGGCCCCTACACGCTGCCCTCGCTGAACCTGCTGGTGGCGGGGGACCCGCCGAAGAAGCGCAGCGCCGCCAACACGGTCATGGCCGACGCCATCAGCGAGGTGCTCACCCAGTTCAAGGTCGACGCGGCCGTCACCGGCTGCACCCGCGGGCCGACCGTCACCCGGTACGAGGTCGAGCTGGGCCCGGGCGTGAAGGTGGAGAAGATCACCGCGCTGCAGAAGAACATCGCCTACGCGGTGGCCACCGAGAGCGTGCGCATGCTGGCCCCGATCCCCGGCAAATCCGCCGTCGGCATCGAGGTGCCCAACACCGACCGGGAGATGGTGCGGCTGGCCGACGTGCTCACCGCGCCGTCGACCCGCCGCGACCACCACCCGCTGGTGATCGGGCTTGGCAAGGACATCGAGGGCGACTTCATCTCGGCCAACCTGGCCAAGATGCCGCACCTGCTGGTCGCCGGCTCCACCGGTTCGGGTAAGTCGAGCTTCGTCAACTCCATGCTGGTCTCCTTGCTGACCCGGGCCACGCCCGAGGAGGTCAGGATGATCCTGATCGACCCGAAGATGGTGGAGCTGACCCCGTACGAGGGGATTCCGCACCTGATCACCCCGATCATCACGCAGCCGAAGAAGGCCGCGGCCGCCCTGGCCTGGCTGGTCGAGGAGATGGAGCAGCGCTACCAGGACATGCAGGCTTCCCGGGTGCGCCACATCGACGACTTCAACGCAAAGGTGCGGTCGGGGGCCATCACCGCGCCGCTGGGCAGCCAGCGCGAATACCGGCCCTACCCGTACGTCGTCGCGATCGTCGACGAGCTGGCCGACCTGATGATGACCGCGCCCCGCGACGTCGAGGACGCCATCGTGCGGATCACCCAGAAGGCCCGGGCGGCGGGCATCCACCTGGTGCTGGCCACCCAGCGCCCGTCGGTCGACGTGGTCACCGGCCTGATCAAGACCAACGTGCCGTCGCGGCTCGCGTTCGCGACGTCGTCGCTCACCGACAGCCGGGTGATCCTGGACCAGGCCGGCGCCGAGAAGCTGATCGGCATGGGCGACGGCCTGTTCCTGCCGATGGGCGCGAGCAAGCCGCTGCGCCTGCAGGGCGCCTACATCACCGACGAGGAGATCCACGCCGTCGTCACGGCCTGCAAGGACCAGGCCGAGCCCGAATACACCGAGGGCGTCACGACGGCCAAGCCCACCGGCGAGCGCACCGACGTCGACCCGGACATCGGCGACGACATGGACGTGTTCTTGCAGGCGGTCGAGCTCGTGGTGTCCAGCCAGTTCGGCTCCACCTCGATGCTGCAGCGCAAGCTGCGGGTCGGCTTCGCCAAGGCCGGCCGGCTGATGGACCTGATGGAGACGCGCGGCATCGTCGGGCCCAGCGAGGGATCCAAGGCGCGCGACGTGCTGGTCAAGCCCGACGAGCTGGCCGGAACGCTGGCGCTGATCCGGGGCGGCGCCGACGCCGACGGCGGCGACCCCGACGACTAGCCCCCGGCGCCGAACGTGCACCCACGGCGAGATTTCGGCCGATTTCCCGCCTCATGTCACGCTCGGCGAGTCAGAGCACCAGCAGCATGCGGGAGTTGCCCAGGATGTTGGGCTTGACGTAACTCAGGTCGAGGAACTCGGCGACACCGATGTCGTAGGAGCGGCACATCTCCTCGAACACCTCCGCGGTCACCGGCGTGCCCTCGATCTCGGTGAACCCGTGCTTGCCGAAGAACTCCGTCTCGAACGTGAGCACGAACAGCCGCTTGAGCTGCAGCTCGCGCGCGACCTCAAGCAGCCGGTCGACGATCGCGTGGCCGATGCCGTGGCCGGTCATCGCCGGGTCGACCGCGACGGTGCGGATCTCGCCCAGGTCGGACCACATCACGTGCAGCGCACCGCAGCCGACCACGGCGCCCTCGCGTTCGGCCACCCAGAATTCCTGGACGGCCTCGTACAGCGTCACCAGGTTCTTCTCGAGCAGGATCCTGCCGGCGTAGGTGTCGACGAGCTGCTTGATGGCGGGGACGTCGGAGGTTCGCGCGCGTCGCACCAGGCAGTCCTGCGAACTATCGGTCACGGCTAACAGTATCGGCATCGGGGACGGCTGCGCTGGTCAACAGTTATTCTGTTGCGGTGTCGGGGCAGCCGCAAACGGGTCCGTTGACCGGACCGCCGGGCCGCGTCCACATCGCAAACCTCGCCAACACGCTGACGTTGCTGCGGCTGGTGTTGGTCCCGATCTTCCTGCTCGCGCTGTTCGCCAAGGACGGTCACGAGTTCGCCTTTCGGATCGTGGCTTTCGTGATCTTCGCGATCGCCTGCATCACCGATCGGTTGGATGGCCTGCTGGCCCGCAATTACGGCATGGCAACGGAATTCGGGGCCTTCGTCGATCCGATCGCGGACAAGACGCTGGTCGGCTCGGCGCTGATCGGCCTGTCGATGCTGGGTGACCTGCCCTGGTGGGTCACCGTGGTGATCCTGGCCCGCGAGTTCGGCGTGACCGTGCTGCGGCTCGCCGTGATCCGCCGCGGGGTCATCCCGGCCAGCTGGGGCGGCAAGGTCAAGACCGTGGTGCAGGTGGTGGCGATCGGCCTGTTCATCCTGCCGCTGTCGGGGCCGCTGCGGGTGGCGGCGGCGGTGGTGATGGGGGTGGCGATCGTGCTCACGATCGTCACCGGCATCGACTACGTGGTGTCGACCGTGCGGGAAGTGCGCCGGACGTCCGACTGATTCTGCGGTCGCCGAACGGGAACCAACGCCCCGCCGCCCGCGTTTCACCTTTTGAGCGCCTGCAGTCGCGGCCTATTCGCGCCGAGCGGGCTGACTGGACGAAGGAGGGCAGGAATGCCGCCATTAGTGCGCGAGGTCATCGGCGACGTGCTGCGTGAGGCCCGCATGACGCAGGGCCGGACGCTGCGCGAGGTCTCCGATTCGGCGCGAGTGAGCCTTGGGTATTTGTCCGAGGTGGAGCGTGGCCGCAAGGAGCCGTCCAGCGAGCTGCTCAACGCGATCTGCGAGGCGTTGCAGGTCCCGCTGTCGTCGGTGCTGACCGACGCCGGCGAGCGGATGGCCGGCCAGGAACGGGCCCGCGAACGCGTGGCCCACGGGGCGCCCGCCGACGGGCTGCGCGGCCCCAGCATCGACGCCGACACCAAGGTCGTCATCCCGCCGGTGGCATCCCTGGCGATCGCCTGAGCCACACCGGCGGCAACGATCGACCGCTAGGGGTAGGGCGATCGGCGCCGACCCACTAAATTGAGCGACAAGCGTCGGCCCATCCCGGGACCATCCGGCCTATACGAAGCGAAGGTGGAGCTCACTCATGGCCAATCCGTTCGTCAAAGCGTGGAAGTACCTCATGGCGCTGTTCAACGCGAAGATCGACGAGCACGCCGACCCCAAGGTGCAGATCCAGCAGGCGATCGAGGAGGCGCAGCGCACGCACCAGGCGCTGACCCAGCAGGCCGCCCAGGTGATCGGCAACCAGCGCCAACTCGAGATGCGGCTGAACCGGCAACTCGCCGACATCGAAAAGCTGCAGGTCAACGTCCGCCAGGCCCTGACGCTGGCCGACCAGGCCACCGCCGCCGGAGACGCCGCCAAGGCCGCCGAGTACAACAACGCCGCCGAGGCGTTCGCGGCCCAGCTGGTGACCGCTGAGCAAAGCGTCGAGGACCTCAAGACCCTGCACGACCAGGCGCTGAGCGCGGCCGCCCAGGCCAAGAAGGCGGTCGAGCAGAACGCGATGGTGCTGCAGCAGAAGATCGCCGAGCGCACCAAGCTGCTCAGCCAGCTCGAGCAGGCGAAGATGCAGGAACAGGTCAGCGCCTCGCTGCGCTCGATGAGCGAGATCGCCGCGCCCGGCAACGTGCCCAGCCTCGACGAGGTGCGCGACAAGATCGAACGCCGCTACGCCAACGCGATCGGATCGGCCGAGCTCGCGCAGAGCTCCGTGCAGGGCCGCATGCTCGAGGTCGAGCAGGCCGGCGTGCAGATGGCCGGTCACTCCCGGCTGGAGCAGATCCGCGCCTCGATGCGCGGCGAAGCGTTGCCGACCGGTGGGACGCCTGCCCCCGGGGCCACCCCGCAGGCGGCGCCCGCGCCCGCGGAGACGACCGGGAGCGCGGCCACCGAGAAGCCCTTTGGCCAGTAGCCCGGGTGTCGGGGCGGTGAGCGAGACACGGGGCGGGCTCTGGCGCACGGTGCTGGGGCGGGGATTGGCCACCGCCGCCGACCTCTCCGACCTGGTGGCCCAAAAGCTCAGCGCCGCAGCGGATCCCCGCGCTCGGCTGTTGCGGCGGCGGCGCCGCGCGCTGCGGTGGGGCCTGATCTTCGCCGTCGGCTGTGTGTTCTGGGCGGTGGTGACGATGCTGCTCGCGGCGTGGGGCTGGTTCGCGCTGCTCTTGGAGATCACCGGCGCTGTCGCGGTCATCATGGCCGTCCCGGCGACGCTGCTGTTGCTGCGCTACCGGTGGCTGCGTTCCGAGCCGCTGCCCACACCCCGCCCGGCGAACGTGCGACGGCTGCCGCCGCCCGGCTCGTCGGCGCGGCCCGCGATGTACGCGCTGGGCGCCTCCGAGCGCGGATTCCTGTCGCTGCTGAACGTGATCGAGCGGGGATCGATGCTGCCGACCGCCGAAATACGCGACCTGTCCGCGGCGGCCAGCAAGAGTTCGGCGGCCATGGCGGCCACCGCCGCGGAGGTGGTGTCGATGGAGCGGGCGGCCGAGTCCAGCGAATCATCGCGAACGTATCTGGTGCCTACCATCAACGCGTTCACCGCGCAGCTCAGCGCCGGCGTTCGCCAATACAACGAAATGGTCACCGCCGCAGCGCAATTGGTGTCCTCCGCCAACGGCGACCAGTTGGCGGCCTCGCAGCGCTACCGCGCCGAGCTGACCGGGGCCACCGACCGCCTGGTCGGCTGGGCGCAGGCGTTCGACGAACTCGGCGGTCTGCGCGGAGCGAGCTAGAACGTCGCCTTCAACGACGGCACCACCATCGCCGCCAGGCCGCGAAGGGTGGCCTTGACCATGTCGAAAAAGTCAAAGTAATCGCGCCACAACGTGATTCGTCCGTCGTGGACCTCGAACACGCCGCACACCCAGAACTGAAGCCGCAGCGGGCCGAAGATCAGGGCGTCGGTGCGCTCGGTGAGCACCGCGCCGCCGTCCGCGGCGATCCGGTGGATCTTCACCTCGAAGGCGGCGCGGCCGTCCATCTGGCGAAACAGCTTCATGGCCCTGGCGCGGCCACGAATCGTCGGCAGCCCGACATTTTCGTAGACGAGGTCGTCGTCCAGTGCCGCGTCGGCGGCGTCGTAATCGGCGTCCTGCAGGGCGTTCAGGAAGGTCTCGACCGTGCGGGTGTTCGCAACGGCTGTCCCGGTCGGCTCGGTCATGATCGCCAGCGTAGGCGAGCGTCGCGGCCGCGCGCTGTGGCAGGGTAAGGCCGATGCGTGTCGCCGTGGTCGCCGGGCCGGATCCCGGGCACTCGTTTCCCGCGATTGCGCTGTGCCAACGCTTCGCCCGGGCCGGTGACGAGCCCACGCTGTTCACCGGCGCCGAGTGGCTCGACACCGCCCGCGCCGCAGGCATCGGCGCCGCGCCGCTGGACGGGCTGGCGGCCACCGACGACGACGTCGACGCCGGCGCGCGGATTCATCGGCGCGCGGCGCGGATGGCCGTCCTGAACGTGCCGGCGCTGCGCGAGCTGTCGCCCGACCTGGTGGTCTCCGACGTCATCACCGCCGGCGGCGGCATGGCCGCCGAGCTGTTGGGCATCCCGTGGATCGAGCTGGACCCGCACCCGCTGTATTTGCCGTCGAAGGGGTTGCCGCCGATCGGCAGCGGGCTGGCGCCGGGCACGGGTATCCGCGGCCGGCTCCGCGATGCGACGATGCGGGCGCTCACCGCGCGGTCGTGGCGCGCGGGCCTGCGGCAACGCGCGGCCGTGCGGGTCGAGATCGGGCTGCCGGCCCACGACCCCGGCCCGCTGCGGCGGCTGATCGCCACCCTGCCCGCCCTCGAGGTGCCGCGGCCGGACTGGCCGTCCGAGGCCGTGGTGGTGGGCCCGTTGCACTTCGAACCGACCGATCGGGTGCTGGACATCCCGGCGGGTTCGGGGCCCGTGGTGGTGGTGGCGCCGTCGACCGCGTCGACCGGGACCGAGGGCATGGCCGAGGTCGCGCTGGCTCACCTGCGGCCCGGGGAGACGCTGCCCGCCGGATCGCGGCTGGTGGTCTCCCGGCTGGGCGGTACGGATCTGCAGGTGCCGCCGTGGGCGGTGGTCGGGCTGGGCAGCCAGGCCGAGTTGTTGACGCACGCCGACCTGGCCATCTGCGGCGGCGGGCACGGCATGGTGGCCAAGACGCTGCTGGCGGGGGTGCCGCTGGTGGTGGTGCCCGGCGGCGGCGACCAATGGGAGATCGCCAACCGGGTGGTCCGGCAGGGCAGCGGGCTGCTGGTGCGGCCGCTGACCGCCGGGGCGTTGGTGGCCGCGGTCAACGAGGTGCTGTCGTCGCCCCGATACCGCCAGGCGGCCCGGACCGCCGCCGCTAGCATCGCCGGCGTGGCCGATCCGGTGCGGGTGTGCCACGAGGCGCTCGCTCTGACGGGATGATGGCCAAGGTCGCGCAAAGGAGGGCAACGGCAATGAAATCGATCGCGGCCGGCGGCCTGCTTCTGGCCTTGATGTTCAGCTCGGGTGTCGCCCGCGCCGACAGCGGCGACGAGCAGCAGGCGTGCCAGTTGATGGACGATCCGGCGGCCGCCGAGCAGGGCTATGCGCCGGCCGAGTACGCCTTCATGCAGTTGCGCTCCCGGATGTCGGCGCAGCGCGCGCGGACCACCATGTCCGAGGCCGTTCAGGACTATTGCCCCAATCACCTCAACGACCTGCCGGCCAGCTGGCGCTGACGCGGCCGGTGTCCGATCGGCACCCGGTGGGTATCTTGCTGGCGTGCGGCTAACGGAATTCAACGAGCGGGTGGTCCTGCGATTCGGTGCGGCATACGGTTCTTCGGTCCTGGCCGACCACGTGCTGACCGGTTTCGGCGGCCGCACCGCCGCCCAGGCGATCGAGGACGGGGTCGAGCCCCGTGACGTGTGGCGGGCCCTGTGCGTGGACTTCGACGTGCCGCGCGACCAGTGGTGAGTGGGCAGCCCATTCGTAGGTCGGTATTGGTGCTGCCGCAGTAGCCCCGCGAGGTGTACCGACAGATCAACGCGAGGGCTCGCAGGGATGTCTCGGTGGGCGTGGTGCTCAGGTACCCCCGCGCGTCGGGGGCAAACGACGCGGCGCCCGAGGCCGGTCCGGCGGCTGCGTCTCGAAGACGCAGTCGCCGCACACGGTTCCACCGGGCAGCCGATAGAAGAGGCAACAACTGCGGCGCCTGAAGGCCAGGCGCGGGCCGGTGACGACGCCCGATCCGGCCAGCACACCGGTGCTCAGCAGCGCACGGGTCGTTTCGGCGATCTGCAGGTCGAGGTCCGGTCGCGCCGCCAGGAGGGCCCGGGCGGCGCCGACCAGCGCCGACGCCACGTTGCCCGCCAGCAGCGCGGGCGCCAGCTTGACCCGCAGGCCGGCGGCGAGCGGCTGCATGTGCTCGCGCACCACCGCCCGGTACAGGGTGTCCGGTGAGCGGGCGGGGAACCCGGCCGGCGCGGGCAGCCGCAATTGCGCCCCGTCGCCGGCGCGTTGCAGGTCGTCCAGGTCGGGGACGACGCCGTGGGCCAGCGCGCACGCGAGCACGGGCGACCACAGGCGGGTGGCGTGTCCGAGATGAACCAGCGAGGCGCCGATCCGCAGATCCGTCATGCGATAGCGCCGGGCGGTGGCCTCGACCAAGTCGGCGAACCCGTCGGCGTAGGACCGCCGGACCGGGTGCCACCCGGCCGCGGTCCCGCCCACGGTGAACGCGAAAAACCCTTGATACGAGGCTATTTCGGCCAGCTCAGCGGAGATGTCCATCGATGCGCAACCAGACTTTCACGGGGAAATCCGCCCCAGTTGTCGTGAGGAAGCGCTGACGGCGAGTGTCTGGCTCTCGGGAGGGCATCCCGGTCACAGTGGCGGGACCGCACCGGATTCACACCGGTTTCCTCAGGCTCCATGGGCCCCGTCAGCGCGTTTCGGTAGCAAATGTTGCCACACGCGCGTGGCTTCGGCGTGTCCGCTTGAATCGAACAGGTGTTCGGCTACTGTGGGGAACGTTCGGCGAGACAACTTGTCGGTGGCCTTCTCTAGTGTCACGGCCAACCGACCGATATCGGTCACCGAACACACCGAACCATAGGAGAGGCACCATGACGCAAGCCCCCGACCGCGAGAAGGCTCTCGAGCTGGCGATGGCCCAGATCGAAAAGAGCTACGGCAAAGGCTCGGTGATGCGTCTCGGCGACGAGATGCGTCAGCCGATCTCGGTCATCCCGACCGGATCCATCGCACTGGACGTGGCCCTGGGCATCGGCGGCCTGCCCCGCGGCCGGGTCGTGGAGATCTACGGCCCGGAATCCTCGGGTAAGACCACCGTCGCCCTGCACGCGGTGGCCAACGCCCAGGCCGCCGGTGGCGTCGCGGCGTTCATCGACGCCGAGCACGCCCTGGATCCGGACTACGCCAAGAAGCTCGGCGTCGACACCGATTCCCTGTTGGTCAGCCAGCCCGACACGGGGGAGCAGGCCCTCGAGATCGCCGACATGCTGATCCGCTCCGGCGCGCTGGACATCCTGGTCATCGACTCGGTGGCGGCCCTGGTGCCGCGCGCCGAACTCGAGGGCGAGATGGGTGACAGCCACGTCGGGCTGCAGGCCCGGCTGATGAGCCAGGCGCTACGGAAAATGACTGGCGCGCTGAACAATTCGGGCACCACCGCCATCTTCATCAACCAGTTGCGCGAGAAGATCGGGGTGATGTTCGGCAGCCCCGAAACCACCACGGGTGGAAAGGCTTTGAAGTTCTACGCCTCGGTGCGCATGGACGTGCGCCGGATCGAGACCCTCAAGGACGGTACCAACGCGGTGGGCAACCGCACCCGGGTCAAGGTCGTCAAGAACAAAGTGTCGCCGCCGTTCAAGCAGGCCGAGTTCGACATCCTCTACGGCAGGGGGATCAGCCGGGAGGGCTCGCTGATCGACATGGGGGTGGAGCAGGGCTTCATCCGCAAGTCGGGTTCCTGGTTCACCTACGAGGGTGAGCAGCTCGGCCAGGGCAAGGAGAATGCCCGCACCTTCTTGATGGAGAACGCCGACGTGGCCAACGAGATCGAGAAGAAGATCAAGGAAAAGCTTGGCATTGGTGCGGTTGTGACCGATGGCTTGTCCGATGACAGCGTCCTGCCCGCCCCCGTCGATTTCTGAGCCCTCTCGCGAGGAGCAGGCGCGGACCCTGTGCCTGCGCCTGCTCACCGTGAGGGCGCGCACCCGCGCCGAGCTGCACGGCCAACTCGCGAAGCGCGGCTACCCCGAGGACATCAGCGCCGCCGTGCTTGACCGACTCGCAACCGTCGGCTTGGTCGATGACGCCGACTTCGCCGAACAGTGGGTGCGCTCGCGCCGGGCGAAGGCCGGCAAGAGCAAGCGCGCCCTGGCCGCCGAATTGCACACCAAGGGTGTCGACAAGGACGTGATCGCCTCGGCGCTGTCCGGGATCGACGCCGGCGCCGAACGGGACCGGGCCGAGGAGTTGGTGCGGGCCAAGTTGCGTCGCGAGACGCTGGACGGCGACGACGCGCGGGTGACCCGCCGGCTGGTCGGAATGCTGGCGCGCCGGGGCTACAGCCAGAACCTGGCGTGCGAGGTCGTCCTCGCCGAGCTGGCCGCCGAACGGGACCGCCGCCGGGTCTAGCTGCGGTTTCTCGGGTACCGCCGGGTCGCCGTACCATGGCCCCGTGACTTCGATGGTGGTGCAGGACGCCGCGGGCTCGCCCGACGGCGCCGGTGCGCGCACCTATCAGGTCCGCACCTACGGCTGCCAGATGAACGTCCACGACTCGGAGCGGCTGGCGGGCCTGCTGGAAACGGCCGGTTACCGGCGCGCCCCCGACGGCTCGGATTTTGGGGACGCCGACGTCGTGGTCTTCAACACCTGCGCCGTCCGCGAGAACGCCGACAACAAGCTGTACGGCAACCTCAGCCACCTGGCTCCGCGCAAGCGCGGCAACCCCGAGATGCAGATCGCGGTCGGGGGCTGCCTGGCCCAGAAGGACCGGGACGCGTTGCTGCGCAAGGCGCCCTGGGTCGACGTCGTCTTCGGCACGCACAACATCGGGTCGCTGCCCACGCTGCTCGAACGGGCCCGACACAACAAGACCGCCCAGGTGGAAATCGCCGAGTCGCTGCGGGAGTTTCCCTCCTCGCTGCCAAGCGCACGCGAATCGGCTTACGCCGCTTGGGTTTCCGTCTCGGTCGGATGCAACAACAGCTGCACCTTCTGCATCGTGCCCGCGCTGCGCGGCAAGGAGGTCGACCGCAGCCCGGCCGACATCCTGGCCGAGGTGAGAGCCCTGGTGGACGACGGCGTACTCGAAGTCACGCTGCTGGGTCAGAACGTCAACGCCTACGGGGTGTCCTTCGCCGACCCGGCGCTGCCCCGCGATCGCGGCGCCTTCGCGCGGCTGCTGCGGGCCTGCGGCGACATCGACGGGCTGGAACGCGTGCGGTTCACCTCCCCGCATCCGGCCGAGTTCACCGACGACGTCATCGAGGCCATGGCGCAGACGCCGAATGTCTGCCCCGCCCTGCACATGCCGCTGCAGTCCGGCTCCGACCGGGTGCTGCGCGCCATGCGGCGCTCGTACCGCGCCGAGCGCTACCTCGGCATCATCGACCGCGTCCGCGCGGCCATGCCGCACGCCGCCATCACCACCGACCTGATCGTCGGGTTCCCCGGCGAGACCGAAGAGGACTTCGCCGCCACGCTGGACGTGGTGCGGCAGGCCCGGTTCGCGGCCGCGTTCACCTTCCAGTACTCCAAGCGGCCCGGCACCCCGGCCGCCGAACTCGACGGGCAACTCCCGAAAGCCGTTGTGCAGGAACGCTACGAGCGGCTGGTCGAGCTGCAGGAGCAGATCTCGCTGGAGGGCAATCGCGCGCTGATCGGCCAGACGGTGGAGTTGCTGGTCGCCGCCGGGGAGGGGCGCAAGGACACCCGCACGGCGCGGATGACCGGCCGCGCCCGCGACGGCCGCCTGGTGCACTTCGGCTTGGACAACTCCGGGGCCGACCGGGTGCGTCCCGGGGACGTCGTCACCGCGGTCCTCACCCAGGCCGCGCCGCACCACCTCATCGCCGACAGCGGCATCCTCAGCCATCGCCGAACCCGCGCGGGCGACGCGCACGCCGCCGGGGAGCGCCCGGGCGGCGTCGGCCTCGGCATGCCCGCCGTCGGACCGCCCCCCGACCCCACAGAATCCCTTGGATGTGCCCGATGATGGAAGAACACCCCGACTTCGACGCCCTACGGACCGAAATCGAGGCCGCCGAACGCCGGGTGGCGCGTGGATTCGACCCGGGCCCACGCGGCTTCGTCGTGGCGATCCTGGTTTTCGTGCTCCTGGGATCGTTCATCCTGCCGCACACCGGCGCGGTGCGGGGCTGGGACGTGTTGTTCAGCAGCCACGGCGCCGGCGCGGCGGCGGTTGCGCTGCCCTCGCGGGTGTTCGCCTGGCTGGCGCTGGTGTTCGGCGTCGGGTTCTCCATGCTGGCTTTGGTGACGCGGCGCTGGGCGCTGGCCTGGATCGCGCTGGCGGGTTCGGCGCTCGCCGGGGCGGCCGGGTTGTTGGCCATCTGGTCGCGCCAGACCGTCGCCGCGGGGCACCCGGGCCCCGGGGTGGGGTTGATCGCGGCGTGGATCGTCGTCCTGACGCTGACCTACCAGTGGGCGCGGGTCGTATGGTCGCGAACGATCGTGCAGCTCGCGGCCGAGGAGCAGCGGCGCCGGGTCGCGGCGCAGCAGCAGTCGAAGACGCTGCTGGAGAGCCTCAACGACGAGCCCGACAGCCCGGACCGGGCGCCCCGGGATCCCGACGCCTAGGGCTTACGCGTCAACGCCTCGGCGGCCGCCTGTGCCCACTGCCGCCACTGCTCGGCGTTGGCCCTGGCCTCCTCGGCCTCTTTCGTGCGGCCCGCCGCGGCGGCCTTCTCCGCCTGCTGCTCGTACTGCTCGGCGCGGACGCGGAACTGCTCGGCGCGGGCCTGCGCCTGGGGATCCGACCAATCCGCCTCGCCCGCGTCACGCACCCTCTTCTCGACGGCACGCAGCCGGCGCTCCAGTTCGGCGGACCGCTCCCGCGGCACCTTGCCGATGGCGTCCCACTTCTCGGCGATCGAGCGCAGCGCCGCCCGGGCCGCGTCGTGGTTGCCGGTGTCGATCTTCTCCGCCTCGGCCAGCAGCGCCTCCTTGGCCGTGGCATTGGCCCGCAGTTCGGCGTCCTTCTCGGCCGTCGCCGCGTTGCGCGCCGTGAAGAACACGTCCTGGGCGGCCTTGAACCTCCGCCACAGCGCGTCGTCGACGTCCCGGGCGGCCCGCCCCGCCGCCTTCCACTCGGTGAGCAGCTTGCGGAATTCGGCGCTGGTGGCGGTCCAGTCCGTCGAATCGGACAACGCCTCCGCGCGTTCGCAGAGTCGCTCCTTGGCCTGCCGGACGCCCATGCGTTCGCGGTCCAGCTCGGCGAAGTGGGACCCCCGCCGCCGGTTGAACGC
Source organism: Mycobacterium sp. E183 (assembly GCF_001667735.1). Classification (GTDB taxonomy): domain Bacteria; phylum Actinomycetota; class Actinomycetes; order Mycobacteriales; family Mycobacteriaceae; genus Mycobacterium. The sequence goes on from NZ_LZJN01000206.1 coordinate 27,762, forward strand.
CTCGCGGGCCGCCGAATAGCGCTTCCACAGCGCGTCGTCGACCTTCCGGTCCAGGCCGCTGATGGTCTTCCACTCGTCGAGGATGGCCCGCAGCCGGTCACCGGCGGCCTTCCACTGCGTCGAGTTCGCGGCCAGCTCTTCGGCCTCGGCGGCCAGCGCCTCCTTGCGCGCGGTCTGGGCGGCGCGATGCTCGTCGCGCCGGGAGCGCTCCTCGGCGACGGCGGTCTCGACCTGGTCGATGAGGCTGGCCAACCGGCCGGCGAGCGCGTCGACGTCGCCGAGCACGGCAGCCGTCGGCAACGTTTCGGCCAGCTCCGAGGCGTGGGCCTTGATCTTGCGGGCGTCCCCGGTTCCCGCCGCGAGCCGCTCCTCCATGAGCGTGACCTCGGTGCTCAGGTCGTCGAAGCGGCGACCGAAGTGGGCGAAGGCGGCTTCGCGGTCCCCGGCCTGCCACGAGCCGACGATGCGCTCGCCGGCCGCGGTGATCAGCCAGACCGTGCCGTCATCATCGACGCGCCCGAACTGATGCGGGTTGCTGCGTGGCGGCGCCGGAATCGGGTGGACGACGGGCCGCGGCGCCGCGCTCGCCGGCCGTGGCCCGGGACGCGGTCCCGGGCGTGGCACCGGGCGTGAAACCGGTTGGGGCACCGGCCCGGCCGGGTCCGGTCCCTGGGGTTCGTCAGCCGTCATGCGCTCGTCACCTACCCTTCGCGCGGTCGGAACTCCGCGCACCTGCCGCGCGTAGCGGCACCGTCTGCATCACCTGCGGGGCGGCGCTCGTGGCCTTCCCAACAGCTGCTTAACAGTATTCAAGCAGCTTGTCGGCGCGTCCGCCGCCACCTCAGATCTTGCCGTTCGAGATGCATCGGCGCAGGCGCATCAGGTATCACAGTTGTCCGTAACCCCGACTCGGACGGAGAAACCATGGACAAGGCGGACATCGCCGCTTTGCTCGCGCTGGCGTCCGCGCTCTGCGTCGCGATCGGCGACGTGCTGCAGCAGCGGGCGACCCACCGGATCGCCGACCCGTCGATCGGGCAGCTCCAACTCGTCCGCAAGCTGCTCGGCAACAGGCGGTGGCGGTGGGGCGCCGTGCTGCTCGTGGTCAGCATCGTGTTGCAGGCGGCCGCCCTTGACCAGGGGTCGGTGTTGCTGGTGCAGGCGTTGCTCGTCCTCTCGCTGCTGTTCGCGTTGCCCATCAGCGCCCGGCTCGCCGACCGCGCCGTAACGGCCCGGGAGTGGGCCTGGGCCGTGGTGCTGACCGCCGCGGTGACCGTGATCGTCACGGTCGGCAACCCGCGGGCGGGCCACTCGACCGCGCCGCTGCGGACGTGGGCCATCGTGGCGGGGGTGCTGGCCCCGCTGCTCCTCGGGTGCGTGGTGGCCGCGCGCGTCTGGGGCGGTGCCCTGGCCGCCGCGCTGCTCGCCTTCGTCTCCGGTTCCCTCTGGGCCGTCTTCGCGGTGCTGGCCAAGGGAGTGGTGCATCGGCTCGGCGACGGCGGGTGGGCGGTGGTCCGGACACCCGAGCTTTACGCGTGGCTGCTGATCGCGGTGGCGGGATTCGCCTGGGAGCAGTCGGCGTTTCGTGCCGGCGCCCTGACCGCCTCGATGCCGACGCTGGAGGTGTCCCAGCCGGTCGTGGCGGCGACCCTGGGCGTCGCCGTCCTCGGCGAGACGCTCGACACCGGTCGCGGAGGAATGCTGGCGCTGGCGGCCGCGGCGCTGGTGATGGCGGCGGCCACCGTCGAACTCGCGCGCGGCGACGCCTCCGCGACGCAGGACAGGATTGCGGCCGGGTTGCCGAACGCCGCAGCGCAACCGGCTTAGCGACGCCGCGGTTAACCGGATCGACGCGTTGCCCACAGCGCATCCTTAGGTTAATGCCGTAAGAACAAAGGGTGATTCGTTGAGCGCGCCGCAGCGTGTGCGACGTCATACAGTTGTTGCTGAACTGATCGCAAATATTGCGTGTATTTGCCCGAGCCCCAGGGAAAGCTGGTCGGGGCAATCGTGAGATGAGGGGTCACTCATGTCGAAGGTTGACGTCGCGGCGTTGATTGCGTTGTGCGCGGCGCTGGCATCCGCGGTCGGCGACGTGATCCGTCAGCGCTCTGCGCAGGAGATCACGGACAAGCAGGTCGGCCACCTGGAGCTGTTCCGCATGTCGCTGAAGGACACCCGGTGGTGGCTGGGAGGCCTCGCGGCGATCATCAACTACAGCCTGCAGGCCGGGGCCCTGGCCTGGGGCTCGGTGGTGTTGGTGACCGCGCTGCAGGTGACGGCGTTGCTGTTCGCGTTGCCGATCTACGCGCGGCTGACGAAGCGCCGGGTCACCCGCTGGGAGTGGGTGTGGGCGGTGGTGCTCGCCGGGGCCCTGGCGGTGGTCATCATCGTCGGTGACCCGGCCTCCGGACATCAGCGCGCGTCGGTCGAGACGTGGGCCATCGTCGCCGCGGTGATGGTGCCGTTGCTGGTGGCGTGCGTGGTGGCCGCGCGGATCTGGTCGGGCAGCCCGTTCGCGGCCGCCCTGCTCGCGGTGGTCGCGGGTTCGGCGCTGGCGTTGTTCGCGGTGCTCACCAAAGGGATCGTCGAGGTCGGCGAGGACGGCCCGCTGGCCGTGCTGACCGCGCCCGAGTTCGTCCCGTGGCTGCTGTTGGCGCTGACCGGGATGATCTTCCAGCAGTCGGCGTTCCGCGCCGGTGCGCTGACGGCCTCCATGCCGACGATGACGGTGGCGAAGCCCGTGGTGGCCGGCCTGCTCGGCATCTTCGTGCTGGGCGAAACGCTGAACGCGGACGGGCCCAAGGCCTTCGTGCTGGTAGGGGCGATCGCGGTGGTGATCGTGGCGACCGTCGCCCTGGCCCGCGGGGAGGCGGCCACCATGGTCGCCGAGGTCGGCCGGGACGACGGGAGCATCACGCCGGACGCGTGGTCGTCCTCGGACGGCGAGGCCGACCCTTTTAACACCGGCCCCGTGGTCGTGGCCGCCGAGGCCTGAGCGCGCGCGTCGGCGAACCATTAGTTTGGTGGCGTGCTCAGCGGGATTGCCATCGTTCCCTCGGCGCCGCTGCTCGTGCCCGAGCTGGCCGGCGGGGCCGCCGCGGAGGTGACCGATCTGGTGGCCGCTGTGCTGGCGGCGGCAGCCCTTCTCCCCGCCCGCTGGATCGTCATCGGCACCGGGGCACGCGACGAAGCGTGGGGGCGGGATGCGGCCGGCACGTTCGCGGGTTTCGGTGTGGACGTCCGGGTCGGGCTTTCCCCGCGCGCCGACACCGCGGCGCCCGCCGACCTGCCGGTGGCCGCGCTGCTGGCCGGCTGGGTGCGCGGCCAGGCCCGCCCCGACGCGACCGCCGAGGCCCGCATCTACCGCACCGACCACGACGCTGAGGCCGCCCTGGCCGAGGGCCGGGCGTTGCGCGCCGAGGTCGACCGGTCAGCCGAGCCGATCGGCGTGCTGGTCGTGGCCGATGGCGCGAACACGTTGACCCCGAGCGCGCCCGGGGGATACGACCCGGCCAACGCCGACGCGCAGCTGGCCCTCGACGACGCGCTGGCGACCGGCGACGTCGCCGCCCTGGCGCGGCTGCCCCGGCAGATCCTGGGCCGCGTCGCCTTCCAGGTGCTGGCCGGGCTGGCCGAGCCGGGACCGCGGTCGGCCAAGGAGCTATACCGGGGGGCGCCCTACGGCGTGGGCTACTTCGCCGGCGCCTGGCAGGTCTGAAGTGACCGCCCGACCGCTGGCGATCATCGGCCCCACCGGAACCGGCAAGTCGCAGCTGGCGCTCGATCTCGCCGAACGGCTCGACGCCGCCGAGATCGTGAACGCCGACGCGATGCAGCTCTATCGCGGCATGGACATCGGCACGGCCAAGCTGCCCGTCGGGCAACGCCGCGGCATCCCGCATCACCAGCTCGACGTGCTGGACGTCAAAGTGACCTCGACGGTCGCCCGTTATCAGCGCGCCGCCGCGGCGGACGTCGAGGCGATCGCGGCCCGCGGCGCCGTTCCGATCATCGTGGGCGGCTCCATGCTCTACATCCAATCGCTGCTCGACGACTGGTCGTTCCCCGCGACCGATCCCGCGGTGCGGGCTCGCTGGGAGCAGCGGATGGCCGAGGTCGGTGTCGGCGGGCTGCACACCGAGCTGGCCCGCCGCGACCCCGCCGCCGCGGCGGCCATCCTGCCGACCGACGCCAGGCGCATCGTGCGGGCGCTCGAAGTCGTCGAGCTGACCGGTCGGCCCTTCGCCGCGTCCGCGCCACGCATCGGCACCCCGAGGTGGAACACTGCGATCATCGGATTGGATTGCGAGACAACGACGTTGGACGAGCGGCTGGCCCGCCGCACCGACGCCATGTTCGACCAGGGCCTCGTTGAGGAGGTCAGCGCGCTGCTCGGTGAGGGCCTGCGCGACGGGGTCACCGCGTTGCGCGCCCTGGGCTACGCGCAGGTGATCGAGGCGCTCGACGCCGGAGGCGGCACCGAGCGGCTGCGGGACGCGCGCGAACAGACCTACGTGGGCACTCGACGCTATGTCCGCCGGCAACGCTCCTGGTTCCGCCGCGACCACCGGGTTCACTGGCTGGACTCTGAAAAAGCGGGGGCGGACGGCGCCCGGCTCGTCGACGAAGCGCTGCAAGCGTGGGGCCACGTATCCTGAGCAGGTGATTCGCGCCGACGACGATGCTGCCGGCGCAGCCGGAGCTGAGGAGTGGCGCGCATGATGTTCGCGAAGGGCCACGGCACCGAGAACGATTTCGTGGTGCTCCCGGATGCGGAGGCCGCGCTCGACCTCGCCCCCGCCCGGGTGGCCGCCCTGTGCGACCGGCGTCGGGGACTGGGCGCCGACGGGGTGCTGCGGGTCACCACCGCCGCGGCGGCTCTGGCGGCCGGCGTGCTGGACCGCCTGCCCGACGGCGTGGCGTCGGCCGACTGGTACATGGACTACCGCAACGCCGACGGCTCCATCGCCCAGATGTGCGGCAACGGCATCCGGGTGTTCGCGCATTACCTGCGAGCCAGCGGCATGGAGTCCCGCGACGAATTCGTGATCGGGTCGCCGGCCGGCCCCCGGCCGATCACCGTGCACCACGCCGGCGCGACGCACGCCGACATCAGCGTCGACATGGGCAAGGCCAACACCCTCGGCCCGGGCAGCGCCCTCGTCGGTGGCCGACGGTTTTCCGGCCTGGCGGTCGACGTCGGCAATCCCCACCTGGCATGCGTGGATCCCGATCTGACCGCCGAGGAACTCGCCGGGCTGGACGTGGCGGCGCCGGTGAGCTTCGACCACGCCCAGTTCCCGGAGGGCGTGAACATCGAACTCGTCACGGCGCCGGCCGACGGCGCGGTCCGGATGCGGGTGCACGAGCGAGGCGTCGGCGAGACCCGCTCCTGCGGCACCGGCACGGTCGCGGCCACGGTGGCCGCGCTGGCCGCCGCCGGTGCGGACACCGGCACACTGAAGGTGCGGGTGCCCGGCGGCGACGTCGTCGTCACCATCACCGACGCCACCAGCTACCTGAGGGGACCGTCGGTTCTCGTGGCACAGGGGGAGATCAGCGGGGAATGGTGGGACGCGCAGCGACGTTAATTCAGGTGCACGACGCCGATCCGCCGTGCATCATTCTGTATTGCCTATGACACATCCTGAATTCTCCAAACCCGCTGTGCCGGAGCCAAGCACCGGCGAACTCGCCCTGGAAGAACGGTCGGCGCTGCGCCGCGTCGCCGGGCTGTCGACCGAACTCGCCGACGTATCCGAAGTCGAGTACCGCCAGCTCCGCCTGGAGCGCGTCGTGCTCGTCGGCGTGTGGACCGACGGCACCGCCGCCGACAGCGAGGCCAGCATGGCCGAGCTGGCCGCCCTGGCCGAGACCGCCGGTTCCCAGGTGCTCGAGGGGCTCATCCAGCGCCGCGACAAGCCCGACCCGTCCACCTACATCGGCTCTGGCAAGGCCCAGGAGCTGCGCGAGGTGGTGCTGGCGACCGGCGCTGACACCGTGATCTGCGACGGTGAGCTGTCCCCGGCGCAGCTCACCGCGCTGGAAAAGGCGGTCAAGGTGAAGGTCATCGACCGCACCGCGCTGATCCTGGACATCTTCGCCCAGCACGCCACCAGCCGGGAGGGCAAGGCGCAGGTGTCGCTGGCCCAGATGGAGTACATGCTGCCGCGGCTGCGCGGCTGGGGTGAATCGATGTCCCGGCAGGCCGGTGGCCGCGCCGGCGGCAGCGGGGGAGGCGTGGGCCTGCGCGGTCCCGGTGAGACCAAGATCGAGACCGACCGCCGCCGCATCCGTGAACGCATGGCGAAGCTGCGCCGCGAGATCAAGGACATGAAGCAGGTCCGCGACACCCAGCGCAGCCGCCGCCGGCAGAGCGACGTCCCGTCGGTCGCGATCGTCGGCTACACCAACGCCGGCAAGTCGAGCCTGCTCAACGCGCTGACCGGGGCCGGGGTGCTGGTGCAGGACGCGTTGTTCGCCACGCTGGAGCCCACCACCCGCCGTGCCGAGTTCACCGACGGTCGCCCGCTGGTGCTCACCGACACCGTCGGGTTCGTCCGGCACCTGCCCACCCAACTCGTCGAGGCGTTCCGCTCCACGCTGGAGGAGGTCGTCGACGCCGACCTGCTCGTGCACGTGGTCGACGGCTCCGACGCCAACCCGCTGGCCCAGATCAACGCGGTGCGCGAGGTGATCTCCGACGTCATCGCAGACCATCACGGCGACCCGCCGCCCGAGCTGCTGGTGGTGAACAAGGTCGACGCCGCGAGCGGCCTCACGCTGGCCGGACTCCGTCACGCCCTGCCCGGCGCCGTGTTCGTCTCGGCCAGGACCGGGGAAGGCATCGAGGCCCTGCGGTGCCGGATGGGCGAGCTGGCCGTCCCCGCCGACACGGCCGTGGATGTGGTGATTCCGTACCACCGCGGCGACCTGGTGGCCCGGCTGCACGCCGACGGGCGCGTGCAGCAGGAGGAGCACAGCCCCGACGGCACCCGGATCAAGGCCCGAGTCCCGGTGGCGTTGGCCGGGCGCCTGCAGGAGTTCTCGGCGGGCTGATCCGCCGGCGCGCCGTGGCCACCCCGCCGGCTGCCGACCAACCGTCTGGTTGGTATATGTTGGGCGACAGAGTTTCGAGTCGCCGGAGGTCATCCACATGGGCAGTGCCGTCAAATACCAGCGCACGCTTTTCGAGCCGGAGCACGACCTGTTCCGCGAGTCCTACCGCGCCTTCCTCGATCGCCACGTCGCGCCGCACCACGACGAATGGGAGAAGGCGAAGATCGTCGACCGCGGCGTGTGGCTCGAGGCCGGCAAGCAGGGCTTCCTCGGTATGGCCGTCCCCGAGGAATACGGCGGCGGAGGCAACCCCGACTTCCGGTACAACACGATCATCACCGAGGAGACCACCTTCGGTCGCTACAGCGGCATCGGCTTCGGGCTGCACAACGACATCGTGGCGCCCTACCTGCTGGCCTTGGCCACCGAGGAGCAGAAGCAGCGCTGGCTGCCGAAGTTCTGCACCGGGGAGCTCATCACCGCCATCGCGATGACCGAGCCGGGAACCGGCAGCGACCTGCAGGGCATCAAGACCCGCGCGGTCGCCCACGGTGACCACTACGTGCTCAACGGCGCAAAGACGTTCATCACCAACGGAATCAACTCCGACTTGGTGATCGTGGTCGCGCAGACCGATCCGGACAAAGGCGCGCAAGGCTTTTCGTTGCTCGTTGTCGAACGCGGCATGGAGGGCTTCGAGCGCGGCCGGCACCTGGACAAGATCGGGCTGGCCGCCCAGGACACCGCCGAGCTGTCCTTCACCGATGTCAAGGTTCCCGCCGAAAACCTGCTGGGGCAGGAGGGCATGGGGTTCATCTACCTGATGCAGAACCTGCCGCAGGAGCGGATCTCGATCGCCATCATGGCGGCCGCCGCGATGGAGCAGGTGCTCGAAGACACGCTGCAATACACCAAGGAGCGCAAGGCGTTTGGCAAGCCGATCGGCAGCTTCCAGAACAGCCGCTTCGTGCTCGCCGAGCTGGCGACCGAGGCCACCGTGGTGCGCATGATGGTCGACGAGTTCATCCGCCTGCACCTGGACAAGAAGCTGACGGCCGAACAGGCGGCCATGGCCAAGTGGTACTCCACCGAGAAGCAGGTGCACCTGATCGACCGTTGTCTGCAACTGCACGGCGGGTACGGCTACATGCGCGAATACCCCGTCGCCCGTGCCTATCTGGACGCGCGGGTGCAGACCATCTACGGCGGCACGACCGAGATCATGAAGGAGATCATCGGCCGCAGCCTCGGCGTCTAGACCCGACAACGGCGATCGCCAAAGGAACGGTCAATTCGCCCGCGGTCGGCAAACGCGGTCAATGCCCGCCTGGCCGCCGTTTTTTTCGGGTAGATCGCCGGCGAGTTAATGGCTTCACGTACCGTCGGCGCATGTGTTTCGGGGACGCCCGCGCAATGGTGCGCCGCGAAAAGCGCGGCAGGGGCGACGAGCCGGGCCGGCGCGCGCAGGCCCGCGCCCTATTGCGCAGGTGTGCGACCGGTTCGGGAGTCGGCACGATAAGCCCGACGTCACGCGGGCGATGGTGCGGTTCGTCGCGATTCGAGCGTGGCTCGGCATCATTTCGACATCGGCGTGGTATCCGTTTTTGTAATATGCGTGATTTGACTTCGTATTTCTCCTTGGCAGGAGCAAAGTTATGCGAGCCCGGCGATAATGCGGATCGGTGTGGGGCTGTTTCCGCGCGGTCGGAGTGCGGCCCCCTCACCGGCTGTGCAGCCACGGGCATAGCCGCAGATAGGGCCGTAGCCGTCGGCTGGGAGGCTTGGTGAACGGGCAGAGAGGTCACATGCGCAGGCTGGTCGGGAGTGCGCTGGTCACCTTGACGGCCTTCGCGACCGCCGCCGCCTTGTTGGCGCCTTCCGCGGCGGCGTCTCCCATCGGCGACGCCGAGGCGGCCATGATGGCCGCCTGGGAAAAGGCCGGCGGCGACGGTTCACCGCTGGGCCCGCGGAAGGGCGACGTGTATCCCGCCGGAGACGGTTTCGAGCTGGACTTCGACGGCGGCAAGATGTTCTTCACGCCGGCGACCGGCGCCAAGTTCGTCTACGGGCCGATCCTGGACAAATACGAAATGCTGGGCGGCCCCGCCGGCAGCGATCTGGGCTTCCCCGCGATCAATGAGGTGCCCGGCCTCGCCGGCCCGGACAGCCGGGTGGCCACCTTCTCGGCCAGCGACAAGCCGGTGATCTTCTGGACGCCCGACCACGGCGCGTTCGTGGTGCGCGGCGCGATCAACGCCGCGTGGGACAAGCTGGGTAGCTCGGGTGGCGTGCTCGGCGTCCCGGTCGGCGACGAAACCTACAACGGCGAGGTGTCCGCCCAGAAATTCAGCGGCGGCCAGGTCTCGTGGAACAGGCAGACCAAGCAGTTCACCACCGAGCCAGCGGGTTTGGCCGACCAGTTGAAGGGTTTGCAGGTGGCGATCGACCCCACCGCGGCCATCAACATGGCATGGCGCGCCGCCGGTGGTCCGAACGGGCCGCTGGGGGTCAAGAAGGGCGCGCAGTATCCGATCGGTGGCGACGGGATCGTCCAGGACTTCGCCAACGGCAAGGTGTATTTCAGCCCCGCGACCGGCGCGAACGCCGTCGAGACCAACATCCTGTCCAAGTACGAATCGCTGGGCGGCCCGGCCGGTAGCGATCTCGGTTTCCCCACCGCCAACGAAGCTGACGGCGGGATCCCGTCCAGCCGCGTCGTCACCTTCTCCGGTGCCGACAAACCGGTGATCTTCTGGAGTTCGGAGCACGGCGCGTTCGTGGTGCGCGGCGCCATGAAGGCGGCGTGGGACAAGCTCCGGGGGCCGACGGGCAAGCTGGGTGCGCCCGTCGGCGACCAGTCGGTGGACGGCGACGTGGTCTCCCAGCAGTTCGTCGGCGGCAAGATCTCGTGGAACCGGGCGAAGAACACGTTCAGCACCGACCCGGCCAATCTCGCGCCGTTGCTGTCGGGCCTGCAGGTGTCGGGCCAGAATCAGCCGAGCAGCTCGGCGACGCCCGCGCACCCCAAGAAATTCGCGTTGCAGTGGTGGTGGCTGCTGGCCGGCATCCCGGTGCTGGTGCTGATCGTCTTGGCCGGGCTGTTGGCCCTCGGTTGGCGCCGGCGGCGCGCCGCGCGTGCCGGTGCCGGCTACGAGCCGCACCCCGACCTCGACCTTGGTTACGAGCCGGTGGGCGACCAGCACTGGGGGCCCGACGACGTCGGCGCCGAACACTTCGACGGGCAGTCCGAGACGCCCGAAGCCGAGGCCGCCGGGCGGGTCAGCTGGCGGCGGCGCGGTGCGGACGAGGGCGGCTACGGGGACGAGGAGCAGGACCCCGACGCGGTGGACACCGACTCCTTCGCCGCGGTCTCACCGACGGCCCTGTCGGAGGCGGGCTATCCCGAAACCGAATCCGGCTATGCCCAACCCGAATACGCCCAACCCGAATACGGCGAAGCGGATTACGCCGAATCCGGTTATCCCGAAGCGGATTACGCCGAGGCCGAGTACGCCGAAGCCGAGTACGCCGACGACGCACACGAGCCCGCCCACCCGGAGGCCGCTCGCGGGGACGAGGGGTACGTGGATGCCGAGTACCTCGACGTCGCGGTGCCGCACACGCCGCCGGACGCCGAATACGAGGACGCCGCCCCCGAAGCCGCGGCTCCCGAGCCCGAGTATCCGGATGTGGCCGTGCCGCACGTTCCGGCGGATGTCGCCGAGCCCACTGGTGCCGACGCCGCCGCTGCGGACGACACCCCGCCGGAAGCTACCCCGCCGGAAACCGCCGCGCCGGAGGCCGCCGCCGCGGCCGTCGTCGCATCCGGGCAGCGGGGCGGACGGCACGCGGCCGCCGACGACGAGGACAGCGGCGCGGGGGCAGGCACGCCCGGGCGCCCGACCATCCACCTACCGTTGGACGACCCCTACCAGGTGCCCGACGGATACCCGATCAAGGCAAGCGCCCGCTTCGGGCTGTACTACACACCGGGCAGCGAGCTCTACCACGACACCCTCGCCGAAATCTGGCTGGCCAGCGAAGAAGTCGCGCAGGCCAACGGCTTCGTCAAGGCGGACTGACCCCGCCGGGCTAGACCTTGCGGATCACCGTGACGACCTTGCCCAGCACGGTCGCCTCGTTGCCGGGAATCGGGTCGAATGCCGGGTTGTGCGGCATCAGCCATACCTGACCGCCCGCGCGCTTGAACGTCTTCACGGTGGCTTCCCCGTCGAGCATGGCCGCGACGATGTCGCCGTTGTCGGCGACGTTCTGCTGGCGCACCACCACCCAGTCGCCGTCGCAGATCGCCGCCTCGATCATGGAATCGCCGACGACCTTGAGCAGGAACAGCGTGCCCTCGCCGACCAGCTCGCGCGGCAGCGGGAATACGTCCTCGACCGCCTCCTCGGCGAGGATCGGTCCACCGGCGGCGATGCGCCCGAGGACCGGCACGAAGGTCGGTTCCGGCAGGGCGTCGGAGCCGGCGACGTCGGTTGCCGGCGCCGCCACGTCGTCGTCGGCGCCGCGGACGTCGACCGCCCGCGGACGGTTCGGATCCCGACGCAGGTAACCCTTGCGCTCCAGGGTGCGCAGCTGATGGGCCACGGATGACGTCGACGTCAGGCCGACGGCGTCGCCGATCTCCCGGATGCTCGGCGGGTAGCCGCGGCTGGTGACCGACGCGCGAATGACGTTCAAGATGGTGCGCTGACGTTCGGTCAGCGATGAATCCACGGCGTGCAACCGGCCGCCCGTGCCGGCCGATGGGGTGTCGCTGCTGTCGCTCATGGCACTGAATGTAACCCCAGCGCGCCCAAGAATCAAACATGTGTTCGAGTAGCGTGTCGCCCATCCGCCCGTCGGCGAAAAGCCGCGCCGAAGTCGTGAATCACAAAGGTGTAACTCTTCGGCAGATCGGGTATTTCGATCGCATGTCAGCTCTAGCGGCCACTCACTTGTCGGTGGCGTGGTCTAGCGTTCGACTCGTGCGACACGCTTCGCTCACATGTTCGTATTTCGAACACACGAGCGATACAGTCGAACAGCTGAGCGAATCAAGTTGACCGGAGGAACGCAGATGACAACCATGCACACGCTGGCGCCGCGTACCAGCAGCCCTCGGCGTCCGGTCAACGGACCCGTCCCGGGGCTTCGTTACGGCCGCGACGGGCTGGCCCGGTCCCGCCGCCCCGGCCCCTCGAGGCCGGCGGGCGCGCCCACGCGCTACTACGGCACCGGCCTCGCGGTGTCCGCCGCGCCGCACCGCAAGCGCCCCGTCACGGTGACGACCACGATCTGGCTGGCCCTGGCCGCCGGCGCGATCACGCTGTGGCTGGGCTTGGTCGGCAACGTCGGTCAGGTGCTCAACGGTGACTCCGGCAGCTCGGCCGCGCACGTCCCGGACCGCCTGGCCGTCGTGCGCGTGGAGGCGGGGGAGTCGCTGCAAGACGTGGCTCGCCGGGTGGCGCCGGACGCGCCCGCCCGCCAGGTCGCCGACCGCATCCGCGAACTCAACGACATGAACTCGCCGAACCTGGTCGCGGGCCAGACCTTGATCGCCCCGATCGGCTGACGACCGCCCCGCTAACTGCCGAGCGGCGCCCACCAACCCTTCGCTGAGCCATTACCCGCGCAGGTGAGCGCGCGGGTACGCTCGAAGTGCTGCGGTATCAGGTTGACGGCACGGCGAAGGAGCGGTCATGCATTGCCCGTTCTGCCGTCATCCCGATTCCCGGGTGATCGACTCGAGGGAAACCGATGAGGGGCAGGCCATTCGGCGCCGCCGATCATGCCCCGAATGCGGGCGCCGTTTCACCACGGTGGAGACCGCGGTGCTGGCCGTGGTCAAACGCAGCGGAGTCACCGAGCCCTTCAGCAGGGAGAAGGTCATCAGCGGTGTCCGCCGGGCCTGCCAGGGCCGCCAGGTGGACGACGACGCGCTGAACCTGCTGGCCCAGCAGGTCGAGGACACGGTGCGGGCCGCGGGCTCGCCGGAGGTGGCCAGCCATGAGGTCGGCCTGGCCATCCTCGGGCCGCTGCGCGACCTCGACGAGGTGGCGTACCTGCGGTTCGCGTCGGTGTATCGGTCCTTCGAATCCGCAGACGATTTCGAACGCGAGATCCAGGCCCTGCGCGAACACCGCCAGGTCACGACACCGAGCTGACGGCCTTCGTCGCCGGGCTAGTCTCGATTTCATGCCCCCCGACTTGCATCCCGATCTCGCGGCCCTGGCACCGCTGCTGGGCACCTGGGCCGGCCAGGGCGCGGGCGAGTACCCGACCATCGAGCCCTTCGACTATCTCGAAGAGGTCGTGTTCTCCCACGTCGGCAAGCCGTTTCTGGCGTACGCGCAAAAGACGAAGGCGTCGGCCGACGGCAAGCCGTTGCACGCCGAGACCGGCTACCTGCGCGTGCCGCGGCCCGGTCACGTCGAACTGGTGCTGGCCCACCCGAGCGGCATCACCGAGATCGAGGTGGGCACGTACGCGGTTTCCGGCGACGTGATCGAGATCGAGCTGTCCACCACCGACGTCGGACGTACCCCGACCGCCAAAGAGGTGACCGCCCTTGGCCGTTCCTTCCGCATCGACGGCGACGAACTGTCGTATTCGGTGCGGATGGGAGCGGTCGGGCAGCCCTTGCAGCACCACCTCGCCGCGGTGCTGCGCCGGCAGCGCTGAGCGCGTGCTCGGCCGTCAGTCGATGTGCCGCACACCGTCATTGACGACGCGCCCGGCCACTCCCACCCAGCCCTCGGCGTTCCACGTCGTCTCGACGATCGATCCCCGGCCCTGGGTGATGTGCAGGTCGCGGCTGAGGTAGTCGGTGATCCGCATCGCCGCCGAGCCGGTCGCCTCGTCCTCCGGCACGCCGAGGTTCGGGAAGAACCCCCGGGTGCGCAGGGTGCCGCTCTCCCGGTCGGTCCAGGCCCACAGGTAGTGCGCCGTGTCGTCGGGAAAATCTCCCGGATCGGCGGCGAGAAGCGCGGCGGCCGAATCGAATTCGTGCAGGGCCACCTCGGGCGCCCAGTCTGAGCGGGCGCTGACGCCGGTGAGGTCTCCGGCATAGCTCACCTGCACGAGACCGGCCGGCACCTGCAGGGTGTGAATCGGCGTGCCGCTCTCCCGCAGCCACCACGACGCGCCGACGGTGGGGTGCCCGGCGAACGCGAGCTGGACCCGGGGGGTGTAGATGGTGGCATGCGCGGTCGTCGAACCCGCGCCCGGAAGATCGACGAAAACCGTTTCGCTGTAGCCCAATTGAGTCGCCAGCCGTTGCCGGTCGGCGGGCCCGACGTGGGCGGCGTTCACCACCCCGAGCGGATTGCCGAAATTGCCGTCCGCATCGGTGAACACCCGCAACACCGTGACGTCGATCCCCATGCAGCGACTGTACGACCCCGGAGGCGGCCGCATCGACCAAGGTGGTTCAGGTGGCGCTGCGTTCGTCGGAGCCCATCGCGTTGAGCACGGCGACGCGGGTCGGCGCGGGGCCGCTGACGGCCTTCTCGCCGCCGCCGCTGCGCAGTAGCCCCCGCAGGGCGGCCTGATCGTATTCGGCGGGAGCGGTGGAATCGATGAAGCGTTCGACGACGTCGATGAAGCGGGCCGGGTCGTCGTGGAAGGGGAAGTGGCCGGAGCCCTCGAAGATTTCGAGGCGGGAGCCCGGCATCGCGGCGTGCGCCATCCACGCGTGCCGGACGGGCACCACCACATCCTTGGTGCCCCACACGATCTGCACCGGGATGGCTTCGGTCAGGTAGCAGCGATCGAGCATGGTGACGATCTGCCCGCGCCAGTCCACCACCGCGCGCAGGGTGCGACTGAAGGCCGCCGAGGCCGTGGGCTCCGGCAGGTCGTCGAGGATCCGCAGGACATTGGGCAGGTCGCGGCCCAGGCCGGTCGATCCGATCGCCAGGCCGGCTATCCGTCCCGCCAGCTGCACGGCCGGCAGCACGAGCGGGAGCCGCAGCAGGGCGAGGGCCTCGCTGCCCATCGGCAGCGACGCGAGCCGGAGCGCGACGTTGACGTCCTTGGTGACGCCGCCGGCGGCGACCAGGATGAGCCGGTCCACCAAATGCGGGAACTGGTAGGCGAATTGCATGGCCACGCCGCCGCCCAGTGAATGTCCGACGACCGTGACCCGCTCGATGTCGAGCACGCTGAGCAGGTCACGCATCCCGTTCGCGTAGGCGGCGACGGAGTAGTCGGCGCGCGGTTTGTCGGATCGCCCGTGGCCGAGCAGGTCCGGGGCGATGACCGTGAACCGCTGAGCGAGCTTGGCCTGCACGGTGTTCCAGGTGGTGGAGTTGTCCCCGATGCCGTGGACCAACAGGATCGCCGGGCCGTCACCGGCGATCCGGTAGGCCCGCTTGTAGCCGTGGATGGTGCGGAACTCCAGCCGGGGCGCCGCGACCTCACGCACCGGGCGGAGAGTGCTCTTGCGCTTCCGCTCGGTCATCTCGCCAACCTTCGGGTCGGGCCCAGGGCCGTGTGGAAAGGTCAGGCCTGGTCGTCGTCGCCGCGCTTCTTCTCCGCCTCCTGGGCGAGGAATCGCTCGAACTCGGCTCCAAGCTCGTCGCCGCTAGGCAGGTCCTCGTCGCGCGTTAGTAACGACCTGTTCTCCTGAGCGTCGATGAAGGCATCGTACTGGCGCTCGAGCGCGGTCACCACTTGAGCAACCTCCGCGCTCGCCTCGACCTGCTCGTCGATCTTGGTCCTGATCACCGCCGCCGCTTCGGTCAACGCCGTCAGCGGTAGCTCGAGCGACGCGATCTTGGCCACTTGCTCGAGCAACGCCTCGGCGGCGGCCGGGTAGTCGGTCTGCGTCAGGTAGTGCGGGACGTGCACGGTGTAGCCGACGACCTCGTGGCCGTGCTGGGCCATCCGGTATTCGAGCAGGTTGGACGCGCTGCCGGGAACCTGGATCTCGGAGATCCAGGGGGTGAACTCGGCGATCAACTCGGGGTTGTTCGAGTGCGCGGTCATCGTGATCGGCCGGGTGTGGGGAACCGCCATCGGGACGGTGCCCAGGCCGATGGTCTGGCGCACGTTCAGGCGCTCGGCCAGCAGGCGCACCGCGGTGATGAAGCGCTCCCACTTCAGATCGGGTTCCATCCCGGCGAGCAGCAGAAACGGGGTGCCGATGGTGTCACGCAACGCGTACAAGCTCAGTTCCGGCTCGTCGTAGTTCGTGAAGTGATCGGTCTTGAACGTCATCAGCGGCCGCCGCGACCGGTAATCCAGCAATTCGTCGATGGCGAAGGACGCGACCAGCTCGGTGTCCAGCGCCGCCTTCAGATGCGACGAGGCCAGCCGGATCGCGTGACCGGCGTCCGAGAAACCCTCCAGCGCGTGCACCAGCACCGGGCCCCGGCCGTCCGACGTCGACAACTGCGGCGCAGGCAGCTCTAGCTCGTACATTCCGGCCTGTCCGGGCTGGTAGTGCTGCTCCTGCGGGTCCTGACTAGCCATCGGGATCGCCTCCTCTCGAGGGTCCATCCAGGGTGCCCTACCAGTGTCCCCCGAATCGGGGGGCACGAAAATCAAACAGCGGTGTGAAGTTCGCGTTTAATCCTTCAGCGAACACGCCGGTGGGTGGTGCCCCCGAGTCGGGTGGCCCCCGACGCGTCGGAATCTGCTCGGTGCGCTGGTGTCAGGCATGATGATTCCGATGCGCGTTCCGACCCTGTTGCTGTGCTTGGTGGTCGCCGTGGCGACGTCGGTGACGTCGTGCAAGCGGCCGCCGAACGATCGTTCGTCGGTCCCCCCGGCGCCGACCGTGCGCAGCAGCGCGCCGGCGCAGCGGCTGAGCCAGCCCCAGCAGAAGGCGGTGGCGGGGCCGGTGGACCCGGACAAGCGCGTCGGCGCCATCTTCATCGACGGGGGGCCGCTGCACGTGTGCACGGGCTCGGTGGTGCATTCGACGGGCGGCAACCTGATGATGACCGCGGCGCACTGCCTGGCCGGGGCCTCCAAGATCACCTTCGTGCCGGGCTTCGCCGGCGACGCGCCACCCGGCCCGGCCGATGTGTGGAAGGCCGACGCCGTCTACCTGGACCCCCGCTGGAGCGCGAGCAAGGATCCGAACGCGGACTATGCGATCGCGCGGCTGAGCAACGACGCCGGGGGTTCGGTGGAGGCCCGCGCCGGGCTGGCGCTGACGCTGGGCACCACGCCGCCGCCCGGCAGCCACGTCACCGTGATGGGCTACCCGGCCGGCGTGGGTGGCGCGCCCATCGGGTGTCAGGCCAGCACGTCGGTGACCGAGGGCGGCTTCCCCTCGTTCCCGTGCGAGGGGTTGGTGGACGGCACCAGCGGCGCACCCTGGGTCAGCGGCACCATCCTCACCGGGGTGATCGGTGGTTTCGAGCGTGGTGGCTGCGCCGCGAACGTCTCGTATTCGGCGCCGTTCGACGCGCGAACCGCGCAGTTGCTGGCCCGCGCGGACGCCGGCGGCCCCGGCGACCCGATTCCCGGAGAACTCGACGACAGCTGTTAGTGGCGAAACTGGTTGAGCGCGCGCACTTTGTTCATCACGTCGAGCGCGGCCACCTTGTAGGCCTCGGAGAACGTGGGGTAGTTGAACACGGCGTCCACCAGGTATTCGACGGTGCCGCCGCAGCCCATCACGGCCTGCCCGATGTGCACCATCTCGGTGGCGCTGGTGCCGAAGATGTGCACGCCCAGGAGCTTGAGATCGTCGGTGGACACCAGCAGCTTGAGCATCCCGTAGGAGTCACCGGCGATCTGGCCGCGGGCCAGTTCCCGGTACCGGGCCACCCCGACCTCGTAGGGGATCGCGTTCTTGGTCAGTTCGACCTCGGTGGCCCCCACGTAGGAAACCTCGGGAATGGAGTAGATGCCGATCGGCTGCAGTTCGGTGATGCCGTCGGTCGGCTCCCCGAAGGCGTGATACGCGGCCAGCCGGCCCTGTTCCATCGAGGTCGCGGCCAGCGCGGGGAAGCCGATGACGTCGCCGACGGCGTAGATGTGCGGCACCTTGGTCTGAAAGAAGTCGTCGACGAAGATCCGGCCGCGGTTGTCGGCCTCGAGCTCGGCGTTGTGCAGGTCGAGGTGGTCGGTCTGGCCTTGGCGCCCGGCGGAATACATCACCGTCTCCGCGGGGATCTGCTTGCCGCTGGCCAGGGTCGTGACGGTGCCCGCCGAGCCGACGTCGACCGCGGTCACCTCCTCGCCGAACCGGAACGTCACCGCCAGGTCGCGCAGGTGGAACTTCAGCGCCTCGACGACCTCGGGGTCGCAGAAGTCCAGCATGTCGCTGCGCTTCTCCACCACGGTGACCTTGGTGCCCAGCGCGGCGAACATCGAGGCGTATTCGATGCCGATCACCCCGGCACCGACCACCACCATCGAGGTGGGCAGCGATTTGAGGTCAAGGATGCCGTCGGAGTCGAGCACCCGCTCCTCGTCGAACTCGACACCGGACGGCCGCGCCGGCCGGGTGCCGGTGGCGATGACGATGTATTTGCCGCTTACGGTTAACTTTTCGCGACGGGACGGGTCTTCGACCTCGATGGTGTGCGGGTCGACGAACCGGCCGTGGCCCAGCAGCAGGTCGATGCGGTTGCGCATCAGCTGATTGCGTACCACGTCGACCTCCTTGCCGATCACGTGCTGGGTGCGGGCCAGCAGGTCGGCCGGGGTGATCTTCTCCTTGACGCGGTAGCTCGCGCCGTACAGTTCGCGCTGGCTCATCCCGGTGAGGTAAAGGACGGCCTCGCGCAACGTCTTTGACGGGATGGTGCCGGTCTGGACGCACACGCCGCCGAGCATCTGGCCACGTTCGACGACCGCGACCGACTTGCCGAGCTTGGCCGACGCGATGGCGGCCTTCTGGCCGCCGGGCCCCGAACCGATGACCACCATGTCGTACTCTTGCGCCGAACTCATGGGGTAACAGTAGATCAGCAGCACTCACAGTGCTGGGTTCATTCACAGGCGCGGGATTCCGCACGTCCCCGCGAGCACCGGCTGACGGCACGGGCCGCCAGCGTGGTGCCCATGACGACGCATCGACCTGACTTCAAACTCAACCGACCCGGCGCGCTCATCGCCGCGCTGCCGGCGGTTCTCGGGTTCGTTCCCGAAAATTCATTGGTATTGGTGTCTTTGGACGGCGGCGACCTGGGGGCGGTGATGCGGGTCGACCTCTCAGACGAGCTCACCCGTCGGGTCGGGCACCTGGCCGAGGTCGCCGCCGCGGCCCGTCCCGACGCCGCGATCGCGGTGATCGTCAACGAGCAGGGGGCGCACTGCCCGTGCTGCAACGAGCAGTACCGGCAGCTGTGCGACGCACTAGCAAACTCGTTGTCTGAGAACGGTATCGAGCTGTGGGCTGCCCATGTGGTCGACCGTGTCGCGCTCGGCGGGCGCTGGCACTGCGTGGACGGGTGCGGTTCGAGCGGCGTGGTCGACGATCCATCCGCATCACCGCTGGCGGCCGCGGCGGTGCTCGACGGCAGGCGGCTCTACGCGCGCCGCGCCGACCTGCAGGCCGTCATCGCGGTGCAGGACGCGGCGCGCAGCTCCGCGTTGACCGGCGTGATCGACCGGTACGCGACGCGGCGCCTGGCGGCCCAGCGCGCGGATCCGGCCCGACGCGCCCGGGCCGACGTCAAACACGCCATGGTGTCCGCGGCCCGGGCCGCGGCCGGCCAGGCGCTGTCCTCGACCCAGCTGGCCAAGCTGAGCTGCGCGCTGAGCGACGCGCAGGTGCGCGACATCCTCTACGCCCTGGCGGTCGGCGAGAACGCCGGCGAGGCCGAAACGTTGTGGGCGCTGCTGGCGCGCACCCTGCCGCCGCCCTGGCGGGTCGAGGCGCTGGTACTGCTCGCGTTCAGCGCTTACGCCCGTGGCGACGGGCCGCTGGCCGGGGTGTCGCTGGAGGCCGCGCTGCGCTGCGAGCCCGAGCATCGGATGGCGGGCATGCTGGACACCGCGTTGCAGTCGGGGTTGCGGCCGGAGGACATCCGGGAATTGGCGCTCACCGGCTACCGGCTGGCCAAGCAGCTGGGTGTGCGGTTACCGCCGCGACGGCCGTTCGGCCGCCGGGCGGGCTAGCCAGACCACCATGCCGGGCGGTCAGACCTTCTCGACCTTGACGGCGTGCGCCATCTCGTGCGGCAGGGTGACGTTCTCGTGGCCCGGGATGACGATGGTCACCCCGGCGGGTCCGGTCTCGACGGTCACCCGGGCGTTGGGGACGACGCCGGCGTCCTTCAGGCGGGTGATCAGGTCGATGTCGCCCTGCACGTGCTCGGTCAGCTGGCGGACCACCACGGCCACCGGCGAACCGGGCGGCAGCTCGGTCAACCGGACCAGGTTGGCGTCGTCGGCGCCCGACTCGGGGCCAACACCGAGGTCCAGGAGCCCCGGGATCGGGTTGCCGAACGGGGAGGTGGTCGGGTGGTTGAGCACCTTCACCAGCCGCCGTTCGACGTCCTCGCTCATCACGTGTTCCCACCGGCATGCCTCGGCGTGCACTTCCTCCCAGGGCACACCGATGACGTCGACCAGCAACCGCTCGGCGAGGCGGTGCTTGCGCATGACGGCGATGGCCAACGCCCGGCCTTTGTCGGTGAGCTCGAGGTGCCGGTCGCCGGCGACGTGAAGGAGCCCATCGCGCTCCATGCGGGAAACGGTTTGGCTGACGGTCGGCCCACTCTGGTCGAGGCGCTCGGCGATCCGGGCGCGAAGCGGCGTCACGCCCTCTT
Organism: Mycobacterium sp. E183; assembly: GCF_001667735.1. GTDB lineage: Bacteria > Actinomycetota > Actinomycetes > Mycobacteriales > Mycobacteriaceae > Mycobacterium. Next base: position 48,563 of record NZ_LZJN01000206.1, read on the forward strand.
CTTCGAGGTCGTAGATGGTCCGCAAGTACATCTCGGTGGTGTCAACCAGGTCGTTCATTCAGCACCTTCCATCGACGCCGAGTCTACTTGGCCAGCTGCGTGAATGGGTGTAACCCTTCCCCGACAAGCAGTATGCCCGCCGCGTCCGCGGCGGGCATACCGTCGTGCTACTAGTTCGGGGGCCTTAGCTTGCGTACGACCGTAGCCGGTCGGCGCGCTCGCCGTGGCGGAGTTTGGACATTACGTCCCGCTCGATCTGGCGGACCCGCTCGCGCGACAGGCCGAACAGCTTCCCGATCTGGTCCAGGGTGCGCGGCTGGCCGTCGTCCAGGCCGAAGCGCAGCCGGATCACCTGGTGCTCGCGCTCGTCGAGAGTGGCGAGCACGCTGCGGATGTCGGTGTGCAACAGCTCGGCGATCACCGCGTTCTCGGCGGACATCGCCTCGGCGTCCTCGATGAAGTCGCCCAGCGGTGCCTCCTCTTCGGAGCCGACCGGCATGTCCAGGCTTACCGGGTCGCGGCTGTGCTCGAGCAGGTCGTTGATCTTCTCGACCGGGATGCCGGACTCGGCGGCCAGTTCCTCGTCGGTGGCCTCGCGGCCCAGGTTCTGGTGCATCTCCCGCTTGATCCGCGCCAGCTTGTTGACCTGCTCGACCAGGTGCACGGGCAGGCGGATGGTGCGGCTCTGGTCGGCCATGCCGCGGGTGATGGCCTGGCGAATCCACCACGTGGCGTAGGTGGAGAACTTGAATCCCTTTGTGTAGTCGAACTTTTCCATCGCGCGGATCAGGCCCAGGTTGCCCTCCTGGATCAGGTCCAGCAGCGGCATGCCGCGACCCGTGTAGCGCTTCGCCAGCGACACCACCAGCCGCAGGTTCGCTTCCAGCAGGTGCCGGCGTGCGGCCTGGCCATCACGCACCACGGCCTCGAGGTCGCGTCGGCGGTTCTCCCCGAGGCGCTTACGGGTTTCCAGCAGGTGCTCCGCGTAGAGCCCAGCCTCGATGCGCTTGGCCAGTTCAACTTCGCCCGCCGCGTTCAGCAGCGCCGTCTTACCGATGCCATTGAGATAAACGCGCACGAGGTCGGCTGCGGGGCTCTGGGCGTCCAGATCGCCGTCAAATCTGCTCGTGCTGGCGTTCGCCATAGCGACCTCCCATTCGGCTTTGTGCTGTCATCGAGTACAACGACAGATCAGCCCTGAGAGTTCCCAGCGGTTTGTCATCTCACACGTCTTGACGTGCACAAATGTGCCGCCGACCTGAGAATGTCCTGAGAAGTCGGGGCAATCGCCTTTCTCAGTGCGAGTGGCCGATGTCGCCGCCCGGTCCGGGGGGCCAGCCCGGTTGCGGGTGGCGGCGCGACTCGAGCGCCAGGCGCTCGGCCGTCGGGAACAGCGGGGTGCGCCGCCGGGCGTCGTCGAACCGTCGCGGCTCGTCGGCGCTGCGCGGTGGCCGGTCGTTGGCGATCAGTACGGCCATCCACGGCAGCGGAATCGACACCGCCACGATCGCCAGCGAAATCAGACCGTTGTGCCAGGCGCCGTACGCGACGGCGGCCAGGATGAGCGCCGGTATCCGGAACCCCATCAGCGTCAGGTACTTACGCACCCGGGCTCGGTGCTGTTCTTCGTAGGAGGGTGCGGCGGCGGTGATGAGGATCGGCCTGCCATCATCGTCGAACCCCAACTCGGAGCCGCGCGTCATACTTCCACTGTCCCACACGACGGCGATTCCGGCAGAAGCGAGTTACGGGGCACAATGTCGGGTATGCAGACCCAGACGATCGAGCGCACCGAGACCGACGAACGCGTCGACGACGGGACCGGCAGCGATACGCCGAAATACTTCCACTACGTCAAGAAGGACAAGATCGCCGAGAGCGCGGTCATGGGTAACCACGTGGTGGCGTTGTGCGGGGAAGTGTTCCCCGTCACCAAGGCGGCCAAGCCCGGCTCGCCGGTTTGCCCGGATTGCAAGCAGATCTACGACCGGATGAAGAAGGACTAGATCGGCCGCGGCCGAGCACCCGTCACAGCGCCGCGTTGTCGGCGGCCGCCGGCTCCGGCGGGGGAGCCGCCGGTGCCTTCAGTGGTGTGATGCGCGATTGCAACCACTTGCGCAGCCGGTGCGCGTGCGTCTTCGGCGCCGGGAATTCCTCTTGGATCGCGGCGTTGAGCTCGGCGCCCAGCATCACGGCGAAACCGCCGAAGAACGCGAACAGCAGGAACGCGATCGGGGTGGCCAGCGCGCCGTAGGTGTAGCCCGTGCTGGTGATCCACCGCAGGTAGACCCGCAGGCCCAGCGTGGCGATGAGGAAGACCGCCGTGGCGAGCACGGCGCCGAAGATCAGCCGGTGCGTCGGCAGGGGCTCGGGCAGCGCGACCCGGTACAGGATGACCACGCCGATCAGCAGGCCGAGGATCAGCGCCGGGTAGTAGCCGTAGCGCAGGACGTTTTCCAGGCTGTCCGGGATGTGCTCGCTGACCTTGCGGGGGCCCACCACCAGCACCGGCGCCGCGCACACCACGAACACCAGCATCACCACATACAGGAACAGGGCGAAGAGCCGCTGTCGCACCGGATGCCGCAGTGGCGTCTGGTCGTGCGCCTCCACGACCGCGTCGACGTAGGCCGAGATGGCCGACGATCCCGCCCACATCGAGATCAGGAAACCGACCGACACCACCTCACCCCGGGCGTTGGCGGTGACGTCACGGATGGTCGGCTCGATGATCTCGTTGACGACGCTGGGCGAGAAAAAGCTCCGGATCGCCGAGATGATGCTCTTCTCGATCGCGGTCAGCGTGTCCGGCCCGAACAGCGGCGCCACGTAGGCGAGGCTGCCCAGCATTCCCAGCAGCAGCGGCGGTAGCGACAGCGCCGACCAGAAACCCGCCTGGGCCGACTCGGAAAAGATGGAGTCATCCCAGCTTTTCGAGAGGGTCCTCAGAGTGAGTCGCCAGATGTGATGGCGGGACGGTTTTGCGACTTGATCGCTCATACCCGTCCAGCATTACCGAAGACCGCCCCACTCGCCCACATTGGCGAAGGGTGAGTTCGGCGGAACTAGCTTCCGCTGACCTCCAGGACGGCGGACAGTTCGGTCAGCTTCGCCTCGTGCTCGTTGGCGTGATGCTGGCAGAAGAGAAGCTCAGCTCCTGAAGGCAGCGTGGCACGGACTCGAGCAGCGGCACCGCAGCGGTCGCAGCGGTCCGCCCGGGTGAGCTCGGGACTGGTCAGAGTTGCATTCATGGCTTCTCCGTTCTTGCTTTGATTCACTCTCTCAGACGTATGGGGTTTTTGCGTTGTTCCCCGATCGTTATCGGGTGTGTCGTTTCTCACGACCTGTAAACGTTTCGTTTCGAGGAACTCTCTACAGTGATAATCCGTGGCTTTCGCTCCTGACCTGCTGGTACATCTGTGCGGACGGGACGAGTGGTCCCGCGCCCGCGCGGCCGGTGAGATTCGCCCCGACACGTCCGGCGGCGGCCGGTTCATCCATCTCTCGGCGCCCGGCCAGGTCCATCTGCCGGCCAACCGGCTCTACCGCGGCCGCGATGATTTGGTTTTGCTGCACATCGACCCGGCGCGGCTGGACTCCGAAGTTCGCTGGGAGCCAGGCGTGGCAACGGATCCGGAGTCGATGCTGTTCCCGCACCTCTACGGTCGGCTGCCCACGGCCGCTGTGATTCGGGTCACCGATTACCGGCCGGGCCCCGACGGCACCTTCCCGCCGGTCGGGGATTCCGCGTAGGCGTCGGCTTCGATCTCCACCAGCATTTCGGGCGCGATCAACGCCGACACCTGCACCATGGTGGCCGCCGGGCGAATGTCACCGAACACTTCGGCGTGCACCGCGGCGACCTCGCCCCAGCGGGACACGTCGGTGACGTACACGCGGGTGCGAACCACGTCGGTGAGCGCCGCGCCAACTTGGGCGAGCGCAATCTCGATGCGGCGCAACGCTTCTCGAGTCTGGGTCGCGATGTCGCCGGCTGGGCCGGAGCCGGTGGTCCCGGCCACCCACACGTGCGGGCCGACCCGTACGGCACGCGAATAGCCGACGGCCGCCTCGAAGTCGGAGCCCGAGGAGACCAGTGTGCGGTTCATGCCGCCACCGTACGACGGCCGGCGCGGCGGGGCGACGCATTTTCCGGTCGAAGACGAGTGGCCTTGCGCGCCAATAAATTCGGCGAGTCGCTCAGTCCAGGTAGTCGCGCAGGACCTGCGAACGGCTGGGGTGGCGCAGCTTTGACATCGTCTTGGACTCGATCTGACGGATGCGCTCGCGGGTGACGCCGTAAACCTGGCCGATCTCGTCGAGGGTGCGCGGCTGGCCGTCGGTGAGCCCGAAGCGCAGCCGTACCACGCCGGCCTCGCGCTCGGACAGGGTCTCGAGCACCGACTGCAGCTGGTCCTGCAGCAGCGTGAACGACACCGCGTCGACGGCCACCACGGCCTCACTGTCCTCGATGAAGTCACCGAGCTGGCTGTCGCCCTCGTCGCCGATGGTCTGGTCCAGCGAAATCGGCTCGCGGGCGTATTGCTGGATCTCCAGCACCTTTTCGGGCGTGATGTCCATTTCCTTGGCCAGCTCTTCGGGTGTGGGCTCGCGGCCCAGATCCTGCAGCAGCTCGCGCTGGATACGGCCCAGCTTGTTGATCACCTCGACCATGTGCACCGGGATGCGGATGGTGCGGGCCTGGTCGGCCATGGCGCGGGTGATGGCCTGGCGGATCCACCACGTGGCGTAGGTGGAGAACTTGTAACCCTTGGTGTAGTCGAATTTCTCGACCGCGCGGATCAGGCCCAGGTTGCCTTCCTGGATGAGGTCCAAAAACGCCATGCCGCGGCCGGTGTAGCGCTTGGCCAGTGACACCACGAGGCGCAGGTTGGCTTCCAGCAGATGGTTTTTCGCGCGATCGCCGTCGCGGCAGATCCACATCATGTCGCGGCGCTGCGCGGCGGGCAGCTTGTCGCCGCGCTCGGCCATCTCGGCCATCAGCTGCGTGGCGTACAGGCCGGCCTCGATCCGCTTGGCCAGCTCGACCTCTTCCTCGGCGTTGAGCAGCGCCACCTTGCCGATCTGCTTGAGGTAGGCGCGAACCGAGTCCGCGGAGGCGGTGAGTTCGGCGTCCTTGCGAGCCTGGCGCAGCGCCTCGGACTCGTCTTCGTCCCAGACGAAATCACCGGAGGCCTTGTCCTTTTCGGACGGCTCGGCGATCTCCTCGTCCTCTTCGGCGGCGGCATCGCCGGCCGCGGCGACCGGGGCGGCGGCCTCTTCCTCGCTGTCGTCGGAGTCGGCGGGCTCGACGTCGGCGTCCTCGCCGTCGGCCGCAACGTCGTCTTCCAGGTCGTCCAGGCTCAGGTCGGCGGCGTCGATCTCGAGGTCTTCACCGGGTTCCGCGTCGAGCTCCGCGTCGTCGAGATCTTCGGCGGCCTCCAGGTCGACGTCGGCGTCCGCCGGGGCGCCCTTGGCCGCTTTCGTCCCGCGGGCCGACGGGGCCTTCGCCGCGCGGGTCTTCTTGGTGTCGGCACCGGCCTCGGTCTCGGGCTTGGCGGGCCGCGCCGGGGCCGCCTTGGCGGCGCGCTTAGCGGGGGCGGCGCCGTGAGCGGCCTTGGCCGCCGGTCGCTTAGCGGGGGAGGGTTTCGTGGCGGTCCGTTTCACCGGCGCGTCGGTTGCCGGGCTTGCCTTGGTCGCTGCCACTTACACCCCTTCGTTTGGGCTCACCTTCGGTGGGTATTGGGCATGGTTAACCGAAAGTGTCTGCTATGTCGATGTCGGCGTTGGATCAGCGTGGGTACTTGCACGCTATCGTTCGGGCGGTCGCCGATGACCATTGTAACGACAGTCAGCGGTCGAACGGCTCCGCCGGGCAAAAATCAGTGCGTCACGTCGGAGGTCGACGCCATCGCCGCGCCCACTATTCCGGCGGTGTTGAGCAGGGCCGCAGCCACCACCGGGGTGCGGTTTTCGAGCAGCGGTAGCCACTTGTCGGCCTTGCGGCTGATGCCGCCGCCGGCGATGAACAGGTCGGGCCACACCGCGTTCTCGATGGCGACCAGCACGCGGGTGACCTGCTTGGCCCACTTCTCGAAGGTCCAGTCGTTCTTCTCTTTGACCGACGACGCCGCCCGCTGCTCGGCCTCCTTGCCGCCCACCTCGAGGTGCCCGAACTCGGTGTTCGGGATCAACGTGCCGTTGTGGATGACCGCGGAGCCGATCCCGGTGCCGAACGTCAGCAACACCACCAGGCCGGACTGGTTTCTGCCCGCACCGTAGTGTTCCTCGGCCAGCCCGGCGGCGTCGGCGTCGTTGAGCACCGTGACGTCCTGGCCGCCCAGCTCGGCGCTGATGATGTCGCGCGCGTTGGTGCCGATCCAGGATTTGTCGACGTTGGCCGCCGTCTGGACGACGCCGTGGGTGACGACCCCGGGATAGGTCACCCCGAGCGGGCCGGTCCAGCCGAACGCGTTGACCACCTCGCCGATGGTCTTGGCGACCGCCGACGGTGTCGCCGGCTGCGGGGTCAACAGCTTGACCCGATCGCCGATCAACTCGCCGGTGTCCATGTCGACGATGCCGCCCTTGATGCCGCTGCCGCCGACGTCGATGCCGAATCCCCGACGCTGTGGGGTGCCGACGGCGGTCCCGGTGCCGGGCGAATCCGTGGTCGAGTCGGTGCTGGTCATCGAAGCTCCTGGGCGTGACTTTGGCTGTCCGCCCACCTTAGCCCGGTGCCGATGTGGCGACGGGGTATCTGCGGGGCCGCGCCGCCTGTGATGCGATAGACCGGTGACCCGCCCTCAGGACGAGCCCGCCCGGTTGCGCGCGGTGGCCGAGTCGTTGGCCACGGAAGCCGCCGCGTTCGTGCGGCGCCGGCGCGCCGAGGTGTTCGGGGCGACCGCGGCGGGCTCGCCATCTCCAGGCGACGGCGCCGTGCGGTCGAAGAGCACCCCCACCGATCCGGTGACCGTCGTCGACACGGAAACGGAGCGCCTGCTGCGGGATCGGCTGGCCGAATTGCGGCCGGGCGACCCGATTCTCGGCGAGGAGGGGGGCGGCCCGGCCGATCCGGCGGGCACGCCCGCGGGCGCGGTCACCTGGGTGCTCGATCCCATCGACGGCACGGTGAACTTCGTCTACGGCATACCGGCGTACGCGGTGTCGGTGGGCGTGCAGGTCGACGGGGTGTCGGTGGCGGGCGCGGTCGCCGACGTCGTCGGCGGCCGGGTGTACTCGGCGGCGGTGGGCCAGGGCGCACACGTCATCGACGAGGACGGCCCCCGGCCGTTGCGGTGCGCCGCGGTCGACGACTTGTCGATGGCGTTGCTGGGCACCGGTTTCGGTTATTCACGGCAGCGCCGGACGACGCAGGCGGCGTTGTTGGCGCGGCTGCTGCCGGTGGTCCGCGACGTCCGTCGCATCGGCTCGGCGGCGCTCGATCTGTGCATGGTCGCGGCGGGCCGGCTGGACGCGTTCTACGAGCACGGCCTGCAGCCGTGGGATTGCGCCGCGGGCGCGCTGATCGCGGCCGAGGCGGGGGCGCGAGTTAGCTTGCCGCCGCCCGACATTGAGGGCGCCGGGCTGGTGCTGGCCGCCGCGCCGGGAATCGCCGACGCGCTGCTGGCCGCGCTGAACGAGGTCGACGGCCTGGACCCGATTCTCGACTGACGGTTCGTCAGCAGCTGCTGGAGTGAATCTTGGTGAGCAGCGCGGGGTCTGACGGCTCGGTGGCGCCGGGGCGCAGCGCGGCGAGGGCGGCGTCGATGTCGTCGTTGTGGGCCAGCGCGGTGAAGTCCGTTCCCAGCGACAGGTCGACGGAGTCGTCGGCGCGGTTGTCGTTGAACAACTCCATGCAGGGCGCCACCAGCCACACCGTCGCCGCGGTGGCTTGCCCTGCGGTGCCGAACCGGATCTGGCCCTGGCAGGTGAGCCGGGTGCCCGCGTAGAGCGGATCGTTGGCGGCGGCCGGCTGGGCGAAGCCGAGGTCTTTCAGCGCGCCGGCGACGTCGCCGGCCTGTCCGCCACGGCCGCTGGCGTTGAGGACGCGGACCTTGGCGTCGTTGAGCTTGGCCGGCGTGACGTCCATCATCGCGCTCCGCGACACCTGCTCGCCGAGCTGAGCCGCCGTCGAATTGGCCCCCTTCGGTGGTGGGTTGCACACCGCGACCTCGTGCACCCTGGCCGGCCGGGTCAGCGCAATCGTCCACACCACGGCCGTCGCCGCCACCAGGAGGACCACCACAACGATGGCGGGCCGGGGATTGCGTCGCCGGAAGGGCCGGCCGTGCTTGTCGAAGGCAGTACCCTCGGTGATTTGTGCGACCACAGGTGCACTCTAGTCGCACCCTAAACGCACTGTTCAAAGGCGAACGCAAGGGCCAATATGGGTGTGTGACGCAAATCACACACAACCGGGCCGCGATCCGGGCACGAATCATTTGGTGGATGCGTTCGACGCTGGTACAAAGCGATGCTTGAGCAACGAGGGCATGTGAGGGGATAGGGCAATGCCTACCGACTATGACGCTCCACGGCGCACCGAGACCGACGATGTCTCGGAGGACTCGCTGGAGGAGCTCAAAGCACGACGCAACGAGGCGGCTTCGGCCGTGGTTGACGTCGACGAATCCGAAACCGCTGAATCTTTTGAACTGCCTGGCGCCGACCTGTCGGGGGAAGAACTGTCGGTGCGCGTCATTCCGAAGCAGGCTGACGAGTTCACCTGCTCCAGCTGCTTCCTGGTGCAACACCGCAGCCGACTGGCCAGCGAAAAGAACGGCCTCATGATCTGTACCGACTGCGCAGCCTGACAGGTCAGCTGCGCAATGCCGACAGCACCCGCTCGGGGTGGCGGCAACTCACCAGCCAGTACGGCGTCGGGTCGTCCGGGTCGTCGAGGACGACCAGAATCATCGGTCCGATCCATGCCCGGTGCAGGACGAACGCCGCCGGGTCGAGTTGGCGTCCCAGCGCCGCGGACTTGGCCGACGCGGCGACCGAAGCGGACCGGGCGATCACGGTGACCGGCAGGTGCGCCTCACCGGCCCACAGCTCGACCCCGCCGGGGGCGTTCGGATCGGCGGTGACCCGAATCTCCACGCGGCCCAGCCACAACAGCGTCCCGGCGGCCACCGCGAACAGCGTCGCGTACGGCAGCCAGGAAGGACGGGGGGCGACACCCATGTTGACTTCGAACGCGATCAGCCCCGCCAGCCCGAAGGCCAACGGCCACCACCACCATGGCACCCACAGTCGTTCGCGATATCGCACACTGTGCGGCGCGACGCGCGTCCCGGACACGCAGTCAAGGGTAATCTGTGGCCCCGTGTCGACCAGTCTGGCCATCATCCGCCTCGATCCCGAGCTTCCACTGCCCACGCGCGCACATGAGGGCGACGCCGGAGTGGATCTCTACAGCGCGGAGGACCTCAAGCTGGAACCCGGGCGACGCGCCCTGGTGCGCACCGGCGTCGCGGTCGCGATTCCGTTCGGGATGGTCGGGTTGGTCCACCCGCGTTCGGGACTGGCGTCGCGCGTGGGACTTTCGATCGTCAACAGCCCCGGCACCATCGACGCGGGTTATCGCGGCGAGATCAAGGTCGCGCTGATCAACCTCGACCCGGCCGAGCCGATCGTGGTGCATCGGGGTGACCGCATCGCCCAGCTGCTGGTGCAGCGGGTCGAGTTGGTCGAGCTGGTCGAGGTGTCGTCGTTCGACGAGGCCGGGCTGGCCGAAACCTCCCGTGGCGACGGTGGCCACGGTTCCTCCGGCGGACATGCGAGTTTGTGATGGCACTTAAGAGACGTAGCGACGACAGCGACGAGCCGGTGGACGCGGAAGCTGCCGCCGACCCGATCGACGACGAGTACGGCGAGGAACTCGAGGGCCCCTTCGACATCGACGATTTCGACGACCCCTCGGTCGCGGAATTGGCGCGCCTGGACCTGGGCTCGGTGCTCATTCCCATGCCGGAGGCGGGCCAGCTGCAGGTGGAGCTGACCGAGACCGGCGTTCCGAGCGCGGTGTGGGTCGTCACGCCCAACGGCCGCTTCACCATCGCGGCCTACGCGGCGCCGAAGACGGGCGGCCTGTGGCGCGAGGTGGCCGGCGAGCTCGCCGATTCGCTGCGCAAGGACTCGGCCAAAGTCAGCATCAAGGATGGCCCCTGGGGCCGCGAGGTGGTCGGCTCGGCTTCCGGGGCGGTGCGCTTCATCGGGGTCGACGGGTACCGGTGGATGATCCGCTGCGTCATCAACGGCCCGCACGAGACCATGGAGGCGCTCGAGCAGGAGGCGCGAGCGGCGTTGGCGGACACCGTCGTTCGCCGCGGTGACACGCCCCTTCCGGTGCGCACGCCGTTGACCGTGCAGCTGCCCGAGCCCATGGCGCAGCAGCTGCGGGAGGCCGCGGCCGCCCAGCAAGCCGAGGCGCAACAGGCCCAACAAGGCGAGGCGGAGTCGGGGTCTAACGAGCCCGCCGCGCGCCGCAGCGTCGAGGGCTCGGCCATGCAGCAGCTGCGCACCACCACCGGCGGCTGACCCGAACCCGTCAGCCCACGTCGGCGAGGGCGGCCAGGCACGCCGCGCCCAGCGCGGCGGGGTCCACGCCGATCTGGTCGAGCGTCACCGTTCGCAGCGCCGCGCGCGGCGCGGCATCGACCCACTCCACGCCGACGCCCAGCGGATGAATGGGATCGTCGACCGCGGCCGCCACGGCCAGGGGCACGGTCAGGCGGGCCAGCGCGGCGCGGGTCGGCGCCACATAGGCGGCCGCCTCGTCCATCGCGTCGGGCAATTGTGGCCACTGGGCCCGCCACGACCGGGCCAATTCGTCGGCCAGCCAGGGCGGGCTGGATGCCCTCATCAGACCGGTCGTCACCGCCAGCCCATCAGCGCGCAGCTGCGACGCCGTATACCGCGCCGCGAGCGCCGCGGGCGCGGCTTCCGGTGCGCCGGCCCACGCCGGCAGGGCGGCCAGGACGGCGACCACGTCGTCCGGGTGGGCCAGTGCCCAGGCGGCGGCCACCGCGGCGCCGATCGACACGCCGCCGACGGCGATCGGGCCGGTGCGCGCGGCGGCATCCAGGGCCGACACGTAGCCGTCGATCAACCGATCCGGCCGGGGCGGCGGGGCCACCAGCACCGCGCCGACGTCGCCCAGCGGGCCCGAAAACGCCCGGTGAACGTAGTCGTCGTCGGACCCGGTGCCGGGCAACAACACCGTCGTGACACCCCGCAGATCGACAGCCACCCCCCGATAGTGCCTGGCGTCCAGTTGCGCTCCAACATCGGTGTTTGAGTCGGTTGGCGCGTGGGAACCAACAGGTCTACGGTGTCCGTTGGCATAAGTGAAGCGCCGAGGCTTAACAGCATTGTCAGGAGTGGCCATGGGGGCCCAAGGATATCTGCGCCGGCTCACCCGTCGTTTGACGGAGGCGCCGGAGCAACGCGACTCCGAGGAGTTGTCCGACGAGGTCGCGAGCACTGGCGCGCAACGGGTTATCGATTGCGAGCGTGGCCAAGAGGTCACGATGGTCGGCACGCTGCGCAGCGTGGAATGTAACGGCAAGGCCTGTGCGGGCGGGGTCCGCGCCGAGCTGTTCGACGGCAGCGACACCGTCACTTTGGTCTGGTTGGGGCAGCGCCGGATCCCCGGCATCGACTCGGGCCGCAAGCTGCGGGTGCGGGGCCGGCTGGGCAAGCTGGAGAACGGCACCAAGGCCATCTACAACCCGCACTACGAAATTCAGCGGTGACCCAACCCGACGATCGGGGTCCGAGTTCGGGACCCGACGAGTCGGGCGGGGCTGAGCGCGCGACCGTCAATCGCATCACCGCCGAACGCCTGCTGCGGCAGGCCGGCGGGGTCAGCGGCGTCATCTATTCGTCGCTGCCCGTTGTGATCTTCGTCATTGCGTCGAGCGTGTCGGGTTTGTTCGCGGCGATCGCCTCCGCGCTGACCGCGGCCGCCCTGGTCTTGGTGTGGCGCCTGATCCGGCGGGACTCCCCGCAGCCGGCCGTGTCCGGGTTCTTCGGCGTCGCGATCTGCGCGCTGGTCGCCTACATCGTCGGGGAGTCCAAGGGCTACTTCCTGCTGGGCATCTGGATGTCGTTGCTGTGGGCGGTGGTCGTCGCGGCGTCGGTCGTCATCCGGCGGCCGCTGGTCGGCTACGTGTGGACCTGGGCCACCGGGCGGGGTCACGGCTGGCGCGACGTCCCGAGGGCCATCCACGCGCTCGACGCAGCCTCGATCTGTTGGGTGTTGGTCTTCGCCGCCCGGTTCGTGGTCCAGGGCCTGCTCTACAACGCCGATCAGACGGGTTGGCTGGCCGTCGCTCGCATTGCGATGGGTTGGCCGCTGACCGTGGCGGCCGCGCTCGCGACGTACCTGGCGATCAAGTCCGCGCAGCGCGCCATGCTCGCGGCCGGCGACGCCCGCGCCCCGATCGACGCCGATCCCGTCAGCGACTAGCGGTGATCGCGAGCGCGGCGGAGCCGGGCGCTGCGGGTCACCGCCATCGGTCCGCGGTGATCGCGAGCGCGGCGGAGCCGGGCGCTGCGGGTCACCGGTCCTAGTCGTCGAGCCCCGGGCCGTCGGGCAGCAGGAGCTTGCGCAGATCCTCTTCGGCCTCGGCGACCGCGACGAAGAGCAGCTCGTCGCCGCCTTCGAGCGGCTCGTCGGCCTCCGGCACGATGACCCGCGGGCCGCGCAGGATCGTCACCAGCGAAGCGTCGCGCGGCAGCTGCAGGCGGCGCACCGGCTTGCCGCCCCAGGGGGTGTCGTCGGGCAGCGTGATCTCGACCAGGTTGGCCTGCCCGCGGCGGAATTCCATGAGCCGCACCAGATCACCGACCGCGACGGCCTCTTCGATCAGTGAGGCCAGCATGCGCGGCGTGGACACCGCCACGTCGACGCCCCAGGCGTCGGTGAACAGCCACTCGTTGCGGGGGTCGTTGACCCGGGCCACCACCCGGGGCACCGCGAATTCGGTCTTGGCCAGCAGGCTGAGCACGACGTTGGCCTTGTCGTCGCCGGTTGCGGCGACCACCACGTCGAATTCGTGCAGGTGCACCGATTCCAGCAGGCTCAGTTCGCAGGCGTCGCCGAGCCGCCAGTGCGCGGCGGGGATGGCGTCGACGTCGACGTGATCGGGGTTGCGCTCGATCAGCGTCACGTCGTGGCCGTTGCCGATGAGTTCGCGACTGACGGAGCGGCCGACCGCGCCGGCCCCGGCGACAGCTACCTTCATGTTCGCCGCTCCTTAACCGAGGTCTTCGCTGGGTGGCAGGGCTGCGATGGCCACGGCCTCGGCCACCCGGCCCGAGATCGCGGCGACGTAGACCTGATCGCCGGCCTGCAGAGCCGTCTTGGGCTCGGGCAGGACGCCGGCTCCGAACCGGATCAGGAAGGCCACCCGGGCGCCGGTCGCCTGCTCGAGATCGGTGACCCGGTGGCCGATCCACTCCTCGTGCAGGACTACCTCGGCGACGGCCACCGTGCCGGTCGGGTCCCGCCATTTGGCTGTCTCGGTGTCCCGCAGCAGCGCGTTGAGCAGGCGGTCGGTGGTCCAGGGCACGGTGGCGATGGTGGGGATGCCGAGGCGCTCGTAGACCTCGGCCCGCTTGGCGTCGTAGATGCGGGCGACGACGCGCTTCACGCCGAAGGTCTCCCGGGCCAACCGCGCCGAGATGATGTTGGAGTTGTCGCCGGAGGAGACCGCGGCGAACGCGTCGGCCTCCTCGATGCCGGCCCGCAGCAACACGTCGCGGTCGAACCCCTGGCCGAGCACCCGTTCCCCGCCGTATTCCGGGCTGAGCCGGTTGAAGGCGGTGCTGTCGCGGTCGATGACCGCGACGTCGTGGCCGATCCGCGACAGCCCGTCGGCCACCGAGGAACCGACGCGGCCACAGCCCATCACCACTACTCGCAATTTCCGATCCTCTCGGCTGCGTCCTGCGGCCCCCATCGGCAACCCACGTCGGCCAGCCGATTTCGGGTCGGCAAACATTCTCACCTACGAAGCTACCGCCACACCCCGGTGGGCTTAGTCTTGGCTCTCGTGTCCAAACTTTCCACCGCAGCGCGTCGATTGCTCATCGGTCGGCCGCAACGCAGCGACCGGCTGAGTCACACCCTGCTGCCCAAGCGGATCGCCTTGCCGGTGTTCGCCTCCGACGCGTTGTCCTCGGTGGCGTACGCACCCGAGGAAGTCTTCCTGATGCTGTCGGTCGCCGGCCTGTCCGCCTACGCGTTGACGCCCTGGATCGGTCTGGCCGTGGCCGCGGTGATGCTGGTGGTGGTGGCCAGCTACCGGCAGAACGTGCACGCCTACCCCTCGGGCGGCGGTGACTACGAGGTGGTCACCACCAACCTCGGTGACACCGCCGGACTGGTGGTCGCCAGCGCGCTGATGGTGGATTACGTTCTGACCGTGGCCGTTTCGACGGCGTCGGCGATGGCCAACATCGGCTCGGCGATCCCGATCGTGGCCGAGAACAAGGTCTGGTTCTGCGTGGCCTCGATCCTGCTGGTGATGGCGTTGAACCTGCGCGGAATCCGCGAGTCGGGCGTGGCGTTCGCCATTCCGACCTACGCGTTCATCGTCGGCGTCTTCATCATGATCGGCTGGGGCCTTTTCCGGATCTTCGTGCTGGGCAACCCGCTGCGCGCGGAGTCGGCCGGCTTTCAGATGCACGCCGAGCACGGTCAGGTCGTCGGCTTCGCGCTGGCATTCCTGGTGGCGCGCTCGTTCTCCTCGGGCTGCGCGGCGCTGACCGGCGTGGAGGCGATCAGCAACGGGGTTCCGGCATTCGAGAAGCCCAAGTCGCGCAACGCGGCGACGACGCTGCTGATGCTGGGCGGGATCGCGGTGGCCCTGCTGATGGGCATCATCGTGCTGGCCCAGCAGATCGGGGTGCAGCTGGTCGAGGATCCCGCCCGGCAATTGACCGGCGCGCCGCCCGGCTACTACCAGAAGACGCTGGTCACCCAGCTGGCGGAAACGGTCTTCGGCAGCTTCCACATCGGCTTCCTGCTGATCGCAACGGTCACCGCGCTCATCCTGGTGCTGGCGGCCAACACGGCGTTCAACGGCTTCCCGGTGCTGGGTTCGGTCCTGGCGCAGCACAGTTATCTGCCGCGCCAGCTGCACACCCGGGGCGACCGGTTGGCGTTCTCCAACGGCATCCTGTTCCTGTCCGGGGCGGCGCTGCTGGCGATCATCGCGTTCCGCGCCGAGGTCACCGCACTGATCCAGCTGTACATCGTCGGCGTGTTCATTTCCTTCACGCTGAGCCAGATCGGCATGGTGCGGCACTGGACCCGGTTGCTGCGCACCGAAACCGACCCCCGCGCGCGCCGCAAGATGATGCGCTCCCGCGTCGTCAACACGGTCGGATTGCTCTCCACCGGCGCCGTTCTGTTGGTCGTGCTGGTCACCAAGTTTGTCGCCGGCGCGTGGATCGCGCTCTTCGCGATGGGTTTGCTGTTCTTGATCATGAAGATGATCCACCGGCACTACGGCACCGTCACCAGGGAGCTGGAGGAGCAGGCCGCCGCCCAGCACGACGTGGTGCTGCCGAGCCGCAACCACGCCCTGGTGCTGGTGTCGAAGCTGCATCTGCCGACGCTGCGCGCGCTGGCCTACGCGCGCGCGACCCGTCCCGATGTTCTCGAGGCGCTCACCGTCAGCGTCGACGACGGCGAAACCCGCGAGCTGGTGCACCAGTGGGAGGAAAGCGACATCAGCGTGCCGCTGAAGGTGATCGCGTCGCCGTATCGCGAAATCACCCGTCCCATACTGGATTACGTCAAGCGGGTCAGCAAGGAATCAGCGCGCACCGTCGTCACCGTGTTCATCCCCGAGTACGTGGTGGGGCATTGGTGGGAGCAGGTGCTGCACAACCAAAGCGCGCTGCGGCTCAAGGGCCGGCTGCTGTTCATGCCCAACGTGATGGTGACTTCGGTTCCGTGGCAACTGAATTCGTCTGAGCGGCTGCAGACGCTGCAGCCGCATGTGGCCCCGGGGGACACCCGTCGGGGAATCTTCGATTGATGCGCGAATCGCCTCGCACACCCAGCGCGGTGCTGCCCGCGGGTGAGGAACTCACGCTGGTGACCGGCGCCCCGGCCAACGGCGGCAGCTGTGTGGCGCACCACGAAGGGCGAGTGGTGTTCGTCCGCTACGCGCTGCCGGGCGAGCGAGTGCGGGTCCGGGTGACCGCCGACCGCGGATCCTATTGGCACGCAGAGACCCTCGAGGTGCTGGAACCGGCCGACGGCCGCGTCGAGTCGCTGTGCCCCATCGCCGGGGTGGACGGGGCCGGGTGTTGCGACCTGGCGTTCGCCGCGCCGGAGGCGGCGCTGGTCCTCAAGGCGCAGGTGGTGGCCAACCAGCTGGAGCGGCTGGGCGGGCACCACTGGGCCGGCGAGGCCGAACCGCTGTCGGATTCCGGGCCGACGGGGTGGCGCACGCGGGTCCGGCTCGATGTCGGCGCGGACCGTCGGCCCGGGTTTCACCGGTATCACAGCGACGATCTGGTGACCGACCTGCGCTGCGCGCAATTACCGTCCGGCATGCTCGACGGGCTCGCCCAATCGGACTGGCCCCCGACGGCCCAATTGCACGTAGTCGTCGACGACGACGGCGCGCGCCACGTGGTGCGCACGCTGCGGCAGGGCAAACGGACAGCGACCAAGGTCGTGGAGGGCGGCTACGAGGCGATCCAGCGGGTGGACGGGCGCAGCTGGCAGATCCCGGTGACGGCATTCTGGCAGGCGCACCGCGGCGCGGCGGCGGTGTACAGCCGGCTGGTCGCCGACTGGGCACAACCCGGGCCGGGCGCGACCGCCTGGGATCTGTACGGCGGCGCGGGCGTTTTCGCCGCGGCGCTGGGAGCGGCGGTGGGTGAGTCCGGGCGGGTGCTGAGCGTGGACACCTCCCGCGCGGCGACGCGGTCCGCCCGCGCCGCGCTGGACGACCTGCCGCAGGTGCAGGTCGTCACCGACTCCGTGCGCCGGGCGCTCGGCGCGCAACGCTCGAGCGCCGATGTGGCGGTGCTGGACCCGCCCCGGGCGGGTGCGGGGCGCGAAATCATCGAGCTGCTGGCGGCGGCCGGGGTTCCGCGGGTGGTGCACATCGGTTGCGAGGCGGCGTCTTTCGCGCGCGACATCGGCCTCTATCTCGGCCAGGGCTATGCCGTCGAGAAAATCAAGGTCTTCGACGCGTTCCCGCTCACGCATCACACCGAGTGCGTAGCACTGTTGACCCGCTAGCGATTAGAGGAAGGGCGCCGCAGCCGATAGACTCCGTCACGGTGTGCCGGGAAGTCTGGTCGGCGATGTCCTCGATGTCCCCGTCGACCAACCGAAAGGCTTAGGTGCCTACCATCGAAGAGCGGGCCGCGCCCGCCGACGCATCAAGCGGTATCGGACGGCGGCCATCGTGACCGAGACTCTTCGTTACGCGCTGATCATTTTGTTCTGCAGCGCAGTCGGTTTGGTCGCCGTCCTGGCGAACCGCCTCACCGAGCGGGTCAAGATCCCGGTGCCCCTGCTCGTGCTGGTCGGGGCCGCCGTGGTTGTACACGCGGTGCCGGCGGTGCAGTCGCCGTCCGAGCCGACCGTCGAGCGGGTGATCACGATCGCGCTGGTGTTGGTGTTGTTCGACGGCGGCATGCACATCGGGCCATCGCGGTTCCGCGCGGCCGCCATCCCGATCCTGTCGGTGGGCGTGTTGGGGACCGCCCTGACCGCCGCCGGGGCGGCCCTGGTGGTGCACTACGCGTTCGGAATCGCCTGGTTCCCGGCGGTACTCGTCGCCACGGCCGTGGCCCCCACTGATCCCGCCGTCGTCTTCTCGGTCCTGGGCAAACGCGAGATCCGGGGCCGCAGCAGCACCATCTTGGAGGGCGAGTCCGGCGCCAACGACCCGGTCGGCATCTCCCTGATGTCCAGCCTGATCGCCGCGGGCGGCCTGAGCGCGGCCGGATTCGCCGGTGTGGGAACGCAATTCGTTCTCCAGATGGCGGTCGGGCTGGCCGTCGGGGTGATCGGCGGCCGGGCCCTGCTCGTCTTCATGCGAAGGGTCGCCCTGCCGAGCGAAGGCCTCTACCCGCTGCGCACGCTGGCGTCGTGCCTGATGCTGTACGGCATCGCGACGCTCGCGCACGGCTCGGGGTTCCTGGCCGTATTCGTCGCCGGCATCGTGATCGGCGACGCTCGTGCGCCGTACAAGCCGGAGATCAAGCGGTTCCACGCCGCCCTGGCGGGGCTGGCCGAAATCGTCGCGTTCGCCTTTCTCGGCCTGACGGTGGACATCAACGTCCTGGCCCACCCGGACGTGTGGATTCCCGGGGTCGCACTCGGTGTCGCGCTGACATTGTTGATCCGGCCGCTGGCGGTGGGCTCGTGCCTGGTTCCGGTCCGGCTGCGACGCAACGAACGCATCTTCGTCCTCTACGCCGGGCTCAAGGGGGCGGTGCCGATCCTGTTGGGCGAGTTCCTTCGGGCCGCCCACGTCCCCGGCGCCGAACGCCTCTACGGCATCGTGGTCATCGTCGTCATCTTCTCCGTGCTGGTGCAGGGCAGCTCCGTGCCCGGTGTGGCCCGGCTGCTGCGGCTACCGATGCGGACCGTGGAGACCCAGCCGTGGCAGATCGGGGTCCGGCTCGCGGACGAACCGCAGGGCGTCCATCGCTTCAGCGTCGCCCGCGGGTCGACCGCCGAGGGGTGCACCGTCGAGGGCCTCAGTGACCGGGTCGGCGACATCTGGGTGAGCATTGTGGTCCGCACCACCGGCCTGGTGCCCGTGCGGGGCGACACCGAGCTTCGGGCCGGTGACGAGGTCGTTGTCCTGGCAGATCCCGAACTTCGCGACAGCCTGGCCGAGCTCTTCGGCCGCTCGTAGGCCTTGCGGCTCCGCTGCTTCCCTGTCGTTCCCGCGGACGCTGCGTAGACTATCGGGATGCTGGAACAGATCCGCGGGCCCGCTGATCTGCAACACCTGTCCCAACCGCAGCTGCGCGAACTGGCCGCCGAGATTCGCCAGTTCCTGATTCACAAGGTCGCTGCCACCGGGGGACACCTGGGGCCCAACCTCGGCGTCGTCGAGCTGACGTTGGCGCTGCATCGGGTGTTCGACTCGCCGCACGACCCGATCGTGTTCGACACCGGCCATCAGGCGTACGTCCACAAGATGCTGACCGGTCGCGCCCAGGACTTCGAGAGCCTGCGCAAGAAGGGCGGCCTGTCGGGCTATCCGTCGCGCGCCGAGAGCGAACACGACTGGGTCGAGTCCAGCCACGCCAGCGCCGCCCTGTCGTACGCGGACGGCCTGGCCAAGGCGTTCGAGCTGACCGGCCACCGCAACCGGCACGTGGTCGCGGTGGTCGGCGACGGCGCGCTCACCGGCGGCATGTGCTGGGAGGCGCTGAACAACATCGCGGCCTCGCGCCGGCCGGTGATCATCGTGGTCAACGACAACGGCCGCAGCTACGCGCCGACGATCGGCGGTGTCGCCGACCACCTGGCCACCCTGCGGCTGCAGCCGGCCTACGAGCAGGCGCTGGAGAAGGGCCGCGACGCGGTGCGCTCGATGCCGTTCTTCGGCGAGCTCGCCTACCGGTTCATGCACAGCGTCAAGGCCGGCATCAAGGACTCGCTGTCCCCGCAGCTGCTGTTCACTGACCTCGGGCTGAAATACGTCGGCCCTGTCGACGGCCACGACGAACGCGCGGTCGAGATGGCGCTGCGGCACGCCCGCGGCTTCGGCCGGCCGGTGATCGTGCACGTCGTCACCCGTAAGGGCATGGGCTTCGGCCCGGCCGAGGACGACGAGGCCGAGCAGATGCACTCCTGCGGCGTGATCGACCCGGTCACCGGGCAGGCCACCAAGGTCGCCGGGCCCGGCTGGACCGCCACCTTCTCCGACGCGCTCATCGGTTACGCCAAGAAGCGCCGCGACATCGTGGCCATCACCGCGGCGATGCCGGGCCCGACCGGGCTCAGCGCCTTCGGCCAACAGTTCCCGGATCGTCTCTTCGACGTCGGCATCGCCGAGCAGCACGCGCTGACGTCGGCCGCGGGCCTGGCGATGGGCGGCATGCACCCCGTGGTGGCCATCTACTCGACGTTCCTCAACCGCGCCTTCGACCAGATCATGATGGACGTGGCGTTGCACAAGCTGCCCGTCACCATGGTGCTGGACCGCGCCGGCATCACCGGTTCGGACGGTGCCAGCCACAACGGCATGTGGGACATGTCGATGCTGGGCATCGTCCCGGGCATGCGGGTGGCCGCGCCCCGGGACGCCACCCGGCTGCGCGAGGAGCTCGGCGAGGCCCTCGACGTCAACGACGGCCCGACCGCCCTGCGGTTCCCCAAAGGCGATGTGGGCGAAGACATTCCGGCGCTCGAGCGGCGCTCGGGCGTGGACGTGCTGGCGGTGCCGGCCGCCGGATTGAACCACGATGTGCTGCTGGTGGGCGTCGGCGCATTCGTCCCGATGGCGTTGGAGGTGGCCAAGCGGCTGCACAACCAGGGGATCGGCGTGACGGTGATCGACCCGCGCTGGGTGCTACCGGTGTCCGACGGGGTGCTCGAACTCGCCGCGCAACACAAACTGGTCGTCACGTGCGAGGACAACGGGGTCAGCGGCGGCGTCGGGTCGGCGGTGTCCGCCGCGTTGCGCAACGCCGAGATCGACGTTCCGTGCCGCGACGTCGGCCTGCCGCAGCGGTTCTACGAGCACGCCTCGCGGGGTGAGCTGCTGGCCGACCTCGGGTTGACCGATCAGGACGTGGCCCGCCGCGTCACCGGCTGGGTGGCCGCCTTGGGCAGTTCCGTCACCGAAGCGGAGATCCGCGAACACCTCGACTAGTCAGCGGAGCGGGTCGCCACCCACCATCGTCGCGAGTGCATTCGGGGCGTTGAGTGTGCGCTCACGGCGGGATCTCGCCGATTTCTCCGCCCAGCGCTCACCCGCAATGCCCACGATTCACCCTCGATGAGTGAACGCCCCGAGCTAATCGCCGGCCTCGGCCGGGGGCTGCAGCGCCTGCGCCAGCGGGGGATCCACCAATTCCCGCTGCCACCGCCGGGCCTGCCCGGCGCGCAGGAACGTCTCGACGGCGTCGAGGGGATCGGGCGCCGGCTCCCAGTCCCAGCACAACCGGCGCACCAAATCGGGCGAGACGAGGTTTTCGGTGGGGACGTGGACCTGCTCCGACACCCGCGACAGGGCCGCCCGCGCCGCCTCCAGCCGTGCGGCCGCCTCGGGTTTGCGCCGGCTCCAGCGTGCCGGCGGAGGCGGGCCGTTGGGCGGTTCGGCGTCGACGGGCGGATTCTTGGTTTGCCGGGCCGCCTCCAGCGCCCCCAGCCAGGTGGCGGCGCTGCGGCGTTGATTGCGTCCCCCGAACACCGGCAACGCGGTGAGGTCCTCGATCGTCTTCGGGTCGGCGAGGGCGGCCTCGATGATGGCCGAGTCGGGCAGGATGCGCCGCGGGGCGATGTCGCGGCGCTGGGCGATGCGGTCGCGCGTCAGCCACAGCTCGCGAACCGCGGCCAGCCCCCGCTGGTCGCGCACCCGGTGGATGCCCGACGTGCGGCGCCACCGGTCGGGCCGCGCCGCGGCGCTGGGGTCCCTGGACCCCACCGCCCGTAGGTAGTCGAATTCCTCTGCGGCCCAACCGGTTTTGCCCTGCTGGTCCAGGACGTCGGCGATCGCGGCGCGCAGCTCGATGAGCAGCTCGACGTCCAGCGCCGCGTAGTTGAGCCATTCCTCGGGTAGCGGGCGCTTGGACCAGTCGGCCGCGCCGTGGCCCTTGGCCAGTCCGGACCCCAGCAGCCGCTCGACCATCGTCGCCAGGTTCACCCGCTCGAAACCGGCCAGCCGCCCGGCGAGCTCGGTGTCATACAGAGCTGGCGGCCGCAGGCCGACCTCCGCGAGGCAGGGCAGGTCCTGGTCGGCGGAATGCAGGATCCATTCGTCTTCGCTCAGCACCTCGGCGACGGGCCGCAGCGCCTCCACCGGGTCGGCCCCGTGGCTGACCGGGTCGATGAGCACCGTGCCGGCGCCGGCCCGGCGGATCTGAATCAGGTAGGCCCGGTTGGAGTACCGGAACCCCGACGCCCGCTCGGCGTCCACGGCGAACGGTCCGCGCCCACGCTCCAGGAGCTTCGCGGCCTCCTGGATCTGCCGGGCGGTCACCGAGAGGTCGGGAATTCCTTCGGCAGGGTGCAGCAGCGGCGTGGGCTGGGGTTCGGGATTGTCGGGCTCGCTGTTGTCGGGCGCAGTGCTGCCGGGCCCGGGGGCATCCGGTTCGCACATGTCAGGCGCGTGACCGGGAGCTCAGATCGGTGACGCCGGTCGGCGGGAGGCCCGCCGCGTGTTCCAGTACCTCACAGAAGGCTTCGACGTGGACGCCGACTTGCGGCGTGGTCGCCGTCCACGACGCCCGCAGCTCCAGTTGGTGGGCGCGCGGGGGCCCGGAGATGTCCCCGTAGCGCACCGACGTGGTGGCGGTGACGGTGCCGCCCAGGGCGGTGACCTGCTCCATCCGGGACTCGAGCGCGTCCACCAGCCAGCTCCAGGCGACCTCGGGCAGCAGGGGGTCGACGGCCTCGCTGGGGTCCAGGTCGGCCTGGATGTAGGCGACCAGCCGGATGGTGCCGTCCCACGCGTCGGCGCCTTCCGGGTCGTACAGCAGGATGAGTCGGCCGAAGGCGTCGCCGTCGGACC
>NZ_LZJN01000207.1 GCF_001667735.1 Mycobacterium sp. E183
GGGCGGCGGTCAGCCCGCGCCCAGCGGCCACGGGCCGATCCAGTGTTACGCCTGCCACCCACCGGTCCCGCAACAGCCGGTTCACCCGCAGCCGGTTCACCCGGAGCCGCTGCAGCATCCCTGAGCGAGCGGTGCGCTATCGGGCCGTTCGCGAGCGCAGCGCCCGGTGGGCGTGTGGCCAGAAGGGCATGCCCGCCACGACGGTCGCGCCGGTGGCAATGAGGCCGACCGCGACGTCGACGCTCTCGCGGCCATCGCTTGCCCAGTAGACGTCCTTGAGGTCCAAGAGCAGGGCGAGCTCGTCGACGATCATGGCGTTCGCGGCGCCGTACGCGACGGCCGCCGCGGGATGCCGCCGTTGCTTGTCGGTTCCGCGTAGGCCCACAGCGCCGACCGTGGCCAGCATCCCGATGCCGATGTTGTAGTGGTGAAAATGCCTGCCGCCCATGGACATACCACCACCCGAGGGGCCATGGCCGGCGCGGATCCAGTGCGTGAGCGCCCGCAGCCCGGCGAACGTGAGCGTGAACGACGTCCAGGCCAGCACCGTGGCCTGCTCGCCGGGTTGCAGCCGCTGGTTCCATTGGTGGCGCAGGCGCTCCCACCGGGACCTCGGTGCGTCGGTGCCGTGAGGCTCCATACCCAACGACGCTAGACCAATAGCATTCCGAAGTGTGGAGTCCCGTTGGGTGCTGCACCTGGACATGGATGCCTTCTTCGCCTCCGTCGAACAACTGACGCGGCCGACGCTGCGGGGCCGGCCGGTGCTGGTCGGCGGCCTGGGCGGGCGGGGCGTGGTGGCCGGGGCCAGCTACGAAGCCCGCGTGTACGGCGCGCGCTCTGCCATGCCGATGCACCAGGCCCGCCGGCTGATCGGCGTGACCGCGGTGGTGCTGCCGCCGCGCGGGGTGGTGTACGGGGTGGCCAGCCGGCGGGTCTTCGACACCGTGCGCAGCGTGGTGCCCGTCGTCGAGCAGCTGTCGTTCGACGAGGGCTTCGGCGAGCCGCCCGACCTCGCGGGCGCGTCCGCCGAGGATGTCGAGGCGTTCTGCGAAGGCCTGCGGCGACGGGTCCGCGAGGAGACGGGCCTGATCGCGTCGGTCGGCGCCGGCTCGGGGAAGCAGATCGCCAAGATCGCGTCCGGGCTGGCGAAACCCGACGGAATTCGGGTCGTCTCGCGCGCCGAGGAACGGTCGCTGCTCGGGGGTCTGCCGGTGCGGCGGCTGTGGGGCATCGGTCCGGTCGCCGAGGAGAAGCTCAACCGGCTCGGCATCGAGACCATCGGCCAGCTGGCCGCGCTGACCGACGCCGAGGCCGCCAATATCCTGGGCGCGACGATCGGCCCGGCGCTGCACCGCCTGGCCCGCGGCATCGACGACCGCCCGGTCGCCGAGCGCGCCGAGGCCAAGCAGATCAGCTCCGAATCCACCTTCGCCGTCGACCTGACCACCCTGGAGCAGCTGCGCGAGGCGATTGACCCGATCGCCGAGCACGCGCATCAGCGCCTGCTGCGCGACGGGCGCGGCGCCCGCACCGTCACCGTGAAGCTGAAGAAGTCCGACATGAGCACGCTGACCCGGTCGGCCACGCTGCCGTACGCGACGACGGAGGCCGGCGCGCTGGTCGCCGTGGCCCGGCGGCTGCTGCTCGACCCTCGCGAGATCGGCCCGATTCGCCTTCTGGGCGTGGGGTTTTCGGGGTTGAGCGACGTGCGGCAGGAGTCGCTGTTCCCGGATCTGGACCTGGCGGGGGAGGACCACCCCGCGGAGACGGTGGCGACCGCGGCGGAGGCGATGTTCGCCGCGGCGCCCGGGGAGGGCTGGCGGGTCGGCGACGACGTCACGCATCCCGAGCTCGGGCACGGCTGGGTGCAGGGCGCGGGCCACGGCGTGGTCACCGCGCGGTTCGAGACCCGCAGCTCCGGCCCCGGCCCGGCCCGCACGTTCCCCGCCGACACCGCCGAGCTGACCAAAGCCAACCCCGTCGATTCCCTGGACTGGCCGGACTACCTGGGCGTGCTGCAGGCCCTGGACGCGAACGCCCCGTCAGCCCCAGCGGGCGATGACGTCGCCGACCGGTAGCCGCGCGGCCAGCGCGGCCATCATCAGCACCCGCGCCTGCGGCGGTCGTAGGCGGGGCACCATCACCGCGCCGGCGGCCGCCATCTGGTGCCCGGGCCCATAGGCGGCACCGACGCTCCCGCCGGGGACGCGGGTGGACACCGCGACGGCGACGCCGGCGCGGCAGTGCCGGGTCACCGCGTCGACCACCGCGTCGCCGGCGTTGCCCGAACCCAGCGCCTCGAGCACCACGCCCTTGGCCCCGGCCGCCACGCAGGCGTCGAGGGCCACCCCGTCGCTGCCCAGGTAGGCGGCGACGATGTCGACGCGCGGCGCGTCCGCCGCGCTGAGATCCCCGAGCTGAGGCCGTGTCTTGGTGACGGCCAGCGTGAGACCGCCGTTCACCGTGCCGATCAGCTCACCGGCGAATCCGGTCAGGTCGTTGGTCGCCACCTTGGTCAGCCCCAGCGGCTGCAAGACCCGGCCGGCGAAACACACCAGCACGCCCAGACCCCGCGCGCCGGGGCTGCCCGCCACGGCGAGGGCCGCACGCAGGTTGGCCGGGCCGTCGGCGTCGGGGGCGTCGGCGCTGCGCATCGCGCCGGTCAGTACCACCGGAACGTCGCCCGCGTGGGTGAGCTCGAGCCACAGCGCGCTCTCCTCCATGGTGTCGGTGCCGTGGGTGACCACCACACCGTCGGCGCCGCCGTCGATCGCCGCGCGCACGGCGCGGCGGATCCGGTCCCAATCCGCGGGCACCAGCTGCGAGCTGTCCAGCGCCAGCACGTCGACGACGTCGACGTCGAGGCCGGCGGCCAGGTCGGCCGCGCCATAAGCGGGCCGGTGCACGCCGTCCGCGCCGGTGCCGGTCGATATCGTGCCTCCGGTGGCGATCACGGTGAGCCGGCCCATGGTGAAATCATCGCGCACGCCAACCGCGAACATCGGCCAGCCCGCGTCGGCATTGGGGGATCGCGTGGGCATTGGGGGATGATGTGAGAGTGCCCGAGGAACCATCGACTGAGCCAGTGACCTCAACCGAGCAGGCCGGCGACGGCGCGGCCGCCGAGCCGCAGCGGCCGCCGAGGCGGCTGCGCCTGCTGCTGTCGGTGGCGGCGATCGTCTTGGCCCTGGACATCGTCACCAAGGTGCTGGCCGTCAAGCTGCTGCCGCCCGGTCAGCCGGTGCCCATCATCGGCGACACGGTCACCTGGACGCTGGTCCGCAACTCCGGTGCCGCGTTCTCGATGGCGACCGGCTACACCTGGGTGCTGACGCTGATCGCGACCGGCGTGGTGGCCGGCATCTTCTGGATGGGCCGGCGGCTGGTGTCGCCCTGGTGGGCGGTCGGGCTGGGCATGATCCTCGGCGGCGCCATGGGCAACCTGGTCGATCGCTTCTTCCGGGCGCCCGGGCCGCTGCGCGGCCACGTCGTGGATTTCCTGTCGGTCGGGTGGTGGCCGGTGTTCAACGTCGCCGACCCCTCGGTGGTGGGCGGCGCCATCCTCCTGGTGGTGCTGTCGGTCTTCGGCTACGACTTCGACACGGTCGGCAGGCGGAAGGCCGACCAGCGCCGATGACGCACCGTTCCATGCCCGTCCCCGAGGGGCTGGCGGGCATGCGCGTGGACGCGGGCCTCGCGCGGCTGCTGGGCCTGTCCCGCAGCGCCGCCGCGGCGCTGGCCGAAGACGGCGGGGTGGAACTCGACGGCGTGCAGGCGGGCAAATCCGACCGGCTGACCGGCGGCGCGTGGCTTGAGGTCCGGTTGCCCGAAGCGCCGCCGCCGGTGGAGAACACGCCGGTCGAAATCGAGGGCATGACGATTCTGTATTCCGACGACGACATCGTCGCGGTCGACAAGCCCGCCGCGGTGGCCGCGCACGCGTCGGTGGGCTGGACCGGACCGACGGTGCTCGGCGGACTGGCCGCGGCCGGTTACCGGATCACCACGTCCGGCGTGCCCGAGCGGCAGGGCATCGTGCATCGCCTCGACGTCGGCACCTCCGGGGTGATGGTGGTGGCGCTCTCCGAGCGCGCCTACACCGTGCTGAAGCGCGCGTTCAAACAGCGCACTGTCGACAAGCGTTATCACGCGCTGGTGCAGGGCCATCCGGACCCGTCGAGCGGCACGATCGACGCTCCGATCGGGCGGCACCGCGGCGGCGAGTGGAAGTTCGCGGTCACGACGAACGGCCGGCACAGTCTCACCCACTACGACACCATCGAGGCCTTCGTCGCCGCCAGCCTGCTCGACGTGCACCTGGAAACCGGCCGCACGCACCAGATTCGGGTGCATTTCTCCGCGCTGCATCACCCGTGCTGCGGTGACCTGGTCTACGGGGCGGATCCTAAGCTCGCGAAAAGGCTTGGGCTCCAACGGCAATGGCTGCACGCCCGGTCGCTGTCGTTCGCCCACCCGGCCGACGGCAGGCGGATGGAGATCGTCAGCCCCTACCCGGCCGATCTGCAGCACGCGCTGGACGTGCTGCGCGCCGAGGGCTGATCATTCTGATGGTCGCGACCCGTCCCCCAAGCTTCGCTGGGGGTGCCCCCAGCGCCCGGCTTCGCCGCGCTTGCGATCACTCGGCCGGCTTGCGCGCCTCGACGAGCAGCCGCGTGGAGTACGCGACGAACGGCCCGTCGGCCTCGATGCGCTCGTGCAGTTCGCGCAGCCGATCCCGGTAGGCGTCGACCGTGAAGTCCGGCACCGTCCAAATCACCTTGCGCAGGAAGTAGATAACGGCGCCGACGTCGAAGAACTCGGCCCGCATCCGCTCCATCCGGATGTCGACGACCTCCATCCCGGCGGCTTCGGCCTCGGCGCGCTGGACGTCGGGGTGTAGTTCGGCCCATTTTTCCGGTTGCGGCCCGATGAAGTACTCGACCAGTTCGGCCATCGTCGCGGGCCCGATCTGCTGGGCGAAGTAGGTGCCGCCCGGCCGCAGCACCCGCGCGATCTCGGCCCATCGCACCTCGATGGGATGGCGGCTGGTCACCAGGTCGAAGGCCGCGTCGGCGAACGGCAGCCCCGGCTCGTGGCCGGTCAACACCACCACCACGCCGCGGGGATGCAGGCGTCGGGTGGCCAGCGCCGCGTTGGGCGGCCACGATTCCGTCGCGGCCATCGCGGGCGGAAACCGCTCCGCGCCCGCGAGCACCTCGCCACCGCCGGTGTCGATGTCGCACGCGGCCGACACGCTCGCCAGCCGCCGGCTCATCTGACGCTGATACCCCCACGAGGGGCGTTCCTCGGTGGCGCGCCCGTCCAGCCAGGAGAAGTCCCAGCCGTCGACGGGGGCGGCATCGGCCTCGGCCACGAGGTCGTCGAATGTGCGGACCATGTCGAGCATGCTAGGCAGCGCTCAGGGCTGGTGATTACCGGCCTTGCCGTTCACCTGCGCAAGGGTGCTCCAAATCTGAGATGTGCCGTGCGAATAGATTTCGACGATGTTGCCGAAGGGGTCTTCGCAGTAGCACACATAGAATCCGATGCCGGGCGCGAACTCCCACACCGCGCTGCGTTGTCTGCCGCCGCTCTCCGCGATGCGCCGCGCAAGGCCTTCGACGTCGGGGTCGATGACGCAGAAGTGGAACGTACCGGTCTTGTGCAAGTAGAACTGTGTGTTCTCGTCAGCTGCCCGCTGCTCGGGTTTGGGTTCGGAGAACTCAAACAACTCCAGGCCGACACCATTGCCCGCGTCCATCATGGCGATCCTGCCGGATACCACGTGGGGGCCCAGCATGTCCGCGACCAGCTCGCCGAAGTAACCCTCGCCCGCGGTGTACTCCTGCGGCTCGTGCAGGAGTTGGAAGCCGAGGACGCGTTGGTACCAGTCGATGGCCGCCTCCGCATCGGTGACGGTCACACCGACATGAGTGATCGTTCGTGGCTGCACTTTCGCGATCGGTTCGGCCATCGGTGTCCCCCTTGGTGACGAGTTGGCAATTGCGCTCTCACTGCATCACGAAGTGAGCCCCGAATGGGCGCTGGTCCTCGAAGCCGTTACTGATCCGGTCGCTTTCTTGTATCGGCGGCCCTCAGCGGGCGGACTGGCGGCTGGCGTAACCGCGCGGCGTGGCGCCGAACCGGGTTCGGAACTCGCTGATGAAATGGGACACGTTGACGTAGCCGACCCGGTGGGCGATCTCGGTCACGGCCCATCTTCGATCCAGAACCAGTTCGCGCGCTCGGTTCAGCCGGACGTCTTTGACGTACTGATACGGCGACGATCCCGTCACCTCGCGGAACGTTCTGGTGAATGCGGATGAGCTCAGGCCCACCTCCGCGGCCAGGGTCGCGACCGTGATCGGCTCGGCCCAATGCTCATTGATGTAGGTCAGTGCCGCGCCGATGGGATTACCGGCCGCTTGCTGGGTGGCGAAGTGCAGCATCCGCGCAAACTGTTCGCGCTGCAGGACCCGATACACCAACTCGCGCAGATACAAGGGCGCCAGCACTCGCCGGTCGACCTCGGTCGAGAGCGACCGCACGAACCGCAGGACCGAGCTCATGACTTCGTCGTCGAGCGCGGAGACGACGCACGATTCGGTGAGCTCCGGTACCGACGCCGCCTCGGCGCCCCGCCCGCCCGGCATCTTCTCGGTGATCTCGCGAACGGTAGACGGATCCACCTCCAGCACCATGCATAGGCAGGGCTTGCGCGGCGATGCCTCGAGCACCTCGCTCTGGAAGTGCACATCGCCGTTGATCACCAGGTAGCTGAACTGGTCGTAGACGTGACGCCGGCCCATCTCGATGACGGCCTTGCGGCCCTGCGCGACGAGTCCGATCGACAGTCCCCGGATCTCCTGCCACTCGGGTTCGGTGGGCTCGGTGAATCGGTAGATGGTCAGACCGGGCCACAGCCCGACGTTCGCGCCGGGATGCGGTGCGCGCGCAGTCAATTCGGCGACGAGATCACCGGAACTGAGGTGATGTTCGATGTTTTCGGCGGCGGTCAGGTCAACACCCCCCTTGGCGTCAGCACACCGCGGGGGCCGGAACCGCTCCGCAAAGAAAAAGGTAGCCGAATACGAGGGCCCTCGCTGGGTGAGTGTCACCGCGCGGGATCGAAACCGGCAAACATCGGGCAGGAATCTTGTACCGCGGCCGCCGACCATCCGGTTGGCTATTGATCATCCTTCGGGCGGACCTATTCCCGGCGCAATCGCCGGTTACTTGCGGATATCGAGGAGACATCATGGCGATGCGGGCAGCACGCATGCACGGATACAACCAGCCGCTGGAGATCGACGAAGTGCCGGTTCCCGATGTCGGGCGAAGCCAGGTCCTGATCAAGGTCGCCGCGACGGGCATGTGCCGCAGCGACTATCAGCTGTTGGATGGCTACTTCCGCGACGGTCTCCCGGTGGACTTCCCGTTCATCCCGGGGCACGAAGTGGCGGGCACCATCACCGAGGTGGGCGCCGACGTGCCGGATTCCGCCGGCATCGGCGAGGGAGACCTTGTCGTGGTGGACCCGAACTGGGGGGACGGCACGTGCCGGCAGTGCCACGAAGGCAACCAGCAACTGTGCGCCGACGGGCAACTCGTCGGGTTCGGACCCAACGGGGGCTTCGCCGAGTACATGGTCGCCCCGTACGACCACGTGATCTCGGTCGCCGATCAACCGGATGCCGACCCCCGGTACCTGGCCCCGCTGACCGATGCGGGCCTCACTCCGTACCGCGGCATGAAGAAGTTGCGCGACGCGGGCAAACTCGGCGCCGGCCGTACGGTCGTCATCAACGGCATCGGCGGTCTGGGCAGCTACGCGGTGCAATACGCCCGGCTACTCGGTGGCGGCGCGACCGTGCTCGGATTCGCCCGGAGCGATGAAAAACTCAAGGTCGCAACCGAACACGGCGCGCATCACACCGTGAACGTCCGGGACAAATCCGTCGAGGACGTGCAGAACGAGCTCGAGGACCTGACCGGCCGACGCACCGTCGACGCGGTGCTGGACTGCGCCGGATCCACGGAGTCCCTGGGATTGGCGGCCGCGATTCTCGAGACGGAGGGTGCGCTATCGCAGGTGGGCCTCATGGGCCAGCGGGTGGAGCTCCCGTTGTTTCCGTTCGTCAGCGGAGAGAAGTCGTACTTCGGCTCGTTCTGGGGCAATTACAACGACCTTCGGGAGGTGCTCGCGCTTGCCAGCCAAGGCCTGATCAAGCACCACGTGGTCCCGGTCAGGCTCGACGACATCAACGACAACCTGGAAGCCCTGGGCCGGGGCGACATCGTCGGCCGGGCCGTGGTCGTCTTCGACTGACCGCTGGCCGGCGGCGCGCCGAATCACGGCGCGCGGCAGACGAATTTGGTGCCGTTGAGGTCGAGCTTGACCTCGCCCTGGTGCTCCCAGTATTCCGAGCCCTGCCGGCCGTACCTGGCGCCGCTGCCGGACGGCTCTTGGAACAGGATCTGCTGGTTGCCCTTCCAGTCGAGCACCGCCGCGGGCGGGTCGAACTCGTTGTAGAACTGCGCGGTCAACGGTCCGGTGTCCGCGGGGCACTGGTAGCTGACGACGGGCGGGCTCAAGGTGCCGGGGTCGGCGATGGCCAACTGGACCAGCCGCGTCTGATACGCCTCGGTCAGGCACGTGCGCATCTCGGGGTTTTGTGCACAGCCGTCCCGCCCGCTCGCCCAGTTGTTCTGCGCGCTGGCCAGCGCGGCTTGGTCCGCGCCGGGCCGGCCGAGCGCCTCCTGGTAGGCGGCCTGGACCCGATGGTCGAGATCGCTGAGGTGCGGATCGGTGCACACCTGCCGCTGGGCCGCGTTCGCCGGGGTGGCGCAGTCGAGCGGCGCCGCGGTCGGCGGGGCAGTGGTGGTCGCCGACGTGGTGGTGGCCGGCGCCGGGGTCGTCTTCGCGCCGCAGGCGCTCAGCACCAGGGCCGCAACGATGACGGCGAGCAGTCGCATACGTGCTGACTACCGCCTGCCGGGCGCACCGTCGGCGCGACACGCCGAAATGCGCGACCGCAACCGCCGCGGCGATCCCGGCGGGGACGGTCAGACCGTGGCCGTGTTGGCCTCGCCCGTCGCGATCTCGGGGGCCAGCGGCGCGATCGCGCCGATGATCGCGGTGACCGTTTCGGACGGCACCCCGGCCGCGGCCAGTGCGTCCGACAGGTGCCCGGCCACCAGGTTGAAGTGGTACATGGTGATCCCGCGCCCCTGGTGGACCTGCTTCATCGGCGCGCCGGTATAGGGCTCGGGGCCCCCGAGCGCGGCGGCGAAGAACTCGACCTGCTTGCCCTTGAGCCGGTTCATGTTGGTCCCGGTGAAAAAGCCCGCGAGTTGGTCGTCGGCGAGCACACGAACGTAGAAGTCCTCGACCACGACTTCGATTGCCTCGTGGCCGCCGATCCGGTCGTAGATGGTGCCCGGCTGTGGCTTGTGGAAGCGTGCCAGAATTTTCATAAGTCCGATTGGAACATTTCGGCGTTGCCCACCAGTTAGTTCGCAATCACGCTCGGATGTCCTTGCGTAACAACCGGATTGCTCACCCATGACGGCCCCGCCCGCCGCGGCGTGAGATGTGCGGCGCGCTTTACATGCCGGAAATCTGCATCGAGTGGGGGCGCTGATGTCCTAGGTTGGCTTTATGACTCGCGTCACAACATTCACACAGCCCCGCAAGGCGGTCGTGGTCAACGGGCAGGCCAGTTGCGGTCGGGGGGCCGACATCATCAGGAGCGAAAGCCAATGAATCTCGGCGACATCACCAACATGGTCGAAAAGCCGCTCGCGAATCTGGTGGAGAAGCCGATCGCGGCGGTGTCCCACATCGTCAACACCCCCAACTCCGCGGGCCGCTACCGGCCGTTCTATCTGAGGAATCTGCTCGACGCGGTGCAGGGACGCACGCTCGACGAGGCGGTCAGTGGCAAGACCGTCCTGATCACCGGGGGATCGTCGGGCATCGGGGAGGCCGCCGCGAAGCGGATTGCGGAAGCGGGCGGTGAGGTGGTGCTCGTCGCGCGCACCCGGGAGAACCTGGAGAAGGTCGCCGCTGAAATCGAAGGCAACGGCGGCAGCGCCCACGTCTACCCGTGCGACCTGACCGACATGGACGCGATCGCCGCGATGGCCGACCAGGTGCTCAGCGACCTGGGCAGCGTCGACATCCTGATCAACAACGCGGGGCGGTCCATCCGGCGCTCGCTGGAGCTGTCCTACGACCGGATCCACGACTATCAGCGGACCATGCAGCTGAACTATCTGGGCGCGGTCCAGCTCATCCTCAAGTTCATCCCGGGGATGCGGGAGCGCGGCTTCGGGCACATCATCAACGTCTCCTCGGTCGGGGTGCAGACCCGCGCGCCGCGCTTCGGCGCCTACATCGCCAGCAAGGCCGCGCTGGACAGCCTGTGCGACTCCCTGCAGGCCGAGACCGTCAACGACGGCGTGAAGTTCACCACCGTGCACATGGCCCTGGTGCGCACCCCGATGATCAGCCCGACCACCCTGTACGACAAGTTCCCGGCGCTGACGCCGGATCAGGCGGCCGGGGTGATCGCGGACGCGATTGTGCACCGGCCGCGCCGGGCCAGCTCGCCGTTCGGTCAATTCGCCGCCGTCGCCGACGCGGTGAACCCGGCGGTGATGGACCGGGTGCGCAACCGCGCGTTCGCCATGTTCGGCGACTCCCATGCCGCCAAGGGGGACGAATCATCAAGCGACTCACCGCAATTCGACAAACGCAGCGAGACGTTTGTGCGGGCGACTCGCGGGATACATTGGTGACATCATGAGCCTTCCGAAACCCGACATTCAGACCACTGTCGTCATCACCGGCGCCTCGTCCGGCATCGGCGCCGAACTGGCTCGCGGGCTGGCCCGCCGGGGCTTCCCGCTGCTGCTGGTGGCGCGGCGCCGCGAGCGTCTCGACGAACTCGCCAACGAGGTGGGCCAGGAATACTCGGTGGCGGTCGAGGTGCTGCCGCTGGACCTCGGCGATCCCAAGGGCCGCGCCAAGCTGGCCGATCGGCTGCGCGCCGAGCCCATCGCCGGGCTGTGCAACAGCGCCGGGTTCGGCACCAGCGGGGTCTTCCACGAGCTGCCGCTCGAGCGGGAAAGCGAGGAGGTGACCCTCAACTCGCTGGCGCTGATGGAGCTCACCCACGCGGCCCTGCCCGGCATGGTCGAGCGCGGGGCCGGGGCGGTGATGAACATCGCGTCGATCGCCGGCTTCCAGCCGGTGCCCTACATGGCGGTCTATTCGGCGACCAAGGCGTTCGTGCAGACGTTCTCCGAGGCGGTGCACGAGGAGTTGCACGGGACCGGGGTGTCGGTCACGTGCCTGTGCCCCGGGCCGGTGCCGACCGAATGGGCGGAGATCGCCAACGCCGAGCGGTTCAGCATCCCCATCGCGCAGGTCTCGCCCCGCGACGTCGCCGAGGCGGCGATCGGCGGCATGCTGTCCGGCCGGCGCACCGTGGTGCCCGGCGTCGTGCCCAAGGTCGTCAGCACCGGCGGCCGGTTCGCCCCGCGCAGCCTGCTGCTGCCCGGGATCCGGATCGGCAACCGCTTTCGCGGCGGACCAAACCGCTGAGCCTGCGTCGGTCGCCCGGTCACCGTGGTCACTTGCGCCGGGCGATCGACGAAGCGGCCGCGCTAGGCTCCGCTCATGGCCGCCGTTGACCTGACCGCCGACATGCCGATGAGCCCGCAGGAAATGTG
Organism: Mycobacterium sp. E183; assembly: GCF_001667735.1. Classification (GTDB taxonomy): domain Bacteria; phylum Actinomycetota; class Actinomycetes; order Mycobacteriales; family Mycobacteriaceae; genus Mycobacterium. Next base: position 11,743 of record NZ_LZJN01000207.1, read on the forward strand.
GGATCACGTCTCCGACCTGTCGGACCTGGGCGACTGGCTGGTGATGCACGAAGGGTGGCGCAGTGATCTGCCCGAGGAACTCGGAGAGGGCGTCCAGGTGGTGGGCGTGGCCCGGGCCAAGGGTTTCCGCAACCGGGTGACATGGACGGTGACGACGTGGGATCCGCCCCATGAGGTGGCGCTCTCGGGTTCGGGCAAGGGCGGCGCCAAGTACGCCGTGACGCTCACCGTGCGGGCCGCCGACGAGGGATCGACGCTGGGCCTGCGCCTCGAGTTGGGCGGGCGGGCGTTGTTCGGCCCGGTCGGTTCGGCGGCCGCGCGGGCGGTCAAGGGCGACGTGCAGAAGTCTTTGAAAAACTTCGTCGAGCTGTACGGCTAGAGCGCCGGGTGTCTGCACGCGGCGGGTCGCCGCGAATCAATAGCAGACACACTTCGCGACACGCCCGAAACCCGTCGGTGCTCAGTCATAGACTGGCGTCCCTATGACAGGTTCGATTCCTCCTCACGCAAGCGTTCGTCGCGAGTCGTCGTTCGTGCACCTGCATAACCACACCGAGTACTCGATGCTGGACGGGGCCGCGAAGATCACGCCGATGCTGGCCGAGGTGGAGCGGCTGGGAATGCCCGCGGTCGGGATGACCGACCACGGAAACATGTTCGGCGCCAGCGAGTTCTACAACGCCGCGGCCAAGGCGGGGATCAAGCCGATCATCGGGGTCGAGGCCTACATCGCGCCTGGCTCGCGTTTCGACACCCGCCGGATCACGTGGGGTGACCCCGGGCAGAAGTCCGACGACGTGTCGGGCAGCGGGTCCTACACGCACCTGACGATGGTGGCCGAGAACGCCACCGGCCTGCGCAACCTGTTCAAGCTGTCCTCGCTGGCCTCCTTCGAGGGCCAGCTCGGCAAGTGGTCGCGGATGGACGCCGAGCTCATCGCCGAACACGCCGAGGGAATCATCGCCACCACCGGGTGCCCGTCGGGCGAGGTGCAGACCCGCCTTCGGCTCGGGCATGACCGCGAGGCGCTGGAGTCGGCCGCCAAGTGGCGGGAGATCTTCGGCGCCGACAACTATTTCCTCGAGCTGATGGACCACGGCCTGTCCATCGAGCAGCGGGTCCGCGACGGCCTGCTCGAGATCGGCCGCAAGCTCGGCATCCCGCCGTTGGCCACCAACGACTGCCACTACGTCACCCGCGACCACTCGCACAACCACGAGGCGCTGCTGTGCGTGCAGACCGGCAAGACGCTGTCGGACCCCAACCGGTTCAAGTTCGACGGCGACGGCTACTACCTGAAGTCGGCCACCGAGATGCGCCAGATATGGGACGCGACGGTGCCGGGCGCGTGCGACTCGACGCTGCTGATCGCCGAGCGCGTGCAGCCCTACGACGACGTGTGGGCGCCGCGCGACCGGATGCCGATCTTCCCGGTGCCCGAGGGACACGACCAGGCGTCCTGGCTGCACCACGAGGTGATGGCCGGGCTGCGGCGGCGTTTCCCGTCCGGTGTCGGCCAGGACTACATCGACCGGGCCGAATACGAGATCAAGGTCATCTGCGACAAGGGCTTTCCGTCGTACTTCCTCATCGTCGCCGACCTGATCAACTACGCCCGCTCGGTCGACATCCGGGTGGGGCCGGGCCGCGGTTCGGCGGCCGGTTCGCTGGTGGCCTACGCGCTGGGCATCACCAACATCGACCCGATCCCGCACGGCCTGCTGTTCGAGCGGTTCCTCAACCCCGAGCGGCCGTCGGCGCCCGACATCGACATCGACTTCGACGACCGCCGGCGCGGTGAGATGGTGCGCTACGCCGCCGACAAGTGGGGCCAGGACCGGGTGGCCCAGGTCATCACCTTCGGCACCATCAAGACCAAAGCGGCGCTGAAGGATTCGGCTCGAATCCACTACGGCCAACCCGGCTTCGCCATCGCCGACCGGATCACCAAGGCGTTGCCGCCGCCGATCATGGCCAAGGACATCCCGCTGTCGGGCATCACCGATCCGAACCACGAGCGGTACAAGGAGGCCGCCGAGGTGCGCGGCCTGATCGAAACCGATCCCGACGTGCGCACCATCTACCAGACCGCGCGCGGCCTGGAGGGGCTGATCCGCAACGCCGGCGTGCACGCCTGCGCGGTGATCATGAGCAGCGAGCCGCTCACCGAGGCCATTCCGTTGTGGAAGCGGCCGCAGGACGGCGCCATCATCACCGGCTGGGACTACCCGTCGTGCGAGGCCATCGGCCTGCTGAAGATGGACTTCCTGGGCCTGCGCAACCTGACGATCATCGGCGACGCGCTGGAGAACATCAAGGCCAACAGGGGAATCGACCTCGACCTGGAATCGGTGCCGCTCGACGACAAGCCGACCTACGAGCTGCTGGGCCGCGGCGACACCCTGGGGGTGTTCCAGCTCGACGGCGGCCCGATGCGCGACCTGCTGCGGCGCATGCAACCCACCGAGTTCAACGACATCGTCGCGGTGCTGGCGCTGTACCGCCCGGGCCCGATGGGCATGAACGCCCACAACGACTACGCCGACCGCAAGAACAACCGCCAGGCGATCAAACCGATCCACCCGGAGCTCGAGGAGCCGCTGCGCGAGATCCTCTCGGAGACATACGGTCTGATCGTCTACCAAGAGCAGATCATGTTCATCGCCCAGAAGGTCGCCTCCTACACGATGGGCAAGGCCGACGCGCTGCGCAAAGCAATGGGCAAGAAGAAGCTCGAGGTGCTCGAGGCCGAGTACAAGGGTTTCTACGATGGCATGACCGCCAACGGGTTCTCCGAAAAAGCGGTGAAGGCGTTGTGGGACACGATCCTTCCCTTCGCCGGCTACGCGTTCAACAAGTCGCACGCGGCCGGCTACGGCCTGGTGTCCTACTGGACGGCCTACCTGAAGGCCAACTATCCGGCCGAATACATGGCCGGGCTGTTGACCTCGGTGGGCGACGACAAGGACAAGGCCGCGGTGTACCTGGCCGACTGCCGCAAACTCGGGATCACCGTCTTGCCGCCGGACGTCAACGAGTCCCTGGTGAACTTCGCGTCGGTCGGCCAGGACATCAGGTTCGGGCTGGGTGCGGTGCGCAACGTCGGCGCCAACGTGGTCGGTTCGCTGATCAAGACCCGCAACGAGAAGGGGAAGTTCACCGACTTCTCGGACTACCTGAACAAGATCGATGTCTCGGCCTGCAACAAGAAGGTGACGGAGTCGTTGATCAAGGCCGGCGCGTTCGACTCGCTGAGCCATGCCCGCAAGGGCCTCTTCCTGGTGCACACCGATGCCGTCGATTCGGTGCTGGGCACCAAAAAGGCCGAGGCGATGGGGCAATTCGACCTGTTCGGCGGCGATGACGGGTGCACCGAGTCGGTGTTCACCATCAAGGTGCCCGAGGACGAATGGGAAGACAAACACAAGCTGGCGCTGGAGCGCGAGATGCTGGGCCTGTACGTGTCGGGTCATCCCCTCAATGGCGTGGCGCACCTGCTGGCCGCCCAGGTGGACACCCAGATCCCGGCCATCCTGGACGGCGACGTCCCCAACGAGACGCAGGTGCGGGTGGGCGGCATCCTGGCGTCGGTCAACCGGCGGGTCAACAAGAACGGAATGCCCTGGGCGTCGGCGCAATTGGAAGACCTCACCGGTGGCATCGAGGTGATGTTCTTCCCGCACGCATATTCCGCCTATGGCGCCGACATCGCCGACGACGCGGTGGTGCTGATCAACGCCAAGGTGGCCATCCGCGACGACCGCATCAGCCTGATCGCCAACGAGCTTGTGGTGCCGGACTTCTCCAATGCCCAGCCGAACCGGCCGATCGCGGTCAGCCTGCCGACCCGGCAGTGCACCATCGACAAGGTCAGCGCCCTCAAGCAGGTGCTGGCGCGCCACCCCGGGACCGCCCAGGTGCACCTGCGGCTCATCAGCGGGGACCGGATCACCACCCTGGAGCTGGACCCGTCGCTGCGGGTGACGCCCTCGCCGGCGCTGATGGGCGACCTAAAGGAGCTGCTCGGCCCGGGATGCCTGGGCGGCTAGCCGGGCGCCGCCGAGTGCGAATGTGGTTTCACACTCGCGGCCGAACGTGAAAGTAACCGCACACTCGCGGGCTCGCCGTCCCTTTCGTCAGGCGTCGCCGGCCTGCAGCCGCGCACGGACCGCTTCCATGCGTTGAGCCAGCGCCGCCTCGTCGATGACGTTGCGGGCAACCAGGGAGTGCGCCAGCGCGACCAGCTGGCTCTCCGGATACGGCAGGGCCACGTACACCTCCTCGCCGAGGCGATCCTCGTCGGTCCGGCGCATCAAGAGCTCCAGCGCTGTGCCCTGCCGGTCGAGCGCCTCGCACATCCCGTCGAGGCTGGACTTCCAGGGCGGCACCGGGTTGCTCACGCCATATTTCTCCGCCATCCGTGCCCACACCTGATCGCGTTCGGCGACCTGCTCCAGCGTCGGCACCCGGACGGCGGTGACGTCGATCTCCGCAGACATCGGCGGGCCCTCAGTAGTTCTCGGCGGGGCGGACGGCCGGATGCACGGGGCGGTCGATATTCGAGGTCACGCCGGGCCTGGGCAGGGCGACGCCGATCATGCAGTCGCGCGTCACGATTTCGGCGAGTTGCTCCTCGCTCCACCCATCGGTGCCTGCCGGCCGGAGCGGCAGGACGAGGAACCGGTGTTTGGAGTTCGAGTCTTCGACCCGGATCTCGACGTCCTCCGGCAGGTACAGGCCGAACTCGGCCAGGACTTGGCGGGGCCATCGCACGATGCGGCGCCGGTAGTTAGGCGTCCGGTACCACTCGGGTGAGTTCCCCAGCAGCGGGCGTGGGTAGCAGGAGCACAGCGTGCACACGATCACGTGGTGCAGCGTCTCGGTGTCCTCGAGTATGTGCAGTGCGGTGAAGTCGCTGGGTGTGCCGAAGCCGGTCGGATGGAGCCAGTCGATGCCGACCTCGCGGCTGGCGGCGACGCCGTCTTGCAGGGCCAGCCGTTTGAAGTCGGGGTCCACCCACGCCTTCGCGACGAGCCGGGCGCCCGGCGCAGGGCCCATCTGCTCGACGAACTCGGTGTAGCGCCGATGATCCTCGGCGGTGAACAAGCCCTTCTCGATTGCCAGCTCGCGCAGGGCGATTTCCAGCACTTCGAAGTCGGTGACCTCTTCGACCATCGGTGCCGCGTGGCGCTCGGGTTCGTGGGCCGCGTCGGTGTGCTCTGTCATCTCGCCATCCTGGTTGGTGAATCGGCTAAGAAGCCGGCTGCAGCCACCGCTCGGATATCTCCGCTTGCAGCGTGTCGTTCGGCGGGCCCGCATAGGGGTCCCAGAGGTCGGCCATCTTGAAGCGAACGATGTAGAACCACTCCGGCCGCTGATCTTCGCGGTCGAACGCCTCGTCCTCGGGGGCCGGGCTCTCGTACGACACCCGGACGACCGTGCCCGGCTTGCCCCGCAGGTATTCCTGGGTGCGGGTGTAGAAGATGGTGGGCAGATCCCGCACCACCACCGGGTCGCCGACCGCGAACCGTGCGTCACCGGCGAGGCCGTCGAAGCACTGCGGATCGCCCTTGCCGACGGCCTCGACGTGATGGCGGTTCCTGGGCACCGCGGCCGCGTCGCCGACAGTGTGAGACGCCGGCTCCAGCGGCGTCGCACCGGCCGCCGCGCGCCCACGTACTTCGGCCGCTCGTTCGATCAACTCACCGAGGGTGATGTGGCGTTTGTCGATGAGGCACCGGGCAATCGCCAAAACCCAACGGCCGTAGTAGGGGAAACCCTGATAAAGCATTCTCCCGACATCGACGTTGCCGAGCCGTCTGCGCTCCTCCGATGTCCAGATGCCCCGCCAGCCGAGCACCTCACACGTGACAAACGTGTTGAGTTCCCACTGCTCTTCCTCCTTCTCCTCGAAGACCGCCGGAGCGTCCGGCTCGCCGCCGACGTCGTGGGGCGTCTTCATGAAGGCGCGGAAGCGATCGTGAGTTATCTCGTCCGGGTAGGCCCAGTCCTGCAACCGGTGAAGGGCGACGCGCAGTTGGCTGACCAAGTCGCCCATAACAGAATTCGCCACGATCGCTACCTCAAAGTAGAAGCGAGAGTGCATAACCCGAAGACCACCGTAACATCGCGGGGGTCATCCGAGTGTGGGGAATCTGTGGACCGCCGCCGGTCACACCGTCGCGCCCCATTGTGCGGGGGGCTACGCGGACAACCCCAGCGCCGCCTCGTGGTCGTGGGTGGGGATGATCGTCACCGAGTGCCGGGCCAGGTGCAGTCGCTGCAGGGTCCGGAAGGCTTCCTCGCGGTCCTCGTCCACCAAAACACCCGGGTAACTCGACTTTTGGCGCACCTTCTCAATCTGCAACCAATGCCAGGCCGCGTCGCCGGCGATCAAGACCCACCCGCGCGCCGTGTGGGCGAGCACTCCGACGCTGCCGGGAGTGTGTCCGGGCAGGTCGACCAAGAGGACGGAGCCGTCACCGAACAGGTCGTGGCTCCGGGTGAAGGTCAGCACCGGCGGCCCGTCGAGCTCGTAGTCGACGGTGGGCCGGCCGCGCAGCGAATCGCGAACGCCGCCGACCGGCGCCACCGGACCCGAATCGATCCAGTCCCGTTCGGTGCGGTGCAGATGAACCGGCAGATCCGGCAGGTCCAGCAGACCCGACACGTGGTCCCAGTGCGCGTGAGTCGGCAGGGCGAAGTCCAACGCCGGCGTCTCGGGCAGCCGGGTCAGGGCCGTGATCGTGGGAACCGTGTCGGCGGGCGGACGGACCGCGACGCGAAGCACCGCGGGTAGTTGGGCGATCGCGCGGCGCTCGACGTCGCGGCACACGGCCGGATCGACGATGAAGGTGGCGTCCGGGTGGGTGACGACGAACGACGTCATCGAGTTGTCGACGCGGGTGGGCGCGAAAGTGCCCTCGACGATCGCCGCGGTGGGCACCGAGCGCGGCACCTGGGGCAGCGCGATCACGGTGACGGTGCGCCGGGGCTCGGGCAGGCCCGCGTCGGTGACACCGCGGAGGAAGCGGTCGTCGGGCCGCTTGGGGCGCACGGCGCCCCAGACCAACCCGGTTGCGGCGGCACAGCATTGGCGCAGGGTGGGGGAGCGAACCGGGTCGCGCGTCATGGCACCGCCACCCGGACGATGACGCTGTCGGCCCACACGCCGCGGTCGCGCGCGCGGCGCAGCTTCTCGCGCACGCACAAATCTTGGTGCACGTTCGTGACGCCCGGGACCTTGATCAGCGGCACGATGTTCCACTGCCAGCCGTAGCGGCGGTGCAGGAGGCGATTCGCCCGCTCGGCGTCGGCCCCCGCGAGGATGGTGGCGCGGCCCGCGACCGTCGTCGCCCCGCGGCGAACCCGGCCCCGATGGTCGCACGCGGTGAGTTCGACGTCGGCGCGGGCGGCAAGCCGGTTGGTCTTCGGCCCCCGCTTGGTGCGGAACAGCAGCGCGCCGCCGTCCAGCCCGAACCAGATCGGGGTGTCGACCGGGGTGCCGTCGCGGCGAAACGATCGGAGCAGCGCGTAGCGCGCCGCGCCCAGCCCGTCGAGTGAATGTGTGTGCATGCCCCCAGTCAACGACTTAGAGTTGGCTCTAAGTCAAGCGTCGAGGAGGCCCGATGAGTGCTCGGCTCACGATCGGTGAGGTGGCGCGCCAAGCCGGCGTCGCGGCGACCACCCTGCGCTACTACGAACAGATCGGGCTGGTGCCCCCGCCGGGCCGGCTGGGCGGGCAGCGCCGCTACGACGACTCGGTGCTGGCCCGGCTCGACGTGATCCGGCTCTGCAAGTCGGCCGGCTTCGCACTGGAGGAGATCCAGCTGCTCTTCGCCGACGACGCGCCGGGGCGGCCCGTCAGCCGGGCGCTGGCCGAATCCAAGCTGGCCGAAATCGATGCCCAGATGGAGGCGCTGGCCCGGGCCCGTGCCGTGATCGAATGGGGGATGCGCTGCACGTGTCCCTCAATCGACGCGTGCACGTGCGGGATTCACACCGCGCTGCCCGCCTGAGCAAAGGAGCTCCATGACCCAGCCCATCGCCGTGCGCAACTTCTCCCACGTCTGCATCGGCGTCTCGGACATCGAGGCGTCGCGCGCGTTCTACACCGCGGTGCTGGGCATGGACGTCGTCTTCGACGTCGAGCTCGACGGTGCGGGACTGGACTCGGTGACCGGCGGGGCCGCGCAACGGGGCCGCATGGTCGGCGGGCTGGTCGGCTCCGCGATGGTCGAACTGCTGTCGTTGGGCGCCGTCCCCGACTGCCCGAGCGGACCGCACCTTGGCTACACCAACGTCTCGTTCCGGGTCGACGACCTGGATGCCACCTACGACGCGGTGCGGCGCGAGCACCCCGGCGTGCGGGCCGAGCCGCCCGTCGACATCGGCGGGGTGCGGATGTTCTTCATCTACGACCCCGACGGCACACCCATCGAACTGCTGGAGTTGCCGGCCGGCATTTCGAGCACGGTGCAGCTCTGGCGCCCGGATCCGGCGTGATCCATTCCGCGTCTCCGATCGCGGACGTACGCTCACGAAGGCACAGCTGAGAGGACACCCATGACCGAGCGTCCCATCACCCTATGCGAGGCGTTCCAGCGCAACGCGTCGATCGATCCGGACGCCGTCGCGCTGCGCACCCCGGGCAACACCCAGACCATGACGTGGCGCGAGCTCGCGGCGCAGGTGCGCAAGGTGGCCGCCGGCCTGGCGGGCTTGGGCGTCGGGCCCGGCGACACGGTCTCGCTGATGATGGCCAACCGCATCGAGTTCTACCCCTTCGAGATCGGCGCCCAACACCTGGGCGCCACTTCATTTTCCGTCTACAACACGCTGCCCGCCGAACAGCTGACCTACCTGTTCGAGAACGCGGGAACCCGGGTCGCGATCTGCGAGGAGCAGTACGTGGACCGCATCCGCGCCAGCGGCGCACCGATCGAGCACATCGTTTGCATCGACGGCTCGCCACCGGGCACCATGTCGGTCGACGACGTCTACGCCGCCGCGCGGGAGGGCTTCGACTTCGAGGCGACCTGGCGGGCGGTGCGGCCGGACGACGTCGTCACGCTCATCTACACCTCCGGGACCACCGGCAACCCCAAGGGCGTCGAGATGACGCACGCCAACCTGCTTTTCGAGGCGTACGCCCTCAACGCCGTCCTCCCGTCCCAGTTCGGTGACCGCGTCACGTCGTACCTGCCGACAGCGCACATCGCCGACCGGGTGATGGGCCTGTACGGCCTGGAGGTCTTCGGCGCCCAGGTCACCGTCGTCTCGGACGTCCGTGCCATCGCCGCCGCGCTGCCCGACGTGCGGCCCACGGTGTGGGGCGGCGTGCCGCGGGTGTGGGAAAAGCTCAAGGCCGGAATCGAATTCGCCGTCACCAGCGAGACCGACGAGGTCAAGCGGCAGGCGCTGCAGTGGGCGATGTCGGTGGCCGGCAAGCGGGCCGCCGCCCTGGTGGCCGGCGAGCCGATGTCGGACGAGCTGGCCGCCGAATGGGCCCAGGCCGACGAGCTGGTGCTGTCGAAGCTGCGCGAGCGGCTCGGCTTCGGCGAACTCCGCTGGGCGGTGTCCGGCGCGGCCCCCATCCCCAGGGAGACCCTGGCGTTCTTCCTCGGCATCGGCATCCCGATCGCCGAGGTGTGGGGGATGTCGGAGCTGAGCTGCGTCGCCAGCGTCAGCCACCCTCGCGACGCGCGGTTGGGCACCGTCGGCAAGCTGCTGCCCGGGCTGGAGGGCAAGGTCGCCGACGACGGCGAGTTCCTGGTGCGTGGCCCGCTGGTGATGAAGGGCTACCGCAAGGAACCCGCCAAGACCGCGGAGGCCGTCGACGCCGACGGCTGGCTGCACACCGGTGACATCATCGAGGTCGACGACGAGGGCTACCTGAGGATCATCGACCGCAAGAAGGAGTTGATCATCAACGCCGCCGGAAAGAACATGTCGCCGGCCAACATTGAGAACACCGTGCTGGCCGCGTGCCCGATGGTCGGCGTGATGATCACGATCGGTGACGGACGGCCCTACAACGCCGCGCTCATGGTGTTCGACGCCGAATCGGTCGGCCCCTACGCGGCGCAGCACGGCCTGGGCGACGCGTCGCCCGCGGCGCTGGCGGCCCATCCGGAGGTCGTCGCCCGCATCGCCGCGGGTGTGGCCGAGGGCAACGCGAAGCTGTCACGCGTGGAACAGATCAAGCGCTTCCGAATACTGCCGTCACTCTGGGAGCCCGGGGGAGACGAGATCACGCTGACCATGAAGCTCAAGCGCAAGCCGATCATGGCGAAGTACGCGAGCCAGATCGAGGAACTCTACGCGCCCGAACTCCACCCGGACGTGCACGAGCCGTCGGCGGCGACGGTGCAGCCGGCATGAGCGGGGGCCCGGGGACTACGGCCCGCGAGTTCGGTCGGGTCGGCGTGCGAAAGTTGCTGCAGCGCACCGGCGTCGTGGAGGAGGCGACGACACCGCTGACGACGGACCCTGCGGAGGTCGTCCAGCTGCTTGCGGCCCCGTGGTATGACGAGCGGCTGGGCGGCCTGGCCGACGAGCTCGGGCGCAACCTGGCCAGCGTGCGCGCCGAGGCCGCCGGCTACCTAAGGGAGATGGCGCCGTCGCTGGACGAGCGGGCGGTCCGGGCGTGGCGCAGCTTCAGTCGCTGGCTGATGCGCGCCTACGACGTCCTGGTCGACGAGGACCAGATCGCGCAGCTGCGCAAGCTGGATCGCAAAGCGACTCTGGCGTTTGCCTTTTCGCATCGCTCCTATCTCGACGGCCTGCTGCTGCCGGAGGTGATCCAGGCCAACCGGCTTTCCCCGGCGCTCACCTTCGGTGGCGCGAACCTGAATTTCTTTCCGATGGGCGCGTGGGCCAAGCGGACGGGCACGATTTTCATCCGGCGCCAGACCAAAGACATTCCGGTGTACCGCTTCGTGTTACGCGCCTACGCCGCGCAGCTGGTGCAGAACCACGCCAACCTCACCTGGTCCATCGAAGGCGGCCGCACGCGAACCGGCAAGCTGCGGCCCCCCGTTTACGGCATCCTGCGCTACATCAGCGACGCCGTCGACGAAATCGACGGTCCCGAAGTCTATTTGGTGCCCACCTCGATCGTGTACGACCAGCTGCACGAGGTGGAGGCGATGACCACCGAGGCCTACGGCGCCACGAAGCGGCCCGAGGACTTTCGTTTCCTGATCCGGCTGGCGCGCCAGCAGGGGGAGCGGCTCGGGCGCGCCTACCTGGACTTCGGCGAACCGCTGCCGCTGCGCAAGCGCCTCGAGGAGCTGCGCGCCGAGGAGTCCGGGACGGGCACCGAGATCGAACGCATCGCACTCGATGTCGAGCACCGGATCAACCGCGCCACCCCGGTCACGCCGACCGCGGTGGTTAGCCTCGCGCTGCTGGGTGCGGACCGGTCGCTGTCCATCAGCGAGGTGCTGGCCACCGTGCGACCGCTCGCCAGCTACATCGGGGCGCGGAACTGGTGCGTCGCCGGCGCCGCCGACCTGACGAACCGCTCGACCATCCGCTGGGCGCTGCATCAAATGGTCGCCTCGGGCGTCGTCAGCGTGTATGACGCCGGCACCGAACCCGTCTGGGGCATCGGGGCCGAGCAGCACCTGGTGGCCGCGTTCTACCGCAACACGGCCATCCACATCGTGGTCGACCGTGCTATCGCCGAGACCGCACTGCTGGCCGCCATCGAGGACGCCGAGGGTTCGGTGGACGGCTTGGTGGAGCCGACGACGGTGCGCGACGAGGCGCTGCGGCTGCGCGAGCTGCTGAAGTTCGAGTTCCTGTTCTCGGCGCGCGCGCAATTCGAGAAGGAGCTCGCCGACGAGGTGCGTCTGATCGGGCGGGTGGAGGACACCAGCAAGGCGGCCAACGCGGCCGACGTGCGTGGTCTGCTGGAGAAGGCCGACCTGCTGCTGGCGCACCTGGTGCTGCGGCCGTTCCTGGACGCCTACCACATCGTCGCCGACCGGCTGGCCGCCTTCGACGACGAATCGTTCGACGAGAAGGCCTTTCTCGCCGACTGCCTCGAGGTGGGCAAGCAGTGGGAGCTGCAACGCAGGATCGCCAGCGCCGAGTCGAGGTCGATGGAGTTGTTCAAGACCGCGCTGCGGCTGGCCCGGCATCGCGAGCTGGTGGACGGGTTCTCCGACGTCGACATCGCCCAGCGGCGCCGCGAGTTCGCCGACGAGATAGCCACGGCCGTCCGGCGCGTGAACACCATCGCGGGGCTGGCCGGGGCGCGCTAGGCGGGCTTTCTGCGGAGAGTGCCATTGCGCCTCAGCGCGTGGGCGGGACCGGCATGTCGGCATGGCGAACCTGGTTGCCGCCCGCGCGTTTCGCCTCGTACATCGCCAGGTCGGCCGCGTGGACCAGGCGCTCGATCACCTGCCGTTCGGTGCTTTCGCTTGGTGCCCGCAGTTGGATGCTGCTGACACCCAGGCTGGCCGTGACACCCCAGGGTGTCGCGGCGATCGCCAGCCGCATCGCTTCGGCGGTCTTGAGGGCTTCGGAAGTGCCGGCCATCTCGGCGACCAGGAATTCCTCCCCGCCCACCCGCGCGATGACCGTGCTGTCGTTGCCGATCCGCCGCAGGTTGTCGGCGACGGACACCAGGATGCGATCCCCGGTCGCGTGGCCGTGCGTGTCGTTGATCCGCTTGAAATTGTCGAGATCGGCCATCAGCACACTGAGGCACGAGGTGCGCCCGTCGGCGGCTACCAGTTTCGCGGCCGATCGGTAGAACCCCCTGCGGTTACGCAAGCCGGTGAGCGGATCGGTCGAGGATTTCAGAGCATCCACCGAAAGCCAGTGCACCAGTACCTGCCCGCAGAACGGCACCGCCAGGATCCCCGCGCCGAGCAACAGAAAGTTGGCCGCCGCCATCGATGCGTCACCGGACGTAGCGATACGCACGGCGCACGCCGCGGCCGCACCCAGGGCGGTGCCGAGCGTGAAGACCAGCAGGCGGGCGGAGTGACAAAACGCGACATAGCCCGCGAGGCCGCCGAATGCCGCGCAACTCAGCATCCCGCTGCGCGGGTCGGCCTCGGTCACGCACACGGCGGCGATACCGATCGTGCCCACCACCGAAAACACTTGTGATTCAACGCGCGAGGGCCACCGTCGCGCCCACACCAGCGCCATGCCCGCCAGGCAGGCGATGAACGCCACCGCCAGGCCGCCCCGCACCGGCGTCTGCATACCCGACGGGCTGTTCAGCATCAGCAACGTCGCCGCGATCAGGATGGACATGATGCCGACCATCAGGTAGCGGATGAATGGCTGCAATCCGCGCGCGCCGAGGTAGTCGGAGAACCAGTCGTAGTGGTCGGGCTGACGCCACCACGCGCCCATCCAGTGCATTCCGCGACGCCCCTAACCCGTACCTTCGACTACGTGATGCTACTGAGCGCCGACGGAGTCGGGAGCCGATTATGACCACCGTCGACAATCCCATTCCGCCGCAGGACTTGTCGGGGATCGTGGGATGCCGGTTCATTTACACCTACGCCAACGGCTGGCGCTACGAGATGTATGTCAAGAACGACCGCACCATCGACTATCGAATCCATTCCGGCCATGTCGGCGGACGGTGGGTCAAGGGTCAGGACGTCGACCTGGTGCAGCTCGACGACGACAGCTACAAGGTCTCCTGGACCGAGCCCACGGGCACGTCGGTGGCAGTCAACGTCATGCCCGGCAAGCGGCGAATCCATGGCGTGATCTTCTTCCCCCAGTGGATCCGCGAGCACGGCGAGCGCACGGTGTGTTTCCAGAACGAGCACCTCGACCAGATGCGCGCCTACCGTGATGAGGGACCGACTTACCCGATATTCACCGTGCCCGAATTCGCATACATCACCCTGTTCGAGCGTGTCGGTGCCGACGACGAATCGGTGATCGACGTGGCCCCCGACCAGCTTCCACCGGGTTGGGCCGACCGCACCAATTGACGCCGAGATTTGTCGTACCCCCCTGCGATGATGAAGCCATGTCTTCGATCGCCTCGCCTCCCGCGGAGGTGAAACCTGTTGACCGTCTTGAGGTGTTGTTCGACGAGCTGGCGGAGCTGGCCGGTCAGCGCAACGCGATCGACGGCCGCATCGTCGAGATCGTCGCGGAGATCGAGCGTGATGGGCTGTGCGCCATGACCGGCGCGCGCTCGGTGCCGGCGTTGGTGGCCTGGAAGCTGGGTTTGTCCTCGACCACCGCGCACACGATCGCCACCGTCGCGCGCCGGGTCGAGGAGTTCCCACGCTGTGCGCAGAGCATGCGGGAGGGCCGGCTGTCGCTGGATCAGGTCGGCGTCATCGCGGCCCTGGCGGGCGATGGATCCGACGAGCACTACGCGGAGTTAGCCCGGGTCGCCACGGTCAACCAGCTGCGCACCGCGGTCAAGCTGGAACCGCGACCGGAACCCGACGCCCGGCCGCACGAGCAGCGCTCGATCACCAAGACCGCCTGCGACGAGTTCACTTGCTGGCGGATCAGACTTCCCCACCTGGACGCGGCGAAGTTCGACGCGGCGCTGGCGTCTCATCGTGACGCGCTGATCGCCGAATGGAAACACGACCGCGCCGAGGGTGCGTCAGACAGCGCGCCGCCCCTGCCTGGCACCGTCGAGGCGTTCATGCGGCTGGTCGAGGCCGGATGGGATGCCGAGGCGGCCCGCCGTCCGCACGGGCAGCACACCACGGTGGTGGTGCACGTCGATGTCGAGCAGCGCGCCGCCGCGCTGCACATGGGTCCGCTGCTCACCGACGCCGAACGCCGATACGTGACGTGCGACGCCACCTGCGAGGTTTGGTTCGAACGGGACGGTGAGGTCATCGGCGCCGGGCGGGCGACCCGCCAAATCAACCGGCGGCTTCGCCGCGCACTCGAGCATCGCCACCCCACCTGCGCGGTTCCCGGCTGTGGCGCCACGCGCGGTCTGCACGCACACCACATCCGGCACTGGGAAGACGGCGGCCCAACGGAGCTGGCCAATCTGGTGCTGGTCTGCCCCTATCACCACCGGTTGCACCACCGGGGCGTCATCACGATCACCGGACCCGCCGACGACCTCGTCGTCGCCGACAGCTCGGGCCGACCGCTGAGTGCGGGATCGCTCGCCCGTGCGCCCGACCGTGCCCCGCCCGCCGTACCGCCGTGGTCCGGGCCCACCGGCGAGCGCGCCGACTGGTGGTGGTACCAACCCTTTCAGCCGCAGCCACCACCAAGCAACAACTAGGTTGGTTGGCGAACAAATGGCGGCTGGCTGCGCGGCGCCGAAGCCCCACCGCCGGTTCGCCGAGAAGGTGACGGGCAAGCTCTTCACATGATCCGAATGGCAACGCCGGAGGATGCGGACGCGATCTCCGACATTTATGCGCCGTATGTGCGCGACTCCGCGATCTCCTTCGAAGCGGTGCCGCCGACGGCCGAAGAGATGCGGTCGAGGATCAAGGCCACGCTGACCGACCTGCCCTGGCTGGTCATCGCCCATGCCGACGCCGTCAGGGGCTATGCCTACGCAAGTCCGCACGGCGAGCGGGCCGCCTACCGCTGGTCGGTCGACGTATCCGTTTACCTCGACGCGTCACTGCAACGGAAGGGCAACGGCCGCCGACTGTACGCAGCTTTGTTCAATGTGCTTGCCGCTCAGGGGTACGTCAACGCCTACTCCGCCATCGTGCTGCCCAACCCGGCAAGTGTCGGCCTGCATGAGGCGGTGGGCTTCCGTCGCGTCGGCCTCTTCAATCGTGTGGGCTTCAAGAACGGAGCGTGGCGGGACATCGGCTGGTGGCATCGCCCGCTCGTCGATCCGTCCGCGCAGCCCGACGACCCGCGGCCGTGGTCGGACCTGCCGGCTCACACGCTCGAGGCCGCCCTCGCAGGGCACACTGGGTAATGGTTTGGGAAGGTCTGCGCAACCGGCGAATCGAGGGGAGTCGATGAGCGACAAGTCCGGAGGGCCCGCGCGCCCGCTGATCGCGTTCACCACCGCGGACAACGCGCCGCCAATCGCGCCCGCGCCCATCAGCCGGCCGTGGATGTCGCACCTACGCAATGGTTGGCCTAACCGGTGCCTACCGATCCTGATCGCGAACCAGAGTGGCTGGGAGCTGCGCAACCCGTGCGCATTCACCGCGACCTGGATGGGCGGCGACGACAGCATGGGGGTCATCATCGCGCCCGACCGGCGCGACCCGGGTCAGCTGTTGCCGTTCAGCCACTTCGGTCACGGCATCCTGACCTGGCACCTGCCGATGCTGTTCCGCACCCCGCCCGGTTACAACCTGTTGGTCCGCGGGCCGGCGAACTATCCGAAGGACGCGGTGTCACCGTTGGAGGGCATCGTCGAGACCGACTGGGCCACATCGAGTTTCAGCATGAGCTGGCAGATGACCCGCAAGATGATGCCGGTGCGGTTCGAGGTCGACGAGCCGATCTGCATGATCGTCCCGCAGCGCCGGGCCGAGCTGGAGGAGTTCGCGCCGGAAATCAGGCCGATCGACTCCGACGAGGAAGTGCGCCGTAAACACGAGTTCTTCCTGCGTTCACGCAACGAGCTGGGTCAGGCGCAGGCGGCGACCAACACCGAACTGGGCGAAAAGGTGCCGTGGCAGGGCGACTACACCCGCGGCAAGCACGCCGACGGCGAACCCGGGGCGCCCGACCACCAAACGCGCGTCCACCTCCGCCCGTTCGTCGACACGCGGCGATAGGCCATCACCCCGCGCGTACCGCGGCCGGCCCAGGGATCCGGGCCGGCGCCTGGGCCGACGGCCCCGCCCAGCCGATGTACCCGTCTGGGCGCACCAGCACGGCCGGCCCGCGGTCGGTCCGCTCGGCCTGCAGCATCCCGGGCGCCTCGACCGGTGGGGCACCGCGTTCGCGCACCAACACGAAGCCGCCGGTGCGCTGCAATTCGGTCAACCGTCCCTCGACGAGGGGGATCTGGGTGGCGCGGGTGCCGACCAGGCCGTGCCGGCCGTAGCGCAGCGTCGTGCCGGCGAAACTGCCCGCCACCCTGTCCCGAACCGACGGAATCCGAAGCAGCCTGGGCGCCAACAGGTTCCGCAACCATCGGGCGCCGCGCGGATGGAGAGTCGCGGCACGGGCCATCAGTCCGGACTGCAACACCACGCGCTTGCCGATCGGGTGGCGTTCGGTGTGGTAGCTGTCCAGCAGCGCCTCGTCGGCGCCGCCGAGCGCCGCGTCGAGCTTCCAGGCCAGGTTGGCGGCGTCCTGAATGCCGGTGTTCATGCCCTGACCGCCCATCGGGGAGTGCACGTGCGCGGCGTCGCCGGCCAAGAACACCCGCCCATGCCGGTACCGCTCGACTTGCCTTTCGTCGCAATGGAACCGGGACTTCCAGCCCACCTCGACGACGCCGTGGTCGGTGCCCATGCCGCGGGCGAGCACGTCGACGATCTCGGCGTCGGAGACCGGTTCGCCGTCGGGTACTTGATGCGCGCGGTCCCAGACCATGGCGCGATACCAGGAACCGCCCGCTCGGTCGTAGGGAGCCAGGAAGGCCAGGAGGTCGCCGGGGGCGGCGACCGTGAGGCCGCCACCGGCGGGCCCGTGCGCCAGCCTGACGTCTGCCAGCACGATCGACGTCAGCACCGTCTTACCGGGGAATGCGGCGCCCACCAGCCGCCGCACGGTGCTGTGCGCGCCGTCGGCGCCGATCACGTACCGCGCCCGCCACGTCAGCCGGTGGGCCGGATCGTCGTCGTCCTTGGGGCGGGCGGTGACGGTCACGGAGTCGGAGTCCTGGCGGAGCGCGACCACCTCGATGCCGCGCCGGATCTCGGCACCCTCGGCCACCGCGTAGCGACGCAGCGCCGCATCGACGTTGGTCTGCGGGGTGATCAACACGAACGGATAGGGGGAGTCGAGGTGGGTCAGGTCGATCTGCGCGCCGGCGAACAGTCGCACGCCCGGTGCGCGGTGCCCGCGCGCCAACAGGTCGTCGGCCAGGCCGCGCGCGTCGAGCACTTCCAGCGTGCGCGCCATGGTGGCGAACGCGCGGCTCGCCGGGTTCTCCGTGGGCCAGCGGTCCAACACGGTGACCGACCGCCCGGCGCGGGCCAGGTCGCCCGCGGCGGTCAGGCCGGTGGGGCCGGCCCCCACCACCAGGACGTCGACTTCGTGGGTCGTCATCGCGCCGCCCCCTCGGGCTGCGGGTACCAGCGGCGGATGTCGCCGGGCGTGGACTGCGCTGCGCGGTTGAAGACGAATCGGCAGCCGGGTTGGGTCGCGTGCGCCGCGTTGACGATCGACTCGAACAGCAGCGTGTTGTCGGCTACCAACCGGATCCCGGCCCCGATCAACACCGCGTCGTAGCGCTTGGCCTGAAGCCACCGGCGGGCCTTGTCGGCGCCGGCCGTGCCGAAGTCGATCAGACAGTTGTCGACCTCGTAGCCGGCGGCACGCAACGCCGCGACGTTGTCGTCGTTGGCCGTCCGCAACACTTCCCTCGAGAGGCCCGCGAACTGCGCGAAATCCGGCGACGAGCAGTCGACCACGTCGGGATCGAGCCCGATCTGGATGACGGACACGGTCATGAGTAGGACCTCCCCGGAGTTGAGTTCAACAGTTGTTGAACTCAACGGTAGGCCCGGGATGCTGGCTGTGTCAACAGTTGTTGAATACAATCGGGACCATGCCCGCGAAGACGCGCGACGGGAAGGTCACCCGCGAAACCATCCTGCGCGCCGCGCGCGCCCAGTTCTCCACGCACGGCTTCGAGCGCACCACCATCCGCTCGATCGCGTCGGAGGCCGGCGTGGACCCCGCGCTGGTCATGCACTACTTCGGCAGCAAGGCCGATCTGTTCGCCGCCGTGTCGCGGCTCGAGGTCAAGTTTCCCGACCTGTCCGGTGTCGCGCCCGAGCGCCTCGCGGACGTGCTGGTTCCCCTGTTCGTCCAGGTTTGGGACCCGCACGGCTCCTTCCTGCCGCTGCTGCGCGCGGCCGCCACCAATCGCACGGCCGCCGACACCCTGCTGGCCGTGTTCGTCGAGCAGGTCGCCCCGGCGCTGGCCAGCGTCACCCCCGACCGCGCCGCCGAGCGGGCCGCGCTGGTGGGCTCACAGGTGCTCGGAATCGCGATGGCGCGCTACGTCGTCGGGGTGCCGGCCCTGGCCGAGCTGGACGACGCGGCGCTGACCGAATGGGTACGCCCGGTGCTCGCCCGCTACCTGACGGGCCCGGCGCCCCCGGCTTCCCCGGCCTAGAGTTGGGGCATGCCACTTTCTGGGGAATACGCGCCGAGCCCATGGGATTGGTCCCGCGAACAGGCCGAGAAATACGAGCAGTCCGGCGGGACCGAGGCCACCGACATGAAGGGCAAGCCCATCATCGTGCTGACCACGGTCGGGGCGAAGACGGGCAAGCTTCGGAAGACCCCGCTGATGCGGGTCGAGCACGACGGCGAGTACGCGATCGTCGCGTCGCTGGGCGGCGCCCCCAAGCACCCCGTCTGGTACCACAACGTCGTCAAGAACCCCCGGGTCGAGCTGCAGGACGGCGGCACCACCCGCGAGTACGACGCGCGTGAGGTGTTCGGCGACGAGAAGGCGGTTTGGTGGGAGCGCGCCGTCGAGGCCTGGCCCGACTACGCCGAATATCAGAAGAAAACCGACCGCCAGATCCCGGTGTTCGTGCTCACCCCCGTCGGCTGAATTCCTGTGTTGACCGGCTGGCATGGCACCATTGACCAGTGTCCGCCGAACTGAGCCAGCACCCGCACGTGCCGTACGTTTGCGGGTCTGACATCGACACCGCGGCGAAGCGGATCGCCGCGGTGGTCACGCCGACCCCGCTGCAATACAGCGACCGGTTGTCGGCGATCACCGGCGCGCAGGTCTACCTCAAGCGGGAAGACCTGCAGGTGGTGCGCTCCTACAAGCTGCGCGGGGCCTACAACCTGCTAGTGCAGCTGTCCGACGAGGAGCTGGCCGCGGGGGTCGTGTGCTCGTCGGCCGGCAACCACGCGCAGGGCTTCGCCTACGCGTGCCGGACGCTGGGGGTGCACGGGCGCGTCTACGTGCCCGCCAAGACGCCGCAGCAGAAGCGCGACCGGATCCGCTACCACGGCGGGGAGTTCATCGAACTGATCGTCGGCGGCACGACGTACGACCTGGCCGCCGAGGCCGCGTTGGCCGACGTCGAACGCACCGGCGCCACGCTGGTGCCCCCGTACGACGACCTGCGCACCATCGCCGGTCAGGGCACCATCGCCGTCGAGCTGCTCGAGCAGCTCGACGAGGAGCCGAACCTGGTCGTGGTTCCCGTCGGCGGTGGCGGTTGCATCGCCGGCATCACCACGTACCTGGCGGAGCGGACGACGAACACATCGGTGCTGGGCGTCGAGCCGGCCGGGGCCGCCGCGATGATGGCCGCGCTGGCCGCCGGCGAGCCGGTGACGCTGGATCACGTCGACCAGTTCGTCGACGGCGCCGCGGTGCGCCGCGCGGGGACGCTGACCTACGCCGCGCTGGCGGCCGCCGGTGACATGGTGTCGATCACCACGATCGACGAGGGCGCGGTGTGCACCGCGATGCTGGACCTGTATCAGAACGAGGGCATCATCGCCGAGCCCGCGGGCGCGCTCTCGGTCGCGGGACTGCTGGAGGCGGACGTCGAACCGGGCTCGAGCGTGGTGTGCCTCATCTCCGGCGGCAACAACGACGTCTCACGCTACGGCGAGGTGCTCGAGCGGTCGCTGGTCCACCTCGGCCTCAAGCACTACTTCCTGGTGGACTTCCCGCAGGAGCCGGGCGCGCTGCGCCGGTTCCTGGACGAAGTGCTGGGCCCCGACGACGACATCACGCTCTTCGAGTACATCAAGCGCAACAACCGCGAGACCGGCGAGGCGCTGGTGGGCATCCAGCTGGCCTCGTCAGCCGACCTGGACGGCCTGCTCGCGCGGATGCGGGCGACGGAGCTGCACGTCGAACGCCTCGAGCCGGGTTCGCCGGCTTACCGCTACCTGTTGTTCTAGGGCCCGGGCCGCGCTGCATGGACCAGCAGTATGGCCCCGGTGCTGGCGGGTTCGGCCTGGTCGGCGCCGGCATCGTGGTTCTGTTCGTGCTGCTTGCGTGGGTGGCGGTTCGGGTCGCCCGACGCGGACCCCCGTTCCGGACGCTCTGGGTGAAGGTGTCCAAAACGCTGACCCGGGCCCGTGACCGGATCAGCGACCGAGGGTGGTCGCTGGCCCGTCGGTGGTCGGAGAGCGAGGTCGCCGGTGCCGCATTGCTGCTCGGGCTGGCCGTGGTCGTCGCGCTTGCGGTCGGCTTCAGCGAGATTCTCGAGGACGTGCTCGAGGGCGACGGCATCGCCGGAATCGACCAGCCGGTGACTCGTTGGCTCGCAGCCCACCGTGAATTGTGGCTGACCGCCGCGTTGCGGGCGATCACCATGGCGGGCGGACCCCTTTTCCTGACGGCGATCGCGTTCCCGATCTCCGTTGCCGCTGGTTATCGGAGCAGGTCGTGGCGGCCCGTCGTGCTCGCGCTGGTCGGCGGCGGTGTGGTTCCGCTGGTCCTCTTCACCGCCAAGGCCCTGGTGGGTCGGCCACGGCCGCCCTTTCCCTTCGCCCTCGTCGACGCGGACGGGTATTCGTTTCCGTCCGGGCACGCCACCGGCACCGCCGCGATCATGGTGATCTCCGCGTGGATGCTGACGCGGTGGCTGATCATGCGGTGGACCGGGCGGGTGGTCGTGTGGACGGTCGCGATCGGCTCGGCGTTCCTGATCGGGTTCTCGCGGATCTACCTGGGAGTCCATTACGTCAGCGACGTGCTCTCCGGCTGGATGTTGGGCCTGGCCTGGGCCGGCACCGTCATGCTCGTCGGAACCTGGTGGGACGACAGCCGGCGCGCGCGGGTGGGCCTCAGCCCCTTCGCTCGCTGAGGTACGCCGGCACCGGCAGTGCCGGGTCCAGGTCCGAGGCCGGCACCGGCGCACCGGCCGTCACGCTCAGCGGCACCACCCCCGCCCAGTGCGGCAGCGCGCAATCCTCCGGATCGTCCACCGGCCCGCCGCCGCGCACCTTGGCCGACACCTCCACCAGGTCGAGGGCGAGCACCCCCGTCGCGGCCAGCTCGCGCGGGTTCGGCGCCCGGCAGTCGGCGGCGCGCCCGGGCGCGATGCGATCGAGCAGGCCGGCGAGCGCCCGCAGTTTCTCCGCCGCGTCATCGACCACACGCGCGGTGCCGAGCACGACGACCGAGCGGAAGTTCACCGAGTGGTGCATGGCGGCGCGCGCCAGCACCAGCCCGTCGACCAGGGTGACGGTGACGCACACGGGCAGGCCCGAGGGCGCCGCGCCTGCCGCGAGCAGGGGGCCGCTGCCGGTCGAACCGTGCAGGTAGAGGGTCTCGCCCAGGCGGGCATGGGTGGTCGGCAGGACCACCGGCCGGCCGTCGCCGAGGTAGCCCAGGTGGCAGATCAGCGCCTCGTCCAGGATGCGGTGGACGGTCTCGCGGTCGTAGCGCGCGCGCTCCCGGTAGCGGGTGGGCGTCGTGCGCGGTGTGGGCTGGTATCCGGCGGTCATGGCGCCTACCTTTGTTCTAGTACATAATCGATTGCGTGCCAGTACAAAACAGCATAACCGGGACCGGTGCCGATTCCATAGCCGCCAGCATCGAGGCGGCCATCTCGGCCGGCTCGCTGGCGCCCGGCGACGCGCTGCCGCCCGTCCGCGACCTCGCCGCCCAGCTCGGCGTCAACGCCAACACCGCGGCCGCGGCCTACCGCCTGTTGCGGCACCGCGGGGCGGTGGAGACCGCCGGCAGGCGCGGCACCAGGGTGCGGCAGCGCCCGGCGACCACGCCACGATCCCTGCTGGGGCTCGACGTCCCCGCCGGGGTGCGCGACCTGTCGACCGGCAATCCCGACCCCGCCCTGTTGCCCCTGGCGGGGGCGTCGCTGCCCGGCCCGGTCGGGGGCCGCCCGGTGTTGTACGGGGAGCCGGCCATGTCGGCGGCCTTGGTGGAGTTCGCCCGGGCGGCGCTGTCCGCCGATGGTGTCCCGGCCGAGCACCTCGCGGTGACCAGCGGCGCGCTCGACGGCATCGAGCGCGTGCTCACCGCGCACCTGCGTCCCGGTGATCGGGTCGCCGTCGAGGACCCGGGCTGGGCCAACCTGCTCGATCTGCTTGCCGCCCTTGGGCTTTCGGCCGAGCCCGTTCGGGTCGACGACGAAGGGCCATTGCCCGCCGACCTGGCGCGGGCGCTGGACCGCGGGGTGCGCGGGTTGATCGTCACCACCCGCGCCCAGAATCCGACGGGGGCGGTGTTGTCCGCGGGCCGCCGCGACGAACTACGAAACCTGTTGGTGCGCCGGGCCGCTGACCTGCTGGTGGTCGAAGACGATCACTGCGCGGGCATTTCGGGCGCGCCGCTGCACACGGTGGCGGGCGTGACCGAGCGGTGGGCCTTCGTGCGGTCGGCGTCCAAGGCGTACGGCCCGGACCTGCGCGTGGCCGTGCTGGCGGGGGATCGGCGCACCGTCGAGCGCGTGCACGGCCGCCTGCGGCTGGGGCCGGGCTGGGTCAGCCATCTGCTGCAGGACCTGGCCGTCAGCCTGTGGTCCGACCCGGCGGCCGCGCGCCTGGTCGCCACGGCCGAGCGCAGGTACGCCGACACCCGCCGGCGGCTGGCGACCGCGCTGGCCGAGCGCGACGTCGCCGCGCGTGGCCGCTCCGGACTCAACGTGTGGATCCCGGTGCCCGACGAGACGGTCGCGATCACCCGGTTGCTGGGCGCGGGCTGGGCCGCGGCGCCGGGCACGCGGTTCCGCATCGGCACGCCCCCAGGCATCCGCGTCACCATCGCGGACCTCGGCGCCGACGAGATCGACCCGCTGGCGGACGCGATCGCCGAGGCGGTGCACGGCGCGGGCCGCCCCAGCGTCTAGCCGAGGGTCAGATTATTCGGTGCGCCCGAGGCCGGGGCCGGTCCACAACAGCTCCACGCTGCGTTGTGGCGGCGCCTCGTCGGGCGGGACGAGCGGAGCCGAAACCGGCTGTTTCTTCCTCAGCAAGCCGATCCACCGGCCGAACACGGATTGATCCATGGGCGAATCATCGGCGGTCGCGCGCCGGGCCGCGCACCGTTGTCCACAGGCGTCAGCGCTGCTCGCCCACCGCGAGGATGGCGAGCGAATGCCCTTCGAGCACCGTCTTGTCGGCGTCGACCGCGGGGTCGCCCCAGGCCAGCACCACGTCGCCGGCGACGGGCACCGTCGCCGCCTCGGCGCCGAGGTTGCACACGATGCGCAACCGGCCGCGGGACACGCTGATCCAGCGTTGCTCCTCGTCGAAGTCGACGGCGAGGTGCGCCAGCCACGGATCGGCGAGGTCGGGGTCGCGGTGCCGTAACGCGATCAGGTCGCGGTAGAACCGGTGCAGCCGGCCGTGCTCGCCGGAGTCCACCTCGGCCCAGTCGAGCTTCGAGCGCTGGAACGTCTGCGGGTCCTGCGGGTCGGGGATGTCGTCGGCGTCCCAGCCGTGCTCGGCGAATTCCGCCTTGCGCCCCTCCGCGGTGGCCTTGGCCAGCTCCGGTTCGGGATGCGAGCTGAAGAACTGGAACGGGGTCGACGCCGCATACTCCTCGCCCATGAAAAGCATTGCGGTGAAGGGCGTTCCGATGGCGAGCGCGGCCTTGATCGCCAGCTGGCCACCGGACAGGTTCTGCGACGGTCGGTCGCCGAGCGCCCGGTTGCCGACCTGGTCATGGGTGCAGGTGTACGCGACCAGCCGGGTGCCGGGGATCCCCGAGTTCTCGGTGGTGTCCAACGGGCGCCCGTGGCGGCGGCGCCGGAACGACGAATAGGTGGCGGCGTGAAAGTAGCCGTGGCGCAGCGTCCGCGCCAGGGTGGCCAGGCTGCCGAAGTCGGCGAAGTAGCCCTGGCGCTCGCCCGACACCGCGGTGTGGATCGCGTGGTGGATGTCGTCGGCCCATTGCCCCGTGAGGCCGTAACCACCCCGGTCGCGGGGGGTTATCAGCCGCGGGTCGTTGAGATCGCTCTCGGCGATCAGCGACAGCGGGCGACCCAATTGTCGTGACAGCCAGTCGGTTTCGGTCGCGAGCTCCTCGAGGATGTGGATGGCGGTCGTGTCCACCAGGGCGTGCACGGCGTCCAGGCGCAGCCCGTCGGCGTGGAAATCGCGCATCCAGCGCAGCGCGCACCCGATGATGTAACGCCGGACCTCGTCGGAGTCGGCGTCGGCGATGTTGATGCCTTCGCCCCACGGGTTGCTCGCCGACGACAGGTACGGGCCGAACTTGGGCAGGTAGTTGCCCGACGGGCCGAGGTGGTTGAACACCGCGTCGATCAGGACGCCCAGGCCCCGCGCGTGGCAGGAGTCGACGAACCGGACCAGGGCGTCGGGGCCGCCGTAGGGCTCGTGCACGCTGTACCACAGCACCCCGTCGTAGCCCCAGCCGTGCGTTCCGGCAAAGGAATTCACCGGCATCAGCTCGACGAAGTCGACGCCGAGATCCACCAGGTAGTCCAGCTTCTCGATGGCCGAGTCGAGGGTCCCCTCGAGGGTGAAGGTGCCGAGGTGCAACTCGTAGATCAGCGCGCCCTCGACCGACCGGCCCTGCCAGTCGTCGTCGGTCCAGGCGGCGCCGGCCGGGTCCCACAGCTGCGAGCGGGCGTGCACGCCGTCGGGCTGGCGGGGCGAGCGCGGGTCGGGCAGCACCGTGGGATCGTCGTCGAGCACGAACCCGTAGCGGGCGTCCGCTGCCGCGTCCACGGACGCGTGCCACCACCCGTCGTCCGAGCGCGTCATCGGGTGCACGCGGCCCTCGACGTCGAGCCGGACCAGCTCCGGTTTGGGCGCCCAGACCCGGAATTCAGTCATGGTGGCGCTCCAGCAGCACGACGGGCAGCTCGGCGAACAGTTGGGCCGCCGCCGTCGGCCCGTCCGCGATGACGCCGGTGAGGGCGTCCTTCCAGGTGCCCTCGGGCAGCGCCAGCACCGTGTTACCCCAACCGGTTTCGGTCAGGCGCACGGTCCACCGGGTCACCGCGACCACGATGTCGGAGCCCCGGCGGAAGGCCAGCACGTGATCGCCGGCGTCGCCATTGGCCAGCACGGGAACGTAGTCGCCGCGCAGGAAGGTGTCCGGATGGGCGCGGCGCACCCGAAGCGCGGTCGTGACCACCCGAATCTTGGGATGCTCCAACGCCTTCAGCGCGGCCCGCCGGGCGGCGTAGTCGACGGCCCGCCGATTGTCCGGGTCCACCAGGCTGTCGTCCCACAGTTCGGTGCCCTGGTAGACGTCGGGTATCCCGGGCACGGTCAGGGCGAGCAGCTTCTGGCCGAGCGCGTCGCTGGCGGCGTGCGGGTTGAGCTGGGCGACGAGCTCGGTCAGCTGGCCGGCCACCGGGCCGTCGAACACACCGTCCAGCCACCGGTGCACCGCGTCCTCGAACTCGGTGTCCGGGTCGTTCCACGAGGTATGCCAGGCCGCCTCCCGAATGGCCTTCTCGGCGTAACCGTGCAGCCGCTCGCGCAGCTCCGGGCTGACCTCACCGGTGACCGGCCAGACGCCGAAGATGTTCTGCCACAAGAACTGTCCGGTCGCCGGGTCGGGGGAGGGCGCGTCGATCTCCCAGCGGGCGAGGAACTCGGTCCACAGCGACGGGACCTGTGACAGCACCCCGATCCTGGCCCGCACGTCCTCGCCGCGCTTGGTGTCGTGGGTGGTCAGCGTCGTCATCGTGTGCGGCCACAGCCGGGCCCGGGTGGCGGCGCTGTGGTGGAATTCCGCCGCGCCGACACCGAAGCGATGCGGTTCACCCCCGACCTCGTTGAGCGACACCAGCCGCGCGTCCCGGTAAAAGTAGCAGTCCTCGACTGATTTGGCGGTCACCGCACCGCAGAGCTGCTGCAGCCGGACGGCCGGCTCGCCGCCCGGGGCCAGCGCGGCGGCGATCACCTGCAGCGCGGGCCCCAATTCCGGTGACTGTGCCTGTGTTTCGGCCAGCGCCGTGGGCATGATCGCCGACAGCCCCGGGTAGTCGCAGCGGTAGACGCCGATGTGGGTGAGCAGCGTGGCCACCGCTTCGGGCAACCGCGGGTGGTCGTCGCCGGCCGCGGCCACGATCGCGCGGCGCAGCCGGCGCAGTTCGCTCGCGAGGGTGTCGGTGGCCGCACGGATCTTGAGTTCCGCCAACATCTCCGGCGCCGCTCCGTAGTCCAGACCCGCCGACTCGACGAGCTCGGTGAGCGCGGGCGCGCCGCTGGGGTCGACGAAGACCCCGCCGATCTCCCGCAGCACGTCGTAGCCCGTGGTGCCGCCGATCGGCAGCGTGGGTTCGAGCGCCTCGTCGACCGCCAGGATCTTCTCGATCACGATCCAGGTTTGCGGCCCAACCGATTCTCGCAGCCAGGCCAGGTAGCCGCAGGGGTCGGAAAGCCCGTCGGGATGGTCGATGCGCACACCGTCGACGAGTCCCTCGGCGGCCCACCGGGCAACCTCGGCGTGGGTGGCGTCGAACACGGCGCGGTCTTCCTGGCGCAGCCCGGCCAGCGAGGTGATCGAAAAGAAGCGCCGATAGCCGCACACGCCGTTGCGCCAGCCCACCAGGCGGTAGTGCTGGCGGTCGTGAACCTCGGGCCCGGTGCCCTCGGCGGTGCCGGGCGCGATGGGAAGCGCCAGGTCGCCCAGCCGCAGCAGGTCCCCGTCGACGTGGAGGTCTGCGGCGTCGTCGTCGGAGCCCAAGATGGGCAGGACGATGCGGCCGTCCTCATCGAGGTCCCAATCGATGTCGAAATACGTTGCGTAGTCAGACGAACGGCCGTGCCGCAACACGTCCCACCACCATGCGTTCTGTTGGGGCTGGTCGATTCCCACGTGATTGGGCACGATGTCGACGATCAGGCCGACGCCGCGCTCCCGCGCCGCGGCCGACAGCCGCTCGAGGCCGTCGCGGCCGCCCAGCTCGGGGGAGACGGTCGTCGGGTCGGTGACGTCGTAGCCGTGATTCGACCCGGTGGCCGCGGTCATGATGGGGGACAGATAGAGGTGGGACACCCCGAGTTCGTCCAGGTAATCCAGCAGGCGTTCCGCGTCGGCGAAGGTGAACGCGAACCCGCTGGCCTCACCGCGCAGCTGCAACCGGTAGGTCGAGAGTATGGGAAAAGGCATGCGTCACATGGTCTTACGTAAGACCAGAAGCGATCGCCCGGGCAACGAGACCTTCTCTTCGGCATTCACCACCTGGTCGGCCTCACCCGTCGGGTGGTTGGTGTCCAGTTCCACGGTCCACTCCTGCGCATAGTCGTCGTTCGGCATCACGAACTCCACGGGTTCTTCGCCGGCGTTGAAGCACAACAGGAACGAGTCGTCGACGACCCGTTCACCGCGCGCGTTGGGCGCGGTGATGGCCTCGCCGTTGAGGAACACCGCCACACATTTGTGAATGCTCTCGCCCCAGTCCTCGTGCGTCATCTCCCGGCTGCTGGGATTCAGCCAGGCGATGTCGCGGACCTCGTCGCCGGTGCGGATCGGTTCACCCTCGAAGAACCGGCGGCGCCGGAATACCGGGTGGGTCTTGCGCAACGTGGTGACCTTGCGCGCGAAGGCCAGCAGGTCCGAATTCTTGTCGACCAATGACCAATCCATCCAAGACAATTCGGAGTCCTGGCAGTAGACGTTGTTGTTGCCGTTCTGGGTGCGGCCCAGCTCGTCGCCGTGCGCGATCATCGGCGTGCCCTGGCTGAGCATCAGCGTCGCCCAGAAGTTGCGCATCTGGCGACGGCGCAGAGTCAAGATGTCCGGGTCGTCGGTGGGCCCCTCGACACCGCAGTTCCACGAGCGGTTGTGGCTTTCGCCGTCGCGGTTGTCTTCGCCGTTGGCCAGATTGTGTTTCTCGTTGTAGGACACCAGGTCGTTGAGCGTGAAGCCGTCGTGGGCGGTGACGAAGTTGATGCTGGCGCTGGGGCGCCGTCCGGTCGCCTCGTAGAGGTCCGACGACCCGGTCAGCCGGGACGCGAACTCGCCTAGGGTCGCGGGCTCGCCCCGCCAGTAGTCACGCACAGTATCGCGATACTTCCCGTTCCACTCGGTCCACAAACCCGGGAAATTGCCGACTTGGTAACCGCCCTCGCCGACGTCCCACGGTTCGGCGATCAGTTTGACCTGGCTGACGATCGGATCCTGCTGAACCAGGTCGAAGAACGCGCTCAGCCGGTCGACGTCGTGCAGCTCCCGGGCCAGCGTGGCGGCGAGGTCGAAACGGAAGCCGTCGACGTGCATCTCGGTCACCCAGTAGCGCAGCGAGTCCATGATGAGCTGCAGCACGTGCGGGTGACGCGGGTTCAGGCTGTTGCCCGTGCCGGTGTAGTCCTTGTACAGCCGCAGGTCGGAGTCGACGAGCCGGTAGTACGCGGCGTTGTCGATGCCGCGGAAGTTGATCGTCGGCCCGAGGTGATTGCCCTCGGCGGTGTGGTTGTACACCACGTCGAGGATCACCTCGATGTTCGCCTCGTGCAGGCTGCGCACCATCGATTTGAACTCGGCGACGCTGGAGGTGCGATTGGCCGCGTACTGGTTGTGCGGCGCGAAGAACCCGAAAGTGTTGTAGCCCCAGTAGTTTCGCAGACCCAGGTCCAGCAGGCGGGAGTCGTGCATGAACTGGTGCACCGGCATCAGCTCCAGCGCGGTGACGTTGAGCGACTTGAGGTAGTCGATGATCACCGGGTGGGCCAGGCCGGCGTAGGTGCCGCGCAGTTCGGCGGGGATGCCGGGGTGGGTCTGGGTCATGCCCTTGACGTGGGCCTCGTAGATCACCGTTTCGTGGTACGGGGTCAGTGGCGAACGGTCCGAGCCCCAGTCGAAGAAGGGGTTGCTCACCACGCTGGTCATGGTGTGGCCCAGGGAGTCGACCATCGGCGGCGTCCCGGGGTCGGCGTCGTCACCGTCGGGGTGGACGGCCTTCATGTCGTAGGAGAACAGCGCCTGCCCGAAGGTGAAATCCCCGTGGAAGGCCTTGCCATACGGGTCGAGCAGCAGCTTGCTCGGGTCACACCGGTGGCCGGCCGCCGGGTCGAAGGGCCCGTACACCCGGAAGCCGTAGCGCTGGCCCGGCGAGATGTTGGGCAGGTAGGCGTGCCACACGTAGCCGTCGACCTCGTCCAGGGGAATCCGTGACTGGCCCCCAGCGTCGTCGATCAGACACAACTCGACCTTCTCGGCAATCTCGGAGAACAACGAGAAGTTGGTCCCCGCGCCGTCATAGGAGGCACCGAGGGGATACGGGTTCCCCGGCCAGACGGTGGCCAGTTTCGGCTGTTGGTTACCAGCTACGCCTGCTGCTGAAGCGTGATTGTCGGTCGGCACCATCTGACCTTATCCGCGGTCGGGGCGGCGGGGCGCGTCACCACCAACCGGTATTGGCCGCGATCTGGCGGCCCAATTCGCCCACCATGGTCCGTACGTAAGTGGGGGTCAGGTGGTGGGCGCCGTGGTAGATCAGCACGTTTCCCTCGACCGGCCGGCACACGTCGGCGCGGCAGATCGCATCGGACATGTCGAGCACCTTCAGCAGCGGGAATTGTGTGACGAAGTCGAGGGTCTGATTGCGGTCGGAGAGCGCGTCGGAACGCTTGATCGCGCACGACTGGGGGCTGCCGCCCTTCTTGGCCAGGCAATCCGCCGGGTCGAACGGCTGGCCGTTTTTGACCAGCCACGGGGTGTCTCGCATGCCGAGGATCGGAATGTTGTTGTCCGAGAACCGCTGCCAGATTCCGATGTAGGTCGCCGGCATCACGTCGCCGGGCTTGATGTTCCACGGCCGGGTGGTGGTGGTGAACACGTAGTCGGGACGGTCGGCGATCACCCTGTCCATCGTCTGTTCGACCCACTGCCGGCACTGCGGGTAGGCGGCGTTGTTGCCCATGATCAACGGGACTTCCTCGGTGGACAACGGGCAGCCCATCTTGAGGTACGTCACCACTTTGAAGTGATGCATCTTGCCGAGCAGGTCGAGAGCGGGCAGCCAGTGTTCGGCGTGGGACCCGCCCGCCAGCGCAATCGTGCGGTCGGCGGCCACGTCGCCGTAGGTGCACGCCACCACCGCCGGGTTGACGAAGTCACTGATGCAGCCGTCGCGGGTGGAGACCGGCAGATCCTCCTTGACCTCCAGGACGCTGGGCCGCATCGGCAACGCGGGCACCCGCACGTGTTCGGTCAGGGCGCGCGCCCCCGGATAGTCCTGCGGGTTGAGCACGCTGAGCTCCTTGCCCGCGGCCCGCAGGACCGTGACGTGCTGGCGCCACGTGAACGACGTCGCGGTCAGCGTGACCCCCAGCAGCACGATCGCCGTCCCCAGCGCCATCGTGGGCCTGGGCAGGCGCGCCAGCCAGGCGGGCGCGGTCGCCGGTGACCTCCCTGCGGTCCGGTAGCGCAGCGGGTCCTCGACGAGCCGGGTGGTCAGGTAGGCCAGCAGGCCCGAGACGAGCAGCACCGCCGCACCCTCGACGAAGCCGGCGTGCCGGTGCCCGCTGAAAGACAGCCAGAAGATCAGCAGTGGCCAGTGCCACAGGTAAAGGGAGTACGCCATCGCGCCCAGCGCGACCAGCGGCCCGGCCGCCAGCAGGCGATTGGGCAGCGGCAGCCGGTTCCCGGTGGCGGGGCCGCCCTGCAGGTTGGCCCCCGCCAGAATCATCAGCATGGTGGCCCCGACGGGCACCAGGGCCCAGGGGCCGGGGAATTCCTTCACGCCGTCGATCAGCGCCCCGCACGAGACGATCGCCGCCAGCGCCAAGGTGGCCACGACCGTTCGCAACCACATCGGCCAGCGGATGGCAGGCACCAGCGCACCGACCAGCGCGCCGAGCAGCAACTCCCAGCCGCGCGCGAAGCTGTTGTAGTAGGCGGCCGCCTGGTCGCCCTGATGCGCCACGATCGCGTAGACGAACGACGCCACCGTCAGCGCCGTCAGCAGCACCAGGAACAGGGTGCGCAGCCGGCGGCCCAGCGGACGCCTGAACAGGTAGGCGCACGCGGCGATCAACAGCAGGAAGCCGACGTAGAACTGGCCCTGCACCGACATGGACCAGATGTGCTGCAGCGGACTGACGGCCTCGCCGGCGCGCAGGTAATCGGACGCCGTGTTGGCCAGCTCCCAGTTCTGGTAGTAGCCGAGGCTGGCGAGGCTCTGGTCGGCGAAGGTCTCCCAGCGGGTCTCCGGTTGGACCAGGATGGTCAGCACCGCGCACCCGGCCAGCACCACGACCAGGGCGGGCACCAGGCGGCGCACGAGCCGGACCACCTCCGCCACCGGCGACAGGGTGACGGCAGGGTTCAGCGCCGCGCGAATGATCTTGCCGCCGAAGAAGAATCCGGACAGCGCCAAGAACACGTCGACGCCGCCGGAGACCCGGCCGAACCAGATGTGGAAGACGGCCACCAGCGCGATCGCGATGCCGCGCAGGCCGTCCAGGTCGTAGCGGTAGAACCCCGAATTGCGCGCCGCCGTACCGACCGGTTCCGCGGTCGCGACCGGTCGGTGAGACGGGGACAGGATCGGCATGATCGATCGCTAATTTACCGAAAACCGCCACCCGCTCCGGTTTAGGAGCAGGTGGCGGCGGTCGTGGGCCCCCGAAAAGCCGGGGAATCTACCGGGCGGTGCCGGGCGCCGGCGGGAGGAACGGCGATTGCTGCGGCGGCAGCAGCTGCACCGGGGCCTGCGGCGCCGGAAGTTGCTGCGTCGGCAGCTGCTGGACCGGTGCCTGCGGCGCGGGGACCCGTTGCAGCGGGGCCTGTTGCAGCGGCGCCGGCGGGGCCGGGAGCTGCTGCACCGGCGCCTGCGGCAACGGGAGCTGGCCGGACTGCTGCTGCAGCGGCGCCTGCTGCACCGGGGCCTGCTGCGTCGGGAGTTGCTGGACCGGGGCCTGCTGCGTCGGGAGTTGCTGGACCGGGGCCTGCTGCGTCGGGAGTTGCTGCACCGGCGCTTGCTGCGTCGGCGCCTGCTGCGCGGGCAGTTGCTGCACCGGTGCTTGCTGCACCGGAGCCTGCTGCGGCAGCTGCTGGACCGGCGCCGGCTGGACCCCGAGGACCCGGACCAGGTAGGGAGCCATGCCGTTGGCGCGCACCGGCGACACCTGGACGACGTCGCCCACCTCGAGCATCTGGTTGTTGCCCAGGTACATCGCGACGCTTTGGGTGCCCTCGGGGCCGTAGAAGATCATGTCGCCCTTTTGCGCTTGCTGGGGCAGCACCTTCTGGCCGACCCGGTAGATCGCCCCCGACGAACGCGGCAGCTTGATGCCCGCGCCGGCGTACGCGTACTGCATCAGGCCTGACGCGTCGAATCCGACGGTGTTGATGCCCGTCCCGGTGCCGCGGGTCGGGCCGTTGATCCCGCCGCCGGCCCAGGAGAACGGCACGCCCCGCTGCGACAGCCCGCGCGCGATCACCACGTCGGCGGCCTGCTGGTAGTCCATCGGCCGGATGCCCGGGTCGGCGGAAGCGACCACGGGAGCGGCCATCGGTGCGGCGAACAGCGCCAAACCGATCGCGAAGGCGTAGATGCGTTTCATTGTCTTGGCCTCTCAGGGGCTCACTGGCCTCAGCGCGGTGACTTCGCGCGTCCGCCGCCGTTCCATGACTGGGCGACAGCCTCCCCGTTGGGACCGACGCCGCTGCATGACACTTGCGGATGTGAACAGCGGTCCTGTTTTCACATCAGTCACTGCAGCCACTCTGACAACAGAAGTTGTTAGCCGCCAGGCCCCGGCGGGATTTTTTGTCGGAACGTGACCGGACGGTGACTGGGCGGCCCAAATCCGGGTGCGCAGTTGTGATTTGGGTCTCAGTCGCGCGTGCGCCGGCCGGACCGGGGCGTGGCGGCGCCTACGCCCAATAGCGTTCGCTGAACACCGTCAGCAGCGAGCCGACGAGGGAGCTGAGCATGATCAGCGCGAGGGCCAGGACCGGCCAGAAGGACATGTACCAGCCCTTCAGGAGCGAAACGACCGGCCCGAGGACCGCGGCGGCGATTGCAGCCCCGATGCCGCCCCACACGATCGGGCGGATGTAGTAGTCGACCCCGAAGGGCACCGGCCCGCACGTCTCGTCGGCGCAGACGTGCTCGAGGAAGCCGAAGAGGCGGTCCGGCCACGCCGTCGCGGTGGCCAGGACGATGAGCAGCGCCAGCAGCGCGACGGTGCAGGCGACGTCCCAGGGGGCCAGCCGCACCCGGATGACCCGCGGCGCCTCGTCGTCGTAATTGGCCAGCAGGGAATTGGTGGTCGCGGTCGGAGGGGCGCCCGCGGCGGGTTCACCGGGGGTTTGCGGCGTAGCCATCGGATCCCATGCTCCCCGATGGGCGGATTTTGTGCGACTCGGCTGCTTTACCCTCGATCACTATGCCTGCGGCGAGGGCCGGGTTGACCCCCGGGCAGATCAGCGCGATCGACGCTGCGCACCTGTGGCACCCGTACAGCACCATCGGCGGCGAAGCCGTCGCGCCGGTGGTCGCGGTCGCCGCGCGGGGGGCCACGTTGACGTTGATCCGGGACGGCGAGCCGATCGAGGCGCTCGACGCGATGAGCTCGTGGTGGACCGCGATTCACGGGCACGGCCACCCGGTGCTGGACGCGGCGCTGACCACGCAGCTGGGAGTGATGAACCACGTCATGTTCGGCGGGCTCACGCACGAACCGGCCGCCCGGCTGGCGCAGCTGCTGGTGGACATCACCCCGGCCGGGCTGGACACCGTGTTCTTCAGCGATTCCGGATCGGTGTCCGTCGAGGTCGCGGTCAAGATGGCGCTTCAGTACTGGCGCAGCCGCGGCCGGCCCGGCAAGCACCGGCTGATGACCTGGCGGGGCGGCTACCACGGCGACACGTTCACGCCGATGAGCGTCTGCGATCCCGACGGCGGCATGCACACGCTGTGGACCGACATCCTGGCCCGCCAGGTGTTCGCCCCGCAGGTCCCGCGCGACTACGACCCCGGCTACACCGCGGCGTTCGAGCAGCAGCTCGCCGAGCACGCCGGCACAGCTCGCGCAGGTCGCGCAGGTAGCGGGGGTCGTGGAAGCGCATCCCGCCGGCGCCCTGCACCACCGGTTCGACGATGACGGCCGCCAGTTCGCCGGCGTGCTCGGCGAGCTGCTGCTCGAACGCCGCGGTGTAGCCGGGGTCGTAGTCGCGCGGGACCTGCGGGGCGA
>NZ_LZJN01000208.1 GCF_001667735.1 Mycobacterium sp. E183
GACCGTCGCCGCGGTGGACGCCAGTTTCTCCGAGATCGGGGCGGTGTCGGGCAAGGGATCGCAGGCGCGCCGCGCGCAGCTCATCACCGGCTTGTTCGCCGCCTCGACCGACATCGAGCAGACCTTCCTGCTGCGGCTGCTCGGCGGGGAGCTGCGCCAGGGGGCGCTGGCCGGGATCATGGCCGACGCGGTGGCCAAGGCCGCCGGCCTCCCCGTCGCGGCGGTACAGCGCGCGGCGATGCTCGGCGGGGACCTGCCCGGCGTCGCGGCGGCCGCCATGGGCGGCGGCGCCCGGGCGCTCGAGGCGTTCGCCCTGCGCGTCGGACGGCCGGTCGGCCCGATGCTGGCGCAGACCGCGACCGGGGTGGCCGATGCGCTGGAACGCCACGGCGGCACAACGATTTTCGAGGCCAAGCTGGACGGCGCCCGGGTACAGATTCACCGGTCGGGCGACCAGGTCACCGTCTACACCCGAAGCCTCGACGACGTCACCGCCCGGCTGCCCGAGGTGGTGGAGGCGACGCTGGCGCTGCCGGTGCGCGACCTCATCGCCGACGGCGAGGCGATCGCGCTGCGGGCCGACAACTCACCGCACCGCTTCCAGGTCACCGCGTCACGGTTCGGCCGATCGGTCGACGTCGCTGAAGCCCGTGCGGCCCAACCTCTTTCGGTGTTCTTCTTCGATATCCTGCACCGCGACGGCGAGGACCTGCTCGACGCGCCGACCACCGAGCGGCTGGCCGCCCTGGACGCGCTGGTGCCGGCCGCGCAGCGGGTCGATCGGCTCGCCACCACAGACGACGACGAGGCGGCCCGGTTCCTGGCGGCGACGCTCGCCGCCGGTCACGAGGGCGTCATGGCCAAGGCGCCGCAGGCGCCGTATCAGGCAGGCCGCCGCGGCGCGGGCTGGCTCAAGGTCAAGCCGGTGCACACGCTGGACCTGGTGGTGTTGGCGGTGGAGTGGGGATCGGGGCGCCGACGCGGCAAGCTCTCCAACATCCACCTGGGGGCGCGCGACCCCGCCACCGCCGAATTCGTGATGGTGGGAAAGACTTTCAAGGGCATGACCGACGCCATGCTGGACTGGCAGACGGCCCGGTTCAGCGAACTCGCCGTCGGCGGGACCGACGGTTACGTCGTGCGGCTGCGGCCCGAGCAGGTGGTCGAGGTGGCCCTGGACGGGGTCCAGAAATCCTCGCGCTACCCCGGCGGTGTGGCGCTGCGGTTCGCCCGTGTGCTGCGTTACCGCGACGACAAGAGCCCGTCCGAGGCCGACACCATCGATACCGTGCGGGCGCTGTACTGACAAACCGAGCGCTGCCGGTTTCGCGCGCGTA
>NZ_LZJN01000209.1 GCF_001667735.1 Mycobacterium sp. E183
AGCCTTCGGCGTGCCGGCCGCCGAGCCACTCGGCAGTGATATCGCGACCCGCACCTCGCAGTTCCTCACCCACCCCGCGTTCACGCAGTACCGCACCGAGACGGCGATGATGCGCTATCTGCGCACGCTGGCGGATAAAGATATCGCCTTGGACCGCAGCATGATTCCGCTCGGCTCGTGCACCATGAAGCTCAACGCCGCCGCCGAGATGGAGCCGATCACCTGGCCGGAATTCGCCCGCCAGCATCCGTTCGCGCCGGCCTCGGACACCCCGGGACTGCGTCGGCTGATCAGTGACCTTCAGACCTGGCTGGTGCACATCACCGGTTACGACGCGGTGTCCCTGCAGCCCAACGCCGGCTCGCAGGGCGAGTACGCCGGCCTGCTGGCCATCCACGACTATCACGCCAGCCGGGGCGAACCGCACCGCAACATCTGCCTGATCCCGTCCAGCGCGCACGGCACCAACGCGGCGTCGGCGGCGCTCGCCGGCATGCGGGTGGTCGTGGTCGCCTGCCACGACAACGGCGACGTCGACCTCGACGATTTGCGCGCCAAGGTCACCCAGCACGGCGACGAGTTGTCGACGCTGATGATCACCTATCCGTCCACCCACGGCGTCTACGAGCACGACATCGCCGAGATCTGCGCGGCCGTCCACGACGCCGGCGGCCAGGTCTACGTGGACGGGGCGAACCTCAACGCGCTGGTCGGCCTGGCCCGGCCCGGGAAGTTCGGCGGCGACGTGAGCCACCTGAACCTGCACAAGACGTTCTGCA
>NZ_LZJN01000210.1 GCF_001667735.1 Mycobacterium sp. E183
GCCCGGTTGCGGGGGATACGCATGTCGTGGGTGGGGGTGGCCAGCGCGATGGTCAACAGGATCAGGCTGAGCAGCGCCACCGCGATCGGAATGTGCCGCCTCGGCGACTGCGGCACGGCCTCCTCGGTGAACCGGCGCAGCCGGCGCCGGCGGCGGGCCTGGACGCCGATGTAGACCGCCAACAAGCCCAGCGGCAGCAAACCGAACACGAGCATGCCCGGGCGCTGAAAGCCGTACAGGGGCAACGGGCCTATCCCGGGAAGCGACACCCGCCAGTAAAGAGGAGACTTCCGGGCCCGTCAAACGGGGGCTACTCCCTGCGCAGCCGCCCGTCGATGAACTGCTCCAGGTTCTCCCACTCCCGCACCGCCGCCGCGTACGGCGCCGACGGCTTGCCGACCGAGCCGGGCTCGAGCACGTAGGCCACCAGCTTGCCCAGCGGGCGCCCCGTCTCGAGCGCCTTGTCGACCGTGCCCTCCTCCGAGTAGTCGCCGATGTCGCGGAGCAGCTCGACGGCCAGGTCCAGCTGGTCGCGGTCCACGGCGTCCGGCCCGTCGGCGATGTCATCGGCCAGCCCGCTGAGCACGTAGATGTTGTCCTCGGTGACCTTGACCTCCAGCGAGCCGTCGGTGGCCGCGGCGCGGATGTCGTCGTAGGTGCTCAGGTCGGCAAGGTCGTGGTCGTGCTCGTCGGCGAGGTAGCGGGCCAGCGCCCGCTCGGAGGTGAACACGCTGATGCGCCCGTTGCGGCCCAGGAAGATCGGGCGGTCGTCCAGGTAGCACCGCAGCGTGTAGAAGGTGCCCGAACTCGTCATGATCCGAATCGGGTCGATGCCCACCTGCTGCCAGAAATCCTCGTCGCTGCCCAGGATCACGGTGTCGCCGGCCGCGCGGGGCTCCTCGTCGGCCTCGACGTCATCCTCCAGGGCCTCCTCGGCCTCGTCGGCCTCGTCCGCGGCCTCCTCCGCCTCCGCGCCGGCCTCGGTGTCTTCGGCCTCGTCTTCCTCCGGCTCCTCGGCCAGCTCGTCGGCCGCCTTGGCCGACAGCTTCTCGTCCACCTCGGGGGTGGTCACGATGCCCTCGATCGCGCCCAGCACGTCGTCCCAGCCCCGGCCGATGATCTCGCCGATCGCGTTCCAGCGTTTGAGGCCGGCCTTGCCCGCGAAGTGGTCGATCCCGCCCGACACGGTGCCCAGCGTCGGGTTGCCGTTGAAGAATTTCGACACCGCCGGGAGCTCGCACACCGACCCGATGGACGAGACGAGCGACAGCGTGCGGGCCAGCCCGGTCACCGCGTCCTCGGTGGGCTTCTCCGACACCAGCTCCTCGACCGCGACCAGATCGAATTGCTTGTCCCCGGCCGGCGCGAACTTGTGCGCGTGCGCCGATGTCAGGTCCTTCCACGCCGGGTGATCGACCAGGTCGTTGTCGGTGTCGGAGCGCACGAACGCGACCAGGTCGGCGACGCTTTCGAAGACGTACAGGTCCTCGTCCTTGCCGAGGAAGGCCTCCCACTCGTCGCCGGCGTCGCGCCAGCGGGGCGCCCACATGGTGTAGCGGTCGCCGTCGGACAGGCTCAGGCGGATGGGCACGAGGTCAGCAGCCATGCGGCACACAATAGCGACGGCGGCCGAAGACGCGGGCCATCGGGCCATCGGGTTCTAGCCCCAGATATCGGCGATCGGCGGCGCGCCGGCCGCGTATCCGGTCTTGGGCAGCCCGTACATCTGCTCGATCGTGGAGAGCAGGTTGTAGTGGGTGATCCGCTCGGCGTAGTTGCCGGGGACCACGTGCGCGCCGTAGAAGATGGTCGGGATCTGGTTGCGGCTGGAATTGTCGTCCTCGTCCCACGTCACGATCAGCAGGCTGTTGTTGGCCACCGCCCAGTTGGCGTAACCCGACAGCTCGCGGTTGAGCCAGGTGTCGGCCTGCGCGATCGACCCGTCGTGCATGTTGTCGTCGTTGTTGGGGATGACGAACGAGACGGTGGGCAGGCTCGCGTAATTGCCCATCGGGAACGCGGAGAACGGCAGGGAGTTCGCCGGCGGCACGTTGGTGAAATTGGCCCAGGGCACGTGCTTGCGCGCGTACTTGCCTGCGGTGCAGGCCGGCGAGCCGACGGCGGGCAGGCCTTCGGCGAAACCGGCGAACGTGTAGCCCGCGGCGAGCAATTCCGAACCCAGGTTGGGGGCGTCGCCCGCGTTGACCGGGCACCGGTCGCTGGTAACGCCGAAGGTGCTGCCGGCGAACATCGCCAGGTAATTCGGCTCGCTGGGGTGGGTTTCGGCGAACGACTGCACCATGTTGGCGCCGCTGGCGGCCAGGGCGGTGATGAAGGGCGCCGACTTGTTGCCGATGATGTTGGCTTCGGAGCGGTTCTCCTCCACCACGATCACGATGTGCGCGGGCTGCGGAATCGCCGCCGCCACAAGGCCGATGCGCGCGCTCAGCGGGCCGGCCGCGAGCCCCACCAGCGCGACCGCGCAGAGCAGGTGCAGGACCCGAAATGCCCTGCCGGTCAACCCCGTTGAACCCCTCATTCCGCCCGGCACCACGGGAGCATAGGGGGACGCGAGCCACGGGCCGCGCCGACGCGGCCGGTTTCGGCGGGGCGTTTAACGAAAAGCGGCCGGATTGTTATATAGGGTCGAACACCGTGGAGGTGCGCGTTGTCGATCACCCGCTGGCGGTCGCCCGGCTGACGACGATGCGCGACGAACGCACCGCCGACGACGGCTTCCGGGCGGCGCTGCGCGACGTGACCGCGATGCTGGTCTACGAGGCCACCCGGGACGCGCCCCGCGAGACCTTCGGAATCCGCACACCGGTGGGCGAAACGCTGGGGGTGCGGCTGGCCAAGCCGCCCCTGCTGGTGCCGGTGCTGCGGGCCGGACTGGGCATGGTCGACCAGGCGCTCGCGCTGTTGCCGCAAGCCCGGGTCGGATTCGTCGGCGTGGCCCGTAACGAGGAAACCCACCGGCCCACAGGTTATTTCGAGTCGCTGCCCGACGAGCTGGCCGGCCTGCCGGTGCTGGTGCTCGACCCGATGCTGGCCACCGGTGGGTCGCTGAAGTACACCGTCGGCCTGCTGCTCGAGCGCGGCGCCACCGACATCACGGTGCTGTGCGCGGTGGCCGCCCCCGAAGGCGTTGCCGCGCTTGGGGAAACGGTGCCCACGGCCCGGCTTTTCACCGTGGCCATCGATGACGGGCTCAACGAGAACGCCTACATCGTCCCCGGCCTCGGCGATGCCGGGGACCGCCAGTATGGTCCTCGCTAGCTGCTAGAAGCTTCGCGCCACCGACATCAGCTCGTCGCGCAACGCGCCGGCGCGCCGGCGGGCGTCGTCCAGGCCGCCGGCCACGGCGCAACGAACTTCGATGTAGCACTTCAACTTCGGCTCGGTGCCGGACGGTCGCACCACCAGTCTGACCGACGTGCCGTCGTCGCCGCCGGTGAGGATCACCGCGTCGGTGATGTCGGTGAGCGTTGCGGTGAACCCGGCCAGCGTTCCCGGTGGCGCGACCCGCAGCCGACGCATCAACTCGCCCGCCTCGGCGGTGCCGTCGACACGGCGGGACACCGCGGCGACGTCGTGCACGCCGTACCGCCGGGCGAGGTCGTCGAGCGCGTCACCCACCGAACGGCCCCGGTCCTTCAGCGCGGCCACCAGGTCGCACACCAGCACGGCCGCGCTGATGCCGTCCTTGTCCCGCACGGCGTCCGGGTCGACGCAGTGCCCGATCGCCTCCTCATAGGCGTAGACCAGCGTGCCGCCGGGCACGCCCGCGTCGGCGCGCGCCAGCCACTTGAAACCGGTGAGGGTCTCGACGTGGGTGGCCCCGTAGCGGTGCGCGATGGCCGCCAGCATCCGCGACGACACCACGGAGCTGGCCACCACCGCCGCCCGGGGGGCGGTGCTCCGCGACAGGATGTAATCGCCGAGCAGCCAACCGGTTTCGTCCCCGGACAGCATCCGCCAGCCCGACGGGGTGGGGATGGCGACCGCGCACCGGTCGGCGTCGGGATCCAGCGCGATCGCGACGTCGGCCGTGACGTCGGCGGCCAGGGCGAGCAACGCGTCGGTGGCGCCGGGCTCCTCGGGGTTGGGGAAGGCGACGGTGGGGAAGTCGGGGTCCGGCGCGAACTGCGCGCCCACCGTGTGCACCCGCTCGAAGCCGGCGCGCTGCAAAGCCGCCACGGCCACGGCGCCACCGACCCCGTGCAGCGGCGTCAGCGCCACCCGCGCCGTCCCGGTGCCGCGTCGCACCGCCGCGGCGCGGGCGACGTAGCGCTCGACCACATCGGTGCCGGTGGGCTGCACCGGCGCCCTGGCGATTTCGTCGGCCGGGGGCGCTGCGGCCATCGCCGTCTCGATCTCGCGGTCGGTGGGGGAGACGATCTGGATGCCGCCGTCGGCGTAGACCTTGTAGCCGTTGTCGGCCGGTGGGTTGTGCGACGCGGTGATCTGGATGCCGGCCGCGGCGCCGGTGCGGCGCACCGCGAACGCGACCACCGGCGTCGGCACCGGGCCGGGTAGCAATTGAACGGAGAAGCCTTGGGCGGCAAGCACTTCGGCGGTGACGGTGGCGAAGACAGCGGAGCCGTGCCGGGAGTCGCGCCCGACGATCACCGGCGCGCCGGCCAGGCCGCGGCCGCGCAGCACCTGCGCCACCGCCCAGGTGGCACGCGACACCACCGCCACGTTCATCGCGTCCGGCCCGCCGCGCACCGGACCGCGCAGGCCCGCGGTGCCGAACCTGAGCGGCCGCGCGAAACGCGCCGCCAGCTCGTCGGGCGCGCACGCGGCCAGCTCGGCGGCCGTCGCCGGGTCGGGATCGTGTGCGATCCACTCCGCCGCGGCGACCGCGAGCCGGGCGTCGCCGGAGGCCGAGGGTCGCTCGGGCGCCATCTAGAACCGGGCCACGACGTCGGCCAGCAGCGCACCCATCCGGCTCGCCGACGCGGCGCCCGCGGCGAGCACCTCGGCGTGGCTCAGCGGCTCGCCGCTGATCCCGGCGGCCAGGTTGGTCACCAGCGACACCCCCAGCACCTCGGCGCCGGCGGCCCGCGCGGCGATGGTCTCGTGCACGGTGGACATCCCGACCAGGTCGGCGCCCAGCGCCCGCAGCATGCGCACCTCGGCGGGGGTCTCGTAGTGCGGCCCCGGCAGGCCGGCGTAGACCCCCTCGGCCAGCCCGGGGTCCCCCTGGCGGGCCAGGTCCCGCAGCCGCGGCGCGTAGGCGTCGGTCAGGTCCACGAACTGCGGGCCGACCAACGGCGAGCGGGCGGTCAGGTTGAGGTGGTCGCTGATCAGCACCGGCTGGCCGACCGTCAGGTCCGGCCGCAGGCCGCCGGCGGCGTTGGTGAGCACGACGATGCGCGCCCCCGCCGCGCAGGCGGCCCGCACCGGATGCACCACGTGGCACAGGTCGTGACCCTCGTAGGCGTGCACGCGGCCAACGAGCACCAGCACCCGGCGCTCGCCGATGCGCGTCGACATCAGTTCGCCGGTGTGCCCGACCGCGGTCGGCGGCGCGAACCCGGGCACGTCGGCCTGGGGCAGCACCGCGGTCGGCGAGCCCAGGGCGGCGACCGCCGGGCGCCATCCCGATCCGAGTACGACGGCCACGTCGTGCTCGGGGACTCCGGTGCGCTCCGCGATGACCTCCGCCGCCAATCGCGCCAGTTCGGTGGGGTCGGAAGCGGGGTCGCTCACAGTCGGGGAGCTTAGCGCCGCGACGGCCCGCGCCGGCATATGTGAAAATCTGCCGCATGAAACTTCCTAGGTGGCAGGTGGTCGGCCTGGCCGTCGCCGTTGCGGTGTCACTGTTTTCGATTGCGAGCGGCCGGCCGCCGGTGGCGCGAGCCGACGGATGCCCCGATGTCCAACTCATCTTCGCCCGCGGCACCGCCGAGCCGCCGGGCCTCGGGGTGGCCGGAGATGCGCTGCTCGACGCCCTGCGGCCCGCCCTCGGCTCGCGCAGCGTCGACGCCTACCCGGTGAACTACCCGGCCAGCTACAACTTCCTGCAGACCGCCGACGGCGCCAACGACGCGCGCGACCACATCGCGCAGATGGTCGACCAGTGCCCCGGGACGCGGCTGGTGCTCGGCGGCTTCTCGCAGGGCGCCGCCGCGGTGTCGATGCTGGCCGGGGTGCCGCCGCTGGGCGAGCGGATCGGCAACTTCGGATCGGCCCCCGCGCTGGATCCCGGCCTGGCCAACAAGGTGGCGGCGGTCGCGGTGTTCGGCAACCCCGGAAACCGCTTCAACACGCCCTTGTCGACGACGGGTCTGTTCGCCGGCCGCGCCATCGACATCTGCAGCCCCGGTGACCCGGTGTGCGTGGTCGGCGGCCGCGACCGGGATGCGCACCACGATTACGGGGTGCCGCCGTACCCCGGGCAGGCGGCGGGATTCATCGCCGGGCTGGTGTAGGCCCGGGGCCTAAGGTCGCGGTGGGATACTGCGAGGATGCCCACCGCATTGGACGACCCGTCAAACAGGGTCGAGGAA
Organism: Mycobacterium sp. E183; assembly: GCF_001667735.1. GTDB lineage: Bacteria > Actinomycetota > Actinomycetes > Mycobacteriales > Mycobacteriaceae > Mycobacterium. Next base: position 6,519 of record NZ_LZJN01000210.1, read on the forward strand.
GTCGTGCGGCGACGTGGCTCCGACCTGGTTGAGCTGTCCCACGCCATCCACGCCGAGCCCGAGCTGGCGTTCGCCGAGCATCGCAGCTGCGCGAAGGCGCAGGCATTGGTCGCCGAGCGTGGTTTCGCGATCACCGCGTCGGCCGGTGGACTGGACACCGCCTTCCGCGCCGACTTCGGCAGCGGCCCACTGACCGTCGGGGTCTGCGCCGAATACGACGCACTGCCCGAGATCGGTCACGCCTGCGGCCACAACATCATCGCCGCGTCGGCCGTGGGCACCGCGCTGGCGCTGGCCGAGGTCGCCGACGAACTGGGCCTGCGGGTGGCGCTGATCGGCACCCCCGCCGAGGAGATGGGCGGCGGCAAGGCGCTGCTGCTGCGCGCCGGGGTGTTCGACGACGTCGCGGCGGCGGTGATGCTGCATCCCGGTCCCGCCGACATCGCCGCGGCCCGCTCGCTGGCGCTGTCGGAGGCGACCGTGCACTACCGTGGCAAGGAATCTCATGCCGCCGTCGCGCCGCATCTGGGGATCAACGCCGCCGACGCCGTGACCGTCGCGCAGGTGGCCGTCGGGCTGTTGCGGCAGCAACTGGCCCCGGGTCAACTGGTGCACGGGATCGTCACCGACGGCGGACAGGCGGTCAACGTCATCCCCGGGCGCGCGACGCTGGAGTACGCGATGCGGGCGTTCGAGTCGGATTCCCTGAGACAGCTGGAGGGCAGGATGTACGCGTGCTTCGCCGCGGGCGCGCTGGCCACCGGCTGCGAATACGAGATCGACAACCCGGCGCCCGCCTACGACGAACTCCGGCCCGACGAATGGCTGGCCGACGTGTTCCGCGACGAGATGTGCCGGCTCGGCCGCGAGCCGGTGGCCCGCGAGGTCGAAGCGGCGCTGCCCATGGGCAGCACCGACATGGGCAACGTGACGCACGTGCTGCCGGGGATCCATCCGATCGTCGGGCTCGACGCAGGCGGCGCCACGGTGCACCAGCGCGCCTTCGCCACCGCCGCGGCCGGCCCCAGCGGCGACCGCGCCGTCGTCGAGGGCGCGATCATGTTGGCCCGCACGGTCGTTCAGCTGGCCCAAACACCCGCCCAGCGTGACCGGGTGCTGGCCGCGCGGGAACGGCGGGCGCACCCATGAGCCTGGCCGACGCCGCCACGTCCTGGCTGGCCGCACACCACGACGACCTCGTCGAGTGGCGCAGGCACATCCACCGCTACCCCGAGCTGGGCCGCCAGGAGTACGCCACCACCCAGTTCGTCGCCGAGCGGCTGGCCGACGCCGGGCTGAACCCCAAGGTGCTGCCGGGTGGCACCGGACTGGTCTGCGACCTGGGCCCCGAGCACGAACCGAGGATCGCCCTGCGGGCCGACATGGACGCGCTGCCCATGGCCGAGCGGACCGGCGCGCCGTACACCTCGACCATGCCCAATGTCGCGCACGCCTGCGGGCACGACGCCCACACCGCCATCCTGCTGGGCACCGCGCTGACCCTGGCGTCGGTGCCGGAGCTGCCGGTCGGCGTGCGGCTGGTCTTCCAGGCCGCCGAGGAGCTGATGCCCGGCGGTGCGATCGACGCCATCGCCGCCGGCGCCATCACCGGGGTCTCGCGGATCTTCGCCCTGCACTGCGACCCGCGGCTGGAGGTCGGCAAGATCGCGGTCCGGCACGGGCCGATCACCTCGGCGGCCGACCAGATCGAGATCACGCTGCACTCGCCGGGAGGGCACACGTCGCGCCCGCACCTGACCGCCGACCTGGTCTACGGGCTGGGCACGCTGATCACCGGGCTGCCCGGTGTGCTGTCCCGCCGCATCGACCCGCGCAACGCGACCGTCCTGGTGTGGGGCGCGGTCAACGCCGGGGTGGCCGCCAACGCCATCCCGCAGTCCGGGGTGCTGGGCGGCACCGTGCGCACCGCGAGCCGGCAGACCTGGGTCGGCCTGGAGGACATCATTCGCGAGACGGTGTCGGCGCTGCTGGCGCCGCTGGGCATCGAACACACGCTGCAATACCGGCGGGGTGTGCCGCCGGTGGTCAACGAGGACGTCTCGACGCGCATCCTCACCCACGCGATCGAGGCCATCGGCCCCGACGCGCTGGCCGATACCCGCCAGTCGGGTGGGGGCGAGGACTTCTCCTGGTACCTCGAGGAGATTCCCGGTGCGATGGCGCGCCTGGGCGTCTGGCCGGGGCAGGGACCGCAGCTGGATCTGCACCAGCCGACGTTCGACCTCGACGAGCGGGCCCTGGCGATCGGGCTGCGGGTGATGGTCAACATCGTCGAGCAGTCGGCCGTGTTCGCGCTGCTGCCCTAGCGCGTCGCCCGCATGACGTGCTCGGCGATGTGCGCGTAACTTCGCAACGTGACGTCCGCCGCGTCGCTCATGATGTTGTAGCCATGGTCGACGCCGGCGACCTCGTAGTACTCCGCCAATGCCCCGACGGCGTCGAGCTTGTCGGCGTATCTGCGGGCCTCGTCACGAAGTCGATCGTGTTCGGCCGTCACGACCAGCGCGGGCGCGATACCGGCGATCCCGTCGGCGTTGTCGCCCCACGCGGGCGAGGCCAGGCGGTCGCGCCGCTGGGCCGGGTCGGGCACGTACGCGGTGTCGAAGACCTCGCCCATCCACGGCTTCAGGATGGCGCGGCCGCCCAGGCTGGACGCCTTGTCGCGCGCGGGCGTCACCAGGTCGAGCGGGGCGTAGTGCAGGACCTGCAGCGCGATGCGGGGACCGCCGTTCTCCAGCGCCAGCCGTGCTGCCGCGGCACTGAGGTTGCCGCCCGCGCTCTGGCCCCCGACGCACAGCCGGCCGCCGTCCCAATCGCGGCCGGGGTCGGCCGCCCAGCGGACGACGTCGTAGACCTGGTGTGGCGCCGCCGGGAAGCGGTGCCGCGGCGCCAGCACGTAGTCGGGATTGATCACCACCACGCCTGCGTTGGCGGCCAGGTACCGGCACCAGGGATCGTCCTGTTCGGGGTGCCCGACCACGAAGCCCCCGCCGTGCACGTTGACGTAGACCGCCTGGTTCGCCGTGCCGGCCGGCGGGTGGTAGACGGTTGCCGGTACGGGGCCGTGCCGGGCGGGGATGGTGACCTCGGTGGTCCGGCCGCGGAATTCGGGGAATCGCACGGCGGCCTTGGGGGCCGGGTTCACGACGGCGGCGAAAGTGCGGGCCAGTGCGTCGGCGACGACTGGTCTGGAGAGAATCGACACGGGCCCTAGGAGCCCGTTCCCGGGCCGATGTTGTGGGCCGGTCTGGTGCGCAGGTTGTGCACGTAATCGCTTGGGGCTCCGGCGATTTCGGCGGCGTCAGCCATCACGCCCAGGTAACGCGCAGAGGGCAGGCCGCCCTCCCAGGCGTCGAGCACGTACAGCCACGCCAGCACGGGGTCGGTGCTGGTGTCCGACGAGATGCGTTCCACCCGGCAGCGGATCTTCTTGTGGACGCCGAACTCCGAGCCCTCCCACCGGTCGAGGTTGTTCTCGTCGGCCGGGGTCATGTCGTAGAGGACGACGAACACCTTGGAGGTCGGGTCTTCGACCACCGTGGCCAGCGCGCCTTCCCAGCCGATGTCCTCGCCGCCGAACGTCAGGCGCCAGCCGTGCAGCCAGCCGGTTCCGGCCATCGGGGAATGGGGTGCCCGCTTGAGCATCTGCTCAGGATCCATGTTCGACCCGTAGGCGGCGTAGAGCGGCACGGGGAAATCTTAGACGTCACCCGCACGAGCGGTCTTCTCCCAAGCGTTTCGCCGCGCTGTTCAATGGCGCGGCTTCTCCTCACGCCGCCGTGCGGCGTGCATCGTCGCCGCGCTGTTCAATGGCGCGGCTTCTCCTCACGCCGCCGTGCGGCGTGCATCGTCGCCGCGCTGCACGGTGACCGGGTCCCCCGCTAGGTTGGGGGCTGTGGCGACCCGCATCGTGATCCTCGGTGGCGGCCCGGCCGGTTACGAAGCCGCGCTGGTGGCCGCCACCTCCCACCCCGACACCACGCACGTCACCGTGATCGACTCCGACGGCATCGGCGGCGCGGCCGTGCTGGACGACTGCGTGCCCTCCAAGACTTTCATCGCCTCGACCTGGCTGCGGACCGAGCTGCGCCGGGCACCGCGGCTGGGGTTCGACATCGACATCGACGACGCCAAGATCTCGCTGCCGCAGATCCACGCCCGGGTCAAGCAACTCGCCACCGAGCAGTCGGCCGACATCACCGAACAGCTCCTCGGCATGGGCGTGCACGTGGTGGCCGGTCGCGGCGAGCTGATCGACCCCACGCCCGGGCTGGCCTGCCACCGCGTCAAGGCGACCGCCCCCGACGGCAGCAGCGGGGAGTTCGAGGCCGACGTCGTGCTGATCGCGACCGGCGCCAGCCCGCGGGTCCTGCCGTCGGCCCAGCCCGACGGCGAGCGGATCCTGACCTGGCGGCAGCTCTACAACCTCGAGGCGCTGCCCTCGCACCTCGTCGTGGTCGGGTCGGGCGTCACCGGCGCCGAGTTCGTGCACGCCTACACCGAGCTGGGTGTTCCGGTGACGGTGGTCGCCAGCCGGGACCGGGTGCTGCCCTATGAGGACGCCGACGCCGCGGCGGTGCTGGAGGAGGCGTTCTCCGAACGCGGTGTCGAGCTGGTCAAGAACGCGCGAGCGCAGTCGGTCACCCGCACCGACGGCGGCGTGCTGGTCACCCTGGCCGACGGGCGCACCGTCGAGGGCAGCCACGCCCTGATGACGATCGGTTCGGTGCCCAACACCGGCGGCCTCGGCCTGGACCGGGTCGGCATCGAGCTGGGCCGCGGCGGCTACCTGACCGTGGACCGGGTGTCGCGGACCTCGGTGGCGGGCATCTACGCCGCGGGCGACTGCACCGGCCTGCTGCCGCTGGCGTCGGTGGCCGCCATGCAGGGCCGGATCGCGATGTACCACGCGCTGGGCGAGGGCGTCAGCCCGATCCGGTTGCGCACGGTGGCGGCGACGGTCTTCACCAGGCCCGAGATCGCGGCCGTCGGCGTGCCGCAGACGATGATCGATGACGGGTCGGTGTCGGCCCGGACGATCATGCTGCCGCTGCGCACCAACGCGCGGGCCAAGATGTCCGGCTTGCAACAGGGTTTCGTGAAGATGTTCTGCCGAAAGTCCACCGGCGTGGTGATCGGCGGCGTGGTGGTGGCCCCGATCGCCTCCGAGCTGATCCTGCCGATCGCCGTGGCCGTCCAGAACCGCATCACCGTCAACGAGCTGGCCCAGACGCTGGCCGTTTACCCGTCGTTGTCCGGATCGATCACCGAGGCCGCTCGTCGCCTGATGGCGCACGACGATCTGGACTAGCCTGGTTTCGACACCGTCCTACTGGCGAGTAACCGGGTGAGGAGTCCTCTGCCGTGACCGATCCGATGCACGCGCCCACCGAGTTGGGCTCGCCGGCGTCCGTGCTGGGACCGCAGCACCGCGAGGTGGCCTGGGAGCGGCTGGGCACCGAGCAGTTCGACGTCGTCGTCATCGGCGGCGGCGTGGTGGGGTCCGGCTGCGCGTTGGACGCCGCCACCCGCGGCTTGAAGGTGGCGCTCGTCGAGGCGCGCGATTTCGCGTCGGGCACCTCAAGCCGCTCGTCGAAGATGTTCCACGGCGGGTTGCGCTATCTCGAGCAGCTGGAGTTCGGGTTGGTGCGCGAGGCGCTCTACGAGCGCGAGCTGTCGCTGACCACCCTGGCGCCGCATCTGGTCAAGCCGATGCCCTTCCTGTTCCCGCTGACCAACCGCGTGTGGGAACGGCCCTACGTCGCCGCGGGCATCTTCCTCTACGACCGGATGGGCGGCGCGAAATCCGTTCCCGCGCAAAAGCATTTGACCCGGGCGGGCGCCTTGCGGTTGAGCCCGGGCCTCAAACGCAGCGCGCTGATCGGCGGAATCCGTTATTACGACACCGTCGTCGACGACGCCCGGCACACCATGACCGTCGCGCGCACGGCCGCCCACTACGGCGCGGTGGTGCGCTCCTCGACCCAGGTGGTCGCGTTGCTGCGCGAGGGGGATCGGGTGACCGGCGTGCGGGTCCGCGACTCCGAGGACGGCGCCGTCACCGAGGTCCGCGGCCATGTCGTCGTCAACGCGACCGGGGTGTGGACCGACGAGATTCAGGCATTGTCCAAGCAGCGCGGGCGGTTTCAGGTGCGCGCGTCCAAGGGCGTGCACGTGGTGGTGCCGCGCGACCGCATCGTCAGCGACGTCGCGATCATCCTGCGCACCGAGAAATCGGTGATGTTCGTCATCCCGTGGGGCAGCCACTGGATCATCGGCACCACCGACACCGACTGGAACCTGGACCTGGCCCACCCCGCGGCCACCAAGGCCGACATCGACTACATCCTGCACACCGTCAACACCGTGCTGGCCATCCCGCTGAGCCATGCCGACATCGACGGCGTCTACGCCGGGCTGCGGCCGCTGCTGGCCGGCGAGAGCGAGGAGACCTCCAAGCTGTCCCGCGAGCACGCCGTGGCGGTGCCCGCGCCGGGCCTGGTGGCCATCGCCGGTGGCAAGTACACCACGTATCGGGTGATGGCCGCCGACGCGATCGACGCCGCGGCCCAGTTCGTCCCGGCCCGGGTGGCGCCGTCCATCACCGAGAAGGTCAGCCTGCTGGGCGCCGACGGCTACTTCGCGCTGGTGAACCAGGCGGAACACGTTGCGGCGCTTCAGGGTTTGCACCCCTACCGGGTGCGGCACCTGCTGGACCGCTACGGCTCGCTGATCGGCGACGTGCTGGGCCTGGCCGCCGACAACGCCGACCTGCTCAGCCCGATCAAGGAGGCGCCGGGCTACCTCAAGGTGGAGGCCCTGTACGCCGTCACCGCCGAGGGGGCGCTGCACCTGGAGGACATCCTGGCCCGCCGTATGCGCATCTCGATCGAGTACTCGCACCGCGGCGTCGACTGCGCCCGCGAGGTCGCCGACGTGGTCGCCCCGGTGCTCGGCTGGACGACGCAGGACGTCGAGCGCGAGGTGGCGAACTACTGCGCCCGGGTGGAGGCCGAGATCCTGTCGCAGGCCCAGCCCGACGACGTGTCGGCGGACGAGTTGCGCGCGAGCGCCCCGGAGGCGCGCGCCGAGATCCTCGAGCCGGTGCCGCTGAATTGAGGCCGGCGCCCCTACCCGTGCGGGACGGGCTCGGCCCGGCCCGGGTGCGGCTGCGCGGGGGACCGGTGTTCGCGGAGCTGACCGACCGGTTCGGTGCGCGGGCCGTGAGCGGACCGGTCGTCGACGCCGACGGAATGCCGATCGACGAGGCGACCGTCCTGCTCGCCGGGTCGTACGTGTTTCTGTACCGCGAACTGCCCGACGAGGTGCCCGTCCCCTTTGAGATCCCGGTGCTGCATCGCGACGCGGACATCGTGGTCGTCGACAAGCCGCACTTCCTGTCCACCATGCCGCGCGGGCGGCACGTGGCGCAGACGGCGCTGGTGCGGCTGCGCCGGGACCTGGGCCTGCCGGAGCTGAGCCCGGCCCACCGCCTCGACCGGCTGACGGCGGGGGTGCTGGTGTTCACCGCCCGCCGCGAGGTGCGCGGCGCATACCAGACGCTGTTCTCCCGGGGGTTGGTGCGCAAGACCTACCTGGCGCGCGCCGCCGTCGACCCGTCTTTGGTGTTGCCGCGCGTGGTCCGGAGCCGAATCATCAAGCGCCGCAGGGTATTACAGGCTACCTGCGAACCCGGGCCGCCCAACGCCGACACACTGGTGGAACTCGTCTCCCCGGACGGCCTCTACCGGCTGACCCCATGCACCGGGCGCACCCACCAACTGCGCGTGCACATGAACTCGCTGGGGGTGCCGATCGACGGGGATCCGTTGTATCCCAACATCATCGACGTGCCGGCCGACGACTTCAGCACGCCGCTGCGGTTGCTGGCGCAGCGCATCGAGTTCGACGATCCGGTGACGGGCGCGCGGCGCGCGTTCGTCAGCCGGCGACCGGGACCGTAATTTCGCTCGGTCTGATCGCTTGCCGGGCGCGCATTCCGGGTGGACAGTCGTACTGAAACTTCGAACGCATCGGAGGGCGCCGGTGGAAATCGTACCGTCGGGCCCGGGCTTCGCGGCGGAAGTGCGGGGAGCCAGCATTCACGACGTCGCGGCATCGCAAGTCGCATACGCGGCGATACGGGCGGCGTTCGAAGAGCATTCGGTCCTGGTGTTCCGCGATCAGGACGTCAGCGACGAAGCGCAGCTCGCCTTCTCCCGCCGCTTCGGCCCGCTGGAGGTCACCAAGGTCGGTTCGGAGGGGCACGGCACCAACCTCGTGATCCTCAAGACCCTCGACGAGACGGGCAGCGTCGTGCCAGAAGGCCACCGCCTTGCCCTGGAGAACAAGGCCAACCAGCTCTGGCACACCGACAGCTCGTTCAAGCGCGTGCCCGCGCTCGCCTCGGTGTTGTCGTCGCGCGTCATTCCGGGCCATGGGGGTGAGACCGAGTACGTCTCCACCCGGCTCGCCTTCGAGCGGCTCGATCCGGCGTTGCGACGCCGGCTGGAAGATTGCTTCGCCTGGCACGAGTACGCCTATTCGCGCGGCAAGATCGCGCCCGAACTGGCCGGCCCGGCCGAGCGCGCGGCGCTGCCGCCGCAATGCTGGCGTCTGGTCTGGCGGAACCCGGTCAACGGCCGCAAGGCGCTGTATCTGGCCTCGCACGCGTACGCGATCGAGGGCATGGCGCCGGAGGCGGGGCGGGAGCTGATCGCCGGGCTGACCGAAGCGGCGACCGCCCAGGAGGCTCGCTACGCGCACGCGTGGCGCGAGGGCGACGTGGTGATGTGGGACAACCGCGCGATCATGCATCGCGGGCGGCCATGGCCGGCGCGGGAGCCGCGCTTCATGGTGCGGACCACGATTTCCGCGACAGCCGCCGACGGGCTGGAGGCCATGCGGTTGTCGTAGCCGGGTGGCATACTCGAATGTATGTTCGATTCGAGGGTGCCGTCGGCGGAGTCGATCGCCGCGTTGGATGAGCACTTCGAGCGGCGCTATCCGTCGGTGACGCCGGAGTCGTCGGCGTTGCTGGAGCGCGTCGCGGGCATGGCGCGGGCGGAGAATTGTGCGGCGGCGGGGCAGTTGGCGGTGATCGGGGAGTTGTTTGCTTACCGGCTCTCCCGGTGCGCCGAATGTGAGCAGTGGGCGGTGGATACCGAGGCGGCGGTGGCCGCGGAGGTGGCCGCGGAGTTGCGGATCAGCCAGGGGTTGGCGGCCAGCCGGGTGCGGTATGCCCGCGCGCTGCGCGAGCGGCTGCCGAAGGTGGCCGAGGTGTTCGCCGCCGGCGACATCGACTTTCGGATGGTGCAGACGCTGGTGTATCGCACCGATCTGATCACCGACAGTGAGGTGTTGGCGGCCGTGGACGCGCAGCTGGCGGCGAACGTGGCGCGCTGGCCCTCGATGAGCCAGGGCCGGTTGGGTGCGCAGGTGGACAAGGTGGTGGCGAAGGCCGATGCCGATGCGGTGCGGCGCCGCCGGCGGCATGCTGCGGGGCGCGAGGTGTGGATCGGTGAGATGGGGGAGGGATTGGCCCGCATCGAGGGCACCCTCTACAGCCTGGATGCGCACGCGCTCGAGAAGCGCCTGGATGCGTTGGCGGCCACGGTGTGTGCCCACGATCCGCGCAGCCGCGAGCAGCGCCGCGCGGATGCGTTGGGCGCGCTGGCCGGCGGGGCTGAGCGGCTGGGGTGTCGCTGCGGGCGCCCGGACTGCGCGGCCGGCGCCCGGCCGGCGGCCGGTGCGGTGGTGATTCACGTGCTCGCCGAGCAGACCGCCCTGGATCGCGGGGTGGGGATGGCCAGTGAACTGCGGGCCGACGGCCTGATTCCACCGGAGCTGGTGGCCGAGTTGGCCGCCGCGGCCAAGCTGGTGCCGCTAATTCATCCCGGGGACGCGCCGCCCGAGCCGGGCTATGTGCCCTCCCAAGCGTTGGCCGATTTCGTGCGGTGCCGGGATTTGACGTGCCGCTGGCCGGGCTGTGACTGCCCGGCGATGGCCTGCGACCTCGACCACACCATCCCCTACAGCGCCGGTGGGCCCACCCATGCCAGCAACCTCAAGTGTTATTGCCGCACCCATCATTTGGTGAAGACATTTTGGGGCTGGCGCGAACAGCAGCTGCCCGACGGCACCCTGATCTTGACCTCCCCGGCCGGACGCACCTACGTCACCACCCCGGGCAGCGCCCTGCTGTTCCCCAGCCTCTGCCACGCCACCGGCGCCATACCGGCCGCCGAGGCCGACCCCCCGCCCCAGGACTACTGCGGCCAGCGGCACGTCAAATCCCGGCACCGCACGAAATCGGCCAACCCTTGGGAGGGCACATAGCCCGGCTCGGATG
>NZ_LZJN01000211.1 GCF_001667735.1 Mycobacterium sp. E183
CGGCCAGACCTACGGCGCCGAGCCGCTGTTGGCGCGCGCCCACCACGGCTCGGTCAGCAAGGAACAGCGCGCCCTGGTCGAAGAGGACCTCAAGCGCGGCCTGCTCAAGGCCGTGGTCGCGACGTCGAGCCTGGAGCTCGGCATCGACATGGGCGCGGTCGACCTGGTGATCCAGGTCGAGGCGCCGCCGTCGGTGGCCAGCGGCCTGCAACGCATCGGGCGGGCCGGCCACCAGGTCGGCGAGGTGTCCCAGGGCGCGCTGTTCCTTGCTGACCGAGCCGTGGTGGGCGCGCGCCAACAGCGGCTCGGCGCCGTAGGTCTGGCCGCTGCCCATGATGTGGGCGGGCGCCCCGCCCGCCACCTTGGTGTTGGTCTCGCCGGACAGGCCCAGACCGCAGCGTTCGGCGTGAATCTCGTTCAGCCGCGCGGTGAGCCGCTCGGCCAGTCGCCGCGAGTTGGCGAACACGATCGTCGAGTTGTGCGCCTCGATCAGGTCGACCAGCCGCGCCTCGACGTCGGGCCAGATGCTGTTGTTGGCCAGGTTGGCCATGTCGGGCACCGGCACCTGCACCGTCAACTCGACGGTCTTGGCCGCGCGGGGGGCCACGATGGTGGTCGGCTGCTGCCCGGAAAGGAACCGGGCGAGCTCCTCGGGCGGGCGCACCGTCGCCGACAGCCCGATGCGCTGCGCTGGCGGCCCCTCCCGCAGTTCGTCGAGCCGCTCCAGCGACAGCGCCAGGTGCGCGCCCCGCTTGCCCGCGGCGATGGCGTGGATCTCGTCGACGATCACCGTCTGCACGCCGGCCAGGGTCTCGCGGGCGGCCGAGGTGAGCATCAGGAACAGCGACTCGGGCGTGGTGATCAGCACGTCGGGTGGCCGCGCGATGAGCTGACGGCGTTCGGCGGGCGGGGTGTCGCCGGACCGGACGCCGACGCTGATGGCCGGTGGCGGCAGGCCGTGCCGCTCGGCGATGCGGGTGAGCCCCGCGAGCGGAGTGCGCAGGTTGCGTTCGACGTCGACCGCCAGCGCCTTGAGCGGAGACACGTACAGCACGCGGGTACCGGCCGGGCGCTCGGCCGCGCCGGCGAGCGAATCCAGGGCCCACAGGAATGCCGCGAGCGTCTTGCCGGATCCGGTCGGCGCGATCACCAGCGTGTTGTCGCCGTCGGCGATGGCATCCCAGGCCTCGGCCTGCGCGGCGGTGGGGCCGGCGAACGTGCTGGTGAACCATTCGCGCGTGGTCGCGCTGAACCGGCCTAACGGATCACGGGTGGTCACCTAACCATGGTGCCAAGGCGCACCGACAAGTACGCGGGCTAGCGCGGCTGGATCCGTGCCGTCGCCATCGCGTGGGACAGCTCCTCGGGGATCTCCGGCACCCGGGCGATGGCGTCGAACAGCGAGTGCGCACACGCGTCGGCGAGGCGTTCGGCGTTGATCGTCGGGTCGATGATGCGCTGGCGGCACAGCTCGAAGGTGAACGCCAGCCAGCCGTGGCAGATCACCCGGAGGTCCCGCTCGACGTCGGCTTCCAGCTTCGCCCCGGAGATGTTGGCCACCAGGTCGTGGATGCGGCTCATGATGTGTTCGAGCTGGCGGTTCTTGGCCTCGTCGTCGACGCCCAGCAGAACCGGGTCCGACCGGCCCAGCCCGACGTAGGCCGCCCACGCGGCCTCCGGGTTCTGCTCGTGGTAGGCCATGTAGGCCATGACGCCGACGCGCACCTCTTCGTACATCGTGAGGCCGGTGGCGTCGTCCATGTTGGTGGTCTCGTACAGCCGGTCGGCCTCGTCCTTGACCACCGCGGCGAAGAAGGCCCGCTTGTCGGGGAAGTAGTGATACATCAGCGCACGCGACACCCCGGCGCGCTCGGCGATCTCGTCGATGCGCACCTCGTCGTAGGGTCGCTTTCCGAAGACTTCTGCCCCCAAAGCGAGCAGCTCAGCGCGTCGATCCTCGGGGGATAAGCGCCTTCGGGCTGTCGGCATGTGAGAGATAGTACTCATCGGTTCTGAGACACCAACCATATTGTGACCATCGGGGCTCCGCGCCCTTGGCCAGCGGTATTGCCGGAAAAATTGACGGTATCGTCGACGCTGCCCGCCGCTTGAGCCCGCGCCGGTTTCACCGGGTTTGCCGCGGGGTATCTGTTCCCATGCGCTATCCGCAAAGTGCCAGCGCGATTGCAGCGCCCCGTCGTCGGACATTTGTCATTGCGGAGTAACTATTGCGACGCAGCAAACGATGAATAAGGCGTTGGCCACACAGGGGGATATGAGGGATACGGATGCACAAAGCCGATGAGCGATCGGGTGGCGATCGCTTGGGACAGGAAGACGGCGAAGTGCGCGCCGCCATCCGGTTCGCGGTGCTCGCCGCGATCGCGGCGGTCGGCTTCCTGGTGCTGGCCGCGCTGTGGGTGAGCACCTGCCCGGGCACCGGTGTCGACACGGCGGCCTGCGGTGCCCCGCAGCGGACGTTGCTGGCGCTGGGCGGACCGGCCATCTTGCTGGCGGCCGGGCTGTGGGCCTTCCTGCGCACCTACCGCGTATGGAAGGCGGAGGGCACCTGGTGGGGATGGCACGGCGCCGGGTGGTTTCTCTTCACGCTGATGGTGCTGATGGTGGCCATGGGCGTCGCGCCGATCGCGGGCCCCGCGCTGCCGCTCTGATCGGGTCTCGCCAAAAGCCTTCCCGGGGATCTACCGTTGAGGGTGCAACCCTAATTGAGCTGCGCATGAGTCATAAGTTCTCCACTAGGAGCAGCCATGGGAGACACCTTTCATGACCCCGTCGACCATCTGAGGACCACGCGGCCGCTCGCCGGCGAGTCGTTGATCGACGTGTTGCACTGGCCCGGTTATCTGCTGGTGGTGGCCGGCGTGATCGGGGCGTGCGGAAGCCTGGCGGCCTTCGGCACCGGACACCACCACGAGGGGATGACCGCGGGCGTGCTTGCGATCATCGCCGCGGTCCTGGGGCTGGTGTGGGTGGCCGTCGAGCACCGCCGGATCCGCCGGATCGCGGACCGCTGGTATGCCGAGCACCCCGAGGCATACCGGCAGCGGCCCGCAAGCTGACGGTCTGCCCGCCGGCCGTTCTGGGCAACGCGCCTTTTTGCCAGGAGGCAAATTGCGCGGTTACCGGCCTCGTCGAGTGGGTATCAGGTCTGCACCATGATGAGTGCCGGAACGGTTGCGTTAGCGTGGTCACCCAATCATGGGGACCAGGATCACGGACACGCCGACATAGATGCTTACAGCCAGAAGAACCAATACAGCCAGCGCGATTCCGGCGAGCGCCGCCGCGCGCTCGAACCGCCGTGCCCGATCGGTTCCGGCGGTCTCCGGCGGCGGCCATGACTGATCGGCTCGAGCGTACGGTCCACGGCGGACTAAGGGGTGGTAGTAGTGGTAGTCAACCGTTGCCGGGAGACCAGATGAACGATGCGGGAGTGCGCGCTCACAAGCGCCAGCGCGGTAACCGTGCCGTCGAATTGCACGTTGCGGCGCGCCTGGAGAACCTGGCGATGCTGCGGACGCTGGTCGGTGCGATCGGCACCTTCGAGGACCTGGACTTCGACGCGGTCGCAGACCTGCGGCTCGCGGTCGACGAGGTGTGCACCCGGTTGATCCGCTGCGCCACCCCCGACGCGACCCTGGTCGTGGTGGTCGACCCGCAGGACGAGCAGTTGGTCGTCGAGGCGTCCGCGGCGTGCGACACGCACGACGTGGTGGCGCCCGGCAGCTTCAGCTGGCACGTGCTGACGTCCCTGGCCGACGACGTCCAGACTTTCCACGATGGTCGCGAACCCAACCAAACCGGCAGCGTGTTCGGTATCACGCTGACGGCGCGACGGGCGGCCTCCAGCAGGTGACCCCACCAGCTGCCGGGGGTTCCGTCTCTCGACCGAACGAATACGCCGATGTCCCGGCGATGTTCCGCGAGCTGGCCGATGTCGACCCGGGCTCGATGGAATTTCAGCGCCAGCGGGACAAGATCGTCGAGCGCTGCCTGCCTCTGGCCGATCACATCGCCCGCCGGTTCGAGGGCCGCGGCGAACCGCGCGACGACCTCGTGCAGGTGGCGCGGGTCGGGTTGGTGAACGCGGTGGTCCGGTTCGACGTGGAGGCCGGGTCCGACTTCGTGTCGTTCGCGGTGCCCACGATCATGGGCGAGGTCCGCCGACACTTCCGCGACAACAGCTGGTCGGTGAAGGTGCCCCGGCGCCTGAAGGAACTGCACCTGCGCCTCGGCACCGCCACCGCCGAGCTGTCGCAGCGGCTGGGCCGGGCGCCCACCGCCACGGAGCTCGCCGCCGAACTCGGCATGGACCGCGAGGAGGTCGTCGAGGGCCTGGTGGCGGGCAGCTCGTACAACACCCTGTCCATCGACAGCGGTGGGGGCAGCGAGGAGGACGAGGCCCGCGCGATCGCCGACACCCTGGGCGACGTCGACACCGGTCTGGACCGGATCGAGGATCAGGAGTCGTTGCGGCCCCTGCTCGAGGCGCTGCCGGAGCGGGAGCGAACGGTGTTGGTGCTCAGGTTCTTCGAGTCGATGACGCAGACCCAGATCGCCGAACGGGTGGGCATCTCGCAGATGCACGTGTCCCGGCTGCTGGCCAAGTCGCTAACGCGGCTGCGCGACCAGTTGCAGTAGGGACTCCGGCTCCCCGTCGTCCGCGGATCCCAGCAACGGCTCGGCCGCGGGCGTCGTCACCGGGAGGGTGCCGTCGGGGTCGCAGATGCGCAGCAACCGCGCCACCGCCGCGCTCGGCGCCATCGCCCAATCGGCTTGGGCGCCCGAGCACACGACGTTGATCCGGTGCAGTGCCGAAAAGCCGGCCGTGCCAATGAATTTCAGGCCACGCAGGTCCAGTATCACGCGCTGGGAACTGGCGATGGCGTTTCGCACGTACGCCGCGAGCTGATCCGCGTTGGCGGCGTCGAGCTCGCCGTCCACCGTGATCAGTGTCCCCGACGGGTACCAGCGCGCGGTGAATTGCGCCGCGCGGCTGTGTTGCCAAGATTGGGCCACAGACATTACTGACTCCATCCGTAGAGCAGGATGTGTGCTGCGGAAGACGTCAGGCGTCGATCGAGGCTGAGAACAAGTGAGTTCACCTTCCCGCGCCCTTACGTGATCCGGACGGCTGTGAACTCAACCTGCCCCGAACGGTACCCGCGCCGGACCGGGCCGACAACTGTTTCCCAGGATTATTGTCCGATCGCTATTTGATCTCGGCGAGCACCGTGCCCTGGGTGATGGCGGCGCCCGCCTCGACCGCGAGTCCGGTGATGACGCCGTCCTTGTGCGCGGTGACCGGGTTCTCCATCTTCATCGCCTCGAGGACGACGACCAGGTCGCCGGCGGCGACCTCCTGCCCCTCCTCGACCGCGACCTTGACCACGGTGCCCTGCATCGGCGCGGTCACCGCGTCGCCGGAGGCGGCGGCACCCGAGTGCGCCCCGCGCTTGCGCGGCTTGGGCTTCTTGCGGATGACCCCGGCCGGGTCGGCGGAACCGTTGGACAGCGCCAGGTCGCCGGGCAGCGATACCTCGAGCCGGCGACCGCCCACCTCGACGACCACCGTCTGGCGGGGCCGGGCGTCCTCCTCGTCCAGGGGCTCGCCGCCGGTGAACGGCTCGATGGTGTTGTTCCATTCGGTCTCGATCCAGCGCGTGTGCACCGAGAAGCCGTCGCCGTCGCCGATGAACGCCGGGTCGGACACCACCGCGCGGTGGAACGGGATCACGGTGGCCAGCCCCTCGACGTGGAATTCGTCGAGGGCCCGCCGCGAGCGGGCCAGGGCTTCTTCGCGGGTGGCGCCGTACACGATCAGCTTGGCCAGCATCGAGTCGAACTGGCCGCCGATCACCGATCCGGCTTCGACACCGGAATCCAGCCGGACCCCCGGCCCACTGGGCGTGTCGTACCGGGTGACCGGGCCGGGCGCCGGCAGGAAGCCGCGGCCGGCGTCCTCGCCGTTGATCCGGAACTCGATGGCGTGGCCGCGCGGCGTGGGATCCTCGGTGAGGTCCAGCTTTTCGCCGTTGGCGATCTTGAACTGCTGCAACACCAGGTCGATGCCGGAGGTCTCCTCGGTGACCGGGTGCTCGACCTGCAGGCGGGTGTTGACCTCCAGGAACGAGATCAGGCCGTCCTGGCCGACCAGGTACTCGACCGTGCCGGCGCCGTAGTAGTGCGCCTCCTTGCAGATGCGCTTGGCCGACTCGTGGATCTCCTTGCGCTGCGCGTCGGTGAGGAACGGCGCGGGCGCCTCCTCGACCAGCTTTTGGAAGCGGCGCTGCAGGGAGCAGTCTCGGGTGCCGGCCACGATGACGTTGCCGTGCTGGTCGGCGATCACCTGCGCCTCGACGTGGCGGGGCTTGTCCAGGTAGCGCTCGACGAAGCACTCGCCGCGACCGAAGGCGGCGACGGCCTCGCGCACCGCCGACTCGTACAGGTGCGGGATCTCCTCGATGGTGCGCGCCACCTTCATGCCGCGGCCGCCGCCACCGAAGGCCGCCTTGATGGCGATCGGCACGCCGTACTCCTCGGCGAAGGCCACCACCTCGTCGGCGTCCTTGACCGGGTCCGGGGTGCCCGGCACCAGCGGGGCCTGGGCGCGGGCGGCGATGTGGCGGGCGGTGACCTTGTCACCGAGGTCGCGGATCGACTGGGGGCTCGGGCCGATCCAGATCAGGCCGGCGTCGATGACCGCCTGGGCGAAATCGGCGTTCTCCGAGAGGAACCCGTAGCCGGGGTGGATGGCGTTGGCGCCCGACTTGGCCGCCGCGTCGAGGAGCTTGCCGATGTCCAGGTAGGACTCGGCGGAGGTCTGGCCGCCCAGGGCGAACGCCTCGTCGGCGAGCCGCACGTGCGGCGCGTCGGCATCGGGCTCGGCGTACACCGCCACGCTGGCCAGGCCCGCATCGCGGGCCGCGCGGATCACCCGGACAGCGATCTCGCCGCGGTTGGCGACAAGCACTTTGGAGATCCTCGAGCTGGCGTGACTAGCCACTGCGCCTCCTGTTTGGCAGATCTGAAGCGGACGTGTTTCCGCCTTGGGCTTCTTTAAGAGAGTTTCTTACAACTCCAGGGAAGTCTAAGCGCCGCGCCGTCAGGCCGATCAGGCGGTGCCGGAATTCTGGCCTGACTCGCGCAGCCGCCGCTTGATGCGGGCGAGCATCGCCGACATGCCCCGCAACCGCAGCGGGCTGATCAGCGCGGCCAGGCCCAGGTCGGTGTAGAAATCCTCGGGCACCGCCAGGATGTCGGCGGCGGGTTGCTCGTCGAGTCCGGCCGCGAGGATCGACGCGAACCCGCGCGTGGTGGGCGCCTCGGCGGGGGCGCTGAAGTGCAACCGCACCCGGTCCCGGTCGCTCGCATCGACGTGCAGGAACAGCGGGGTCTGACACTCGGGGACGGGCTCCATGGCCCGCTCCTCGAGTTCGGGCGGCAGGGGTGGCAGGTCGTTGGCGAATTCGAGCAGCAGCGCCAGCTTGTCCTGGCCCTCGACTTCTGCGAAGTCGGACACCACCTCGGCCAGGGGCGCGGGCAGGCTCATCGGACCGGAACGGCCCCCGGCTCTTCGCCGGCGACGATCGGCGTGCGCACGGTGTTGCCCCACTCCGTCCACGATCCGTCGTAGTTGCGCACGCCGGGCTTGCCCAGCAGGTACGTGAGCACGAACCAGGTGTGGCTGGACCGCTCGCCGATGCGGCAGTAGACGACCGTCTTGTCGTCGGGCTCGATGAAGCCGTAGATCTCCTCGAGCTCCTCGC
Source organism: Mycobacterium sp. E183 (assembly GCF_001667735.1). Lineage (GTDB taxonomy): Bacteria > Actinomycetota > Actinomycetes > Mycobacteriales > Mycobacteriaceae > Mycobacterium. The sequence goes on from NZ_LZJN01000211.1 coordinate 7,791, forward strand.
GGCTGCGGAATCGGCCGCTTTCATCGACGGCCTTAGCCCAGGGGATGGACCGGGCGGTGGGGATGTGGCCGCCGCGCAGCACGCCCTCCTCGGGGTATTCGGGCATGTGGGTGCGCTTGCCGGTGTACTCGTCCGGCGAGCGCACGTCGATCAGGGGCTGGCCGCCCAGAATGGCCAGCACGTCGTCCTTGTACGCCCGGATGGGCGCGTCGTTGCGCGTGACGACGGGATAGCCGGAGGAGGTCTTGGTCGGCACGTCCAGGGTGGTCTCCCGGCGCTCGGCCAGCCACAGGTCGCGCCCGCCGTTGAGCAGGCGCACGTCGGAATGGCCGAACAGCGTGAAGACCCACAGCGCGTACGCGGCCCACCAGTTGCACTTGTCGCCGTAGATCACCACGGTGTCGTCGCGCGAGATCCCTTTGCGGTCCATCAATTCGGCGAACTGCTCGCCGTTGATGTAGTCGCGGACGGTCGGGTCGTTGAGGTCGGTGTGCCAGTCGATCTTGACCGCGCCGGGGATATGGCCGACGTCGTAGAGCAAGACGTCCTCGTCGGATTCGACGATCACCAGGCCGGGGGTGCCCATGTTGGCCGACAGCCAGTCGGCGGTGACCAGCCGTTCGGGGTGGGCGTAGTCCGTCAGGGTCGGGCTTGGATCCGGGGGTAATGCCACAACCCGAGCCTACCGTCAGCGCCGCAAGGGCCCCGAGCGCCATTGGCTGTCGCGACACATAGACGTCTGCGACGACACGCCGGCGAAGGCCGCCGTGGTTTATGTCTCGCGGTTTCCGTTGCTCACCGTCCACAGCTGCGCCACCGAGAGCCCGACGCGGGCCAGCAACGACCGCAGCAGCGGCAGGCTCACGCCGATCACGTTCGAAGGGTCGCCCTCGATGCCGTCGACGAACCAGCCGCCCAGCCCGTCGAGGGTGAACCCGCCGGCCACCTGCAGGGGCTCGCCTGCGGCGACGTAGGCCCGCAGGTCCGCATCCGTGGGGGCGGCGAAATACACTGTGGTGCAAGCGGATTCCACTTCACGATGGGTGATCGCGCCGCCGCTCAGGCGCAGCAGGCAGTGCCCGGTATGCAGCAGGCCGGAGCGGCCGGCCATGCGGCGCCACTGGGCCGTCGCGGCGTCGGCCGAGCCGGGCTTGCCGCACAGCTCTCCGTCGAGGTCCAGCATCGAATCACAGCCGAGGACAACGCAATCGGCGGCGACGTCGCCGTCCAGCGCGCCCGCCACCTGTTCGGCCTTGGCCGCCGCCAGCGCGCACACCACCTCGGCCGGGCCGGCGTCGGGTCCCAGGGCGGCGAGGAGGGCGTCCTCGTCCACCCCGGAGACCGCGACCAGCGGATCGATGCCGGCCTGGCGCAGCACCTTGCGGCGGCCCGACGAGGCCGAACCGAGGACCAGGCGGGTCAATGCTTCATGTGTGTCATCTGCTGGAAGGTGAGCCGCTGGTAGTTGGACATCGCGAACCGCAGCCGGTCCACCGGCAGGCCCCAGCGCGTGCGCTCGGGCTCGCCGGGCTCGGGGGCGGGGCCGCCCACGACGCCGAGCGCGGTGACCAGCGCGGCCAGCTCCGCGTCGGTCGGTTGACCCTTGAGGACCTGGATGTGCGGCTCGTGCGGCCCGTGCGTGGTTTCGGTTGTCTCGGAACCGTTTTCGTCGCTCATCTCGTCGCTCACAGCGGGATGTTCCCGTGCTTCTTGGGCGGCAGGTGCGCGATCTTGCGTTCCAGCAGCCGCAGCGCGGTGCCGATGTAGCCGCGCGTGTGCGACGGCGGGATGACCGCGTCGACGTATCCCCGCTCGGCGGCGACGTACGGATTGACCAGGGTGTCCTCGTACTCCTGCTGCAGCTCCAGCCGCAGGGCGTCGACGTCTTTGCCCTCCTTGGCCGCCTCGGCCAGCTGCTTGCGGTAGACGAAGCCGACGGCCCCGGAGGCGCCCATCACCGCGATCTGCGCGGTCGGCCAGGCGATGTTGACGTCGCAGCCCATGTCCTTGGAGCCCATGACGCAGTACGCGCCGCCGTAGGCCTTGCGGGTGATGACGGTTATCTTCGGAACGGTGGCCTCGCCGTAGGCGAACAGCAGCTTGGCGCCGCGCCGGATGATGCCGTTGTATTCCTGGCCGGTTCCCGGCAGGAAACCCGGGACGTCCACCAGCATGATGATCGGGATGTTGAAGCAGTCGCAGGTGCGCACGAACCGCGCCGCCTTCTCCGAGGCGTTGATGTCCAGGCAGCCGGCGAACTGGGTGGGCTGGTTGGCCACGATGCCGACCGGCCGGCCCTCGATGCGGCCGAACCCGACGACGATGTTGGTGGCGTAGCCGTTCTGGATCTCCAGGAACTCGTCGTCGTCGAGGATGCGGGTGATCACCTCGTGCATGTCGTAGGGCTGGTTGGCCGAGTCCGGGATCAGCGTGTCCAGCTCGAGGTCCTCCTCGGTGAGGTTGTCCTCGATCGCGCCCTCCGGGATGGGCTCGGCGTAGCGCGGTGCGTCGGTGGCGTTGTTCGGCGGCAGGTAGCTCAGCAGGTCCCGCACCCAGTCGAAGGCGTCCTGCTCGCCGGAGGCGACGTAGTGCAGGGTGCCCGACTTGGCCATGTGGGTATGCGCCCCGCCGAGTTCCTCCATCGTGACGTCCTCGCCGGTGACGGTCTTGATGACGTCCGGCCCGGTGATGAACATCTGGCTGGTCTGGTCGACCATCACCACGAAGTCGGTCAGGGCGGGGGAGTAGACGTGCCCGCCGGCGGCCGCGCCCATGATCAGCGAGATCTGCGGGATCACGCCGGAGGCCAGGATGTTGTTCCGGAAGATCTTGCTGTACAGGCCGAGCGAGACGACGCCCTCCTGGATGCGGGCGCCGGCCCCGTCGTTGATGCCGATCAGCGGGCGGCCGGTCTTGATCGCCAGCTCCTGCACCTTGACGATCTTCTCGCCGTACACCTCGCCCAGGCTGCCGCCGAACACCGTGGCGTCCTGGCTGAAGATGCACACGTCGCGGCCGTCGATGGTGCCGTAACCGGTGATCACCCCGTCGCCGAGGGGGCGGTTGTTCTCCAGGCCGAAGTTCTTGCTGCGGTGCCGGGCCAGCGCGTCGAGCTCGACGAACGAGTCCTCGTCGAGCAGGGCGAGGATGCGCTCGCGGGCGGTCAGCTTGCCCTTGGCGTGCACCTTCTCGACGGCCTCTTCGCCCACCGGGTGCAGCGATTCCTCGCGGCGCTTGTGGAGTTCGGCCAGCTTGCCTGCGGTGGTGTGGATGTCGATCGTGTGCTCAGCGGCCGGCTCTGCGGTGTGGTCGGTAACGCTTGTCATGGGATCCGAGCTTAGCGGCGCGCTAGTCTCCGCTGATGGACTGGGCGACCGAATGCGACGTGCTGGTCGCCGGGTCGGGCGGCGGAGGCGTCACCGGCGCCTACACCGCGGCACGCGAGGGCCTGGACGTGCTGCTGGTGGAGGCGACGTCGAAATTCGGCGGTACCACCGCCTACTCCGGTGGCGGCGGCGTCTGGTTCCCGTGCAATCCGGTGCTGCTGCGGGCCGGCGTCGACGACACCATCGAGGACGCGCTCACCTACTACCGGGCCGTGGTCGGTGACCGCACCCCGCGCGAGCTGCAGGAGGCGTATGTCCGCGGCGGGGCCCCGCTGATCGAATACCTGGAGGCCGACCCCCACCTGAAGTTCGTGCCCCTGCCCTGGCCCGACTACTACGGCAAGGCGCCGAAGGCGCGGCTGGACGGTCAGCGCCACATCGCCGCGAAGCCCTGGAAGGTGGCCGCCGCCCCCGAACTGCGGGAGGTGATCCGCGGGCCGTTGGACACCGACCGGCTCGGGGCCGAACCACCCTCGGACTACTACCTCGGCGGCCGCGCCCTGATCGCTCGGTTCCTCACGGCGATCGCTCAGTACCCGAACGCGGCGCTACAGCGCGACACCGCCCTGGTCGAGCTCGTCCTTTCCGACGGGGCGGTGACCGGGGCGATCGTGGAGAGCGGCGGCGAGCGGCGGGCCATCCGCACCCGGCTGGGCGTGCTGCTGGCCGCCGGCGGCTTCGAGAACAACGAGGAGATGCGCCGCGAATTCGGGGTGCCCGGCACCGCGCGAGACACCATGGGCGGCCCGGGAAGTCGCGGCCTGGCGCTGCGGGCCGGCATCGCCGCGGGCGCCGACACCGACCTGCTGGACCAGGCGTGGTGGTCACCGGGCATGACCCATCCCGACGGGCGGTCCGCGTTCGCGCTGTGGTTCACCGGCGGCATCTTCGTCAACCAGGACGGCGACCGGTTCGTCAACGAGTCCCAGGCGTACGACCGGGCGGGCCGCGAGATCATCGCGCAACTGCAGGACGGTTCAATCACGTTGCCGTACTGGATGATCTACGACGACTCCGACGGCGAGGTGCCCCCGGTGAAGGCGGCCAACGTGTCCATCGTCGAGACCGGGAAGTACGTCGCCGCCGGCCTGTGGCACACCGCGGACACCTTGGAGGAACTGGCGGACAAGATCGGCGTGCCGGGCGGGCGGCTGGCGGCAACGGTGGCCCGGTTCAACGGTTTTGCCGCCACGGGCGTCGACGAGGACTTCGGCAGGGGCGACGAGGCTTTCGACCGCGCCTTCTCGGGCGGCGCCTCGCCGCTGGTGCCCATCGAACGCCCGCCGTACCACGCCGCGGCGTTCGGGATCTCCGATCTGGGCACCAAGGGCGGCCTGCGCACCGACGCCGCCGCCCGGGTGCTCGACACGTCCGGCAATCCCATACCCGGCCTCTACGCCGCAGGCAACACGATGGCCGCGCCCAGCGGCACGGCGTATCCCGGCGGCGGCAACCCGATCGGGACCAGCATGCTGTTCAGCCACCTGGCCGTCCTGGACATGCTCGACGTCAGGAGCCGCCGGCGCCGCTGAGTCCTAGGCTGGGTCCAGTGACAGACCGAGACCAGCTCCGGCCACCGTTGGACCAGGCCGCATTACGAGCCGAGCTGATCGGCACCGGGCTGGGCTGGCGCCGGCTCGACGTCGTCGACGAAACCGGTTCCACCAACGCCGACCTGCTGGCCCGCGCCGCGTCCGGGACCGACGTCGCCGGGGCCGTGCTCGTCGCCGAGCACCAGACCGCCGGGCGCGGGCGCCACGGCCGCGGCTGGTCTGCCACCCCGCGGGCCCAGCTCACGATGTCGGTCGCCGTCAGCATCGTCGACGTGCCGACCTCCGGGTGGGGCTGGCTGCCGCTGGCCACCGGGGTGGCGGTGGTGGACACGTTGGCCCCGCTGCTCGACGGCGTTCGGGTGGGGCTCAAGTGGCCCAACGACGTGCTGGCGGGGGACCCCCCGGGCAAACTGGCGGGCATCCTGGCCGAGGTGGCGCGGCCGGTGGTGGTAATCGGCTTGGGGCTCAACGTGTTTGAGGCACCGGCCGATGTCGAGGGGGCCACCTCGCTGGTCGACTTGGGCGTGCCGGCGCCCGACCGGACCCGGCTGGTGTGCGGGCTGTTGAAGGAACTCGGGCGGCGGATCGTGGCCTGGCGCGCCGCGCGCGGGGCCGACTGGGCGCTGGCGGCCGACTACCGGGCGCGCAGCCTGACGGTCGGCGCGCGGGTGCGGGCGCACCTGCCGGGTGGCAAAGAGGTGGTCGGGGACGCGAGCGCGGTCGACGACCAGGGCAGGTTGTGCATCGAAAGTGGGGGACAGACGGTCGTCGTTTCGGCCGGTGACGTGGTGCATCTGCGGTAGCTTCTGGCAGGTGAGCTATCCGGATAACGTCCTGGCCGCCGGCGAGCAGGTGATCATCCACCGCCACCCGCACTGGAAGCGGCTGATCTGGCCGGTCGTCGTCCTTTTGCTGGTGACCGCGATCGCGGCGTTCGGGTCGGGATACCTCAACTCGACGCACTGGAGCCAGCT
>NZ_LZJN01000212.1 GCF_001667735.1 Mycobacterium sp. E183
CACTACGAGCGGACTCTCAATTTGTGGGCGGCAAACCTGGCGGCCAACAAGGACGCGGCCATCGCCATCCAGTCGCAAGAGGTCTACGACCGCTACATGAAGTACCTGACCGGCTGCGAGGACTTCTTCCGCAAGGGCATCAGCAATGTGGGCCAGTTCACCCTCGTGAAGTAGGCGGCGAGGAGCTGGGGGTCGTTCCGCTACTTTTCCAGCGTGAACTGGTCGACGTCGGTGTAACCCTGGCGGAACAGCCTCGCGCAACCGGTCAGGTACTTCATGTAGCGGTCGTAGACCTCCTGCGACTGGATGGCGATGGCCTCGTCGCGGTTCGCCTCGAGGGCGGCCGCCCACGTCTCCAGGGTGCGCGCGTAGTGCAGCTGCAGTGAGTGCACCCGGGTCAGCTCGAAGCCGGCCGTTACGGCGTACTCCCCGACGGTCTGCGGGGTCGGGAGCCAGCCCCCCGGGAAGATCTCGGTGAGGATGAACTGCGAGAAGTGCACGATCTCGTGCGTCAGCGTCATGCCCCGCGCCCTGGCCTCCTTGAAGGAGGGGCGAACGATGGTGTGCAACAGCATCCGACCGTCGTCGGGCAGGATGTGGTGGGCACGTTCAAAAAAGGCCGGCCACCGGTCGGCCTTGAACGCCTCGAAGGCGCCGATGCTGACGATTCGGTCGACCTTGTCGTCGAATTCCTCCCAGCCCTGCAACCGGACTTCGACGGAGCGGTCGGTGGGGATGGCGGCCATTTTGGCCTTACTGTAGGCAAACTGGTTGCGACTCAGCGTGATCCCGATCACGTTGACGTCATATTTCTCGAT
>NZ_LZJN01000213.1 GCF_001667735.1 Mycobacterium sp. E183
CCTGGCTCAGGCGGCTGTCGCCGCGCGACCGCGAGGTGCTGCTGGCCTGCGCGGCCGGCGCCGGGCTGGGCGCGGTCTACGCCGTTCCGCTGGCGGGTGCGCTGTTCTCGGTGCGGATCCTGCTCAACACCTGGCAGCCGCGGGCGGTGGGCGCGGCGTTCATCTCCTCCAGCCTGGCGGTCGCCGTCGGTTCGGCCATCACCCGCGACGAACCGAACCTGCAGTGGCCGATCGGAGAGTCCACCTACCTGCTGACCGCGCACGGGCTGCTGCTGGCGCCGGTCGCGCTCGCGGTGGGGCTGGCGTTCAACCGGTTGATGGCGGCGGCCCGGCCGGCCAAGCCGATGCGGAACTGGGTGCTGGTCCCCGCGCTCGCGGCCGCCGGGCTGGTGATGGGCATCTGCTCGCACTGGTGGCCCGAACTGCCCGGCAACGGCCGAAGCATCCTGACGGTCAGCCTGGCCAGCGGCATGACGCTGTTGTCGGCGCTCGCGATCCTCGCGTTGAAACCCCTGCTGACCGCGCTGTTCCTGCGCGCCGGCGGGGCCGGCGGGATGCTGACGCCGTCACTGGCCACCGGCGCGGCCGCGGGGGCTGCGCTGGTGCTCGCGATCAACTGGGCGGTCGGGACGCACTTGCACGTGCCGGCGGTATCGCTGGCCGGCGCCGCCGGTGTGCTCGCGGTGACGCAGGGCTCACCGATCTGGGCGGCGATCTTCGTCTGGGAGCTCGCCCGCCCGCCGCTGTGGCTGTTTCTTCTGTTTCTGCTGACCGCGACCGGGGCGCACGGGCTGAAAGTCCTTGCCAACGGCCGCGGCCCGACGCATTCGGGCTAGAACCGCTGGAACTAGAGCGCCCGGACCGTCCCGGTCAGGTGCGGATAGCCCTTGGCGATGTTGCGCAGCGAGATGTCCCAGCCGTCATGGGTTTCGTCGATGTAGAGCCCCGCGGTGGCCGGCAGTACCAGCGGCTTGCCGAACCGCACGGAATACTTCACCGCGTCCGGCAGCCGCGCTTCGACGTTAGCCAATACTGCTGCGGCGCTGAACATTCCGTGCGCAATGACGGTGGGGAAGCCGAACAGCTTGGCCGCGATCGGGTTGGTGTGGATCGGGTTGTGGTCGCCACTGACCGCGGCATAGCGCCGGATCAGGCTGGGGCTGACGCGCACGACGGTGCTGGGCGGCGGCAGCTTGGGCTGTTTCTGCGGCGCCGGCTTGGGCTCGTCGGACAGGCTGGTGCGCTGCTGGTGCAGGAAGGTCGTCACCTGATGCCACGCGGTGTCGTTGCCGACGTTCACGTCGGTCACCAGGTCGACCAGCAGGCCCTTGCGGTGCTCGCGCAGGTTCTCCGCGTGCACCTGCACACCGACGGTGTCGGTGACCGCGATCGGCCGGTACTGCGTGATGTGGTTCTCCATGTGCACCGAACCCATTGCGGCGAAAGGAAAGTCGAACCCGGTCACCAGCGACATCATCGTGGGGAACGTCAACGCGAACGGATAGGTCAGCGGCACGTCGTTGCCGTAGCGCAGGCCGGTGACCGCCGCGTACTCGGCCACGTTCGCCTGGTCGATGGGCAATTCCTCGATGGTCACCGTGCGCGTGGGCAGCTGATTGCCACGGGACACCAGCGGCAGCGCACCGGCCGCCGCGCGCAGCATGTTCTTCAGGCCGCTTGGCTGATTCATCGCGATCTCCTCAGGCCTATGCGCCCAGCATGGCCTGGCCGCAGACGCGGATGACGTTGCCCGTCACCGCATTCGAGGCCGGACTGGCGAAGTAGGCGATGGCCTCGGCGACGTCGACGGGCTGGCCACCCTGCAGCAGCGAATTCATCCGCCGGCCTACCTCGCGGGTGGCCAGCGGGATGGCGGCCGTCATCTGGGTCTCGATGAAACCCGGCGCGACGGCGTTGATCGTGATGCCCTTGGCGTACAGCTCCGGCGCCAGCGCCTGGGTGAGACCGATCATCCCGGCCTTGGTGGTGGCGTAGTTGGTCTGCCCGCGGTTGCCGGCGATGCCGGCCATCGAGGACAGCCCGACGATCCGGCCCCCTTCGCCGATGGTGCCGTTGCCCACCAGTCCTTCGGTAATCCGAAGCGGCGCAAGGAGATTGACGGCCAGCACCGCGTCCCAGCGGGCGTCGTCCATGTTGGCAAGCAACTTGTCGCGGGTGATGCCGGCGTTGTTGACCAGCACGTCGGCGTGCCCGTCGTGGTGCTCTTGCAGGTGCTCGGTGATCTTGTCCACGGCGTCGTCCGCGGTGACGTCGAGCCACAGCGCGGTGCCCCCGACCCGGCTGGCCGTCTCGGCCAGCGCCTCGGCGGCCGATTCGACGTCGATGGCGACGACGCGGGCGCCGTCGCGGGCGAACACCTCCGCGATCGTCGCGCCGATCCCGCGGGCCGCGCCGGTCACGATGGCCACCTTGCCGTCCAGCGGCCGCTCCCAGTCGGCCGGCGGGGTGGAGTCGGCCTCGCCGACGTAGAACACCTGGCCGTCGACGTAGGCCGACTTGGCCGACAGGATGAACCGCATGGTCGATTCCAGGCCCGTCGCAGCCGGTTTGGCGTCGGGCGACACATACACCAGCGCCACCGTGGTGCCGTTGCGCAGCTCCTTGCCCAGCGAGCGCGTGAACCCCTCCAACGCGCGCTGCGCGATCCGCTCGTGCGGGCTGGCGGCGGCGTCGGGCGTGGTGCCGACCACCGCGACCCGCGCGGAGTGGCCCAGGTTGCGCAGCAGCGGCGTGAAGAACTCGTACAGCCCCCGAAGGCCCTCCGGCGTGGTGATCCCGGTGGCGTCGAACACCAGGCCGCCGAACTGGTCGGCCCAGCGTCCGCCGAGATTGTTGCCGACCAGGTCGTAGTCCTTGTCCAGGGCGGCGCGCAGCGGCTCGACGATCCGCCCCTCACCGCCGATCAGCAGCGCGCCGGCCAGGGGCGGATCACCGGGCCGGTAGCGGCGCAGCGTCTCGGGCTGCGGAACCCCGAGCTGCTTGGCGAGAAACGATCCAGGACCGGAATTGACAACCTGAGAGAACAGATCGGACGAGACCTTGGGAGCCACCGGAGCTACCTTCCATGAGCGTGCGAAGTCGGGGTGTGCCTACAGCACAACCGTATCGGGGACGAACTTACTTCAGAGTAAGAACAGTGGGTAGTATGGCCCCAGACGGGCATACCAAAACCGACAGACGGCAGATACACGGAGAAGACAGTGGCCCCTGCAAGTTCCGAGGCAAGCAACCAGCGCATTTCGCAGCGGCGACCCGTCGCCGTGCTGGGCGGCAACCGCATCCCGTTCGCCCGGTCCGACGGCGCGTATGCCGAGGCGTCCAACCAGGACATGTTCACCGCCGCCCTGGGCGGGCTGGTGGACCGCTTCGGCCTGGCCGGCGAGCGGCTGGGCGTGGTGGTCGGCGGCGCCGTGCTCAAGCACAGCCGTGACTTCAACCTCACCCGCGAGTGCGTGCTGGGCTCCGAGCTGTCGTCGTACACGCCGGCGTTCGACCTGCAGCAGGCGTGCGGGACCGGGCTGCAGGCGGCCATCGCCGCGGCCGACGGCATCGCGTCCGGCCGTTACGACGTCGCCGCCGCCGGCGGGGTGGACACCACCTCGGACCCGCCGATCGCCCTGGGTGACAACCTGCGCCGCACGCTGCTCAAGTTGCGCCGGTCCAAGTCCAACGTCCAGCGGCTGAGGCTGGTGGGCACGCTGCCCGCCAACCTGGGCATCCAGATCCCTGTCAACAGCGAGCCGCGCACCGGGCTGTCCATGGGCGAGCACCAGGCGATCACCGCCAAGCAGATGGGCATCAAGCGCGTCGACCAGGACGAGCTGGCCGCGGCCAGCCACCGCAACATGGCCGCCGCCTACGATCGCGGCTTTTTCGACGACCTCGTCACCCCGTTCCTCGGGCTGTACCGCGACGACAACCTGCGTCCGGACTCGTCGGCGGAGAAGCTGGCGAAGCTCAAGCCGGTGTTCGGCGTGAAGTCAGGCGACGCGACGATGACGGCCGGCAACTCCACCCCGCTGACCGACGGTGCCTCGGTCGCGCTGCTGGCCTCCGAGGAGTGGGCGGCCGCCCACTCGCTGACGCCGCTCGCCTTCCTGGTGGACGCGGAAACGGCGGCCGTGGACTACGTCAACGGCCGCGACGGCCTGCTGATGGCGCCCACCTACGCGGTGCCGCGGCTGCTGGCCCGCAACGGCCTGAGCCTGCAGGACTTCGACTTCTACGAGATCCACGAGGCGTTCGCCTCGGTGGTGCTGGCGCACCTGCAGGCGTGGGAGTCGGAGGACTACTGCAAGGAGCGGCTGGGCCTCGACGCCGCGCTCGGCTCGATCGACCGGTCCAAGCTCAACGTGAACGGCTCGTCGTTGGCGGCCGGGCACCCCTTCGCCGCCACCGGCGGGCGGATCCTGGCCCAGGCGGCCAAGCAGCTCGCCCAGAAGAAGGCGGAGCAGAAGGGTGCGGCCAAGCCGCTGCGTGCGCTGGTGTCCATCTGCGCCGCCGGCGGCCAGGGCGTGGCCGCGATCCTCGAGGCCTGAGCGCCCCGCCGGGTGGGCGGTTCCATGAAATCGGTCACAGCGGGTTAGTAACTCCGGCGGCTGGGTAACCGTATGCGCGGATGACCCCGTGTTGTGGTCTGACCCCCCGACCCCGACGGCAATACGGGGCATCCCTGAAACGGCCGCCGGTCGGCGTGGACGGGCGTACGAGAAGGGCCGCCGCTGGAGTGAGGGGATCCAGCGGCGGCCTTTTTGTATGCCCGTCTGTGCCCGATTGACCGCGCCCAATCAAAAGCCCCGCTCCCATTTCGGAAGCGGGGCTTTTGATCTGCCTGTCAGAAGGCGGCTTCGTCGAGCTCCATGATGTCGTTGTCCAGCGTCTCGATCACCTCGCGGGTGCTGGCCAGCAGCGGCAGGAAGTTCTTCGCGAAGAACGAGGCCACCGCGACCTTGCCCTCGTAGAAGGACCGCTCGTCGCCGCTGGCGCCGGCGTCCAGCGCCTGCACGGCCACCGCGGCCTGCTGCTGCAGCAACCAGCCGATGACGAGGTCGCCGACGCTCATCAGGAAGCGCACCGATCCCAGGCCCACCTTGTAGAGGCTGGTCACGTCCTCCTGCGCCGCCATCAGGTAGCCGGTCAGCGTGGCCGCCATCGCCTGGACGTCGGCCAGGGCCTTCGCCAGCAGCTCGCGCTCGGACTTCAGCCGGCCGTTGCCGGACTCGCTGTCCACGAACTTCTGGATCTCACCCGACACGTGGGCCAGCGCCACACCCTTGTCGCGGACGATCTTGCGGAAGAAGAAGTCCTGCGCCTGGATGGCCGTGGTGCCCTCGTAGAGGGAGTCGATCTTGGCGTCCCTGATGTACTGCTCGATCGGGTAGTCCTGCAGGAAGCCGGATCCACCGAAGGTCTGCAGGCTCTCGGTCAGCTTGGCGTAGGCCTGCTCGGAACCGACACCCTTGACCACCGGCAGCATCAGGTCGTTGACCTTCACGGCCAGCTCGGCGTCGACGCCGTGCACCGCCTCGGCGACCGCCGCGTCCTGGTAGGTCGCGGTGTAGAGGTACAGCGCACGCAGACCCTCGGCGTAGGCCTTTTGGGTCATCAGCGACCGGCGTACGTCGGGGTGGTGCGTGATGGTCACCCGCGGGGCGGTCTTGTCCGTCATCTGGGTGATGTCGGCGCCCTGCACGCGCGACTTGGCGTACTCGAGCGCGTTCAGGTAGCCCGTCGACAGGGTGGCGATGGCCTTGGTGCCGACCATCATGCGGGCCTGCTCGATGACCTCGAACATCTGCGCGATGCCGTTGTGCACCTCGCCGACCAGCCAGCCCTTGGCGGGCACGTCGTGCTGGCCGAAGGACAGCTCACAGGTGGCCGAAACCTTCAGGCCCATCTTGTGCTCGACGTTGGTCACGAAGACGCCGTTGCGCTCGCCCAGCTCGCCGGTCTCGAAATCGAACAGGAACTTGGGCACGAAGAACAGCGACAGGCCCTTGGTGCCCGGACCCGCGCCCTCGGGACGCGCCAGCACCAGGTGGAAGATGTTCTCGAACAGGTCGCCGGAGTCGGCCGAGGTGATGAACCGCTTCACGCCCTCGATGTGCCACGAGCCGTCGTCCTGCTTGATCGCCTTGGTGCGGCCCGCACCGACGTCGGAACCGGCGTCCGGCTCGGTCAGCACCATGGTGGAACCCCATCCGCGCTCGGCGCAGATCACGGCCCACTTCTTCTGCTCCTCGGTACCGAGGTGGTAGAGGATGTTGGCGAACCCGGCGCCGCCGCCGTACATCCAGACGGCGGGGTTGGCGCCGAGCAGATGCTCGTGCAGCGCCCACACCAGGGCCCGGGGCATCGGCATCCCGCCCAGAACCTCGTCGATGCCGACCTTGTCCCAACCGGCCTCGGTGACGGCGCGCACCGACTTCTTGAAGGACTCCGGCAGCGTCACCGAGTGGGTCTTCGGGTCGAAGACCGGCGGGTTGCGGTCACCCTCGACGAACGACTCGGCGATGGGCCCCTCGGCCAGCCGGCTGATCTCTGACAACATCTCGCGCGCGGTGTCGACGTCCAGATCGCTGTAGTCGCCGGCGCCCAAAGCCTTTTCAACGCCCAGGACCTCGAACAGGTTGAAGACCTGGTCACGGACGTTGCTCTTGTAGTGGCTCACTACGGTTCCTCCTCGTTGAGAATGCCACCTTGTGGTTGGGTACTACTTCTAAGTTACCCACCAGTAACACCGCTAAAATATCGCTCTCGGACAGTTCAACGCAAGTCAATGTGAGCTAAATTTCATCGTCTAATTAACCAACCGGTTGGGAAGCCCGCGCGGTAGGCCTGACCTGCGGCGATAACGAAACGGATCTCAAACTATGGGATGCATCACCTCCCTGCCCGTAGTGGATCTGCGCACGTCGGCGGCCGAATTGCGGCGGGGGTTGCGCGAGGCCGCGCACGAGGTGGGCTTCTTCTACCTGACCGGCCACGGTGTGCCCGGCGAGCTCTCCCGCAGGCTGCTGGAGGCGGCACGCAGGCTGTTCGAGCTCTCCGACGCCGAGAAGGACGCAGTCGCCATGGTCCGTAGCCCGCATTTCCGCGGCTATACCCAGCTGGGTGGCGAGCTGACCCGCGGCCGGGTGGACTGGCGAGAGCAGATCGACATCGGGCCGGAACGCGCCCCGGTCGGCGGCCCCGGCAGGCCCGACTACCTGTGGTTGCAGGGGCCCAACCAGTGGCCGGCGTCATTGCCCGAGCTGCCCGGCATCATCGCCGACTGGGACGCCGCGCTGTCCGGGGTGGCCCGCACCCTGCTCCGGCACTGGGCGGCCTCCCTGGGCAGTCCGCCGGGCGTGTTCGAGCCGGCCTTCGCCGAGACGCCCGCCACCCTGATCAAGATCGTGCGCTATCCGCGAAGCGCGGCCTCGCCGCAGGGCGTGGGCCCGCACAAGGACTCCGGAGTGCTGACGCTGTTGCTGGCCGAGCCGGGCAGCAGCGGTCTGCAGGTCCGCCGGCCCGGCGCCCGGGAGTGGATCGACGTGCCGCCCACCGACGGCGCATTCGTCGTCAACATCGGTGAGCTGCTCGAGGTGGCGACCGGGGGCTACCTGCGGGCCACCGAGCACCGGGTGACCCTGGACGGGCAGCGGGCGGATCGCATCTCGGTGCCGTACTTCTTCAACCCGCGCCTGGACGCGCAGATCCCCGTGTTGACGCTGCCCCCGGAACTGCGGGCGCGCGCCGGCCGCGTGGCCGACCCGGCGGATCCCATCTTCTCCGTCTACGGCCGCAACGCTTGGAAGAGCCGGTTGCGCGCGCACCCCGATGTGGCTTCAGCGCACGGGTATTCGGCAGGTAGGGTCGGGGACGAGAATCCCGTTCTCGGCTCAAGGGGCGAATGAATTCCGGTGAACTCGCACACGAACCTGACACCGTCCACACTTCGCGAGGCCTTCGGCCACTTCCCCTCGGGGGTGGTGGCCATCGCCGCCGAAGTCCAGGGCACCCGGGAGGGCCTGGCGGCCAGTACCTTTGTGCCCGTCTCACTGGACCCGCCGCTCGTGTCGTTCTGCGTGCAGAACACGTCGACGACGTGGCCCAAGCTCAAAGACCTGCCCATGCTGGGCATCAGCGTGCTCGGCGAGGCCCATGACGAGGCCGCGCGAACGCTGGCCGCCAAGACCGGCGACCGGTTCGCCGGCCTGGAGACGGAATCGCGGGAGAGCGGCGCGGTGTTCATCAAGGGCACCGGCCTGTGGCTGGAGAGCGCGATCGAACAGCTGATCCCGGCCGGGGATCACACCATCGTGGTGCTCCGGGTCAACGAAGTCACCATCGACGCCGACGTCGCGCCGATCGTGTTCCATCGCAGCGTGTTTCGGCGCCTCGGCGCCTGAACACCGCTACGGGCGGCGGCCGAGCTCCGCCCGGAAGCCCGCTATCCGCTGCTCGATCTCGGCGGCGTCGTCGTCCCGGCCTTCCTTGTGCGCAAGGTCGGCGCGGGCCGAGAGCTCCCGGATCGCCGTTCGAATTTCATTGACGCTGGTGGTTTCTCGCATATCTCCCACGCTGCCTTCAGGTTGGGTTGCTATGCGGGTACCCGGCGCCTCGGACGGGCTAACGCCCGGTCAGCGCCGGAACAGCTTGTTGCCCAGCCACACCACCGGGTCGTATTTGCGGTCGGCGACCCGCTCTTTCATCGGGATCAGCGCGTTGTCGGTGATCTTGATGTTCTCGGGGCAGACCTCGGTGCAGCACTTGGTGATGTTGCAGTAGCCGAGGCCGTGTTGCTCCTGCGCCTGGTTGCGCCGGTCCATCGTGTCCAGCGGATGCATCTCGAGTTCGGCGATCCGCATCAGGAAGCGCGGTCCGGCGAACGCCTTCTTGTTCTCCTCGTGGTCGCGGACCACGTGGCACACGTTCTGGCACAGGAAGCACTCGATGCACTTACGGAATTCCTGCGAGCGCTGCACGTCCTCCTGGGCCATCCGGTACTCGCCGGGCTGCAGATCCTTCGGCGGCGCGAAGGCGGGGATCTCGCGGGCCTTCTCGTAGTTGAAGGAGACGTCGGTGACCAGGTCGCGGATCACCGGGAACGTCCGCAGCGGCGTCACCGTCACCACCTCGTCCTCGGCGAATGTCGACATCCGGGTCATGCACAGCAACCGCGGGACGCCGTTGATCTCCGCCGAGCAGGAACCGCACTTGCCCGCCTTGCAGTTCCACCGCACCGCGAGGTCGGGCGTCTGGGTCTGTTGCAGGCGATGGATGATGTCGAGCACCACCTCGCCCTCGTTGACCTCCACCGTGAAGTCCTGCAGCGCGCCGTCGGCATCGTCACCGCGCCACACACGCATGGTCGCGTTGTAGGTCATTAGCCTCTCCGTCCTGGATGCTCGGCCAGCTCATCGTCGGTGTAGTACTTCTCCAGCTCGGAGATCTCGAAGAGCTCCAGCAGATCGGATCGCATCGGCACCTGATCCTTGCGGGTGATGCTGATGTCCGGGATCACCTCGTCGCCGCCGGCGGCCTGGCAGACCAGCAGCACCTTGCGCCACGACGAATCCATCGACGGATGGTCGTCGCGGGTGTGGCCGCCGCGGCTTTCGGTGCGCTCCAGCGCCGCCTTGGCGACGCACTCGCTGACCAGCAGCATGTTGCGCAGGTCGATGGCCAGGTTCCAGCCCGGGTTGTACCGCCGTCCGCCGTCCACGTGCAGGTTCTTGAACCGCTCGCGCAGATTGTCGAGCCGGGCCAGCGCCTCGGACACCTCGTCCGCCTTGCGGATGATGCCGACCAGGTCGTTCATCGACTGCTGCAGCTCGAGCTGCAGCGTGTAGGGGTTCTCCGCCGGGGCGCCGTTGGGCGGTGCCTCGAAGGGGGACAGCGCCCGCTGCGCCGCGGTCTCGACGGCCTCGGCCGAGATCGTCGGACGGCTGCTCAGCGCCCGCACGTAGTCGGCCGCGCCCAGGCCGGCGCGCCGGCCGAAGACCAGCAGGTCCGAAAGCGAGTTGCCGCCCAGGCGGTTGGAGCCGTGCATGCCGCCGGAGCACTCGCCCGCGGCGAACAGGCCCGGCACGGTGGCCGCGCCGGTGTCGGCGTCGACCTCGACGCCGCCCATCACGTAGTGGCAGGTGGGCCCGACTTCCATCGGCTCCTTGGTGATGTCGACGCCGGCCAGCTCCTTGAACTGGTGGTACATCGACGGCAGGCGCCGCTTGATCTCCTCGGGCGTCAGCCGGGACGCGATGTCGAGGAACACGCCGCCGTGCGGGCTGCCGCGGCCGGCCTTGACCTCCGAGTTGATCGCGCGCGCGACCTCATCGCGGGGCAGCAGGTCGGGAGTGCGGCGGGCCGAGTCGTTGTCCTTGAGCCACTGGTCGGCCTCTTGTTCGGTCTCGGCGTACTGGCCCTTGAACACCGGTGGGATGTAGTCGAACATGAACCGCTTGTTGTCGGAGTTCTTCAGCACCCCGCCGTCACCGCGGACGCCCTCGGTGACGAGGATCCCCTTCACGCTGGGCGGCCACACCATGCCCGTCGGGTGGAACTGGACGAACTCCATGTTGATCAGCGACGCACCCGCCCGCAGCGCCAGCGCGTGCCCGTCGCCGGTGTACTCCCACGAGTTCGAGGTGACCTTGAACGACTTGCCGATGCCGCCGGTGGCGAGCACCACCGCGGGCGCCTCGAACAGGACGAACTGACCCGTCTCGCGCCAGTAGCCGAACGCGCCGGCGATCGCGTCACCGTCCTTGACCAGTTCGGTGATGGTGCACTCGGCGAACACCTTGATCCGCGCCTCGTAGTCGCCGAGCTCGGCGAAATCCTCCTGCTGCAGCGAGACGATCTTCTGCTGCATGGTCCGGATCAGCTCCAGGCCGGTGCGGTCACCGACGTGCGCCAGGCGCGGGTAGGTGTGCCCGCCGAAGTTGCGCTGGCTGATCTTGCCGTCCTTGAGGCGATCGAACAGCGCCCCATAGGTTTCCAGCTCCCAGACGCGGTCCGGCGCCTCCTTGGCGTGCAGCTCGGCCATCCGCCAGTTGTTGAGGAACTTCCCACCGCGCATCGTGTCGCCGAAGTGGGTCTTCCAGTTGTCCTTGGGGTTGGTGTTGCCCATCGACGCCGCGCACCCGCCCTCGGCCATCACCGTGTGGGCCTTGCCGAACAGCGACTTGCACACCACCGCGACCTTGAGGCCGCGTTCCCGCGCCTCGATGACCGCGCGCAGCCCCGCGCCGCCGGCGCCGATGACGACTACGTCGTAGCCATGCCGCTCGACCTCAACCATGAAAACCCTCGCTAGCTAAGTCCGGAATTGTTGTTCGAATGGCTTCTCAGCCAACAAATCTCAGGTCAGGGATGGTGTTGCTGGCCACCAGCGCGATGTAGAAGTCGGTGAGCATCAGGGTGCCCAGCGTGACCCAGGCGTACAGCTTGTGCCGGGTGTTGATCTTGCTGACCTGGGTCCAGATCCAGTACCGCACAGGGTGCTTGGAGAAGTGCTTGAGCCGCCCGCCGGTGACGTGCCGGCAGGAATGGCAGGACAGCGTGTAGACCCACAGCATGATGACGTTGCCCACCATGATCAGGTTGCCGAGGCCGAACCCGAAGCCGTGCGGGCCCGAGTCGGAGTGGAAACCGATGATCGCGTCGTAGGTGTTGATCACCGAGATGATGCCCGCGATGTAGAAGAAGTACCGGTGGCTGTTCTGGACGATCAGGGGGAACCTGGTCTCGCCGGTGTAGTGGACACGCGGCTCGGCCACCGCGCAGGCGCTGGGGGACTGCCACACCGTCCGGTAGTAGGCGCCGCGGTAGTAATAGCAGGTGAGCCGGAACAGCAGCAGGAACGGCAGGGTCAGCGCCGCGTACGGCAACCACCACACGTCGGGCAAGATCTGGGGCCAGAAGTCGCCGGCCTCGCCGCAGGCCTTGCTCACGCAGGGTGAGTAGAACGGCGTCAGGTAGTGGTACTTGGGGACGAAGAAGTAATCCTGCTGGAACGCGCGCGCGGTCGCGTAGATGAGGAAGGCGGCGAAGCCCAAGTCGATCCGCAGCGGCGACATCCACCACCGGTCGGTGCGTAGGGTGCGTTGCGGGATGCGGGCGCGCGCGGGTGAAAAGACACCTGACGCAGGACGGTTCGCCGTGGGTGCGCTCATCTAGTGTTCCTCTTCGAACGGGCTGTTGGTCGAAGGGTACACAGAGAGCACCCCCTCATTTCCGGGGGGCTTGGGTTGTCCGCGGTTGTCAGGACCTGCTGTGACCCCCGACACCCTCGTCGTCGACATCGCGCCAGAAGTCGCTGTCGTACTGGGTGTCGGGAATGACGATCTTCTCGCCGGACTGCTGCACGGTGGCGCGCGCCAAGTCCAATTCGGACACGTCGGTGTCGAGCAGTTCGACGTCGGAGAGGATCCGGTCGGCATCGATCACGATCCGCCGCATCGCCGGGCTGTCGCCGTATCGACTCTTCAACGAGCCCACGCACCTCCGCAGGCCGCCGATCAGGTCGTGAAGTTCGGCGAGTTCAGTCGTGGTGCTCAACGGATCTCCTCGGGCAGACGGTGTTACGGATCACAGTACGCTTCCGAATACTATCCACCGCACAGCCTTGATGTCAGACGGAACACTTCGGGCGATCGAGGAGCAAACACCTCATGAGCGGTCAAACCGTCGCCGAGCGGGCCACGGCGCTGCTCGCTCTGCATCGGCCCGGCGACCCGGTGATCCTGCCGACCGTGTGGGACGCGTGGTCGGCCCGCCTCGCAGTCGACGCGGGTTTCGCCGCCCTGACGGTGGGCAGCCACCCACTGGCGGACTCGATCGGCAAACCGGACGGGGAGGGCATGTCGTTCGACGACGTGCTGACGCGCGTCTCCCAGATCACCGACGCGGTCGACGCCCCGGTGTCGGTCGACGTCGAATCCGGCTACGGGCTCGCCGCCGAGCGCCTGATCGACGGCCTGCTGGGCGTCGGCGCGGTCGGCCTCAACATCGAGGACACCGTGCACTCCGAGGGCAAGCGGCTGCGGTCCGCCGGCGAGCACGCCGAACTGGTGGGGGCGTTGCGGTCGGCCGCCGACGCGGCCGGGGTGCACGTCGTGATCAACGCCCGCACGGACCTGTTCCTGCGCCAGGACGGTGACGCGTCGGACCGGGTCGACAGGGCCGTCGCGCGGCTGACCCAGGCGGCGGACGCGGGCGCCGACGTGTTGTACCCGGTCGGTCGCCACGACCCGGATACCTTGCGCCGCTTGGCCGCAGAGCTGCCGCTGCCGGTCAACGCGATCGCGCTGCCCGACCAGGACGACCCGTCGACGTTCGGGCCGCTGGGCGTGGCGCGAATCAGCTTCGGCCCGTTCTTTCAGGCCGCGCTGGGCGGCCGGGCGAAGGAACTGCTGGCCCGCTGGGGCTGATCCGCGCCGAACACGCTGTGGCGCAAGCGAATCCGGCGGGGCCACTGACCCCGCCGGCTCGTTGCCTACTTTTTACTTGGTGATCTCGATGCGCTGCGCCTGGCTGCCGGCGTAGGCGCCGGTGACCCGCACGGTGAGGACCCCGGCGTCGTAGGAAGCCGTGATCGCGTCTCCCGTGACGTGGGCGGGCAGGGCGAAGGACCGGCGGAAGGAGCCGTACCGGACCTCGCGCAGGGTGCGCCCGTCCTTCTCCTCCGAGTGCTCATCCCGGCGTTCGCCGTGGATGACGAGGCGGCCGCGGTCCACCTCCACGTTGACGTCCTTCTCGACGTCAACGCCGGGGAGTTCGACCCGTACGATCGCGTCCTCGCCGTCCTTGACGATCTCCGCGGCGGGGTTGAAACCGCTGGTCACCGGCTTGTACCAATCCGATGCGGCGGCGGGGCCGAAGAAGTCGCGCAACCACCGGTCGGTGTTCCAGGCTGGCCGCGACCACAATGCGACGTTACTCATGGCGATCTCCTTGTGCTTCCTTGAGCTTTGTTGTGGGTTTGCTGTGTCCGGCGCCCTTCTGGCCGGCTACAAGAGGAAACATGAGTCGACCACGCTAAAGTTCCACCTAGGCGTTCGCCGTGGGCGAACGAATATTCACAAGGCCCCCTGTGAGTTGTGAGATCCTCGTCATAGGACCGTCACATTGAGCGAAATCGCGGTAATTTCCGGCCGCTAATCTCAAAGCCATGGCTGCAGACGGGATTTCGCGCGCGCACTGTGCGGGCCGTCACATTGTCGTAGTCGGGCACGGCATGGTGGGGCACCGGCTGGTCGAGGCGCTCCGCGCGCGCGACACCGAAGGATTGTGGCGTATCACGGTTTTCGCCGAGGAGGCGGACGCGGCTTACGACCGCGTCGGGCTGACCTCGTACACCGAAAGCTGGGACCGCAAGCTGCTGGCGCTGCCGGGCAACGACTACGCGGGTGACGAACAGGTTCGATTGGTACTGAATGCTCGCGTTACCAAAATCGACCGCGACGCGAAGGCGGTGGTGACGGCCGACGGGCAGCGGCACGGCTACGACACGCTGGTGCTGGCCACCGGGTCGTATGCTTTCGTCCCGCCGGTGCCGGGCCACGACCTGCCGGCGTGCCACGTATACCGCACGCTGGACGACCTCGACGCCATCCGGGCCGACGCCCAGCGGACGGTAGACGCCGGTCGCGCCCCCGCGGGCGTGGTGATCGGCGGCGGCCTGCTGGGTCTGGAAGCCGCTAATGCGCTGCGCCAGTTCGGTTTGCAGACGCACGTCGTCGAGATGATGCCGCGGTTGATGGCCCAGCAGATCGACGAGGGCGGCGGCGCCTTGCTGGCCAAGATGATCGGTGAGCTGGGCATCGCGGTCCATGTGGGCACCGGTACCGAATCGATCGAGGCGATCGACCACTCGGACGGGGTGTCGTCGGTGCGGGTGCGCCTGACCGACGGCGAGGTCATCGACGCCGGGCTGGTCATCTTCGCGGCCGGCATCCGGCCGCGCGACGAACTGGCCAGGGCGGCGGGCTTGGAGCTTGCCGAACGCGGCGGTGTGCTCACCGACTTGGCATGCCGCACAAGCGATCCGGACATCTACGCGGTCGGCGAGGTCGCCGCGATCCAGGGTCGCTGTTACGGCCTGGTGGGTCCCGGCTACACCTCCGCCGAGGTGGTGGCCGATCGCCTGCTGGACGGTGCCGCCGAGTTCGGCGAGGCCGACCTGTCGACCAAGCTCAAGCTGCTCGGCGTCGACGTCGCAAGCTTCGGCGACGCGATGGGGGTCACCGAGAACTGCCTCGAGGTCGCGATCAACGACGCGGTCAAGCGGACCTACGCCAAGCTGGTGTTGTCCGACGACGCGAAGACCCTGCTCGGCGGGGTCCTGGTGGGCGACGCCTCGGCGTACGGGGTGCTGCGGCCGATGGTCGGCAGCGAGTTGCCCGGCGATCCGCTCGCACTGATCGCGCCGGTATCCGGCGAGGCGCCGGCGCTCGGGGTCGGCGCGCTGCCGGATTCCGCGCAGATCTGCTCGTGCAACAACGTCACCAAGGGCGACCTGAAGTGCGCGATCGCCGACGGCTGCGCCGACGTGCCGTCGCTGAAGTCGTGCACCGCGGCCGGCACCTCGTGTGGGTCATGCGTGCCGCTGCTCAAGCAGCTGCTGGAAGCCGAGGGCGTGGAACAGTCCAAGGCGCTGTGCGAGCACTTCAGCCAGTCGCGGGCCGAGCTCTTCGAGATCATCTCGGCCACCGAGATCCGCACCTTTTCCGGCCTGCTGGAGCGCTTCGGACGCGGAAAGGGTTGCGACATCTGCAAACCCGTGGTCGCGTCCATCCTGGCGTCCACCGGCTCGGACCACATCCTCGAGGGTGAGCAGGCCTCGCTGCAGGATTCGAACGACCACTTCCTGGCCAACATCCAGAAGAATGGCAGCTACTCGGTGGTGCCGCGGGTTCCCGGTGGCGACATCAAGCCCGAGCATCTGATCCTGATCGGCCAGATCGCCCAGGACTTCGGGCTCTACACCAAGATCACCGGCGGCCAGCGGATCGACATGTTCGGCGCCCGGGTGGACCAGTTGCCGGAGATCTGGCGCCGGCTGGTCGATGGTGGCATGGAGTCCGGCCACGCCTACGGCAAGGCGCTGCGCACGGTGAAGAGCTGCGTCGGCACCGACTGGTGCCGCTACGGCCAGCAGGATTCGGTGCAGTTGGCCATCGACCTGGAGCTGCGGTACCGGGGTCTGCGGGCGCCGCACAAGATCAAGATGGGCGTCTCGGGCTGCGCGCGGGAGTGTGCCGAGGCGCGCTCCAAGGACGTCGGCGTCATCGCCACCGAAAAGGGCTGGAACCTCTACGTCGGCGGCAACGGCGGGATGACGCCCAAGCACGCCCAGCTGCTGGCCAGCGACCTGGACACCGAGACGCTGGTCCGCTACGTCGACCGGTTCGTCATGTACTACATCCGGACCGCCGACCGGCTGCAGCGCACGGCGCCCTGGGTCGATTCGCTCGAGGGCGGGCTCGACCACGTCCGCGAGGTCGTGTGCGAGGACTCGCTGGGGCTGGCCGGGGAATTCGAGGCCGCGATGGAGCGGCACGTGGAGAACTACAAGTGTGAATGGAAGGGCGTGCTCGACGACCCGGACAAGCTGTCGCACTTCGTCTCGTTCGTCAACGCCCCGGACGTCGTCGACTCGACGGTGGAATTCACCGAACACGCCGGTCGCAAAATCCCTGTGTCCATTGGGATGCCGAAGATCCGTACGGGAGCTGGAGAACAATCATGACACTTCTCAACGACATTCAGGTATGGACCACGGCCTGCGAGTACGACCGCCTGATCCCGGGTCGTGGGGTCGGCGTGCTGCTCGACGACGGCTCCCAGGCCGCGTTGTTCCGGCTGGACGATGGCGAGGTGTACGCCGTGGGCAACGTGGACCCGTTCTCCGGCGCGGCGGTGCTCTCGCGTGGAATCGTCGGGGACCGCGGCGGCCGCGTGGCGGTGCAATCGCCGATCCTCAAACAGGCCTTCTCGCTGGAAGACGGTACCTGCCTGGATGATCCGAACTATTCGGTGCCGGTGTACCCGGCGCGCGTCACCGCCGACGGCTTCGTCCAGGTCGGTCGGATCGCCGCCTAGCGGGTAATGTCGCCGACGAGGTAGCGCTGCATCGTCGGGCCGATGGCGTCGACGATCGCGTCGACCGACATCGAGTGCAGCGGCTCGGAGCGGATGCCGTAGCGCATGATGCCGAGGCCCACGAGCTGCGAGGCGCACAGCGATGCCCGGGTGGCGGCCTTATCGGCCCCAAGCAGTTTCAGCAGGGGTCCGAAAACCGGGCCGACGAACATGCTTTGCACGGTCTCGGCGGTCTTGGCCATGCCGGTGGACGCTATCGCGCTGGCGGCGAAGGGGCCGCCGCCCGCCGCATCCCACGTGGTGATCAGCATGCGCAACGTTTGCCGGCCCACCTGGTTGACCCCGCCGGTGACGATTTTGTCGATGAATTCCGGTGTGCCGAAGGGCAACCGCAGCATCTTGGCGACCGGGTCAAGGAGCCCTCGCGACGGCTCTTCGCGACGGGGCATGGTGCCAGGATCGCCGGTATCGGACCAAAGATCAAGCGTCGCCGGTCGTCGGCGCGCCCGTGGCCGAAGCGGTCAGGCCATTCTCAGGCTGCGGAATTCGGCCACATGACCCGGTCGTGAACCAAGCGCTGCGCGCCGGATCGGCGCGACGCGTGCCGGGCGGTGCGGGCGAGGGCCGGTGGCATGGCCCGGCGGAAGCGATTGGCGATCAGGCGGGCGAGGCCGGGATGGGTGCCCAGCGGCTGGCTGACCAGGTCGGCGCCGCAGGCGTGCAGCCGTTCCTGGAAGAGGCCGTCGGCCAGCAGGTACGAGGCGACCACGACGCGCGCATCGCTGCTGCGCGCCCGGCGCCGCGCCTCGTCCACCGCCTCGGGCAGCCGCGGATCCCCCGTCGACGCAAACGCCAGGCTCACCCGTGCCCCGGTCAGCGCCGACACCAGCGTCGCGGTGGTGTGCAGGTCGGCGCGCGCGCGGGTGTCCGATGTGCCCGCCGCCGCAAGGATCACCGAATCGCCTGGGCGCCAACCACATTTGACCAGTTGATCGCCGACGATTCGGGCGACTTGACCGCTGGGGCCCAGTGCCGGTGTGACCACGGCGTTCGGGTGCCCACTGAGCTCGACGTGGGCCGGTAGGTCCGCGCGGACATGATAACCGCGGGACAAGAACGCGGGCAGCACGATGGCGGGCCGGCCCGTGGCCCGCGCCCGCGACAGCACCTCGCTGGGGGTGGGCCCCAACACGTCGACGAACGCGACCTCCACGGGCCGCCCGATCAGCGAACTTGCTTGCGCGGCAAGGCCTTCGACCATGGCCACGCCCTCGGGCCTGCGGGTGCCGTGCGCAACCAGGATCAGTGCCATGCGGAGTCAGCCCGTTGTTCGGTGGCGAGCCGGTAGCCGCGCTTGACCACCGTCGCGATGATGTTCTTGTCGCCCAAAGCCGTTCGCAGCCGCAGCACTGCGGTGTCGACTGCGTGCGGGTCGTTGCTGTTGCCCGGCAGCGCGCGCAACAGGTCGGCCCGCGGGACGACGTCGCCGGGGCGTTTCGCCAGCGCCCGCAATATCCCCATGCCGGAGGGCGAGAGCACCTTGATCGCGCCGTCCACCAGCACGCAGGTGCCGCGGATGTCGACCGTGTGGCCGGCCGCCCGCACGGTGCACGAACCCAGCAGCGGGAGTTCCTCGGCGACATGACGGGCCAAGGCGCCCAATCGCATTCGCTCCGGCGATGACGTCGGCACGCCCTTTCGGATCAACGGTTTGGAGGTCACCGGGCCGACGCACATCGCGTGCACGTCGGTGCGCAGGGCCCCCAGCAGTTGGTCTTCGACGTCTAGCTCGCGGCCGCGCTCCAGCACGGCCGCGGCCGCGGGCGCCGACGTGAAGGTGACCGCGTCGAACTGCCGGCCCGCGATCCCCATCACGAGCTGATCGAACGTGCCGCCCAACGGTGTTGGCTTCCACCGGTACACCCGGACGGGCACGACGTCGGCCCCCGCCAGCCGCAGGCCGCCCAGAAACTCCGGGAAGGGATCCCACGCATCGGCGGCGCCGTGCAGTTGGACCGCCACCCGCGCCCCCGATACCCCCGACTTCTGCAGGTATTCCAGCACTTCCTGCGAGGATTCGGAATCCGGTGACCATTCCTCGTGCAGGCCCGCGGCGCGCAGCGCCCCGGTGGCCTTCGGGCCGCGCGAGACGATCCGCGCGTTCGACAAAGCGTCGAGCAGCGGGCTGACCAACCCCCAGCCTTCGGCCGCGGCCAGCCAGCCGCGGAACCCGATGCCGGTGTGCGCGACCAAGATGTCGGGCGGCTCGGCGATCAACGCCTCGGTGTTTCTGTGCAGTTCGTCATCGTCGGGCAGGGCGATCATGTTGATCGCCGGCGCGCTGCACACCTCGGCGCCTTGGCGGCTGAGCAGCGCGCATAGCTCCTCGGAACGCCGACTCGAGGTCACCGCGATGCGGTAACCCGTCAGCGGCGGGGAGTCGGGCTGGCCCATATTTCCTGTGTATGCCTGTCAGATTTCCGTTGCGTTACCCGGCAATTGCTTGCGCATTGCCCACAATGAGGCTGCGCTCACACGCGGGCCAGCGCGGCTGCCGTCTCACTGCCCGCGTCGACGGGCAGCGCCGGACGGCGCGCGTACACCAGCCAGGTGACGAGTCCGGCCAACACGTAGGAACCGAGGAACGCCCAATACGCGGACGTCTCCGTCCCGGTGGCGAGGTAGGACTGGCGCAGCGCGAGGTTGATGCCCACGCCGCCGAGCGCGCCGACCGCCGAGCAGACGCCGATCAGCGATCCCGCCCTGGCGCGCGCCCAGTGCCTGCGCTCCGCCTCACCCATCGCGAGCTCCCGGCTGCGCGCCTCGTAGACCGACGGGATGAGCTTGAACACCGAGCCGTTGCCCATCCCGGACAGGACGAACAGCACCATGAACCCGGCGACGTAGCCGACCATGCTGGTCGAGCGACCCCCGCCGTTGTGGTCGTCGAACGTGCTGATGACGACGAGCAATCCGGCGGCCAGGGTCATGCCGGCGAGCACACCGAGCGTGACCCGGCTGCCGCCCTTGCGGTCGGCCAACCGGCCGCCGTAGATCCGGGCCAGCGAGCCCAGCAGCGGCCCTATGAAGGCCACCTGCGCGGCGTGCAGCGCCGCGTGTTTGGCCGTTTCGCCGTTGGCCAGAAAGTTGACCTGCATCACCTGGCCGAAGGCGAACGCGAACCCGATCCAGGAACCGAAGGTGCAGATGTAGAGGAGCGAGATCACGTAGGTGTCGCGCTCGAAAAGGATCGAGCGCATCGTGTTGAGCTCGGTGCCGTGGCCGACGTTGTCCATCAGGAGCGCCGCCGCGACCCCGACCGCCGCGAGCATCACCAGGTAGACCGCGCACACCCAGTACGGCGCCTCGTGTCCCGCCGTGGCGAGCACCAACAGCCCGACGAGCTGGATCACCGCCACCCCGAGGTTGCCGACGCCGGCGTTGACGGCCAGCGCCGACCCTTTGAGCCGCTGCGGGTAGAAGGCGTTGACGTTGGCGAGCGAGGCCGCGTAGTTGCCGCCGCCCAGCCCGGTCAGCGCGGCGCACACCACGAACGGCCACAGCGGCAGGCCCGGATTGGCCAACAACACGATCGTGCCTGCCGTCGGGATCAGCAGCACGAACGCCGAGAAGGCGGTCCAGTTGCGGCCGCCGAAGGCGGCGATGCCCAGCGTGTAGGGGATCCGGGCCAGGCCGCCGACCAGGGTTGCGACGGCGCCGAGCAGCAGCTTGTCACCGGCGGAGAAGCCGTAGACGTGCTCGGGCATGAACAGCGCCATGACGGGCCACAGCGTCCAGATCGAGAAGGCGACGTGATCGCCTGCGACGGTGCACAACAGGTTGCGGCGGGCGATCTTGGCGTTGCCGGCCTCCCAGGCAGCCGTGTCTTCCGGATTCCAGTCCGCGATGCGGTGATTGCGGGCCATCCGATTCTCACCTTTCGTCAACGATGAATCCGACTGTGCGCGTTGGGTTGACGGGGCGCCGCCGGCGCTCATGGTGCCGCGCAACCTGGCGTGCATAACTTTCCCTCCCGTCGGGCCCACTCACCGGCGCATTCGGCTTTATCCGCGCCAGGTGTCGTCGCTCACCGGCGCAGCGGGGGGAAATCTGGGCGCAGAGAATGAAGAGGCATGCCCCGCCGTGCATTTCGATGTTCACATTCGGGGCGGGAATGGGTCAACTCAAACGACCCGGAATCGCCTGTTAGTTGATTACCAGTTATCTGGTAAGTACCTGTAGGGCGTCAGGCCGCGAAATCACCGCCGATTAGCGGTGATTCGAGCCCGGCACGCGGCTCTGTGTGAGCTGGAATACATCACGGTCAGGAAAACGGCCAGCCGGCGCCGGCGGCCGGCGCCTGGGCGGCCACCAGCACCCTCGGGCGCGACCAGTGCAGGCGAACCGACTGCCCGGGACGCACCTGGGCGATCTTGTCGATGTCCTCGTCGATCACCACGCCGACCACCGGGTAACCTCCGGTCACCGGGTGGTCGGGGCCAAGAATCACGGGTAATCCGTTGGGCGGCACCTGAATTGCGCCACGCGTGGTGCCCTCGCTGGGCAGCTGCCGGTCCGGGTAACGGTACTGCAGGGGACGGCCGACCAATCGCATGCCCACGCGGTCGCTGCGGTCGGAGGCGACCCAATTGTTGTGCACCAGAGCATCGGGGTCGGCGAACCAATCGTCGCGCGGCCCGGGCACCACGCCCAGCTCGACCGCGTCGCCGGGGATCGCGGCCACCGGGGCCTGCTCGAGTTCGGGGTAGTCGCGGGTGTGCTCGCCGACGGGAAGCCGGTCTCCAGCCCGCAGTGGGGCGGGGCCGATAGCCGACATCACGTCATAGCTGCGCGATCCCAACACCGGCTGCACGGCGATGCCGCCCCGCACCGCGAGGTAGGTCCGCAGCCCGGCGCGCGGCGTGCCGAGCGCGATCACCTGGCCGTCGCGGACGTGCTGAATGCTGTTGGTGCCGAACTTGATTCCATCGACGGTCGGGTCGGTGTCGGCGCCCGTCACCGCGATGTCGATGTCGCCGCCGCGCACCCGGGCCGCGAAACCGCCGAACGTCACCTCGATGGTGGCGCGATCACCGGGGTTGGCCACCAGCCGGTTAGCCAGCTGGTGCGCGCGCCGGTCGGCGGCGCCCGACCGGCTCACTCCCAGGTGGGCCAGCCCGGGCCGGCCCAGATCCTGGACGACGGCGAGTGGTCCGGTGCGAAGGATCTCCAGGGATGGCACCACGATCTCCTTAACTCAGACGGCCCGGAACTGAACCCACATGCCCTGCGTCAGCAGCGCCGGCTCGGGCCGTTCGAGATCCCACAGGACCGCGTCGGTGCGGCCGATGAGCTGCCAGCCGCCCGGCGACTGGCGCGGGTAGACGGCGCTGAACTCCCCGGCCAGGCCGACCGCGCCGGCCGGAACCGACGTGCGGGGCTCCGAGCGACGCGGCACCCGCAGGCGCGCGTCGCCGTCGACCAGATATGCGAAACCCGGTGCGAACCCGCTGAATCCGACGCGCCACAGTCCGCCCGTGTGGGCCTCGATCACCTGCGCGACGGTCAGCCCGGTGTGACCCGCGACCTCTGCGAGGTCGGGTCCGTCGTACGCGACGTCGATGACCACGTCGGCACGCCGATCCGGCTCGGCGGACTCCTCGGCGGTGACTCGCATCTTGCGCAGCCGCTGACGGATCACGCCCTGGAAGCGGGGGCCGTCAAGCCGGACCAGGACCGTCCGGGCGGCGGGGACGACGTCGACGACACCCGGCAACGCCGCGGCGCGCAACTGCGCCGCCCACGCCAATACCTCGGCGGTGCTGCCACATTGCAGCATCAGCGCACTGTCGCCGAAGTCCAGCACCGTGTTGCCGACCCACTCGGTCGGCAGGTCCTTGGACACGTTGCCCGCCAGGTCCGTCACGCTCATTACTCGACGGTAACCCCGCCGGCTCGGAGCGGGCGAGGGGCGAGCGACGGATTTTCGAACACTGCCAGAGCTGCCTTAGCAAACGCTCAAACGCCGCAGGCGCGGCCGGCGTCTAACCGAGGATTCTGCCGATCAGCGGGGGCAGCTGATCGGCCACCAGCGGGTAGCTCAGCGGCGAGGAGAACGCGATCGCGCCGGCCTGATCCTTGGTGGTGAAAATGTGCCGGCTCTGCGCGGTCGCCTGGGACGCGGCCACGTCGGGGTCGGCGAGCAACGCCTTCTGATCGTCGGGGCTCTCGGTGGTCCAGATGATCACGTCGGCGGAGTCGAGCACCGCCCTGACGTGGTCGCGCGGGATGACCGCGCGGTGGTCCGTGCCGAAAGGCCTGATGCTGTCGGCGATCACGAGCCCCATCTGGTTCAGGAAGTCCGTGCGCCAGCCGGCCATGGTCGCGACGACGGTGCCCTGCCAGAGTGTGCCCTGCATCAGCAACGCCTTCTTCCCCGTCCAAGCCGGGTGGTCCTTGCCGACGGCGGTGAACTTCTGGTCGACGGCGTCGATCAGCGACTTCATCTGGTCGGCCTGAAACACCGCCCGGCCGATCGCGGTGGCCTGCTCCTTCCACGGCTCGAAGAAGGCGTCGCCGTCCGACTGCGGAACGGTCGGGGCGATCGCGGACAGCTTCTGATAGGTGTCGGCGTCCACCCCGGCGTTGGTGGCCACGATCAGGTCCGGTTTGAGGCCGGCGATCTGGTCGACCGGAATCCCGTTGTCGAGGTTCAGCACCACCGGCTGCGCCCCACCGAGCTTCGGCTGGGCCCACGGCCACACCGCGAACGGCTGATCACCGAACCAGTTGGTGACGGCGATGGGCACCACGCCGACCGCGAGCAGGTCGTCCTGCTCGGTGTAGCCGGCGCTGACCACCCGCTTGGGCGGTTCCTTGATCACGGTCTGACCGAAGAGATGGTCGATGGTCACCGATTTGCCGCCGGAGCCATCCGACGACGGCTTGCGTGACGAGCACGCGGCGGGAGCCCCGGCGACCGCGGCGACCGTCGCAGCCCCTGCGAGCTGCAAGAATCCCCGGCGATTCCAACCCTGTCGCATCGCGTGAGATTAGCGCGTCCGGTGCCCGCGACGCCCGTCGCCGCGCGGTTGCCCGCTCAGCCCAGCGGCATGCCGGCGTCCAGGAAGTCCAGCGCTCGATAGATGGTGTCGGCCGTCTTCGGCGCGCTGTCGTACGCCGCCATCATGGCGCCGACCATCGCACCCACGAACACCCGCACTTCGAAATCGCTTGCAGCACGGCCGATCCGGCGCCCGATCGCCTCCGCCATGACGTTCACGGTGCGGTGGTACTCGTCGTAGAGGGCGGCCTTGAGCTCGGGTATGGAGAAGATCAGCCGTTGCCGGGTGTTCTCGAACTCCAGCTGCTCGGCAGACAGGCCGGCCATCGTGGTCGCGTAGGCCCGCCGAATGGCCTGGCTGGGCGACAGTTCGGGCGGCTGGGCGTCGAACGCGGCCAGTATCAGCGGATCGAGGTCGTCGGCCAGCAGCAGCGACTCCTTGGATCCGAAGTACCGGAAGAATGTGCTGGGCGACACCTCGGCGGCCTCGGCGATCTGCTCGACGGTGGTGGCGGCGTAGCCGTTCGCGTCGAAGAGGCGGAACGCCTCGCGCCGCAGGGCATGGCGGGTCTTGATCTTCTTGCGTTCCCGCAGCCCCAGGGGCTGGTCAGTCGCCGGCATGTGGCAATTCTCCCGCATCGGGCGGCCAAAAAGATCTGACAAGCGGCGACCGGCCGTTGCGAGATCCACGTATCTCCGACGTAACTGCGCCCAAGCAGGCCGGTAACAGACCTTCCATAGCGTCGGGGCGTGACTACGACGACCTCCGCGGAGCCGACGACTACCGTCCTTGCGCCCGCGCCCACGCGCCCGCCGCACCGGGGCGGGCACTGGATCGACGACTGGCGGCCCGAGGACCCCGAGTTCTGGGAGACGACGGGCAGGCCGATCGCCCGGCGCAACCTGATCTTCTCGATCTTCGCCGAGCACGTCGGGTTCAGCGTCTGGATGTTGTGGAGCATCGTGGTGGTCCAGATGACCGCGGGGCCGCACGGCCACCCGTCCGCGTCCGGCTGGGCGCTGACCGCGAGCCAGGCCCTGTGCCTGGTCGCCGTGCCCAGCGGGGTCGGCGCGTTCCTGCGCCTGCCCTACACCTTTGCGGTGCCGATCTTCGGCGGCCGCAACTGGACCACCATCTCGGCGGCGTTGCTGCTGATCCCGTGCGGGCTGCTGGCCTGGGCGGTCGGGCATCCCGGGCTCTCGTTCGGCGTTCTGGTCGCGATCGCCGCGACCGCCGGCTTCGGCGGCGGCAACTTCGCCTCGTCGATGGCCAACATCTCCTTCTTCTATCCGGAGAAGGACAAGGGGTGGGCGCTGGGCCTGAACGCCGCCGGCGGCAACATCGGCGTCGCGGTGGTGCAGAAGATCATCCCGCCCATCGTCGTCGCCGGGGGCGGGGTGGCGCTGTCACGCGCCGGGCTGTTCTACGTGCCGCTGGCCGTGGTGGCCGCCGTATGCGCATTCCTGTTCATGAACAACCTGTCGGAGGCGAAGGCGGACGTGAAGCCGGTGTGGCAGTCGCTGCGGCACCCCGACACCTGGGTCATGTCGCTGCTCTACATCGGCACGTTCGGATCGTTCATCGGCTACTCGGCGGCCTTTCCGACCCTGCTCAAGACGGTGTTCGGCCGGGGTGATATCGCCTTGACCTGGGCGTTCCTCGGTGCCGGTATCGGCTCGGTCATCCGGCCCCTGGGCGGCAAGCTGGCCGACCGGGTGGGCGGGGCGCGCATCACCGCCGCCAGCTTCGTCATGCTCGCGGCGGGGGCCTCGGCCGCGCTGTGGTCGGTGAACGCCAAGAACCTGCCGATGTTCTTCGCCAGCTTCATGTTCCTGTTCGTCGCGACCGGCGTCGGCAACGGTTCGACGTACCGGATGATCTCGCGGATCTTCGTCATCAAGGGTCAGCTCGCGGGCGGCGACCCGGAAACGATGGTGCACATGCGCCGCCAGGCGGCGGGCGCGCTCGGCGTCATCTCGGCCGTCGGCGCCTTCGGCGGGTTCGTCGTGCCGCTGGCCTACGCCTGGTCGAGGTCGCAGTTCGGCAGCATCGAGCCGGCGCTGCGGTTTTACGTGGGGTTCTTCCTGGCCCTGCTGGTGGTCACCTGGTACTGCTACCTGCGCAAAGGCAACGCCGTGGCGCGGGTCGGGGTGTAGCGGAGCCTCACGGCCTCTGCTTGCCCCCGTAACCTTCCCAGGGGCTGTAGTCGGCGATCAGCTCCTCCTGCGGCGGTCGCTGGCCGGCGGGGACGTGCTGCAGGTTGATCCGGATGCGGTACCAGATCGAACTCGGCCCGCGCATGCCGTCGACCAGGACGTCTGCCGGCTGCAGCAGGCGCGCCGCGGCGGGGTGGCGGCCGCGCCAGGTGTCCAGCGCGGCGAGCGCCTCGTCCTTGGTCTTGGTGCGGGCGATCTCGACGAGCGGCTTGGACGAGACCCGCCCGCTTTCGGTGCGCGTCCCCGAACCTTTGGGCGCCCGCTCGGGCGGCCCCATCTCCTCGGCCAGCATCAGCAGCCGATCCAGGTCGCCGACCGCGTCGTCCATCCCCTCCCACGGATCACCCATGTCGGCGAACCGGCGGGGCACGGTCTCGATGGTGAACGCCTCTGGCCTGCAGCCGGCGACTTCCTCCCACAGCAGCGGCGTCGACACCCGTGCGTCCGGGGTCGCGCGGACCGAGTACGCCGACGCGACCGTGCGGTCCTTGGCGTTCTGGTTGAAATCGACGAACACCCCCTCGCGCTCCTCCTTCCACCAGCGGCTGGTCGCCGCGTCGGGCACCCGCCGCTCGACCTCGCGGGCCACGGTCTGGGCGGCCAGCCGCACCTGCCGGAACTCCCAGCGCGGGGCTATCCGGGCGTAGATGTGAAAGCCTCGCGACCCCGACGTCTTCGGCCAGGCGACCAGGCCGTAATCCTCCAGCACCCCGCGGGCCACCAGGGCCACCTCGAC
>NZ_LZJN01000214.1 GCF_001667735.1 Mycobacterium sp. E183
TCGCCCGGGGCGTCCGGCCGGTTCCCGAGTTGGGCCATCATCGTGTCGAAGGTGGCGGTGGCGTCACCGCCGGCCAGCGGCTGCTGGGCCAGCACGGTCGGCGGTGCGTCCTGGTCCTCGGCGGAGCCCGGCACCGACAGCGTCGCCGTCGCGTCGTTCATCACCAGCGCGGCGCCGGGGCGCCCGGCCGCGCGCATCAGGGCGGCCACCGCCTGTGACTCGGAGAGCACGGCGACGTTGGGGACGCCGGAGTTCTCCAGCGCCTGCCGCAGCTGCCCGGCCAGCGGATCGTCGTTCCAGCACAGCCGGGTGCCCACCAGCCGGTGGTTCTCGTCCGCCAGCAGCCGATTGGTGCCGACCACCGTCTCGGTGAGTTTGCCGACCGGGTTGTCCTCCAGGTCGACGACGGATTGGTCGATCACGTCGGCGCCCGGCCCGACAAGCGCCAAGCGGGCGACGGGGCCCGTGACCGCGACCCCCAACACGACGTCCATCCCGGTTCTCCTTCGGCTGGCCACCCCACGACCAGCAATGTCCCGGCATCATTACACTTGCGATACCGTTGGCAGTATCCGTTATTCGGGCGACAAGGTTTGCCTATAGCGCAGCGTAACCAGCTTCTCGAACCACAGGACGGTCGCCGGGGAATCTGCCACGGCGTCCGAACGGAGATTATGTTCGCAAGCGAGCAGTGCGGCCGCCCCGGCAGGGTATTCGCCCGCCGCGCAACCGAAGCTGCGCAGCAGGCGATCGTCGTTGATTTGCGGGGGGCATGGTGAGCCAGAGCAGCGACGACGCGCCCACCGGCCCCATTCAACGACAGGCGCAGGAGACCACCCGCATCGTCCGGCCGGGCCCGAACGCCGCGGCCGCAACGCCCGATCCGACCCGCCGCCGCTGGGCCGGCGACCTGACCGCCGTCGCGCTGCTCGTCATCGCCCTCTTCCTGCCGTGGAATCTGTATTTCGGCGTGGGGATTCCGGGCAGCAAGCCGGTCCTGTTCGCCGCGCTGCTGGCGGTGACGGTGCTCTCCCTCGTCGCCGTCGCGGTAGCCGGTTCCTGGAGGACGTCGGGCGCGCGGTTCAACCCCGCCAGGGCGGGCCGGCTTCGCCTGGCGCTCAACATCCCCTACGCGCTTCTGGTGCTGGCGTTCGTCGGGTTCGACGCGTTCGAGACCGTCCGGTTCGGCGGCACGGTGAACGTGCCGGGCGGCGTGGGGCCCGGGGCGTGGGTGGGCATCGCCGGGTCGCTGCTGAGCGCGCAAGCGGTCGCCAACGGCGCCCGCTCGGGACCGGTGCCCGAGGGCGATGAGTACGCCGGCTGGCTGAGGGCGGCCCGGCTCATCGGTTATGCGTCGATGGCGTTGGCGGTGCTCAGTTTTGGCTTCAACCTGTATTGGCGGGTGCGGTACGCGCTGCAGAACACCGGAGGCGCCGCCGCGTTCGGCAAGCAGAACGTCGCGGTCATCGTGACGGCGGTGGTGTACGGCGTGGTGGCCCTGGTCGCCGTGCTGGTCGCCGCCAGGTGGTTGCTGCGCGGCACCAGATCCGCCCGGCTGGCCACGGTCGCGCTCGGCGCCTCGACGGCGGTCGCCGGCGTCCTGGTGTGGAGCCTGCCGCTGGGGCGGGACATCGACGCGTTCCACGGCATCGCGCAGAACACCTCGACCGCCGGGGTCGGCTTCGAGGGCTACCTGGCGTGGGCCGCGGCCGGGGCCGT
This sequence comes from Mycobacterium sp. E183, assembly GCF_001667735.1. Classification (GTDB taxonomy): domain Bacteria; phylum Actinomycetota; class Actinomycetes; order Mycobacteriales; family Mycobacteriaceae; genus Mycobacterium. The sequence goes on from NZ_LZJN01000214.1 coordinate 1,720, forward strand.
GTTCGCGCCGCGGACCCTCTTCGGTCATCGGAACACCACCGGGGCCGAGGAGAGCGCCTGGCGGGCGGCGGCCCGAAATGGCTTGCTGCTCATCGCCGTATGGGGCCTGGGTTCGATGGTGATGCGGCTGACCGATCTCTTCGTCTCCGTGAGCCTGAACTACCCCTTCTCGCGTTACGACAGCGTGGTGCTGGCCGGGTTCGATCTGGCCACCGCGCTGCTGGCGATCTGGCTGCGCATCAACCTGGCCGACGCCACCCGCTCCGCGCGACTGATCTCGTCGCTGTGCGGGCTGGTCGCCACACTGAGCGTCGCGCGGGTGGTGGTGGGCGTGGTGCTGGCACCGCGATTCGCGGACTCACCGACCTCCCCGGCGCAACACCCGGTCTACGGGAACAACCTCGCCCAGCAGATCACCAGCACGTTCGACGTGGCCCTGTGCGGCCTTGCGCTGTGCATCCTGGGGGCGGCCATCGTCACCGGGCAGCTCCGCGGCCGGCGCCTGCGCCGCCGCCGCATCGCCCGCAAGGCCGCCGCCCCGGCGGGCGGCGCTCCCACCGGACCCCGGGCGCGCGTGCCGGTGGGCCAGGCCGCCACACCGTCGGCCGCGGCGACCGCCCGGATCAGCACCGGCCCCCGGATCTTCCGGGGCGACGATTCCGCGACGCGGCAGATACCCCTTCAGAAACCCAAGATCTACCGCCCGCCACAGCCCTGAGGGGCTCAGCGCAGCGGGGCGAACGCGAACTCCCGCAGGCCCTCGGCCGGGCCGACGCGCGCCCGGAAACCCAGCACCTCGGCCGCCCGGGCCGGGTCGGCGACGATGTGGCGCACGTCGCCGCTGCGGTACTGGCCGGTGATCACCGGCGCCGGTGAACCGGCGCGCGCATCGCACAGCGCGCCGGCCACCTCAAGGATCGAGACCGGCCGCCCCGAACAGACGTTGACCGCGGTGAATCCGTCCGTGTGCTGGGTGGCCGCGAGGTTGGCGGCGGCGACGTCGTCGACGTGGACGAAGTCCCGCATCTGACCGCCGTCCTCGAAAACCCTTGGTGGTTCGCCTTTTTCGAGTGACGACCGGAAGATCGCCGCCACCCCGGAATACGGCGTGTCGCGCGGCATGCCGGGGCCGTAGACGTTGTGGTAGCGCAGCGCCACCACCGACCCGCCCGTCGACTCCGACCACGCCAGGGCGTAGTGCTCCTGCGCGGTCTTGCTGGCCGCGTACAGGCTGCGCGGCCGCAGCGCCGCTTCCTCGGCGACGAGGCGCCACTGCAGCTCCTCGCCGCCGATCGGGCAGCGGTGTTCGAAGATCCCGGCTTCGAGGTCTTCGCGCCGCCGCGGCAGCGGGTCGATGTCCCCATGCCGCCCGCAGTGGTAGCGGCCCTGCCCGTACACCACCATCGACGAGGCCAGCACCAGGCGGCGCACCCCCGCGGCGAACATCTGCGCCAGCAGCACCGTCGTGGCGAAATCGTTGTGGCCGCCGTAGGCGGGGGCATCGGCTGCGTCCACGCCCGCCCCGACCATCGCCGCCTGATGACAAACCAGGTCCACCCCGTCCAGCAGGGGCGCCAGGGCGTCGGCATCGCGGACGTCGACGCGGTGACATCCCTGCGGCAGCACCGGATTCGGGCCGTGCGCCGCGGGCAGCAACACGTCGACGCCGACCACGTCGTGGCCCGCCGCCCGCAGCGCCGCGGCCACCCGCGACCCGATGAAACCGGCCGCACCGGTGAGCAACACCCTCATGGCAACTCGACGGGCAGCGTGACCCCGGTGTGCGGCAGGCAGTGCGTGCAATTGCGTTCGCTCGCCACCCGGCCGATCGCCTGGCGCACCAGCTCCTTGAATCCCCCGATGTTCTTCTCGAATTCGGCGAACACCTCGACGGCGGTCACGCGCTCACCCGGCGCCACCCCGGCATCCAGGTCGGTGACCAAAGCGATTGTCGCATAGCACATTTCGAGTTCCCGAGCCAGCACTGCCTCCGGGTAACCCGTCATGTTCACCAAGGCGAACCCGGCCGAGGCGAACCATCGGCTCTCTGCGCGCGTGGAGAACCGCGGCCCCTGAATCACCACCATCGTGCCGCCGTCGACCACGCCCGGCAGGCCGGTCACAGCGGCGCGCAGGCTGGGGCAGTACGGGTCGGCGAAGTCGACGTGGATGCCGCCGGAATCGAAGTAGGTGTCGGGGCGGCCGCTGGTGCGATCGACCAGCTGATCGGGCACCACGACCGCGCCCGGACCGTTGTCGGGCTCGAGGCTGCCGACGGCGCAGGGCGCGAAGATTCGTCGCACCCCGAGCTTGCGCAGCGCCCACATGTTGGCCCGATACGGCACGGTGTGCGCCGAGAACTGGTGGCTGGTCCCGTGCCGGGGCAGGAACGCGACCTCGTGTCCGCCGACGGCGCCGACGGTGAGCGGCGCGCTCGGCGGCCCGTACGGGGTGTCGACGTCGACGACGCGGGTGTCGGACTCGAAGAACGTGTAAAAGCCGCTGCCGCCGATGACTCCGAGCATCCGCCCATTCTGGTGCATGGCCCGCACCGGATCGTGGGCGCGGGGGCGGGGGCGGGGTGCTGGCAGGATGTCCTCGTGGCCAATTTCGGGCAATGGATCTCCGGTGCGCGGCCGCGGACGCTGCCCAACGCGGTGGCGCCGGTGGTCGCGGGCACCGGCGCGGCGGCGTGGCTGGGATCGGCGGTGTGGTGGAAGGCGCTGCTGGCGCTGGCCGTCGCGGTCTCGCTGACCGTCGGCGTCAACTACGCCAACGACTACTCCGACGGCATCCGCGGCACGGACGACGACCGGGCCGGCCCGATGCGCCTGGTGGGCTCGCGGCTGGCCACCCCGCGATCGGTGCTCGCCGCGGCGGTGGCGAGCCTGACGCTCGGGGCGGCCGCCGGCCTGGCCCTCGCGCTCGTCAGCGCGCCGTGGCTGATCGCCGTGGGCGCGGTGTGCATCGCCGGCGCGTGGCTGTACACGGGCGGCTCGAAACCCTACGGCTACGCGGGTTTCGGCGAGGTCGCGGTGTTCGTGTTCTTCGGGCTGGTGGCCGTGCTCGGCACCGAGTACACCCAGGCGCTGCGGGTGGACTGGGTGGGGCTGGCGCTGGCGGTCTCGATCGGGGCGCTGTCGTCGTCGGTGCTGGTGGCCAACAACCTGCGCGACATTCCGACCGACGCGCAATCGGGAAAGATCACCCTGGCGGTGCGGCTGGGCGATACCCACACCCGCATCCTCTACCAGGGGCTGCTGGCGACCGCGGGGCTGCTGACCCTGGTGCTGATGGCCGCGACGCCGTGGTGCGCAGTGGGATTCGTGTCCACGCCCCTGGCGCTGCGCGCGGCGGGCCCGGTGCGGTCGGGGCGCGGCGGTCCGGAGCTGATTCCCGTGCTGCGGGACACCGGGCTGGCCATGGTGGCCTGGGCGATCGCGGTGGCGGCGGCCCTGGCGCTGGCCGGCTGAATCCCCGGATGTGTCGGTACTGCCCGCGTCGGCGACGGATCGGATAACAATGGGTGGTCGGCCGGCGATCAACGGCCGTTCATAGACGACACCGATCGGGGACAGCAGTGAAGCAGATCGCCGCGACCAGAGGACCGGAAGACATCGGATTGCTCAGCGTCGGGGCGTACCGCCCCGAACGGGTGGTCACCAACGACGAGATATGCGAGAACATCGAATCGTCCGATGAGTGGATCTTCACCCGCACCGGGATCAAGACCCGCCGGTTCGCCGCCCGCGACGAATCCGCCGCGTCCATGGCCACCGAGGCCGGGCGGCAGGCGATCGCGACCGCGGGGCTGACGCCGTCCGACATCGACTGCGTCATCGTCGCCACCAGCACCCATTTCCTGCAGACCCCGGCGTGCGCCCCGGCCGTCGCCGCGGCGTTGGGCGCCACGGGCGTGCCCGCGTTCGACGTCTCGGCCGGCTGCGCCGGCTTCGGCTACGCGCTCGGCGTCGCGGCCGACATGATCCGCGGCGGGACCGCCGCCAAGGTGCTCGTCCTCGGGTCGGAGAAGCTGTCCCCCACGGTGGACATGCAGGACCGCACCAACTGCTTCATCTTCGCCGACGGCGCGGCGGGCGTGGTGGTGGGCGAGACGCCCGACCAGGGCATCGGGCCCACCATCTGGGGCAGCGACGGCGAACAGGCCCTGGCGATCCGGCAGGACATCGATTGGATCGACTACATGGACGCCCCCACCGGCCCCCGCCCGTTCCTGCGGCTGGAGGGCAGCGCGGTGTTCCGGTGGGCGGCGTTCGAGATGGGCAAGGTCGGCCGGCAGGCGATGGACGCGGCGGGCATCCGGCCCGACGAGATCGACGTGTTCGTGCCCCATCAGGCCAACAGCCGCATCAACGAGGTCCTGGCCAAGAGCCTGGAATTGCGGCCGGACGCCGTCGTCGCCAACGACATCGAGCACACCGGGAACACCTCGGCGGCGTCGATCCCCCTGGCGATGGCCGAGCTGCTGGAGACCGGGGCCGCCAAGCCCGGCGACCTGGCCCTGCTGATCGGTTACGGCGCGGGCCTCAGTTATGCCGCGCAGGTCGTGCGGATGCCCAACTACTGATCGGCAGCGCGCTCGTCGGGCGCGGGCTCCCCGTGCAGCCGGGCCCGCAATTGTTCACGCTCGCGGCGCCGGCGCTCGCCGGCCACCGCCAGCGACGCGGTGGCGCGACGGCGCAACGGGCCGAACAGCCAAATACCCAGCGGCATCGCGATGATCAGCGCGAACAACGCTGCGACCACGACCGGGAACTGGCTGACCCCCATCAAGCGCGCCACCCCGTAGATCACGGCGGCGAGCATCACCGCCAGCAGCAGGCGCGCCGCGGCGTAGAGCAGAACGTCGATGACGGCCCGGCGGCGTGCGCCCGGCGCCCGGCCCTGGCCGTCGCCTGGGGCGTTGTCGCTGGCTGCTTCTGACACAGGGGAGAGCCTACGGCGCGGGTATATTCGTTCGAGGAGGTGTTGAGTGCTCTACCTGCTGCTCGTCCTGATTTTGGGGACGCTGATCTACGTTGGCTGGCGTGCGGCGCGGTCGCAAATCAACCGGCCGAAGACGCGCGTGATCGGACCCGACGACGATCCGGAATTCTTGCGGCGGTTGGGCCACGACGACAACAACCCCCGCTGAGGCGCTACGCGATCCCGGGGTTGCGCTGATCCCCCGGAAACCCATCGGCGACGATGGCCGCCAGTTCGGTGAGCGCCTCGCGCGTCGACCTCTTCAGCCGGTCCAGCTCGATCTCGGCGCCCTCTTCGAGGTGCGGGTCGAACGGCACCACCTGGACCGCGCGGCAGCGGCGGGCGAAGTGGTCGACCACCTTGTTCATGTCGACCTTGCCCGTGCGTGACCGCACCCCGTTGATGACCGCGATCGAGTTGCGCACCATCTCCTCGTGGCCGTGTGCGTCCAACCAGTCCAGCGTCGCGGACGCGCTGCGCGCCCCGTCGATGGATCCGGAGCTGACCACGACCAGAACGTCGGCCTTCTCCAGCACCGAGGACATCACCGAATGCAGCAGCCCCGGCCCGCAGTCGGTGAGGACCAGTCCGTAGAACCGCTCCAGGACGTCCAGGACGCGGCTGTAGTCCTCGGCGCTGAACGCCTCCGAGACCGACGGGTCGGTTTCCGAGGCCAGCACCTCCAGGCCGCTCGGCCCCTTCGAGGTGTAGCGGCGGACATCGCTGTATCGCTCGATGCTCCCGGCGTCGTGCAGCAGCTGACGCACCGTCGCCGCGGTCTCCAGCGGGATCTTCTGGCTCAGCGTGCCGCGGTCGGGGTTGGCGTCGACCGCGACCACCCGGTCACCCCGGATGGAGGCGAAGGTGGCGCCCACCGTCGCGGCGATCGTCGTCTTGCCGACGCCGCCCTTCAGCGACACCATCGCGATCCGGTAGCAGCCGCGCAGTGGCCGGTTCACCTGCGCCACCAGGTTGTTGTAGCGGGCGGCCCGCGGGCTCTCACCGAGGTTGATCAGGTGGCCGGACACCTCGTAGAGCAGCCGGCGCCAGCCCTCCGACGGCGGCGGCTTGACCGGCCGCAGCAACATCCCGGTGGACAGCTCGGGGTACGGCGTGTGCGGCAGCGGCTCCGGCCGCGGCGGGGCTTGCGGGGGCGGCGCGGCGGCCGGGCCGTTGTAGTAGGCGCCGTACGCCGTCGGGTCGACCCGCGGGATTCCGGTCACCGGGGTGGAATCCCAGGGCGGCATACCCGCGGGCCGGGGCGTGGTCGGCGGCGCCGCCTCCCGCCGCTCGGGCCGCCGTTCGGTGCGGAACCCGGCGAAGGCGCGGGTCGGCGCATCGCCGCCGTCGGCGGGCGGTTCGTCGGCGTTCACGGGCGAGGCAGCCGGCCCCGGCGGAGGCATTTGCGTGGTCGGTTCCTCGGGCGCCCCCACGCCCGTCATCGGATGGTCGGACACGTGCACTCCCCCTTGTTGCGTTACTTGGGTCGGTCGCTGGCGGTCACCCCACGCCCGCATACGAATGCAGGCCCACGGTCACCAGGTTAACGAAGAACAGATTGAAGACCATGGCCACGAACCCCGCGACGTTGATCCAGGCCGCCTTCCTGTCCCGCCACCCCGCCGTCGACCTGGCGTGCAGGTAGGCGGCGTAGATCACCCAGGCGACGAAGGACACGGTCTCCTTGGGGTCCCAGCCCCAATACCGCCCCCACGCCTCTTCCGCCCAGATCGCGCCGAAGATGACCCCGAACCCGAAGACCGGGAACGCGAAGATCGTGGTCCGGTAGGCGACGCGGTCCAGCGTCTGCGCGTCGGGGAAGCGCCGCACGATCCGGGCCAGGGTGCCCTCGGCGCCCGGCTCCCCAAGCCGTGAGGTGCGCAACAGGAACAGGATGCTGGCGATGCCGGCGACCATGAACACCCCGGAGCCCAGGCTGACCACCGAGACGTGGATGGGCAGCCAGTAGGACTGCAGCGCGGGCATCACCGGGGCGGCGTTGGTGTAGAGCCAGCGCCCGGACACCGTGAGCAGGATCAGCACCGGCACCAGCAGGAAGACCCACAGCGGGCGGTATTGCGGGCGGCGCAACACGAACGCCCCGGCGAGCAGCCCGCACATGCAGGTCAGGTTGATGAACTCGTACATGTTGCCCCACGGCACCCGCACGGTGGCCAGGCCGCGCAGCACGATGCAGGCGAACAGCAGTCCGATGCCGAGGTAGACCACGGCCAGCCCGGCCCGCCCGACGCGCTCGTCCAGCGGCCGCCCGGGGACGTCCTCGACGATGCCGGGGGTGACGCTGTCCGAGGCGACCGCGCCGGCCAACACCCGCTCGCGCCGGTCGACACGGCGGCCGCCTGCGTACGCCAGCTCGAAGGCCAGCAGCAGCAACGCGATGACGAGCGCCACCAGCGCCGACGTGAACGCCCAGTCGGAGTAGCGTGCCAGCCCGACGTTGACGTGCAGTGTGTTCATTTGACGTCCACCTCAGAACTCCTTCTGGACGCGGGGGGCTTGACCGCCTCCGCGACGTCGGGCCGACCCAGGCCGTCCAGCACCCGCTCGGTCAACCGCTCGAACTCGTCGCCCCACCCGGAGTTGTCGGTGCGGGCCAGCCCGCCCAACTCGACGTTCACCGTACCGGTCCCCGGAGTGAGCCTGACCCACACCCGGCGGCGGCGCACCAGCAGCGACACCAGCAGGCCGGCCATCATCGTGATGGCGAAAACGAGCACCCAGATCTGCCCTGGGTCGTGGGAGACCTGCAGGTTGACGAACGGCACGGCGCCGTCGAAGCGGACGACGGTGCCGGCCGCCGGGCCCGCCTCGATCCGGACCTCCTGTCCGGCCCGCAGGTTGACCCGCTTCTCCTTGGTCAGCCGGCCCTGCTGGATCAGTCGCGGATCCAGCGTGAACAGCGACTGCGGCCGGCCGGTGTCCAGCCCGGTGTCGCCGCGGTAGATGTCGACGGCCACCGCCGGGGCGTTCAGGGCCGGGAAACGCGACGACAACAGGGTGCCGTCGAGCTGCTCGGTCGGCGCCAGCAGGCCCTGGATCGCGATCTCGTGCTGGCGGCGGTCGGCGGCGTTGGGATAGCTGCCGGCGGGCGGGTCGATGCGCACCACCCCCGACGAGAGCAGCGTCTGCGGGTTGTCCGGCCGCCATTGCACGGTCGACGTGCGCGTCTGCCCGTCCGGGAACCTCACGGTGAAGGTGGGCGCGTAGCCGTGGCCCTGCAGGTACACCCGGTCGCCGCCGATTCGCAGCGGGTGGTTGACCTCCAGGCGGTAGGGCCGCCAGGTGTTCGCCGTGAGATCGCCGCCCGATTGGTAGTCGATGTCGGCGGCGAACGAGGTGGCCTGCCCCGACGGCAGGTAGTGCGCCTGGAAGTCGTTGACCCGGATGCAGATCGGATTCAGCGACGTGCCGTCGACGGTGTTGCCGGCGCGGAACGAGTCGAACGCGGCCGGCGAGGCCGAGCAGAAGCCCGGGCCGGAGTCGGCGATGACGATGACGTTGCCCTCGTAGCCGAAAAGCTTCCCGACGGCCACCGCGACCAGCAGGCCCAGCAACGAGAAGTGGAAGACGATGTTGCCGAATTCGCGCAGGTAGCCCTTCTCGGCGGACACCTCGACCAGGCCGGCCTCGTCGTCGTCGGGGTGTCGGATGGCGGTGCGCCAGCCGCGCAGCCGGCCGGTGATGTTGTTCGCCAGGGCGTTCAGCTCGTCGGGGTCGGCCGGCAGCTGCGCGCTGGCGTGCTTGGGCAGGCGGGCGAGGTTGCGCGGGGCGGCCACGGGGGTGGCGCGCAGGCTGCGGGCGTGCTCGATCATCCGCGGCGTCAGGCAGCCGACCAGCGACACGAACAGCAGCACGTAGACGGCCGTGAACCAGAAGCTGGAGAAAACGTTGAACGCCTGCAGCCGATCCAGCCACGGCCCGATGACCGGGTGGGCCTTCAGGTAGTCGTCGACCTTGCCGGCGTTGAGGCTGCGCTGCGGCAGCAGCGCCCCGGGTATCGCCCCCAGCGCGAGCAGGAACAGCAGCACCAGCGCGGTGCCCATCGAGGTCAACGCGCGCCAGGTGTTGCGCCCCCAGGCAAGGAGTCTCGCCATCAGATCGGCAGCCTCACGTCGGACACGAACGCGTCGCGCAGCCAGGAGACGAAGTCGTTCCACACCCCGCTGACCAGCAGGACACCGACGGCGATCAGCAGCGCGCCGCCGAAAACCTGGATGGCCCGGGTGTGGCGCCGCAGCCAGCCCAGGGCGCCCACGGCGCCGGCCGAGCCGAACGCCAGCAGCACGAACGGTATGCCCAGCCCCAGGCAGTACGCGATCACCAGGACGATCCCGCGGGCCACGCTCGCGCCGTCGGTGGCCGAGGCCACGGTGATCACGCCGGCCAGCGTCGGCCCCAGGCACGGCGTCCAGCCCAACGCGAAGACCGCGCCCAGCAGCGGCGCCCCGGCGACGGTCGTCAGCTGGCGCGGGCTGAACCGGGCCTGGCGTTGCAGTGCCGGGATCAGGCCGACGAAGGCGAGCCCCATCACGATCGTCAGCACGCCCCCGACCCGCTGCAGCAGCAGCTGGTTGGTGATCAGCGTGGTCGTCATCCCGAGGACCGCGACCGTGCCCAGCACGAAGATCGTGGTGAATCCGGCGACGAACAGCGCCGCCGAGCCCGCGACCCGCCACCGCGCCGACGGCGGCGCTTTGACCTGGCCGGGCAGGGGCTGCTCGTCGACGCCCACGACGGCGGCCAGGTAGGACAGGTAGCCGGGCACCAGCGGCACCACGCACGGGGAGGCGAAGGACACCAGCCCCGCCAGCAGGCACACGCCGAGGGCCACCAGGAGCGGTCCGGCGGCGGCGATCTGGGTGAATCCGGTCACTCGCGGGCCAGCTTCTGCACCACGGGTTGCAGGTCGGCCGCCAGCAGTTCGCGCAGGAACACCGCCGCGACCCGGTGCTGGCGGTCCAGGACGAGCGTGGAAGGGATCACTGTGGTGGGGTACTTGCCGCCGAACGCGATCAGGGTGCGCATCGCGGGGTCGTAGATCGAGGGGTACGTCACGTGGCGGTCGTTGACGAAGTCCAGCGCGGCCTGCCGGTTGCTGTCGCGCACGTCGATACCCAGGAACGACACCCCGGCGTCGCGGGTGGCGTCGTAGACCTGCTGCAGCTGGCCGACCTCGGCGCGGCAGGGGCCGCACCACTGGCCCCAGATGTTGATGACGACGACCCGGCCGGCGAAGATCGGGTCGTTCAGCGACAGCGGGTGGGCGGGGTCGGCCAGGTCGGGGCCGGTCAGCGGGCCGGGGCGGCCGCGGGCCGACGGCGGGTCGTAGTAGATGTCGGTCTTCCCGCCCGGCGAGACGAATTCGAAGGTGCCGCCCTGGGCCACCGCGTCACGACCGGACGAGCAGCCCGCAACGAGGGTCGTCACCACGGCCCCCGCCATCGCCAGTCGCCATGCGATCAAAGCGCCGCCGGCTCCCGATACTCGACGTCGGCCAGCCGGTCGCCCTCGTACACCAGGGTGGTGATCGAGCACAGCCCGCACTCCCGCCTGCGCGGGTCGTGCCACAGCCGCCTGCCGGTGAGGTGCAGCCGCAGCGTCCACACGGGCAGCTGGTGGCTGACGCACACCACCTCGCGGCCGGCCGCACGCGCGCGGGCCTTGTCCACCGCGGTCGTCATCCGCGCGGCGATCTCGGCGTACGGCTCACCCCACGACGGGGTGAAGGGGTTGCGCAGCTGCCACCAGAACCGCGGGTCGCGCCAGGCGCCGTCACCCGGGCCGACGCGGCGGCCCTCGAAGAAGTTCGCCGATTCGATCAGGTCGTGGTCGGTGTCCACGGCCACGTCGTGCTTGGCGGCGATCGGCGCTGCGGTTTCCTGGGCCCGCTGCAGCGGGGAGGCGACCACCGCGACGATGTCCCGGCCGGCCAGCGCGTCGGCGACCGCGGCCGCTTGCTCGCGACCCTTGTCGGACAGGTGGAATCCGGGCAGCCGTCCGTAGAGGACGCCGCTCGGGTTGTGCACCTCGCCGTGGCGCACCACGTGGACTCGCGTTTGATCGGCCATCAGGGCTTGTCCTCCTGGGCGGCCGCTTCGGCCGCGATGGGCAGGGCTTCGGCGATCCGGTCGAACGCCGCGTCGTCCAGCGCCGCCGAGACGAACCAGGCCTCGAAGGCGCTGCAGGGCGGGTAGACGCCCGCATCCAGCAGGGCGTGGAAGAACGGCGGATAGCGCCAGGTCTGGCTGGCCCGCGCGGAGGCGAAGTCGGTCACCGGCGCGTCGGTGAAGAACACGCTGAGCATGTTGCCGGCCCGTGAAAGCTGATGCGGCACAGACGCATTGGTCAATGACTCGGAGAGCAGGGCGGCCAGCCGGTCGGCGTTGGCGTCCAGCGCGGCGTAGACGGCCGCGTCGGCGGCGCGCAGCGTCGCCAGGCCGGCGGCCACCGCCACCGGGTTACCGGACAGCGTCCCGGCCTGATACACCGGACCCAGCGGCGCCAGCCGCTCCATCACCTCGGTGCGGCCGCCGAACGCCGCCGCGGGCAGCCCGCCGCTCATCACCTTGCCGAAGGTGAACAGGTCGGCGTCGACCGGATCGATTCCGTACCAACCGCTTCGGCTCACCCGGAAGCCGGTCATCACCTCGTCGACGATCAGCAGCGCGCCGTGCTCGGCGGTGATCGCGCGCAGCGCGGCGTTGTAGCCGGCCGCGGGCGGGACGACGCCCATGTTGCCGGGGCTGGCCTCGGTGATCACCGCGGCGATCTGGTCGCCGAGCTCCGCGAAGGCCTGCCGCACCGCGTCAACGTCGTTGTAGGGCAACACGATCGTGTCGGCGGCCGCTGCGCCGGTGACCCCGGGCGAGGACGGCAGCCCCAACGTCGCCACGCCTGATCCCGCGTCGGCGAGCAGCGCGTCGGCGTGGCCGTGGTAGCAGCCGGAGAACTTGACGATCTTGGGCCTGCCGGTGAACCCGCGGGCCAGCCGGATCGCGCTCATCGTCGCCTCGGTGCCGGAGTTGACCAGCCGGATCCGCTCCACGGGCGCCACCCGGCCGATGATCTCGGCGGCCAGCTGGCTCTCCGCCGGGGTGGGGGCGCCGAACGACAGGCCGGACGCGGCGGCCCGGGTGACGGCGTCGACGACGGCGGGGTGCGCGTGCCCCAGGATCATCGGGCCCCACGAGCAGACCAGGTCGACGTAGCGATTGCCGTCGGCGTCGGTGAGCCAGTACCCGTTGGCCTCGGTGATGAAGCGCGGGGTCCCGCCCACCGCGGTGAACGCCCGCACCGGGGAGTTCACCCCGCCGGGGATGACGGCGCAGGCGTCGGCGAACAGCCGGGCCGACGCCGTCGTCATCGCGGCGTGCGCGGTCGCCCGGTCACTGCTTCCCATGACAACCAGTGTCCCAGCCCCTGCGGCCGGTACAACTACAGGGTGTAGCAGGACGGGTCAGGCGTCGCCCTGCGATCCGGCTTGCTGGGCGGCCTGGAAATGATGGCGGGCGGCTTCGCGCTCTTTTTCCGCCGCCCGCCGGTGCGCCTCGACGTCCCCGAGGCGCTCGTCGGCCGCCCGCTCGTGCACCTCGGCGGCGCGCTCGTGGGCGACGGCGGCCTCGTAGTGCCGGTCCCGGTCGCGGCGGTGCGCCTCGTGATCCCGCTCGTGGGCGTGCCTGGCGCGGTCGGTCGCGAGCTCGACGTCTTCGAGCGTGATGGGTTTGCGCGCAGCCAGGGCTTCACCCCTGCGCTTGAGCTCGTCGGCGCGCTGGGCCGCCTCGTTACCCGGCGAATCACCCATGTTCAGACACTAGACCCGTTCGGTGTGAAAAGTTGGGTTGATGCCGGGCGGTTGCCGCGAGTTGGATGGCGGTATGCAGATGCCACAGAGTCTCGCCCGGTTCAACCGTCGCGTCACCAACCCGATGCAGCGGCTGTGGGCCGGCTGGCTGCCGCCTTTCGCGATCGTGGAACACGTCGGCCGCCGCTCGGGCAAGCCGTACCGCACCCCGGTGAATGTCTTCAGCGCGGAGGTCGACGGCAAGCCCGGGATCGCGATCCTGCTGACCTACGGCCCGGACCGGGACTGGCTGAAAAACCTGACAGCCGCGGGCGGCGGGCGGATGCGCCGCAACGGCAAGAGCTTCGGCATCGCGGACCCGCGGGTCGTCAGCAAGGCCGAAGCGGCGACCCACGTCAGCCCCGGAGCGCGGCCGATTTTCGCGCGGCTGCCGTTCGAGGACGCGGTGCTGCTGACCAAGACCGAGTGAGGTGGCTGCCCGCACGCCCGCGTGGCTCCGGCGTCCGGGCAAGCGGCTGATCCAGGTCGGTCAAATCGACACCCGCACGGCGTGCGCTCGACATGGTCAACCGGACGCCAGTTGGCTGAGCACGCGCAGAAAAGCGGATCGGTCGCTGGAGGACAGCTGCCCAAGCCAGCGCTCCTCGGCTTCTCGAATGTCGCGCTGCGCGGCACTTCTGATCGAGCGTCCGGCGTCGGTGATCGCAAGCAGGCGCGCGCGACGGTCGTCGGGATCGGGTGAGCGTTCGATGTAGCCGTGCTCCTGCAGCTCGTCGAGCGTGGGAATGATGCGCGTCTTGTCGGCGCCGACCGCCTCGGCGAGCGCCGCTTGCGTGCGAATCGGCGACCCGTCAAGCGCGCCGAGTATGACGTAACCCCACATCGACAGGCCGTGCGCCGCCAGCACCGGCCGCTCGGCGGCTACGGCTTGGCGGGCCAGCGGCACGAGCATCGCCGCGAGATCTGGACGGTTCGACTTTCGGCCCATGTCGTGATGATAGAGTTTGCCAGATTATAAGCGTCGTCATATCATCTACATTCGCTTATTATTTAACGTGTTCCCCGTACCCGCGCCCGCCGATCGCACCGTTACGCACTCGTCGCGACCGCCATTCGACATAGGAGCTCGCCATGACCACAACCCGATCCGACGCCGTCCGTGGTGACGATGGACGTCCAGCGACCGACGGGGCGGCCGGCCAGCCGCCGATCACACCAGGGGCCGGACTCATCAGCACCGACTGGCTGCCGGGCCCCTGCGACTCAACCCGGTTGCCGGTCGTGGTGAGCTACACCGACTTTCACGCCGAATCGGAGAAGGATTGGCAGCAGGTCGCCGAGCTAGGTGTGAAGCTGGCGGAAAGTTGGCCGATTATGCAAGGCGCCGTCGGGCTGTGGCTGTGGGGCAAACCCGCCGAGTGGCGCGGTGGATCGCTATCGGTCTGGAACAACGGAAGCGATTTACGCCGATTCATCCGTTGGCCCGTGCACGCCGAAATCATGAGGAACTGGCGGGGACGGCTGCGGGTGCAGTCGGCGAGTTGGGCCGACGAGCGATTCGTCCCGACACTGACATGGCATCGCGCCGAGGAGCACATGCGGATACCCCGCCGCGTGTGAACGTCAGTCGTCAGCGGCGATCGCGCGGCGAGTACCGATTCGGCTACGGACCCGGGCAACGACGTACAGCCCGACCACGACGGCCCACGACAGCAGGCTGAGCCAGAGCTGGCTGCGCGCCGAGCGGTCGAACGCCATCTGCACCAGCACGGCGGTGATTCCGGCGAGGGTGAGGATGGAAAGTACCGGAAAGAACCACATCTTCACCCGCAGCTTTGCGGCGGGGGTGCGGCGGCGCAGGATGATCTGCGACAGCGCGATCAGCCAGTAGACGAACAGGATGACGGCGCCCGACGAGTTGAGCAGGAAGAGGAACACGGTGTTGGGCGCGACGCGCGCCATGACGACGCAACCGAATCCGACCGCCGAGGAGCACAGGATCGCGATGTGCGGAACCCCCCGCCCGCTGAGCCTGACCAATCGCGCCGGGGCCTCACCGCGGTCGGCGAGCACGAACAGCATGCGCGACGCCGTGTAGAGCCCCGAGTTCAGGCAGGACAGCACCGCCGTGAGCACCACCGCGTTCATCACCTGGTCGGCGCCGCGCAATCCCAGGTGGTGCAGCGCGGCCACATAGGGCGAGGCACCGAGTTCCACTGAGTCCCAGGGCAATATCGCCACCAGCAGAAAGACCGAGCCGACGAAGAAGACGCCGATCCGCGCCACCACCGACCTGGTCGCCTTCTGCACCGCGAGCTCGGGGTCCCGGCTTTCGGCGGCGGCCACGGTGACGATCTCGGCGCCCACCATGGAAAAGATCACCACCACGATCGCGGCGAAGACGGCCCCCACGCCCTTGGGAAAGAATCCGCCGTGCGCGGTGAGGTTGCCCAGGCCGCCGGGATGGCCGGGCACCAGGCCCAGGACGAACGCGGCGCCGATGCCGAGAAAGACCACGATGGTCGCGACTTTGATTCCGGCGAACCAGAATTCGAATTCACCGAAGGACGACACGGAGAACAGGTTGGTCGCGGTCATCAAGATCATCAGGCCCAGCGACAGCAGCCACAGCGGGGCGTGAAACCAGTAGTTGAGGACCTTCCCGCCGGCGACCGCCTCGAAGCCGACCACGATCACCCAGAAGTACCAGTACAGCCAGGCGACCGAAAAGCCCGCCCAGCCGCCCAGCGCCCTGCCCGCGTAATCGGCGAACGATCCGGTCGACGGGTTCGCCGCGGCCATCTCCCCCAGCATGCGCATCACCAGGACGATCAGCAGGCCGCACAGCGCGTATGTCAGGAACGCCGCGGGGCCGGTGTCCTTGATCACCACGCCGGAGCCGACGAACAGGCCGGCGCCGATCACCCCACCGAGGGCGATCATGCTGAGCTGGCGCTGCGACAACCCTTGGCGCAGTTGCGGAGTGCCGGCCATCGCTCCTCGCCCCCGCCCGGTGAACCGCGGTCAGTCCAACCGGGTGGCCACCACGGACCACACCGGGAGGTGCACCCGGTGGTCCTCCAGAAGGGGGTCGATGACGCCCAGCCGGTGCACCAGCGGCCGCATCCGCTGCAGGATCTCGCCCTGCTGCTCGGAGGCGAACTCCTTCATGGCGTCGAACGTCTCCTTCAGGAAGCGGGCCTGATACGTCGTGCCGCCCAGGTAGTCGATGCGCCATCCGTTGGCACCGAACACCCGCTCGAAGTTATCGGCGGGGATGGCCGTCCACTGCAGGCCGTTGACGTTGTGGGGGCTGAACTCGAACATGTACAGCCGGGCTCCGGGTTTGGTGGCGCGGTGCAGCGCCTGGGCGTACCGCGTCTGGACGACCCCGTCGTTGAGGAACACGTGATAAAAGGCGCTGTCCACCACCGTGTCGAAGCGGCCCTCGAACCCCTCCAGCTTGGTGGCGTCGGCCACCTGGAAATCGACCTGGACGCCGGCCCGCTCCGCGTTGCGTTTGGCTTGCTCGATGGCCGAGGGTGAGTCGTCGATGCCGGTCGCCGAATACCCTTGCGCCGCAAAGTGAATGGCATGGTGGCCGGGACCGGTGCCGGGATCGAGCACCTCGCCGCGGATCCCGCCGTAGGCCACCAGCTGCTGCACCGCCGGCTGCGGGCCGCCGATGTCCCACGGGATCCGCCGGCCGGCGTGCTCGGCCTCGTCGTACAGCGGTTCGAAACCGGCGACGTTCGCGTCAGTCATCTCTTCTCGCTTCCTCGCGGCTGCCGACTGCGAACGAGACTACTGCGCGGAGGGCTCAGAGGTGCAGGTCTTGCTCCCGGATCGCCGCCGTGGCGAGCACGCTGATGACGGCCGTCGCCACCAGGTACCCACACGCCAGCCACGGCGCGCCACCGAGGGCCGCGATCAGCGCGGTCATGATCATCGGGGTCACCCCGGAGGCGTAGATGCCCGAGAACTGATAGACGAACGACAAACCGGTGTAACGGGTGCTGGTGGGATACAGCGACGAATACAGCGTGCCCTGCGCCCCGTAGAACAGGGCGTGCACCACACCGAACACGATGATCAGCGCCACCCCGAACCAGACCAGGTTCCTCGTGCCGAACAGCGCGAAGGCGGGAAACGCCGCGATGCCGTAGCAGGCCACCCCGGCCAGATACACCCGGCGGGCGCCGAACCGGTCGGTCAGCGCCCCGGACACGGGCAGCAGCACCGCCATCAGCAGGGCCGCGATGGTCACCACCACCAGCACCGACACCCGATTGAACCCCAGCGCGCCGGTGGCGTAGCTGATGGCGAACACGCCCCAGGTGTTGAACGCCGAGCCCTCCGCCCAGCGAGACAGCAAGCCCAGCACGGTGTTTCGCCGGGACCGGGGTTCGCGCACGATCTCGCGGATCGGCACGGTGGCGGTGGCCTCGAGGTCGCGCAGCTCCCGGAAGGCGGGTGTCTCCTCCACCCGGAGCCGCACCACGACGCCGATCACGACGAGCACCAGGCTGAGCAGAAAACCGATGCGCCAGCCGTAGGCGAGGAATCGGGCCGGTCCCAGGGCGATCTGCAGGAACGCGAATATGCCTGTGCCCAGAGCCAATCCGAGCGCCAGTCCGATTTGCGGAATCGCCCCGAACCGGCCGCGGCGGCCGGCGGGACTGTGCTCCACCGCCAACAGCACCGCGCCCGCCCACTCGCCGCCGAGGGCGAACCCCTGCAGGATCCGCAGCGCCAACAACAGCAGGGGCGCCCACACCCCGATCTGGGCGGCGGTGGGCAACACCCCGATCAGCGCGGTGGCGACGCCCATGATCAGCATGGTCAGCGCCAGGCTGCGCTTGCGACCGATCCGGTCGCCGATGTGGCCGAACACCAGCCCGCCGACCGGCCGCATGACGAACCCGACGGCGAAGGTGGCGAACGCCAGCAGCGTGCCGACCAGCGAGCTCTCGCTGGGGAAGAAGACCTTGTTGAACACCAGGCCCGCCGCGGTCGCGTAGAGGAAGAAGTCGTACCACTCCACGGTCGTGCCCAACAGGCTGGCCGCGACGACGACGCGCAGGCGCCGGCGTTGCTGCGCGCCGGACTCGTCGACCGCGCCGGCGGTCGCGCCGAGGGGCACGCCGGTCGCGGGCGCCGGCAAGGTAGCCGCCATGGCCTTAGTGGGCCGAGGCGACCGCGAACGGCGTCGCCGAGACCGGGTGGGCTTGACGGTTCGGGTGGTGCCACAGGCCCATCCGCTCCAGCAACGGCAGCACGCCCTCGCCGAACCAGTAGGCCTCTTCCAGGTGCGGATACCCGGACAGGATGAAGTGGTTGATGCCGAGCTTGGCGTATTCGGCCAGCCGCTCGGCGACCTCGGCGTGCGACCCGACCAGCGCGGTGCCCGCGCCGCCGCGGACCAGTCCCACCCCCGCCCACAGGTTGGGGCCGACCAGCAGCCGGTTGCTGCTGCCGCCGTGCAGGTCCAGCATGCGGCGCTGACCCTCCGACTCGCTGCGCGCCAGGCTGGCCTGCACCCGCTCGACGTCGGCCGGGTCGACGGCGGCCAGCAACCGGTCGGCCTCGGCCCACGCCTGCTCGGACGTATCGCGGCTGATGACGTGAATCCGCAACCCGTACTGCAAGATTCGGCCGGCATCGACGGCCAGGCCACGCACCCAGTCCAGCTTCTGGCCGACCGCCTTGACCGGTTCGCCCCAGGTGAGATACACGTCGGCATGCTGGGCCGCGACCGGCCCGGCCGACGCCGACGATCCGCCGAAGAACACCGCGGGCACCGGGTCGGGCGGGTTGTTCAGCTGCGCACCCTCGACGTGAATGTGCTCTCCGGCAAAGGTCACCGGCGTCTTCGACGTCCACAGCCGGCGCACCACGTCCAAGAATTCGGCGGTGCGCGCATACCGGGCTTCTTTGCCCAGGAAGTCCCCGTAGGCCCGTTGCTCGTGGGGTTCGCCGCCGGTGACGACGTTGAGCAGCAGCCGGCCACCCGAGTGGCGCTGGAAGGTCCCGGCCATCTGGGCGGCCAGCGTGGGGCTCAGCAACCCGGGCCGGAAGGCCACCAGAAACTTCAGGGTTTCGGTGGCCTCGACCAGCATCGCCGTCGTCAACCACGCGTCCTCGCACCACAATCCGGTGGGGGTGAGCACGGCCTCGAAGCCGTTGTCCTCGGCGGCCGCGCAGATCTGGTGCAGATAGCGCAACGTGGCGGGCCGGTCGCCGGACATCGGCGTGCCGTGTCCGCCCGCCACCAGGTTCCGGGAATCACCGTAGGTCGGCAGAAACCAGTGGAACGCCAGACTCATCCTCAATCCTCTTTCAATCCACGACGGGAAGCACGAAAGCTCCATCCTGCGAAACTTGCGTCCGGGCCGCGAGGGTTGAAAACGTCGAGATTGCATCCCCGGTCGGCGGCGGTCGCCCCGGTCCGAGCGCGCGCTGCTCGTGGTCCATTCGCCCGCCCGCGCCGTCGCCGCGATCGGCCGCTCTTCCGTTGCGGCGCAATGGTTTACGGTCGCAACGGCCCCGCATTGGCACCCCGGCCGGCGCCATGATGATGGCCGTATCACGACGCCGCAACTCGGCCGCCTCGCGCCGCCCGAGGCGGCGAATGGGTGCACCGCAGGTAACCGGTTGGAGACCGATAGGTCACGCCAGATCACACAATGCTTCCATTTCGGCGTGGCTCGGCAGGTAATCACCGGTCAGGGCGGCATTATTGCGATCATGCCTGACCTGACCCGCCGGGCGGTGCTGCGGATGGGAGCCAGCGCCGGCCTGGGAGCCGCCGGCGTGTTCGCCTTGAGTGGCCTGCTCGATCCGGTCAGGCCGCAGGCCGCGACGCTGCCGCAGGCTCCGGCCCCGTTCGAGCCGTCCGCGGCGAGCAGCAACCTGCCGACCAAGCTCACCGGTTCGTTCGTCTCCGCCGCCCGCGGCGGCGTGAAGACGAACTACGTGATCGCCCTGCCACCCGGCCATACCGGGACACTGCGCCCCGTGATCGCCCTGCACGGCAAGGACGGCGACGCGAACATGATGCTCGACTGCGGTGTCGAGCAAGGCCTGGCCCAACTGGTCAAGGAGGGCAAGCCGCCGTTCGCGGTGGTGGGCGTCGACGGCGGCAGCGATTCCTATTGGCACAAACGGGCCGACGGCACCGACGCCGGCGCAATGGTGCTCGACGAGCTGTTGCCGATGCTGTCCACGATGGGTTTCGACACCTCCCGGGTGGGCTTCATGGGCTGGTCGATGGGGGGCTACGGGGCGCTGCACCTGGGCGCCAAGCTGGGGCCGGCGCGGACCGCGGGGATCTGCGCGATCAGCCCGGCGCTGTACAGCTCGTTCGCCGACAGCGCCCCCAAGGCGTTCGACAGCAACGACGACTGGACGCAGAACAGCGTGCTGGGCGTGCCTGCGCTGTCGCAGATTCCGCTACGGGTGGACTGCGGCACCTTCGACCGCTTCTATCCCGCCACCCGCCAATTCGTCAGCCAACTCAAAACGCCACCGGTAGTCAGCTTCACGGTCGGCGGACACGACATGACCTGGTGGCGTCTCATGTTGCCCGGCGAGCTCGCCTGGATGGCGACCTAGCGGAGACCCCATGAGCGTCCGGCCCAGCGAACTCACCACCCGCCAAGTGGAGCGGGCGGTGAAGCGGACCGGATTTCGACCCGACATCGAGGGACTGCGGGCGGTCGCGGTCATCGCGGTGGTGCTCTATCACGCGGGCATCCCTGGCGTCAGCGGCGGATACATCGGCGTGGACGTGTTCTTCGTCATCTCCGGCTACCTCATCACCGGCCTGTTGTTCCGGGAGGCGTCCTCCACCAACACCGTTGCGCTGGACCGCTTCTACGGCGCGCGGGCTCGTCGCCTGCTGCCGGCCGCCGCGGTCGTCGGCGTCCTCACCGCCCTCGGCGCGGCCGTCGTGCTGCCGCCGCTGCAAGCGCGCAGCGTGTTCCTCGACGGCATCGCCAGCGCCCTCTACGTCGGCAACTACCGGTTCGCCACCCAGGGCACCGATTACCTGACCCCGCACCTGGAATCGCCCTTCCAGCACTACTGGTCGCTCGGCGTGGAGGAACAGTTCTATCTGGTGTGGCCGGTGCTGATCATCGGCACCGCCTGGCTGGCGCGGCGCCTTCCGGCGCTGCGGGGCGCCACACCGTATGCGGTGGTCCTGGGCCTGGTGGGGGCGGCGTCGCTGACGGCGGCCGTGCTGTGCAGCCGCACGTCGCCGTCCTGGGCGTTCTTCTCCCTGCCGACCCGCGCCTGGGAACTGGCGGCGGGTGGCCTGCTGGCCCTGTCGATTCAGCAGTGGCACCACCTGTCACTGCGCACCGCGTCGATCGCCGGCTGGGGCGGCCTGGCGCTGATCCTGCTCACCTGCACGCAATTGGACGCGCACACCCCCTACCCCGGCACCGCCGCGCTGCTGCCCGTGCTGGGCACCGCGCTCGTCATCGGCGGCGGCAGCGTCAGCCGCGGCCTGGGGGCCGGCCGGCTGCTGTGCCGGCCTGCGATGCGCGCGATCGGCCGGATCTCCTATTCCTGGTACCTGTGGCACTGGCCGGTGCTGTTGCTGATGCCCGCACTGCTGGGTGAGCCCGCCGGCCTGCCCGCCCGGCTGACCGCGACGGCGGTGTCCGCCGGGCTCGCCATCATCACCTTGCACCTGGTCGAAAACCCGGGCCGGTTCGCCGCCGCCCTGCGCCGGTCGGCGAGGACCAGCCTCGCCGTCGCCGGGGCCGCCAGCGCGGTCGCGGCCTGCGCCTGCGTGCTGTTGCTGAACGCGGTGCCGGTGCCCGTCGGTCATGGGGCGGCCGCCCCGCGGGCCAACATCGTCGCGGTTCCGCCCAGCGCCGCCCCCACCGTCAGCGCACAAGAGGCGGCGGTCCGAGCGGCGTTCGCTCAGGCGCGCGCGGCGGTCGCCGCGTCGGCGAACCTGAAAGCCGTGCCCGCCAATCTCGATCCCCCGCTCGCCAAGGCGTCCGCCGACAAGGCCGCGGTCTTCGTCAACGGGTGCGTGCGCTCCTGGCGCGAGGTCGGGCAAAACGAGTGCGCGACGGGCGATCTCGCGTCGCCGACGACGGTCACCCTGATCGGCGACTCACACGCCGCCATGTGGGACCCGGCCTTTGCGCAGGTCGCCGAGCAGCGCCACTGGCGGTTGGAGACGCTGGCCAAGGTGACCTGCCCCATCCAGGACCTGCACATCGTCAGCCCGTACCTGGGCCGCGAGTACACCGAGTGCGAACAGTGGCGCGGCCAGGTCGTGGCCCGGGTGGCCGCCGAACATCCGCGCCTGGTGGTGGTGGACATGAGCCGGCGCTACGCCGCGGACTTCGGTTTCACCTCCTACGACCCGGCGTGGATCGACACCCTGGGCCGCACCGTCACGCAATTGCGCGGCACCGGCGCTGCGGTGTTGATCCTCGGGCCCGCCCCGGATCCCCATTCGTCGCTGCCCGCCTGCCTTTCCGCGCACCTCGACGACGCCGGCGCCTGCGCGCCGACGCGGTCCGCCGCGGTCAACGACGACGGCATCGCCGCCGAGCGTGCGGCAACCACGGCCGGCGGCGGCCAGTACGCGGATCTCACCGACCTGTTCTGCACCCCCGAGCGCTGCCCGATGATCGTCGGCAACACCCTGGTGTTCCGCGACGACAACCACGTGACGACCGAGTACGCGCAGTTGCTGGCGCCGGTGATGGGCGCGCTCGCGGACCGGGCCCTGGCGGGTGGGTGAGCGGAAATGAACTTCTGGTGGTTGACGAACGTCATATCAGCGAAGGGTTTTGGGAGGTTGTAGGGGATGACTCCGCTGCTGCTGGCCTGCATTGCGGCCGCCGCTCCAGTCGCCGGGTTCGGCTTGCTGAATTTGCAAGCCCGCCTGGAGCGATGGGACTACGAGCGCCACGCCGAGGACTGAACCCCAGTCGTAAATCCGCGTGGCCGCGCCCGGACTCTGCGCGCTTTTGCTGATGTTTTGCCGCTCACCGCGGCCGCATGCTGGCTAACATGATCGACATCGATTCGTCGGCGGACATGCCGCTGCTGGACTGGAGCGAGCAGAGCTTGAGCGAGCTGCCCACTGGGACGGTGACGTTGCTGCTTGCCGACGTCGAAGGCTCGACCCGGCTGTGGGAAACCCAGTCCGACACCATGACGGCGGCCCTCGAGCAACTGAACCAGACCGTCAACGGCCTGGTCGCCGCCCACGGCGGGGTGCGGCCGGTCGAGCAGGGCGAGGGCGACAGCTTCGTGATCGCCTTCGCCCGCGCCAGCGACGCCGTCGCTTGCGCCCTGCAGATCCAACTGTCCGTACTCCCGCCGATCCGGATCCGAATAGGCGTGCACACCGGCGAGGTCCAGCTGCGCGATGCCGGCAACTACGCCGGGCCCACGATCAACCGGACGGCGCGGCTGCGCGACCTCGCCCACGGCGGGCAGACGGTGCTGTCCGGGGCCACCGAACCGCTGGTCGTCGACCGGCTACCGGCCGACGCCTGGCTGATAGACCTGGGCGTGTACCCGTTGCGGGATCTGCCGCGCCCCGAGCGCGTCGTGCAACTCAACCATCCCGGCCTGCGTGCGGAATTCCCGCCGTTACGCACCACGAACGCCGTTGCGGCGTCTCATCTTCCGGTCCAATTGACCAGCTTCGTCGGCCGTGGCGACCAGATCAGCGACGTCGGACAGATCCTGCGGGACAACAGGGTGGTCACCCTGACCGGCGCGGGCGGCGTCGGAAAGACACGGTTGGCGGTGCAGGTCGCGGCGCGGGTGTCCGACGAGTTCCCCGGCGGGGCCTGGTTTGTCGATCTCGCCCCGGTCACCAACCCCCTCGTCGTGCCCGTCACCGTGGCGCGCACCCTGGGCCTTGCCGATCAGCCGGGCCGCTCCACGATGGAAACGGTGGCGAAATTCGTCCGGGACCGCAAAATGCTACTGCTGCTGGACAATTGCGAACACCTGCTGGATGCGAGTGCCGAGCTGATCGTCGCCCTGCTCGATGCCGGGCCGGGCGTCACCGTGTTGGCGACCAGCAGGGAACCGATCGGCATGGCCGGGGAACTGACCTGGCGGGTGCCGTCGCTGACGGTCGACGGCGAGGCCCTCGAGTTGTTCGCCGATCGTGCCCGCCGCACGAGACCGGATTTTCAACTCACCGAAGACAATTCGTCCGCGATCGCTGAGATCTGTCAGCGCCTGGACGGCATGCCGCTGGCGATCGAGCTGGCCGCCGCGCGGACCCGCACGCTGTCGCTGACCCAGATCGTCGACGGGTTGCACCACAACTTCCGCCTGCTGGCCGGGGGCGCGCGCACCGCGGTCCGCCGCCAGCAGACGCTGCGCGCATCCATCGACTGGTCCCACGCCATGCTCACCGAGCCGGAACGCATACTGTTCCGCCGGCTGGCGGTGTTCATGGGAGGGTTCGACCTGGATGCCGCGCACGCCGTGGGCGCCGACGCCGGGGTCGAGCACTTTCAGCTCATCGACCTGCTCGGGCTCCTGGTCGACAAGTCGCTGATCGTCACCGAGGAAATCGACGGCATGATGCGCTACCGGCTGCTGGAGACCGTCCGGCAGTACGGCCTGGAAAAGCTGGCCGAGTCGGGTGAAGCCGAGGCCGTGCGCATTCGCCACCGCGACCACTACACCGCCGCCGCGGCGGAGCTGGAATCGCGGATGCGTGGTGACGGCTCCCCGCTGGTCCCCTGGGCCGAACTCGAGATGGCCAACCTGCGGGCGGCCCACGCCTGGAGTTGCGACGCCGGGGAGTTCGACCCGGCGCTGCGGCTGGTGTCGGCGCTGCAGCGGGTCTGGCTGACGCGTGGCCGGTTTCGCGAGGGCGTGACGGGGTTCGATGCCATCTTCAGCGACGAGCGGTACCGCGACGCGGACGTCGCGCCCCAGGTCTGGGTGCGGGGGGTCGCCGACGCCGGGCTGCTCGGGGTCTGGTCCTCGGTCCCGTTCAGCCTGCAGCGCGCGCAACAGGCCCTGGCTACCGCGCGCCAGCTCGGCGACGAGGCGCTCGTCGTGCACAGCTTGATGACCTGCGGCATGTTGGCGGTGGGCAACCCCACGTTGGCCGAACCGTACTTCACCGAGGCGGCGGATCTCGCACGCACATCGGGTGACCTCGCCGCGCTGGCGCAGCTGCGCGCCTACCAAAGTTTCACGTGTGCCGTCGGGGGTGACATCATCGCCGCGCAGGCGGCGGGCGAGGAGGGACGAGACCTCGGCGACGCGCTCGGCGACAGCTTCGCGTCCCGTTACAGTCGTACGTTCCTCGGCAGCACGCTGGCAATGCGAGGCAGGCTGACCGAGGGCCTCGAGATGTCGCGTTCGCTGGTCGAGGAGGCGCGAGCGGCCGGGGACCGCCCCATGGAGGTCTTCGGTCAGATCATCTGCGCGCAAGCGCTCGCGTCGATCGGCGATGCCGTTGCGGCGCGCACCGCAGCGCACACCGCCCTGGAAATCGGCGCCGCGCTGGGCGGTTTCCACGAGGACTCGGCCTATACGTTCCTGGCCATCGCCGAACTGGCCGCCGGTGACGCCGCGGCGGCCAGACAGGCCTGCGACGCGGCCTGGCGGTCCACGTATCCGTTGAAGGAACTTCTCAACCGGTGCACGGTGCCCATTGCCGACGCGGCGCTGGGCTGTGGCGACCTGGCCGCCGCCCGACGCTGGGCGGACGACACCGTCGCGGTCGCGCCGGGATCGCAACGGATGCTGGCGCTGACGTCGCGCGCCCGGGTCGCCGTCGCCCAGGGCGAGCCGCAGCAGGCCGAAACCGATCTGCACGACGCCGTCGCGGTCGCCGAGCGCACCGGCGGACACGTGTTACTTCCGGACGCCCTGGAGGGTCTCGCGGCGCTGGCCGCCGACTCCAACCCCGAGCACGCGGCCCGGCTTTTCGGTGCGGCAAATGGCATGCGGCAACGCCATGGCTCGGTGCGCTTCAAGGCTTTTCAACCGGCTTACGACGCGGCGCTGTCAACGGTTCGGGAAACCCTGGGGCAGGACGACTTTGAAGCCGCGTGGTCAGCGGGGCGTGCCCTGTCCACCGCGGAGGCCATCGGTTACGCGCAGCGGGGTCGCGGCGCGCGCGGGCGACCGGCCAGCGGTTGGGAGTCATTGACGCCGACCGAGATCGACGTGGTTCGCCTCGTCAGCGAAGGGCTGCCCAACAAGGACATCGCCGCGCGAATGTTCATCTCCGCGCGCACCGTCCAATCTCATCTGACGCACGTCTACGCCAAACTCGCCGTGTCGTCGCGGGTGCAGCTCGCTCAGGAAGCCGCCCGCCACACCTAGGCCGACAGCTGGGTCCGGATGAGCGGCGCGATCTTGTCCGCCATGTATTGGTGCCCGGCGTCGTTCGGGTGCACGCCGTCCGCGCCGATCAGGTCGGGCCTGCCGACGAACCAGTGTTCGGCGATCGGGTCCACCCACGTCGCCCCCGCGGACCCGGCCGCCGCGGCGAGCGCGTCGCGAATCAGCAGGATCGGGAGGGGCACGTCTGCCGTCGGCCACGGCGGCCCGATCACCAGAAACCGCGCGGACGGCGCCAGACGCCGGGCCAAATCGAATGTGCTGCGGGCTTTTTGACCGATCACACCCGGATCGATCGGCTCGTCGTTGCGCGAGCCGAAAAAAACCACCAGGACATCGTCGGCCTGCACGGCCCGGGAGGTCAGGTCCTCGAACACGCTGCCGTGGTCACCCGGCATGCCGTAACCGGCCCGGCCCTCGGCCGCCACGTCGGCCGAGATCCGCTCGCCCCGCGCGGCGAGCCCGTCCCACGCGCGGGCGGGCCACGACCTCGAGCCCAACCCGCCCTCGCCGGTGCCGGTGGTGTAGGAATCCCCGACGACCGCCAGATGGTTCAACCGGAAATCCAGGGTCAGCGTGTCGTAGGTGCGCACCTGGGCGGGATAGGCGATGCCGACGCCGACCAGAAAGGTCAAACCGATGACGAAGGTGGCCAGACGACTCACTACTACCTCCCTCCCCCGTCAACGGCATCGTCATGTGCCACTGCGTTCCATCGATTATCGCCCGCGATTCGCGGCGGGGCGCTAAGACAACCCTCACACGGCGCGGGCTGAAACCTTTTCCAGCGAACGGTCGATCGGATGGACCTTGCCACCCGCGGCCTCTTCGGGTTCGCTTCTCGCGGTGACGGCTTTGACATCCACCATCTTGCGCATCCAACGACGCGCGGGCTCTTCGACGAAGTGATACATCGCGATCGAGATCAACACGGCGATCGCGAGCAGGCCGATGACGTTCCACTTCCACGGATTGTCCTGTGGCCTCAGCTCGAATTGCTCGACGGACCAGCCCCAGGCGGTGTGCACCAGCTCGTGAACCATGTACAGGCAGAACGAGATCTGCCCGCCGTACACCATCAACCGCGTTGAGAGCGCCCTCGGCAGGCTCCCGACGCCGATCGCCAGCGTGATCACCAACGGAATGAACAGGATGTCGACCACGCCGCCGCTGTCGTTCTCCACGACGCCGGAGATCGGGTGCGCGTCAAACCAATACAGGACGCCCACCATGGCGGCCAGGAGAAACAGGGACAGGTACCCGGCGACGCGGCGGCCGCGATCGGTCAGCCGCAGCCTGCGCACCGCGGCGCACGCCAGCGCGCCGGCGACGAATTGCGTGACGATCCGCGGCAGCCAGCTCCACGGGGTGTAGAAGTGGCCGCTCGCCAGCAACATGACCACGGGCGGCAGCGCCGCCGCGAACGCGAGCACCATCAGGCTGCGCGCCCGCGTGGCCTGCTTCATCCGCAGGATGACCAGCACCAGGAGGCCGAAGAGCAGGTACGCCAGCCATTCGGCGCTGATCGACCAGGCCGGCCCGTCCCAGCTGGAGTCGTCGAAGAACGGGACGAACCACAGCTGCACCAGCAGGATCTGGCGGACGTAGCTGATCGCGGTGAGCTGACCGGCGTCGGGCGACGGCACATGGCCGACGTGCAGCGTGAAGATCACCCACAGGGCGGCGAGGTGCAGGGTGACCAGGTACACCGGCCACACCCGGGCCAGCCGCAGCCACAGGAAGTGCAGGGTGGCGCGCGTCGACCACGACCGGCCCATCCGGTCCAGGTAGTTCCAGGTCAGCACGAACCCGCTGAGGATGAAGAAAAGGTCGACGCCCTGGGCGCCGCAGTTGAGCACGGGCGCGAGGGCGTCGCGGAAGTCGGGCCCCACGTCGCCCAGCATCGGCCGGAAGTGGAAGAGCACTACCCAGAGCGCGGCGACGATGCGAAGTCCCGTCAGGGCCTTGATCTCTCCCCTGATCTCTGCGCCGCGCACGATGCTCTTTCCGCCTGGACTTCACGTTCGCCTGGTAGCTCGGCTGACCGGGCGACCTCGCGCTGTCACAAGTCCCCGCCTCGCAACCGGTAGCCCTGGCAGCCTAGCAGCGCAACCGCCGTGACGCCCGGACGGTTGTGGTGTGGCACGCGGACTTTCGCGGCGAATCGGCCCCGGACCAACTTTGCTCGTATCGGCGCGGAATGGCGGCGAAAATCGCTTCTTAACAAAACGTTAGATGCGGCTTTCACCCTCCTTAAGCTTGCGGTTTAGCGTCAAAGCCATAGCGAGCGCCACGGAGAGTGAGGGGTGCCCATGACGATCGCCGATGTCCTGACACGGGATCAGAACGGCATCTTCCAGTGCGGCGGCGCATGGGTTCGGGCTCACCGCCGCCAATTGGCGACCGTGGTGACGATCCGGGGGGAAATAAGCGCCTGCAATGCGGATCAGGTCGGCGAGCACATTCGGCGTTTCATCCTCGGAGAGGACCGCGTGGTGCTCGACATGGGCGACGTAAGCGAATTTGCTACGGCGGGCATTTCACTTCTGGAAACCTTCGATGACGCGTGCCGCGCCGAGGGGGTGCAGTGGACCTTGGTGGCAAGCCCGGCGGTCGCCGAACTGGTGGCTGACGGCGGGTTCTCCGGCAATTACTCGGTGCCCGAGGCGCTGCACGACCTGGCCGACGCGATCGCCAGCCGCCGTCGCATGGCGTTGCCGCTGGTCAGGATGTCTTAGCGCGCCGCTCACGGCGCTGCCTGGAGATTCCCACCACCGCCAGCACCCCTGCGCTGGTCAGCAGCAGCAGGGCCAGCAAGAGCAGCTGCGGGTCATACACCGTCGACGTGGTGAACGGCTGCCCGTCCGCGATCGGCGCCACCGCCACGGTGTGGTGCGACCGCGCCCAGCTGACTCCCGCGCCGATCAGCGCCGCGCAGGCCAGGGCGAGTTCGACCAACGCCCTGTTGCTCCGGTAGCGGGCGCTCACTGCGCGGACCCGGCGTCGTCGTCACGGTCGAAGTCGGTCACGTCGGCAGGCTCGACCCGCTCCTGGACCAACGGGGTCAGGGCCGCGCGGAGCTCACGGTGCCGGCGCGCCCACGCCTGCGCGTAGCGCGCGCCGGTCAGCTTCAGGCCGATGCCGATGCGGCCGCGCGGCACCCCGACCAATTCGCCGAGGGCCCGCGCCGACTGCCACCGCGCCAACTCCTTGCCGGAGGCTTCGTGGTTCTCCGGTTCCGGGTACACCTTGAGGATCTCGCGCACCAGGATGGTTTCGGTGCCCTGGCGCAGGGCGTCCTCGGTGAGTTCGACCGAGACGTGGATCCGGGCCGCCTTCACCTGCAACCCGACGAACCCCGATACCAGGACCAAGAAGATCAGCGGGATCAGGAACGACACGGGCGCACCGCTCCAGATTTCGATCAGGATCATCGCGCCCGCGGCCACCGGGCCCCACAGCACCCAGATCCAGCTGGCGCCCGGTTCGTAGAACAGCGGCTTGCGTTCCGCGGCCGTCGACTCGGAATTCACAGCAAGCCCCATCTCACGAAAGCCAACCCGCCACGTCGGCGGCCCAGTAGGTCAGCACAATATCGGCTCCGGCCCGGCGAATGCTCGTCAATGACTCGAGAGCCGCGACCCGCTCGTCGATCCAATTGTTGGCGGCCGCAGCGCAAATCATGGCGTACTCCCCCGAGACCTGGTAGGCCGCCACCGGCACCGGCGACACCTCCGCCGCGGCGGCCACCACGTCGAGGTAACCCAGCGCGGGCTTGACCATCAGGATGTCCGCGCCCTCGTCGAGGTCCAGCCGGATCTCGCGCAGCGCTTCGCGGAAGTTGCCCGACTCCTGCTGATAGGTGCGCCGGTCGCCGGACAGGCTGGAGCTGACCGCCTCGCGGAACGGGCCGTAGAACGCCGAGGCGAACTTCGCGGCGTAGGCGAGGATGACCACGTCGGTGTGGCCCGCGGCGTCCAGGCCGTCGCGTATCGCGGCCACCTGGCCGTCCATCATCCCGCTCGGGCCCACCACGTGCGCGCCCGATTCCGCCTGCGCCACAGCAAGTTTCACGTAGCGAGCCAACGTGGCGTCGTTGTCCACCCGGCCCCTGGCGTCCAGGACGCCGCAGTGGCCGTGGTCGGTGAATTCGTCCAGGCAGGTGTCGGCCATCAACACCGTCGCATCGCCGAGATCCTTGGCCAGGTCGCGCAGGGCGAGGTTGAGGATGCCGTCGGGATCGGTGCCCGCCGACCCCGTCGCATCCTTGTCTTCGTCCCGGGGCACCCCGAACAGCATCAGCCCGCCCACCCCGGCTGCGACGGCGTCGGCCGCCGCGCTGCGCAGCGAGTCGCGGGTGTGTTGCACCACGCCCGGCATCGACGCGATCGGCCGTGGTTCGTCGATACCGTCGGCGACGAACATCGGCAGCACCAAATGCCTTGGCTCCAAAGATGTTTGCGCCACCAGGCGACGCATCGCGGGGGTGGAGCGGAGCCGGCGCGGACGCTGCCGCGGGTAGGCCATGGGCTAGCTCCTCTGGTGGCGGCCCACTAGCGCCTGCGGCTCTTCTTACGCGGCGGTGGCAGCGCGCCCTCGGCGCGCAACCGGGCGGCGTGCTCGGCCAGGGCATCGACCAGCGGGCCGACGGCGGCCGTCTCGGGCTGCACGTCCACCCGCAGCCCGAATTCCGCGGCGGTCTCGGCCGTCTTGGGACCGATGCAGGCGATGATCGTCCGCGCGTGCGGCTTGCCGGCGATGCCGACCAGGTTGCGCACGGTGGAGCTGGAGGTGAAGCACACCGCGTCGAAGCCGCCGGTCTTGATCATCTCCCGCGTCTCCGCCGGCGGCGGCGCGGCCCGCACCGTCCGGTAGGCGGTGACATCCTCGATCTCCCAGCCGCGCTCGCGCAGTCCCTCGGCCAGCGTCTCGGTGGCGATGTCGGCCCGCGGCAGCAGCACCCGGTTCACCGGGTCGAAAATGCTGTCGTAGTCCGGGAAGTCGTCCAGCAGGCCGAGTGAGGACTGTTCGCCCGCAGGCACCAGCTCGGGGCTGATGCCGAACGCCCGGACCCGGTCGGCCGTCGACTCGCCGACACAGGCGATCTTGACGCCCGAGAACGCCCGCGCGTCCAGACCGAACTCGCCGAACTTCTCCCACACCGCGCGCACCGCATTGGTGGAGGTGAACACCACCCACTGGAAGCGGCCGTCGACCAGACCCTTGACGGCCCGCTCCATCTGGGCGGGGCTGCGGGGCGGCTCGACGGCGATGGTCGGCACCTCGATCGGCAGCGCGCCGTAGGACGTCAGCCGCTCGCTCATCTCGCCGGCCTGGTCCTTGGTGCGCGGCACCAGCACCGTCCAGCCGTACAGCGCCCGGCTCTCCCACCAGTTCAGCTTCGCCCGGCTGGCCACCGTCTTGCCGATGGTCACCACCAGCGGCCCGGTCAACGGGCCCGCCGGGTCCGTCCCGCCCAGGACGGCCGAGTCGGTCAGACCGCCCAGCGTGGTCTCGATCGACCGCTGCTGGCAGGTGGTGCCGTGCGCGGTCACCACGCACGGGGTGCTCTCGGAGAGCTCGTGCTCGATCAGGGTGCGCGCCGCGTCGGCCAGATGCGACGTGGTGGCCTGCAGGATCAGCGGGCCGGGCGCGGCGGCCAGAGCGTCCCAATCCACGTTCGGGTCGCGCACGTCGGCGACCGTGTGCGACGAGCCCAGCGGCAGACCCGCGTAGCTGGGCACGGCGCCGGTCGGCGCCAGGCCGGGCACGATCTCGATGTGCAGGTGGCTCCGCGCGACGGCGTTCACCTCGGTGATCACCGCGTCGACCGTCAGCGGGTCGCCGGCCACCAGCCGCACCACGTCGGCGCCGGCACGGGCCTCGGCGGTCAGCGTCTTGGCCACCTCGGTCGGCTCGCCGAGCGCCGGGCGGACATCCGGACCGGCCGATATCACCGCGGGCTGCTCCGCTCCGCCGGTGGGCGCGTCACCGTTGCCGGCGGCGGCCTCGGCCGGCGCCGGGCCGGAGACGGGTGGTAGGTCCTTGCCGATCAGCGCCAGCACCGGCTCCGGCACGTCGGGGTCGGTGAACACCAGGGCGGCGTTCGCCAATACCGTCGCGGCCCGGGTGGTCAACAGACCCGGATCGCCGGGTCCGGAACCCACGTACGTGATGCGGCCGGGTCTCGGCTTACGCCCTCGCGTCGTCATTGTCGCTCCCACGTCACTCGCAATTAATTTCCTCGGTTCGGGTCCTGCCGCGCTTCGGCCATCAGCTCTCGGGCGCCGAGTTCGAACAACTCCGCGGCGACCGATACCCCCAGCTCGCGCGCCCGGTCGGCGGTGCCGATGCCGGACGCGCGTATCACGTCGGACCCGTCCAGCGCCGCCACGCAACCGCGCAGCGACAGCTCTTCGAAGACGCGGCCGTCCTCATCGATGGACTCGACCACCTCGGCGATCGCGCCCACCGGTGCGGAGCAACCCGCCTCCAGTTCGGCCAGCAGGGCTCGCTCCGCGGTGACCGACGCGCGCGTGTCGGCGTCGTCCAACTCCGCCAGCACCGCCGCCAATTCATCACCCGCGCGGCATTCGACGGCGAGCGCGCCCTGAGCCGGTGCTGGCAACATCTGCACCGGCTCTAACGTCTCGGTGACATCGTCGAGGCGACCGAGCCGGGCCAGTCCGGCCCGAGCCACCACGATCGCGTCGAGATCACCATTGCTTACCCTGTTCAACCTGGTATCTAGGTTGCCTCGTAGGGGGCGGATTTCCAAACCGAGACCCAATGCCCTAAGCTGCGCGGCCCTGCGCGGGGACGACGTGCCCACCAGCGAACCCGGCGGCAACTCCCCGAGCACCAGCCCGTCGCGGGCCACCACCACGTCGCGGGGGTCGTTGCGGGGCGGTATCGCCGCGATCGTGAACCGCGGGTCGTCCGCCGTGGGCAAATCCTTGTGCGAGTGCACCGCGGCGTCCACCCGGCCGTCGTCCATGGCCTCGCGCAGTGCGGTGGTGAAGGCGCCGACGCCCAGGGTTTCGATGGGCGCCGACGAGCGGTCGCCGGCGGTGGTGATGATCACCAACTCCGCGGGGTGACCGTTGGCGATCAGGGCGTCCCTGACGACGCCGGCCTGGGTGGTGGCCAACAGACTGCCCCGGGTGCCTATCCGGATCACATTCGCCAATCGGCTACTCGGCGGTGGGTTCTTGCGTTCCGGCGTCGAATCCCGTTGCTATGACGGGCAATTCGCCCGCAGCGACGGCGTCGACGGCGGTCTGGTCGAGTTCGAAGAGTTCGCGCAGCGCTTCGGCGTAGCTATCGCCGCCGGGGGCGCTGGCGAGTTGTTTGATCCGCACGGTCGGCGCGTGCAGCAGCTTGTCCACCACCCGCCGCACGGTGCGCGCCACCTCCTCGCGGTGGGCGCTCTGAAGGCCGGGCAGCCGGTTGTCCAGGCGCAGCAGCTCCGCCTCCACCACGTCGGCGGCGCGCTGGCGCAGCGCGGTCACCGTCGGGGTGACCTCGGCCATCCGCTGGCCGGCCAGGTAGGCGGCCACTTCGGCGGCCACGATGTGGCGCGCGGCGTGCACGTCGGACGCGGCGGCGTGCGCCGACGGCTCGTGCTGCACGCGGTCCACGTCGACGACCCACACACCGGGCAGGCCGGCGACCGCCGGATCCACGTCGCGCGGCATGCCCAGGTCGCAGATCACCAGCGGACGCGTCGACTCGTCGCGGCGGGCGGCGGCCAGCGCGTGGTGCACGTCGGCCAGTGTGATCACCGGGCTCACCGCGCCGGTGCAGCTGACCACGACGTCGGCGTCGGCGACCGCGTCGGCCAGCCGGTCGAGGGCCATCGCGTCGGCCTGCACACCGGATTCGCGGATCTTGCGGGCCAGCCGCTGCCCCCGGGACAACGACCGATTCAGGACGTGCACCCGCCGGACACCGGAGCGGGTCAGGTGGGCCGCGGCCAGGGCGCCCATCGCGCCGGCGCCGACCAGCGCGGCGGTCTTGCCCTCCAGGCCGCCCAGCCGGCGCTCGGCCATGTCGAGGGCGACCGACACCACCGAGGCGCCGGCCGCATCGATCGCGGTCTCGGAATGCACCCGCTTGCCCACCGACAGCGCCCGTTGGGCCAGCTCGTGCAGCACCCGCCCGACGGTCCGATTGCCTTCCGCGGTGGCATACGCGCGGCGCACCTGGCCGAGCACCTGCTGCTCACCCACCACGGCGGAGTCCAGCCCGCTGGCCACCGCGAACAGGTGCTCGACGGCGGCCTCGCTGTACCGGACGTACGCGTATTTGGTCAGGTCCCCCATCGACATTCCGGAGTGATCCGACAGCACCTGCCCAATGGCCGCCAACCCGCCGTGGAACGCGTCCACCACTGCATAGACCTCGACCCGGTTGCATGTCGACAGCACCATCGCCTCGGTCACCAGCGGCGACTGCAACACTCGGTCGACGATCTTGCCCTGATCGGATTCGTCGATGCTGAGTTGTTCCAGGACGGAGACCGGCGCACTGCGGTGCGAAACCCCGAAGAGCAAGACGCTCACGGCAGCATCACCTGGCCAGCTCCCTTGCTTCCTCCAGTAACTGAACTGGTTTCCAAGGTAATCGTTTATCAGGTGGGCTACCAAATAATTGCCCGGTGGTCCTCATCTCCCCAGATCCGCGCGCAGCCGCGGCTCGTCGAGGTCCCAGTAGCTGTGCTCGCGGCCGTCGAGCAGGATCACGGGCAGCCGGTCACCGAATTCGGCCCGCAGCGCCGGGTTGCCGGCGGCCGCGGCGGCGTCGACGTCGGTCGTCGACAGGTCGAAGCCCAGCTCGGACGCCAGTTCCTCGAGCCGGTCGTGCACCCGCACGCAGAGGGTGCAGCCGTCGCGAGTCAGCAGTTCCACCTGCGGCCGTCGGGGGGCGTCGGTCATGGCCATCAGTCTGGCACCGGTGACTTGTGGGGACATCTGGCCGGCGTTACTTTCCGGTCATGGCCCTGCGAGTTGACCCGGCGGTGATGCAGAGTCACGCCGTTTCCACCGCCGGCGCGGCAGAGAACCTTTCGAGCCGCCTCGCTCAGCTGGACGATCAGGTGGGGCAGATGCTGGGCGGCTGGCAAGGCGCGTCCGGGACGGCGTATTCCTCCGCGTGGGAACTCTGGCATCGGGGCGCTCGCGAGGTTCAGCTGGGGCTGTCGATGTTGGCGCGCCTCGTGGGTGAGGCCGGCGAGGGCTATCAGGCCAACGAGGCCGGGTCCGCCGCGGCGGAGCGAGCGGTGCGCGGTGGCTGAGGCGTTTCGGGTGGATCCGCAGGCGTTGGCCGACTCGGTGCAGCGGATGGCCGACTTTCAGCGCTACGCCGAGGACATGATCACCGAAATCGATTCCCGCGTAACGCGTTTGCACACCACGTGGACGGGTGAGGCCGCGGCCGCGCACGCCGAGTCGCATCAGCACTGGGTGCGCGGCGAGGCGATGATGCGCGAGGCGCTGGCGCAGTTGAAGAAGGTTGCCGCGACCGCGCACGGCAACTACACCGGGGCGATGTCGACGAATCTCGGCATGTGGTCGTGACCAGATGGCGCCGCTGGCGTGTGACGCGACTGCGCTAGACCGCGCCGGTGCCACGGTGCTGGCCACCGGCGAGTCCATGGGATCGGTGATTTCGGCGTTGACGGCGGCGCTGGCCTGCAGCGCGGGCACGAGCTTCATGGCCACCGAGACCGCCGCGGGCGGCGGCACCATGGCAATGCTGTTGGCGGAGGCCACGCCAACACTCGACGATCAACGCGAGCAAAGCTCTCAGGAAGTCGACTCCGCCTACACCACAGATGCGAGCGGACATTGTCGAGTGTGCAGCTAGCTTCACGCTCGGCGCCGAGTGTGCGGCTAGCTTCACACTCGACAGCGCGGCATAGCCGACGCCCCGCGGCACAACCGCCGGATAGGGTTGGATACCGGGACCCACTGGGTCGCCAGGCAACACAGCGATCTAGGAGGTTTGGCGATGACTTCCTCTGACCCCGTCGACGGAGACGTCAGTCGCGCTGACCTGGAGTCGCTGGCCGCCGACGCCAGCGCGGCCCGTGCGCTGGAGGACCTGCAAGCCGAAAAGGCCGCCACCGACGAGGACCGGCCCCAGCCGCCGATCGACCTGACCGCGGCCGCCTTCTTCGACGTCGACAACACCCTGGTGCAGGGCTCCTCGGCGGTGCACTTCGGCCGCGGGCTGGCCGCGCGCAACTACTTCACCTATCGCGATGTGCTCGGTTTCATCTATGCCCAGGCCAAATTCCAGGTCCTCGGCAAGGAGAACAGCAACGACGTCGCCGCCGGCCGTCGCAAAGCGCTCGCCTTCATCGAGGGCCGCTCGGTCGAACAGCTGGTGACGCTGGGCGAGGAGATCTACGACGAGATCATCGCGGACAAAATCTGGCCGGGCACTCGCGAGCTGACGCAGATGCACCTCGACGCGGGCCAGCAGGTGTGGCTGATCACCGCCACCCCTTACGAACTCGCGGCGACCATCGCGCGGCGGCTCGGCCTGACCGGCGCCCTGGGCACCGTCGCGGAGTCCGTCGACGGGGTGTTCACCGGCCGGCTCGTCGGCGACATCCTGCACGGGACCGGAAAGGCGCACGCCGTGCGGTCGCTGGCGATCCGGGAGGGCCTGAACCTCAAACGCTGCACGGCCTACTCCGACAGCTTCAACGACGTGCCCATGCTCTCGTTGGTGGGCACCGCCGTCGCGATCAACCCGGACGCACGCCTGCGCACACTGGCCCGCGAACGCGGTTGGGAGATCCGGGACTTTCGCACCGCCCGCAAGGCCGCCCGGATCGGGGTCCCGTCGGCGTTGGCGCTCGGTGCGGCCGGTGGTGCACTGGCCGCGGTGGCTTCCCGGCGGCAATCGCGCTGATAGGCTGCGCCGCTGAGACCTATTCGAGCGGAGAGCGACAGCGCTATGACAATCCCCAAGGGAGCCGAAGGGCTCATCGGCAGCCATTACCGGGCGCCGGATTACTTCCTCGTCGGCCGCGAGAAGATCCGGGAGTTCGCCCTCGCCATCAACAACGACCATCCGACGCACTTCAACGAGGCCGACGCCGCCGCGGCCGGATACGACGCGCTGGTGGCCCCGCCCACGTTCCTCGCCATCGCGGGCCGGCGCGTGCAGCTGGAGATCTTCACCAAGTTCAGCATTCCGATCAACATCGCGCGGGTCATGCACCGCGACCAGAAATTCAAGTTCCACCGGCCGATCGTCGCAGGGGATAGGCTTTACTTCGACACCTATCTAGACTCGGTCATTGAGTCCCATGGCGCCGTGATCACCGAGATCCGTAGCGAGGTCACGGACGCCGAGGGCAAACCGGTCATCACCAGTACAGTCACGATGCTGGGGGAAGCCGCAAACAACGATGCCGACCACGAAGCAACCGTCGCGGCAGTCGCGTCCATATCAGCGGGAAAGTCCATATCAGCGGGAAAGTAGGTTCGAATCAATGACGTCACAGGGGGAAAGCGGTAGCACGCAACTGAAGCCGCCGGTCGAGAAGGTCCGGTCGCACTACGACAAATCGAACGAGTTCTTCAAGCTCTGGCTCGACCCGTCGATGACCTACAGCTGCGGCTATTTCGACGAGAATCCGGACCCCCAGAACCTGACCAAGACGCTGGAAGAGGCGCAGTACGCCAAGCGCAAGCTCGCGCTGGACAAGCTCAACCTCGAGCCAGGCATGACACTGCTCGACATCGGCTCCGGGTGGGGTTCGACGATGCGGCACGCGGTGGCCGAGTACGACGTCAACGTCATCGGCCTGACGCTCAGCGAAAACCAGTACGCCCACTGCGTGGCCGAGTTCGACAAGATGGACAGCCCCCGCCGCAAAGAGGTGCGGATCCAGGGCTGGGAGGAATTCCCTGGCGACGTACCGATCGACCGCATCGTGTCGCTGGGTGCGTTCGAGCACTTCGCCGACGGCGCCGGTGACGCCGGGTACGAGCGGTACGCCACCTTCTTCAAGAAGTACTACGACCTGCTGCCCGACGACGGCCGCATGCTGCTGCACTCGATCGTGGTGCCGTCCGCCGAAGAGGGCAAGAAGATGGGCTTGCAGGTGAACATGACCCTGCTGCGGTTCATCAGCTTCATCCTCAAGGAGATCTACCCGGGCGGGAAGCTGCCTCAGGTCGACCTGGTCGACAAGTACGCGACCGACGCCGGTTTCAAGATCGAGCGCCACCACTTCATCGGCAAGAACTACGTCCCGACGCTGACCGCCTGGGGCGACGCGCTCGAGGCGCACAAGGAAGAGGCGATCGCGCTGAAGGGGCAGGAGACCTACGACATCTACCTGAAGTACTTGCGCGGCTGCTCGGACCTGTTCCGCGACGGCTACACCAACGTCTGCCAGTTCACGATGGTCAAGTAATTCGCCCGAAAAACGCCCCGGAAGCCATTGGCTCCGGGGCGTTTTCGCGTCGGCACCAAGCCGGATAGCGAACCGGGCGGGGCCGGTAAACGAAAAGCGTCAGCCGAAGAAGATGTTGCGACGGCCGGCGAGCAACCGGTACAGCGTCTGCTGGATGGTCTCGCGCACCTGATCGGTCAACTCGAAGGTGACCATCGGGTCCTCGGCGTCGGACGCGGCGTAGTCGTTGGTGTAGATCGGCTCGCCGAACGCGATGCGCCACTTCGACGGCAGCGGCACCAGGCCCGCCGGCCCGGCCAGCGGGAACAGCGGCGTGATCGGGAAGTAGGGCAGCCCGAAGAGCCGCGCCAGCAGCTTCACGTCGGTCAGCATCGGGTAGATCTCTTCCGAGCCGATGATCGAGCACGGGATGATCGGCGCCTTGGTGCGCAGCGCCGCGGTGACGAATCCGCCGCGGCCGAACCGCTGCAACCGGTAACGGTCCTCGAAGCGCTTACCCAACCCCTTGTAGCCCTCGGGGAACACGGCGGTCAGTTCGCCGGCGGCGAGCAGCCGGTGCGCGTCCGTGGTGCAGGCCATGGTGTGGCCGGCCTTGCGGGCGGCTTCACCCACGACGGGCAGGTCGAACACCATGTCGGCGGCGAGCAGCCGCAGGTCGCGCTGCGCGGGGTGCTCGTCGTGGACGGCGACCGACAGCATCAACCCGTCGAACGGCAAGACCCCGGCGTGATTGGCCACCACCAGTGCGGCGCCCTCGCTGGGCAGGTTTTCGACACCACTGACCTCCACCCGGAACCACGACCGGAAGAAGAACCTCAGCAACGGCCGCACGATCGCGCTGTTGAAGTGCGGATCGAAACCGAACTCGTCGACGGTGTAGTCGCCGGTGAGCCGCTGGCGCATGAACCCGGCCACTGCGGCCACGCGCTGGGCGAAGTCGTTGAGCGGCACCTCCGACGAGCCGGCGCCGGCCGCACGCCGATGCTCATCGATCTCGCGAACGACGGCGGCGATCTGCTCGGCCGACGCCCGACCATTCGGATCCGAGAGCAAGGAGGGATGCTGGCGGGCGGACTCCGCGCGCTGATCGGCTCTCCGGCGTGCTGCTACCCGACCCCGATTCGTATGCAGCGGAATAACATTCGCTCTGCTTTCACCCGCCACGATTCCTACCTGACCCCACCCCACGGAATTGGATTTCGGCTGCCCCAGCGCTGAGCTAGGGATATGGCGCGACCTTCCAAGGAGCGTACCCGATGCGGATCGATAATGGGAGTCATGCCGCGGCCGCGAACGTAGTCGTCGAAGGCCTCGGCGGTCGTCCATTTCGGCTGATAGCCCAGCTCCGTCCGCATCCGGGTGGTGTCCATGACGCGGCCGTAACTCAGGTAGGCGAACTGATCGCGGCTGATCTCGTTGTAACGGTTAGCCCGTCTCAACGAATCGAGCGCCCACACGCCAAAACCGGGCACTGGCAACGGAATCCGGCCGGCCCGGCGGATCGCTTGCGACAGCATGATGATGCCGTCGGCGCCGATGTTGAACGTGCCGGCCTTGCCGGCCATCGCCGCGCGATCCAGCGCGCCCAGCGCATCCTGCTCGTGGAGCAACTGCAGCCGCGCGTCGCGGCCGAACATCGTCGGCACCAACGGCCCGGCCAGGTACCGCGACAGCGTGGTGTCCATAGCGGGTCCGATCATGTTGGCCAGCCGCAGGATCGTCACCGCGATATCGGGCCGACGGCGGCCCAGTCCGCGGGCATAGGCCTCGATGTCCAGGCTGTCCTTCGCGAAACCGCCGCGCAAGGGCCGGCGGCTCGTGCTGTCCTCGGTGAACATCACCGGATCGTGCGCGCTGGACCCATACACCTCAGACGTCGACTTGAGCACCACGCGCCGCACCGAGGGCGCCTTCTGACAGGCGGCGAACAGCTGCATCGCACCCATCACGTTGATTTCCTTCAACGCCGCGGTGCCCCCGGACCGCGGGGCGTACGACGCCGCGGCCGCGTGCACCACGGTGTCCACCTCGCCGTTGCGAATCACTTTGGCGATGAACGGGTTACGGATGTCGGCGCGGACGAACTCCGCGCGCCCCATCCGGCGGAGCATGTCCTTGCTGGGCGCGATCGCGTCCACGGCGATGACCGCGTTGATCATCGGGTTCTGCGCGAGCCGGGCCGTCAGGTAGCCGCCCAGGAACCGGCACGCACCGGTGACCAGCACCACCTTGGGGTAGTGCACCGTGTTGCTCGCGGTGTCGCCGGTTCCGGCGCCATCCCCACTCGACTGATCCACCCAAACAGCCTATCGACTCGGCAGAGACCGCAGCGGATGCCGCGGGCGGGCCTACTTGCCGAGTTTTCTGCGCTGCACCCGAGTGCGGCGCAACAACTTGCGGTGCTTCTTCTTCGACATGCGCTTGCGCCGCTTCTTGATTACTGAACCCATGAACTCCGCTATCTGACCCGTGACCTGTTTGCAGGATTGACCCGGACACTTTACCCGGCG
The DNA here is from genome assembly GCF_001667735.1 of Mycobacterium sp. E183. Taxonomy (GTDB): domain Bacteria; phylum Actinomycetota; class Actinomycetes; order Mycobacteriales; family Mycobacteriaceae; genus Mycobacterium. The sequence continues at coordinate 42,845 of NZ_LZJN01000214.1, forward strand.
GGACGCACCGAACACCAAACGGCGTCGGCGACCACCGAGCGAAGAGCGAAGTGCGGTTTCGGGTCAGCCCGCGTCGAAGTAAGACGTCTCCAGCATGTCGTGCACCGCCTTGGCGTGTACCCGGAAAGACCGCCCGACCCGGACCGCGGGCAGCTCGCCGTTGTGCACCAGCCGGTACACCGTCATCTTGGAGACCCGCATCAACGCGGCCACTTCGGCGACGGTCAAGAATTGTGTCCTGCCCTGCTGGCCCTCGCCGGAACCGGTGTCCCGCTTACCAGCAGAATCGCGCGCCGATGGCCCGTTCGTAGACGTCATCGCAACCCAATCGTGTCAGGCACCCGCAATGCCAGCGGCTTCCCCTCCGCTGGCACCCACACGTGCATACAAAGAGGAGAATAGCGGGACTAATGGGGTTACTGGTACTGGTGGGGGACAATCAGTTCAAATTTCTTGGATTACTCCGATGTAATTCTTAGCTGCTCAGAGCGCGTTTTGGCGGCCTGAACGGCCGCGTCGACGGCCGTCCGCAGGCCGCCCCGTTCCAGTTCCCGCAGCCCCGCGGCGGTCGTGCCGCCGGGTGAGGTGATGGTCGCCCGCAGCTGCGTCGCCGTGGCGTCCACGCGCAGCCCCGGGGTCTCGCCCTCCCCCGGCCGCCTGTCGGCGTCCATCCGTTCCAGCAGCATCGCCGCGGATCCGGCCATCGTCTGCGCCGTCAGGTCGGTGGCCACCTCCCGGCTCAGCCCGGCGGCCACCCCGGCGTCGATCAGCGCCTCGACCATCAAGAAGAAGTAGGCCGGGCCTGACCCCGACAGCGCGGTCACGGCGTCCATCTGGGCCTCGGGCACGGTCAGCACGCCACCGACGGAGTCGAACAGGGCCGATACCCCCTCGAGTTGCGGGGCGGTGACGAACCGGCCCGTGGCCAGCGCGGTCACCCCCGCGCCGACGAGCGCCGCCGCGTTGGGCATCGCCCGGACCACCGGCGTCCCGGCGGGCAGCTTCGATTCGAAATACGAGATGCCGATGCCCGCCGCGACGGTGACGAACACCTGCTCGGCGGTGTCGCTCTCGGACGCCGCCGCCGCCCGGGTCAGCTCCGCCAGCACCGGCTCCACGTCGGTGGGCTTCACCGCGACCACCACGAAGGACGCGTTCTCCGCCGCGTCGGCCACCGAGGTGATCAACACCGAATAGGTGTCGGCCAGGTACTGGGCGCGCTCGGGCACGCGTTCGGCCACCACCAGGTCTTTGACCTGCCGGCCCGCGCGCAGCAGACCCGACAGCAGTGCCTCCCCGATGCTGCCGCCACCGATGATCGCGATTCTTGCCATGCCCGACAGCATCGCAGACACCGGCGTCTAACCAGCGGCAGGGACCAGCGCCAGTTGACGGGCTTGCACCACGAGGCGGCCCAGGCTGTCGACGACGGTGTGGTCCTCGTCGAACCAGTCGTGCCCGATCTCCGTGCAGGTCGCGATGATTCGCAGCCACCCGTCGGCGGGCAGCCCGCGCAGGAAGGCGGTCAGTTGGACGGTGGGCGCCCAGCCGGTGCGTTCCACGGCGAAGGTCACCGGCGCCGACAGATCCCCGCACATCAGCGCGAACAGGGCGTCCGGGGCGACGTCGCGGGGGCGCGCCCACATCTGGATCACCGGCGGGCCCCCGTCGGCCGTCGGACCCAGCGTCGACAGCACCGGTCGGACGTCGCAGCCCTCGCCGAGGTGCACCAGGCCGGCCAGCGGGTGGCCCGGCCCGATCGGGGCGATGTCGTCGGGCGGCTCGGGCGCCATCAGGTCCACCACCGGGTTGGCCGACAGCAGGGGCTTGGCGTCACCGTCGGGCGGAAAGTGTTCGGGCTCGCCGAGGTTGACTACGGCGTGCACGGCGGTCCGATCACCCTGGGTGAGCTCGACGTCGACGACGCTGATGCGGCGGCCGCGCTTGCGGATCGACGTCACCAGGTGCATCGGCCCCGGATCCGGGGCCCACAGGAAGCTCGCCGACACCGCGACCGGCTGCTGAACCGGTTCGAACTCGCTCGACGGCCCACCGCAGGCGGTGCGGGCGGCATTGGCGCAGAGCGCCAGCATGGCGCCGCCGTGCACCTTGGGACCGATGGTCCAGTGCTTGTCGAGCTCGCCCTCGAAGACGCCGGGGCCGACCTCCCGCAATGCCATCGCGGTGGTGAATAACGCGTTCATGGTCTCCTGGGTCTGTCAGCGCAGCAGGTGCGTGCGGGCGAACTGCAGCGATTCGGCGAGCATGCTCTCGCGCTCATTGGCTGAACGCGCGCTGGACGTGGAAACTTCCAGGATGACGTGGCCGGCGAAGTGGCTGCCGGCCAGCATCTGGCACACCTCGGCGGTGGGCTGGGTGCCGCGCCCGGGCACCAGGTGCTCGTCGGCGGGCAGGCCGCTGCCGTCGCACAGGTGCAGGTGCACCAATCCGCCGCCCATCCGCTGCGCCATGTCCAGCGAGTCGCTGCCCGCGGTCGCGGTGTGGGACAAGTCCAGCGTGTAGTGGGCGTGGTTGCCGTCCAGCGGGTCGTAGGAGGGTGCGAACGCCGAGATCGCCGGGCCGGGGCCGCCGCCCCGCCTGCGCATCCGCTCCAGCGATTGGCCCGAGCCGAAGAACCGGTCCGCCCGGAACGGGAACATGTTCTCCACCGCGATCAGCACGTCACTCGAGGCTTCCAGCTCGGCGACCTGGTCGCTGAACCCCTCGGCGTAGCGCCGCTGCCAGCGAAAAGGCGGATGCACGACGACGGTCTGCGCGCCGAGTTGTTCGGCGGCCCGCACGCTGCGGTCCAGCTTGGGGATCGGGTTGGCGCCCCAGACCCGCTGCGAGATCAGCAGGCAGGGCGCGTGCACGGACAGCACCGGGACGCGATAGCGCCGGGACAGCTTTTCGATGGCGTCGATGTCCTGGCTGACCGACTCGGCCCACACCATCAGCTCGACGCCGTCGTACCCGAGCCGCGCGGCGTACTCGAACGCGGCCTCGGCCCGCAATGGGTACACCGAAGCCGTTGAGAGTCCGACTTTGATAGCTGGGCGCAACGGTCTGTGTGGTCCCCGGTCCGCCTAGCCCGACTGCAACGACAGCGCCAACGGGCCCAGGGTGATCAGCGCCCCCACCGCGACCGCGATCAATGTGCTCGCGATGTCCTCGGTCTTGCGCACCACCCGGACGCCGACGACCAGGCCGAGGATCACCAGCACCGAGAGCACCAGCGCCACGATGCTGTTCCAGCGCCACAGCTCGTCGAAGGCGACGAACAGGCCGGCGCCGAAGGCCACGGCGAGGATCGACTGGAAGACGACCAGGCTGCCGCGCCACAACGCCTCGAACCTGCCCGGGCCCGCGTGGGCGTCGGTCGCCGTGGCCACCCCCTCGGTCGCGCCGTCGGGGGGGTCCTCGTCGCGCTCCTCGTGCGGCAACAAACCGGCGGCGAACGGGTCCTCCGCGTCCTCTTCGTCCTCGTCGGCCTCGGTCTGCAGGTAGGAGCGCACATAGGCGGAATCCTCCAGCGCGGGCTCGGCGTCGCGGACCTCCGAATCCATCACGTCCACCGGCAGATCGGTGTAGTGGTCCAGCGGATCGGGATTCATGTCCTCGGCGCCCGATTGCCCGATGCCGTTGGTCTCCCCCGCCTCGCCGTGGCTCATCGGGCGCGGGTACGCGCTGCGCTCGGGGCCGGAGGCCTTCTTGGGCTGAGACGGCGACTTGGGCCAACGCGGCTCGGGCTGCGACCAGTACGCGGCCGCGGGCTTGTCTTCGGTTTGCTGCTCGGCCTCGGTTTCCTCGGCGGCCGGCCGTTCGGCCGTGCGCGGGTCCTCGTCGTCGTCACGGATGATCGGGATCTCACCGGTCAGCTCGGCGACGGTGACCGCGTCGCTATCGCCGCGCCGCCTGCGCCTGCGCCGCGTGACCGCGGGGGCGCCGATGGTTCCGTTCCTGGCCAGAAGTTCGGCCACCGAGATCGGCCGAGTGCCGGGGCTCTCGGTCTCGGAGTGTGGTCCGGTCATGCTTTGTCGCCTCTCGATCGGTTGCCGTCCCGATCACCTGCCTGCCCTCCAGCATCGCGCACGGATCGCTTCATGAGGGGCGTTCCGTCGGCTTCGCTGTCGAGTTTGCGCAAGATGAGACCTTCCCGTAACGCCCACGGGCAGATATCCACCGATTCGATCGACAGCGCTCGCATACTCGCCTCCGCCACCAGCGCACCCGCCACGATCTGTGGCGCGCGCTCGGCGCTCACCCCTTCCAGTTCTGCCCGGTCAGCGGTCGTCATCCTAGAGATGAAAGATATGAGTTGCCTGAGGCCGTTTGCTGTGAGCGTCCTCTTCACCCGCGGTCCTGCAGCCGACGGCGCCGCGCCCGTCAGCCGCGCGAGCGAGCGAAACGTCTTCGACGTCGCCACCGCCAGGTCGGGCGCGCCGGCGTCGAGCACCTGCTCGCTGGCCTCGGCGAGCTCGGCGTCCAGCCAGTCCCGCAGCATCCCGACCCTGCGCCGCCCGGGCGGGTCGTCGGGTAGCCATTCGCGGGTCAGCCGGCCGGCGCCCAGCGGCAAAGACAGCGCCACCTCGGGCTCCTCGTCGACGCCGCTGGACATCTCGAGCGAGCCGCCGCCGATGTCGAGGTTGATGATCCGCCCCGCGCTCCAGCCGTACCACCGGCGCACCGCCAGGAAGGTCAGCCGCGACTCGTCGACCCCGCTGAGCGCCTCCAGCTCGACGCCGGTTTCCTTGCGGACGCGGGCGAGCACGTCGTCGGAGTTCACCGCGTCGCGCAGCGCCGAGGTGGCGAACGCCATCAGCTCGGCGCACCCGGAGCTGTCCGCGATCTTGGCGAACTCGTCGATCGTGGAGATCAGCTTCTCGGCGCCGCGCTTGGTGATCTTGCCCGAGCTGTCGATCGACTCGGCCAATCGCAGCGTGGCCTTCGTCGAACTCATGGGCGTGGGATGCCCGCCACGGTGCGCATCAACCACCAAGAGGTGAACCGTGTTGCTGCCCACGTCGAGCACGCCCAATCGCACGGGAAACAACCTAGTCGGATACGGGTGGGCCGCGCGTTGCGGCCCGCTGGGGACGTTGCCGATCTTGATCCGTCGGGCCCCGAGTGTCAGCGGGCCGAAGAGCCGGTTTTGTCGACTAACGTGGACGCCGTGGCGAATTCCTACCCTGAGCCGGGACACGAGGTCGAACTGGACTTCGCCCGTGAGTGGGTGGAGTTCTATGACCCGGACAACCCCGAGCACCTGATCGCGGCCGACCTCACCTGGCTGCTGTCGCGGTGGACTTGCGTGTTCGGCACGCCCGCCTGCCACGGCACGGTGGCGGGCCGCCCGGACGACGGCTGCTGCTCGCACGGGGCGTTCCTGTCCGACGACGACGACCGCGCCCGGCTCGACGACGCCGTGCAGCAGCTGACCGACGAGGACTGGCAATTCCGCGAAAAGGGCTTGGGCCGCAAGGGGTATCTGGAGCTCGACGAGCACGACGGGCAGCCGCAGTACCGCACGCGCAAACACAAGGACGCCTGCATCTTCCTGAACCGGCCCGGCTTCCCCGGCGGCGTCGGATGCGCCCTGCACAGCAAGGCCCTCAAGCTCGGCGTCGCGCCGCTGACCATGAAGCCCGACGTCTGCTGGCAGCTGCCGATCCGGCGCAGCCAGGAGTGGGTGACCCGGCCCGACGGGACCGAGATACTCAAGACCTGGGTCACCGAATACGACCGCCGCGGTTGGGGTTCCGGCGGCGCCGACCTGCACTGGTACTGCACCGGCGACCCCGGCGCCCACGTCGGCGCCAAGCAGGTGTGGGAGAGCATGGCCGACGAGCTCACCGAGCTGCTCGGCGCCAAGGCCTACGCGGAGCTGGCGGCGATGTGCAAGCGCCGCGGCAAGTTGGGGCTCATCGCGGTGCATCCGGCGACTCGGCTCGCCGAGTAGCACCAGTCTTGTTGTAGGACAAGAGCATTCGCTGCGCGCTGGCGTGCAGGTACGCCTCGACCGCCGCGGCGGCCCCCGCCTCGTCGCCCGCCAGCACCGCGTCGGTGATCGCGCTCAGCCCGGCCACCACGGGCGCGGCGTCGTCGTAGGCGGCGGTGAGCTCGTGCTCCCGGCCGCCGAATGCGTGCTCCACCCAGCGATACAGCAATACCAGCGCCCGGTTACGGCTCTGCTGGATGAGCACCCGGAAGTAGGCCAGGTCGGCGGCTTGGCGCGCCTGCGCACCGTCGGCCTCGCGCATCGCGGCCAGCGCGTCGCGCAGTGCCCCGGCGTTCTCGGGGCCGCCGTGCCGCGCGGCCGAGCGGCCGATCAGCGGGCCCAGGGCGGCCCGGATCTCGAACAGCTCCACCAGGAATTCGGGCCCTAGCTTGCGGACCAGCGCCTCCACCACCGCGGGGTGGGTGAGCGCCTGCGGGTCCGCGACCACGTTGCCGCTGCCGTGCCGGGCCTCGATCAGACCCATCTGTTGCAGCCTGGCCAGGCCCTGCCGCAGAGACGTGCGGTTGACGCCGAGCCGCTCGGCCAGTTCGCGCTCGGGCGGCAACGCCGTGCCCGGCGGAAACGCGCCGTCGAGGATGGCATCGGCGATCGACGCGGCGACCTGTTCGTCGACGCGCTGACGATCCACCGGACGAAGCGGACTTGACTGGTTCATTGGCTCAACCAATATAGTGGACGAACCCACGGGAGGTGAGCAATGGACGACGACACGCGATCGGCATCGGCGCCGCGCTGGCGCGGCAAGGCCGGCCGCCTGGAAGTCTGGTACGCCACGCTGTCGGATCCCCGGACCCGCGCCGGACTGTGGGTGCACTGCGAGACGGTCGCCCCGCTCCGGGGCGACGCCTACGCGCACGGCTGGGCCACCTGGTTCCCCGCCGACGGCCCGCCCCGCACCGAGCGGTTCGGTCCCGCGCCCGCCCAGCCCCCGTCCGGCCCCTGGTGGTTCGACGCCGCGGGCGCGCGGGTGGGCGACAAACAGCTGACCGGGCGCGCCGGCTCAATCGCCTGGGACCTGTCCTGGGCCGAAACGGGCGCACCGCTGTGGACGTTTCCCCGCGCGGCCTGGGACCGCGAGCTGCTGCCGGGCGCCCAGGTCGTCCTCGCCCCCACCGCCGACTTCGCCGGCTCGCTCACCGTGGCCGACACCGCTTTGCGCCTCGAGGGGTGGCGCGGCGGGGTCGCCCACATCTACGGGCACGGCAACGCCAAGCGCTGGGGATGGGTGCACGCCGACCTCGGCAACGGCGATGTGGTGGAGGCGGTCAGCGCCGTCTCGCACAAGCCGGGGTTGCGCAGGCTGGCCCCGCTGGCGTTCGTCCGGTTTCGCATCGACGGAAGGGATTGGCCCGCAAGTCCATTGCCGTCACTGCGGATGCGGACCACCCTCGGCGTGGCGCACTGGCAGCTGGAGGGACGCATCGGCGGTCGGCGGGTGCTCATCCGGATCGACCAGCCGGCGGAGAAGTGCGTGAGCCTGGAATACACCGACCCCGACGGCGGCAGGGCGGTGTGCACGAACACCGAACAAGCCGACGTCCACATCGAGATCGACGACCGGCAATGGTCGGTACTGGGCACCGGGCACGCCGAGGTGGGCCTGCGCGGCGATGCGGCACCGGATGTCAACGAAAGGATCCCGACATGAGCTTTCTGCTCGACCCACCACTGCTGTTCGCCTCCGGCGTGCTCATCGAGCGGCGGCTGCCCGCCGACCAGCGCGACGTTGCGGAGGCCGCCACCCTGGGCGTCTTCTTCGGCGGGTCATTCGGGCTCTACAACAACGTGCCCGGCCTCGGGGTGCTGTGGCGCCCCTTCCGCGCCCGCAACGGCCGCGACTTCATGTGGAACAGCGGCATTTTCCGCGTGGACACCGCCAAGGCGGAGTGGCCCCTGCACGCTGCGGCGGGCGCCATCTTCGCCACCTACCCGTTCTTCATCAAGCTGGGCCGCCGCCTCGCGCGGCTGATATGAGCCTGGTCGGCTCGTTCGGCACCGCGCTGCTGCCCGAGGAACTCGGCGGCCCGGCGGCCTCCGAGCTGACGCAGCGCGTCGAGCGCTACCTGCGGCAGCTGCCGACGACGTCACGGGTGGCGGCGCGTGCCGGGCTGCTCACGCTGGCCGCGGCCAGCTACGTCACCACCGGCCGGTCGATGTCGCGGCTCGGCCCCGACCGACGCGAGCAGGTGCTGCGCCGGGTCGCCGCGCTCAGTCCGGACGCCGGCGCGGCCGTCGAGGCATTGAAGGCGATCGCGTTGCTGGCCAACGGCGCGGAAACCTATGCGCCCGAGCTTCTTTCGCACGCGAGCCAGCACGGGACGGCACGGCCAGATTCGGCGTTGAACATCGCCTCGTCGGCCGAGAGCCGCTCCGTCGTCACCGCAGACGCGGTGATCGTGGGGTCCGGCGCCGGCGGCGCGATGGTGGCCCGCTCCCTGGCGCGGGCCGGACTGGACGTCGTCGTCCTCGAGGAGGGACGCCGCTGGACCGTCGGGGAATTCCGGACCACCCATCCGATCGATCGCTATGCCGGGCTGTACCGCGGGGCCGGCGCCACCGTCGCCCTGGGGCGCCCGTCGGTGGTGCTGCCCATCGGCCGGGCGGTCGGCGGCACCACGGTGGTGAATTCCGGCACCTGCTACCGCCCGCCGCCGGCGGTGCAGCGGCGCTGGCGCGACGACTTCGGGCTCACCCTGGCCGATCCCGACCGGCTGGGCGAGCGCCTCGACGACGTCGAGCGCACGCTGCAGGTCGCCCCGGTGCCGCTGGAGATCATGGGCCGCAACGGCCGGCTGCTGCTGGACGCCGCCGCCACGCTGGGCTGGCGGGCGGCGCCCATTCCGCGCAACGCACCGGGCTGCGAAGGGTGCTGCCAGTGCGCGATCGGGTGCCCGCGCAACGCCAAGTTCGGCGTGCACCTCAACGCGCTGCCGCAGGCGTGCGCGGCGGGCGCGCGGATCATCTCCGAGGCCCGCGTCGAGCGGGTGCTGCACCGGCGCGGGCGCGCCCGCGGCGTGCGGGCCCGCCGGCCCGACGGCACGGCACTGGACGTCCTGGCCGACACCGTCATCGTGGCGGCCGGCGCCACCGAGACGCCGGGATTGTTGCGGCGCAGCGCTTTCGGCTCGCACCCGCGACTCGGCCGCAACCTGGCGCTGCATCCCGCGACGATGCTCGCGGGGCGCTTCGAGGACGACGTCGTCGCCTGGCACGGGGTGCTGCAAAGCGCCGCGGTACACGAGCTGCACGAGTCGCACGGCGTGCTGATCGAGGCCACGTCCACCCCGCCCGGAATGGGCTCGATGGTGTATCCCGGCTACGGCGCCGAGCTGCTCGGCTGGCTGGACGCCGCGCCCCGGGTGGCCACGTTCGGCGCCATGGTGGCCGACCGCGGTGTCGGGTCGGTGTCCACGGTGCGCGGTGAGACGCTGGTGCGCTACAACATCGCCCCCACCGACGTCGGCAAGCTCGTGGTGGCGATCGAGGCGATGGGCCGGCTGTTGTTCGCCGCCGGCGCGACCGAGGTGCTCACCGGTCTGCCCGGCGCGATGACGGTGACGTCGCTGCCCGCCCTGCGGGATGCGTTGCGGCGCAGCGATCCCCGAAGCCTGCACCTGGCCGCCTTCCACCCGACCGGCACGGCCGCCGCGGGCGCCGACGATCAGTTGTGCCCGGTCGACGAGGCGGGGCGGTTGCGCGGCGTGGACGGCGTGTGGGTGGCCGACGCCTCGATCCTGCCGAGCTGCCCGGAGGTCAACCCGCAGGTGTCGATCATGGCGCTGGCGCTGGGCGTGGCCGACGAGGTGATGGGTGCCCGGTGATCGTCGCCATCAACGCCGGCCGAAACGTACGCCCGGGCCGGGCGGCGTCGACGCGGGCGTCCGGTAGAGCACGCGGAGCCGCCCTCGCCTCCGGGGCGTTCGTCGTCCAGGCCGCGGGCACCGACAGCGGACCGAGTGAATCCGCGTCACCCATCCCGGCGGACGGGGCACCGACCCCGCACGCCGGGTGAAACGGCCATGCGGGCCGCGCGTTTGGGTCTGTCGGCATGTCCCTCATCCGGCGCCGGAAAGCGTTTGGGCCCAATCCAATAGCCCATCCACGTCGAGCTGGGGCTCAATCCCGGCGGTACCCGCGAGTCCCGGCGCGGCCAGCGGAGCCCCCAATGCGCCGGTCGGGCTGGGTATCGGCGTGACCGTGGCGATGCTGACGGTGCCGAAGACGTTGGTGATGGACGCGCCCGCGGGGCCGGCGATGGCGGTGGCCGTGTTGCCGATGGTCTGGACCGCGACCTGTTCCGCCCCGACGACGGGGAGTGTGGCGGAGCCGTTGACGAGGGTGACCAGGACCTCCTGGAACGATCCCGGGGTCAGGACGAGCGGGCTGGACCCGGCGGTGACGTCGACGCCGCCAGGGACCAGAACACCACCCTCGGAACAGTCGATCAGCGTGTGAATTGTGCTGCCGGGGTTGACGATAACGGATCCGAAGCTGATGAGGTTGGTGCCGGAGCCCGTGATGGTGATCGAGCCGCTGTTGAGGTACATGCCCGTGTTGGTGCCGATGGCGATGGTGCTGCCCGGTGGGGCGGTGACCGTTTCGCCTGGCGCGACGGGCGTGGCGGCGGTGGCGGTGTGCATCGTGGCATTGGCCGAAGCCAGCTGCCGGGTGGCGTTGCCGGTGGCCTGCGCCGCCAGCGTCTGGGCCTGGGCGCCCTGCCCGGCCGGGTTCGTGGTCCGCGGCGGCTCGTCGAACGGGGTCAGCCTGCTGGCGATCTCGCAGGCGGCGGAATAGCCGTACATCGCGCTGGCGTCTTCGACCCACATCTGCAGGTATTGAGCCTCGGTGGCCGCGATCGCCGGGGTGTTCTGACCGAAGAAGTTGGTCGCGATCAGCGCCAGCAATTGCGCCCGGTTGGCAGCGATCACCGGCGGCGGCACGGTCATCGCAAACGCCGCCTCGTACGCGGCCGCCGCCGCGTAGGCCTGCACGCCGGTCTGCGCGGCCTGCGCGGCGGCGCTGGACAGCCACTGCACGTAGGGTGTGGCCGCCGCCGTCATCAGCAGCGACGACGGGCCGGACCATGCCTGGCCGGTCAGACCCGCCAGCTCGGTCGCGTAGCCGGCCGCGGTGGATTCCAGCTGCGCGGCCAACGCTTCCCAACCCGCCGCGGCCGCGAGCATCGGCCCCGCCCCGGGCCCGGAGTACATCAGCCCGGAGTTGATCTCCGGAGGCAGCGACGCAAAGTCCATGTCGGCAGTCCTCTCCGCGGCGGGTGGGCCCGATTTTCAACAGCCATAGAATAATTTTTCAACGGCGATAGAATAACGTGCCTGGCGGTCGAGTACCAGCAAATGTCGTAAACGGCGCGTGACAATCAGGCCGCAGGCGGCCGCCGCGAAATGCCCGGGAAGCTAGGCGGTTACGTCTGCGGATCCGGCGCGGCCGCGTGCCGCGGCTGGTGCAGCAGCGCACGAACCAGCGGGCGCGGCCCGACGGACCGAAGCATCTGGCTGGCCGGGCGGACCCGGACCCGCTTCGGCCACCAGAACCAGCGGCCCATCAGCGTCATGATCGACGGCGTGATCAGCGTCCGAACGACGAAGGTGTCGAACATCAGACCGATACCGATCGTCGTACCGAACTGACCGATCGCCCGCAGATCGCTGGAGAGCATCGCGGCCATGGTCACGGCGAACACCACACCGGCCGCGGACACCACCGGGCCCGTCACGCCGACGCCGCGGATGAGTCCGGTGTTCAGGCCGGCCCCGATCTCCTCCTCGATCCGCGACACCAGCATCAGGTTGTAATCAGACCCCACCGCCAAGAGCACGATCAGCGCGAATTCCGTTGCCACCCAGTGCAACTGAAAGTGGCCCAGATGCTGCCAGATCAGCGTCGAGAATCCGAACGCCGCTCCCAGCGACAGCACGATCGTGCCGACGATGACGCCCGCCGCGACCAGAGCGCGGGTGACGATCACCATGATGATGAAGATCAGCACGATCGACGCCACCGCGGCGATCAGCAGGTCATACCAGGCGCCGGTGGCGATGTCGTTGAATGTCGCGGCGGTGCCGCCGAGGTAGATGTCGGCGTTCTCCAGCGAGGTGAGCTTCAGCGCCTCCTTGGCCGCGTTGCGCTCTTGCTCGACGGACTTGATGCCTTCCGCGGTTGCCGGGTCCAGGGAGTGAGTGATGATGAAGCGCGCGGCCTTTCCGTCGGGCGACACCATCAGGCTCAACCCGAACTGGAAATCGGAGTTCTGGAAGATCTCCGGCGGCAGGTAAAACAGGCTCTCCACCCGAGCGTCGTTGAACGACTTACCCATCACAGCATTGGTGTCGGTGAGCCGGTCGAACTGGTCGATCAGACTGTCGAACGAGCTGTAAATGGTCAGCGTCGTATCCCGGATCGCCTTCGACACGGCGATGTTCTCCGGAATGATCGCCAACAATTCGCGCGTGGCCGCGGCCGTGTTGGTGAGATCGCCGGTGAGGGCGTGGAACTTCTCGGCGAGCTGATCAAACCCGTCCAAGGCGTCGAACAGGCTACGCAGCGACCAGCACATCGGGATGTCGTAGCAGTGCCTCTCCCAGTAGAAGTAGCTGCGGATCGGTCGCCAGAAGTCGTCGAAATCGGCGATGTGGTCGCGAATTTCGTCGGTGATGGCGGCGGTCTCCGCCGTGGTTTTTGCGCTGTCGTCCGTCGCGTTGGCGAGCTTCTGGGTGATCGCGTACTGGCGTTCCAGCAGGGAGATCTGGGTGTCGAGGAACCCCGTGATCTTCTTGATGTCGCCGACGCGGTCTCTCAGGTAGTTGAGGTTGTCACGGATCGGCGCGGTTTGCACGCTGAGCTGGAACGGAATTGACCCGTCTTCGATCGGTGGGCCGAGCGGTCGGGTGATGCTCTGCACCCGTTCGATGCCCGGCACCCGGAAGATGGCACCGGCAACCTTGTCCAGCACCAGCATGTCTCGGGGATTGCGCAGATCGTGGTCCGATTCGATCATCAGCAGGTCCGGGTTGAGACGGGCCTGGGTGAAGTGCCGGTCGGCCGCGTCGTAGGCCTGGACCGAGGCGGCGCTATGCGGCAGGTAGTAGAGGTCGTTGTAGCGCGGGGTGAAGCCGGCGAGACCAAGGGCGCCAACGATCGCAAGAATGACGGAAATGGCGAGGATGGGCGCCGGCCAGCGCACGATGGCCGTCGCCAGGCGGCGCCACCGGGTGTAGTTGAACTTGCGCTTGGGGTCCAGAAGACCGAAGCCACTGGCGACTGCGATGAGAGCGGGCGTCAGCGTGACCCCGGCCGCCACCACCACCAGCAGACCGATCGCGCACGGGAACGCCAGCGAACTGAAGTAAGGCAGCCGGGTGAACTTCAAGCAGGCCAGCGCCCCAACAATGGTCAGACCCGAGCCCAGGACCACCTTGCTGACACCGGCGAAGGTGTCGTAATAGGCGGCTTCCCGGTCCAGACCGCGTTCACGGCCCTCCTGGTAGCGGCCCACCATGAAAATCGCGTAATCGGTACCCGCCGCGATCGCGAGTGAGGTCAGCAGGTTCACGGCGAAGGTCGACAACCCCATGACGCCGGTTTCGCCCAGCAGCGACACCACGCCGCGGCCGGACAGCAGCCCAATGAAGAGGATGAACATGGTCAGCAACACGGTGCCGATGGACCGGTAAACGAACATCAGCATGATCGCGATGATGACGACCGTGATGATGGTGATCTTGGCCAGGCTCTTGTCACCGACAACGATCACGTCGGCGGTCAGCGCTCCCTGGCCCGCGACGTAGGCCTTGACGCCGGCGGGCGGCGTGGAGTCCGCGACGATCTTGCGCACCGCGGCAACGGATTCGTCGCCGACCGCCCCTCCCTGATCGCCTTTGAGGTTGACCTGGACGTAGGCGGCCTTATGGTCGTAGCTCTCCACACCTGAGGACGTGAAGCGCTGTCCCCAGAAGTTCAGCGCGTGCTCGACGTGTTCGTGGTCGGCCTGGATCTTTTTGACTAGGTCGTCGTAGAACCGGTGCGCGTCCGGGCCGAGCGGTTTATCACCGACCAGGGTGACCAGGACGAGGTTGTCGGAGTCGTACTCCTTGAACTTCTCGCCGATGTGCTTCATCCCGGTGACCGACGGTGCGTCGGACGGCGAGAGCGGAACGGAGATCTCCTCGGCAACCTTCTCCAACTGTGGGACGAAGACGTTGACGCCGACCGCGATCAGCACCCAGCAGACGACGATCGGCAGCGCCAGGACGCGGACGGCGCGGGCGATACGCGGCTTGTGCTCGACTTCGGTGGGTTGTGCGACGGGTATTTCGTCGGTGTCGCTGGTGTTGTCGGTCATGCGGACTTGTCCAGGCAGGAGACCTGCGCATTGCGCGTCTCGGCTTGCCGTTGATCGACCAACTTGCCGTCGACCGTGATCCGGCAGCCGATGGAGGGGCTGTCACCTTGCGCGACGACGTAGGCGAAGATGCCGGGCATCTGGGCGACGATCGTCGTCGACCACGGCAACGTGGTGAAGTTGGCCTTCTGCGGTTGCGCGTCGGCATCCATCCAGTTGACGACGCCGGTGGTCCCGGCTGGCCCCAGGATTTCGTAGACGGCGGTCTTGGCGGCGTAGGGCGGGGTCGCGTCCCGCGGATCGGGCTTGGGCAGGCCGGGTCCCGGGAAAACGCCGTTGAGGCGGTCCACCGCGACGCCGCCGATGATCACCGCCACCACCACGACCACGGGAACCCATGCCCGCTTGAGAAGCGTCAACACCGTTCCCCCCGATCACGGTCGACCAATGGGCTGATGCTAAGACAGTTCACCCGTTCGAGCATTTCGTCGCGCGCCACGGCTACCCCGAACGTCATGGCTGCCGAATTAATTCCTTCGGCTGCGCCGACGTGTTCGGGGCCACGTCGCCGCCCGGGCCGTGACCACACCGCTCGCCGAAAGCCGCCTTGGGCCACTCGCCGCCGCCGGCCGGCATCACGGGCCTGGAACGGCCTGCGCCGCAGGACATTTCGCTGCCGGATGCCGGCCCGGCGCCTATTGGCCTGCCGCGCCGTCGAATTCATCGTGATCGCCGCGACGGTCGTGTCGAACCGCGCCGCGATCGACATCCGCCGACGACCGAGTTAGTTTGAAAAACTAATTCGCTGGCGCCGGCGATTTCCGGTTGAATTGCGCACTTGGCATTTCTGCGAAATGCGGAAACGGGCAGCGATTGAGGGCCCCCGCGCGTACCCTGACGACATGGCTACCAAGGTCAGGACCTGCGTGCATTGCGGCCACACGTTCGATCCCAACGACCGACCGCGCGACTTGTCCGACCCGGACTGGCTTCCGGCCGCTTCAATTTATTGTTCGCATGAATGCAGTGACCAGTTCCATTGCGAAATGTCGCATTGCTGCTCGACCCGTGCGAAAAAGAAGGGTCAGCGCGAGGGCGCCAGGGCGGCGCGATAATCCCGCTTCCCCGCCAGATCGGATATGGTGTGACCGCCCAGCTAGCAACTGTCGTCTGCGGGAGCAACCGATGGAGTTAACGACAATTCTGTGCAACCACGCCGAGGCGCAGAACAACTTGTTGTACGTCATGGGCGGCGGCGTAGACCGGGCGGTCATTCCGGCGGGACGCTCAGGGCCCTTCACGGTTTCGTTGGCCCTCGGAATCATCGCCGAGGTCCCGTGGACCGCTACCAACGAAGAGCACACCGTCACCGTCGACCTGGCGGACGAGGACGGCCATCCGGTCGAGGTCGACAAGGGATTCGGCGAGCGGGAACCGTTCCGGGCACATTTTCGATTCAACGTTGGCCGACGGCGCGATGTTGAGGACGGCGAAACCCAGTCGGTGGCGTTCGCGGTCAATATGCCCGTGCTTCAGTTGGAGAAGCTGGGGACGTACGTCTTCACCGTCACAATCGACGACGACGCTCGGCGCCGTCTGCATTACCGGTTGGTCGGCCAGACGGACGTGACCATCACGACGAACGAACCAACCAGCCGCGGACCACTCATCCCCAGGGTCTAGCCCTCCAGCTTGTAGCCCAGTCCCCGCACGGTGACCAGGTGGACCGGGTTGGCCGGGTCGGCTTCGATCTTGGACCGCAGACGCTTGACGTGGACGTCGAGCGTCTTGGTGTCGCCGACGTAGTCGGCGCCCCACACCCGATCGATCAACTGCCCGCGGGTCAGCACCCGCCCGCTGTTGCGCATCAGGTACTCGAGCAGGTCAAACTCCTTGAGCGGCAGCGTGATCGTGTCACCGTTGACCGAGACGACGTGGCGCTCGACGTCCATCCGCACCGGCCCGGACTCGAGCACACCGTCGCTGATCTCGGAGTCGTCGTCACCGCCGCGGCGGAGCACCGCGCGAATCCGGGCGATCAACTCGCGCGCCGAATACGGCTTGGTCACGTAGTCGTCGGCGCCGAGTTCCAGCCCGACGACCTTGTCGATCTCGCTGTCCCGCGCGGTCACCATGATCACCGGCACGCTGGAACGAGCACGCAGCTGCTTGCACACGTCGGTCCCCGACATGCCGGGCAGCATCAAGTCGAGCAGCACGATGTCGGCGCCGCCACGGTCGAACTCGGCCAGTGCGGCCTGTCCATCCGTCACGACGGTGGCCTCGAAGCCCTCCTTGCGCAACAGGAATGCCAGCGGATCGGCCAGCGACTCCTCGTCCTCCACGATCAGCACACTGGTCATCAGCGCGACTCCTCATCGCTTTGCTCTGCATTGTCGTACGCGCGGGTCATCTACTCAGTTCTTCCTCTCGTTGTGACCTGTTGGGCCGCACGTCGCGACCCTGCGGTTGCTCGGGTTCTTCGTCGTTGTCCTTATAGGCCGGAATCGACAGCGTGAACGTGGAACCGGTGCCCGGCTTGCTCCACACCCCGATGCTGCCGTTGTGATTGGCCGCGACATGTTTGACGATGGCCAGGCCCAGCCCGCTGCCGCCGGTGGCGCGCGAGCGTGCCTTGTCCCCCCGGAAGAACCGCTCGAAGACCCGCTCCTGATCCTCCAGCGCGATCCCGATGCCCCGGTCGGTCACGGCGATCTCGATGTTGTCGCCACGGCGGCGGCGGCTGATCGAGACCGGTGAACCGGGTGGCGAATAGGCGATCGCGTTGGACACCAGGTTGGCCAGCGCGGTGACCAGAAGCGTCTCGTCGCCCAGCACCCGGAGGCCGCTGGGCGCGTCGGTGCGAACCTCGATCTGGGCGTTGTCGGCGGCCACCTTGTGCCGTGAAATCGCCTCGGACACAACGGTATCCACGTCGACCTCGGTCACGTTGGGCAACCGTTCGGCACCCTGCAGCCGGGACAGCTCGATCAGCTCGGCGACCATGTCCCCCAGCCGGTTGGCTTCGACGAGCACCCGCTCGGCAAACCGGCGAACGGTTTCGGAGTCGTCCGAGGACGCCAACAGCGCCTCGGCGAGCAGGGCCATGGCGCCCACCGGGGTCTTGAGCTCGTGGCTGACGTTGGCCACAAAGTCGCGCCTGGTCGCCTCCATGCGCGCGTAGTCGGACTGATCGTGGGCGAACACCACGGCGAACCGCCGGTCTTCCTCGCTGAGCAACCGCGCCTGGCCGTGCACGGACAGGCCGGACCGGCCGGCCGCCCGTTTGGCCGGCCGCAGGTCGAACTCCACGTCGACGCCGCCGAGCGCCTGCTGCGCCGCTTCCCACGCCTGGTCGTCGAGCTGGCGGTCGCGCACCAGGCCCAGCTCCCTGGCCCGATCGTTGAGGTAGACGACGTCGCGGTGAGAATCGACGACCGCCACCCCGAGCGGCATCAGCGCGACGATGCGTTGCAGCATTTGCGCGACCGTTATCCCGGTCCACTCGGTGCTGACCCGCTGCCTGCGATGAGCGGCTTTCGGCGACAGCCGGGTCCCGGCTGCCACACCTATGGCCAGCCCCAGCACGGACAAGACCCCGGCCAGCAACAGCGCCGAGAACACAGTCACATAGCAAATCCTACAAATCTTCGGAAACGCTGCCCTAGCGGAACGAGGCCAAAATCGGACAAGTCACACTTTTCGCTTCAGGTGTTCCACTCCCGTTAACGCGATGTTCGGCAAACAGGCCTTTGAAACTCGCTTTGGGCCGGTGGCCGGTTTTACCGGCGCCCCTGGCTGGCAACCGCCGCGGCGCCCGCGGCGGCGGCCTCCGGGTCGAGGTAGGTGCCGCCCGCGACCACCGGCCGCAGGTCGGCGTCGAGGTCGTAGCGCAGCGGAATCCCGGTCGGGATGTTCAGCCCGACGACGTCGTCGTCGGACATCTGGTCGAGGTACTTCACCAGGGCCCGCAGCGAGTTGCCGTGCGCGACGATCAGCACCGTCTTGCCACTGCGCAGGTCCGGGACGATGACGTCGGTGAAATACGGCAGGAAACGCACGACCACGTCGGCCAGGCATTCGGTCAGCGGGCCGCCCCCGATGTCGGCGTAGCGGGGGTCGGTGTCCTGGCTGAACTGGCTGCCCTTCTCGATCGGTGGCGGCGGCGTGTCGTAGCTGCGCCGCCAGGTCATGAACTGCTCCTCGCCGTAGCGGTCCTTGGTCTCCGCCTTGTTGAGGCCCTGCAGCGCCCCGTAGTGCCGTTCGTTGAGCCGCCAGCTGCGCCGCACCGGAATCCACAACCGGTCGGCGGCGTCGAGGGCCAGGTGCGCGGTGGTGATCGCGCGGCGCAGCAGCGACGTGTAAAGGACGTCGGGCAACAGGTTCTGCTCGGCCAGCAGCTCGCCGCTGCGCACCGCCTCGGCCCGGCCCTTCTCGGTCAGGTCCACGTCGACCCATCCGGTGAACTGGTTGCTTGCGTTCCATTCGCTCTCGCCGTGGCGGAGCAGCACCAACGTGCCGGTATCTCCCATGCCGGCTAGCTTATTCGTCGTCTTCGTCGATCAAATGAGCGAACGCCTGCAGGTTCTTCAGCGACTCGCCGCGAGACACCCGCCAGTCCCACTCTTTTTGGATCGACGAGCGAAATCCCAACTCCAGCAACGTATTGAAGTCCGCGTCGACCGCTTCGAGCACCTGCCCGAGCACCCGGTCGATCTCGTCGGCGTCCACGGACGCGAGCGACATGCGTCCCACCAGGTAGATGTCGCCGACGTTGTCCAGCGTGTAGGCCACGCCGTAGAGGCGGCGGTTGCGCCTGAGCAGGAAGCGGTAGACCCCCTCGTGGTTCTCGTCGGGCCTGCGGCACACGAACGCCTCGATGCGCACCGAGTGCTCGCCGACGCTCAGGATGGTGTTGGTCTTGAGCTTGCGCTCGCCGGGCAGCTCCACCACCAGTCCCGACCGGCCGCCGTGCGCGCCGTCGTGTTTCGAGTACACAAGACCGCTGGCCTGCAGCGCGTCCTCGATCACGCGCTCGACCGTGGGGCTCACGCGCCGACCCCGCGGCGCTCGGCGGTGTACCCGCTGATCGCGCGGCGATAGCTGGTCAGCAGCGCGTCGGTGGTGTTCTCCCAGGAGAACGTGGCCGCGTGTGCGGCGGCGGCCCGGCTCATCGCCTCGGCCTGCGGCGCCGGCAAGCGCAGCATTCGGTCCAGCGCGCCCGCCCACCGATCGACGTCATGGCCGGCCACCAGCGTGCCGGTGATCCCGTCCCGCACGGCCACCGGGAGACCGCCGACCGCGGCGGCCACCACCGGGGTGCCACAGGCCTGGGCCTCGACGGCGACCAGGCCGAACGACTCCGAATAGCTCGGCACCGCGACCAGGCTGGCGGCCTGGAACAGGGTGGCCAGGTCCGAGCGGGACTGCGGGGGCAGGAAAGTCACCCGCGCGGCGATGCCGAGTTCGTCGGCGAGCCGCCGCAGCCCGTCCGGGGAGGCCAGGCCGCTGCCCGACGGGCCGCCGGCGACCACGATGCGCACGCCCGGCAGTTTCGCGGCGGCCCGCAGCACGATGTCGGGGGCCTTCAACGGCTGGATTCGCCCGACGAACGCCACCACGTCCTCGTCGAGCGGCAGCCCCAGGGCGGCCCGGGCCGCGCGGCGCTCACCCGGGCGGAACACCTCGAGATCGACGCCGGGGTGGACCACGTCGATGCGGGCCGGGTCGGCGCGGTGGATCGAAATCAATTGCCTGGCTTCGTCATCGGTGTTGACGATCAGCCGGTCCGCCTCGTCGACGACCTGCTGCTCGCCGACCGTGCGCAGCGGCGGCTCGGGCGCGTCACCCGCGGCCAGCGCGGCATTCTTGACCGCGGCGAGCGTGTGCGCGGTGTGCACCAGCGGCACCGCCCAGCGGTCGCGGGCCAGCCAGCCGACCTGTCCGGACAGCCAGTAGTGCGAATGCACGATGTCGTAATAGCCCGGCTCGTGCGACGCTTCGGCGCGCAGCACCCCCGCGGCGAACGCGCACAGCTGGGTGGGCAGGTCGTATTTGTCCAGCCCCTCGAACGGCCCCGCCACCACGTTGCGCACCAGCACGCCGGGCGCCACCCGGGCGACGGGCGGGTCGGCGGACGCGGTGGCCCGGGTGAAGATCTCCACCTCGATGCCGCGGCGCGCCAGGTGCAACGCGGTCTGCAGCACGTAGACGTTCAGGCCCCCGGCGTCGCCGGTGCCCGGCTGCGCCAGGGGCGAAGTGTGCACCGCCAACACTGCGACGCGGCGCGGTTTCAGCCGGAAGACGTCATCGTGCCGCACTCTTTCATCTTTACAGGACGTTCGGCCCACGAGCCCAGCGCCCAGGACACGGCTTCGCGTTAAGCGGAAGGCTCGTCGGCGGAGACGTCGCGCAGCCGCGGGCCCAGCGCCCCCGCGCGGCGCATCGCACCGAGCGGGTCGGCATACAGCCCGCCCAGCGACACGGTTCCGGCGCCGGCCTCCTGCACCCGGTTCCCGAAGACGGTGACGCGGATGTCGCGTGCCGGCAACACCGAGTGCTCGGCGAACGCCGCCTCGACGTGCTCCATGCCCTCGGGATACTCGGTGAAGGCCTGGCCGCCGACTACCAGCTCGTCGGGGTTGAGCATGTCGCGCAGCAACGCCACGGCCTGCCCGAGCACCCGGCCCCGCTCGTTGAGCAGCTGTTTCGCCTGCTCGTTGCCGCCGCGGGCCAGCCGCAGCAGATCGTTGATGCCGGCCGCCGACGCGTTCGGGCGGCCCGCGGGCGCGAACGGCAGGATGCGCAGCCGGCGCGCGGCGGTCAGGACCGCCTCGTCGCTGACGGTGGATTCCAGCTGGCCGGTGCCGCCCAGCAACTCGGAGTGGGCGGGCAGGGCGGCGATCGTGCCCGGGCCGCTGGCCGGGCAGTGCACCCGCCCGCCGATCACCAGCGCGTAGCCCACGGTCTCACGGGCGTAGACGTACAGGCTGGTGGGCGAGCTGGGCACGAATCGCCGCAGTCCGAGCAGCAGCTCGGCCCCGGCCATGGCGTCGACGTGCGAGGCCACCGAGACGGGCAGTCCCAGCGCATCGGCCAGCACGGGGCCAACCGGCGCCTGCCGCCAGCCGAGCCGCGGGTGGTCGACGTGGCCGGTCGCGCTGTCGACCGTGCCGCCGATCGCGACGCCGACCCACAGCGGGCGCCGCCGATGCCAGCGCTGCAGGTAGCGGGCGGCGCTCTCGGCCAGCGTCGCCAGGGCGGGCCCGGCGGGGCTGAGCGGTGTCGGCGTCTCGACGGTGTCGAGCGTGCGACCGAACAGGTCGGTGGCCACGATGCTGGTGGTGCGGGCGCCGATGTGGATGCCCAGCGTCACGAACGGTTCGTGGTTGACCTCGACCGGCACGCGGGGCCGACCGATCGCGCCGGAGACGGCCAGGTCGGCGCGTTCCCGCAGCAAACCGGCCTCGAGCAGGGCGATGACCTGGCGGTTGACCGTCGCGATGCTCAGCGAGGTGACGCCGGCGATGACGTCACGGCCGACGGGGCCGCGCAAGCGGACGGCCCGGAAAACCGAGGCCGCCGCCGAGTCGGCGATGTGCAGGGCCGGCGGCACGATCTGACGCCGCACCGACCGGTGGCCCTTGTAGGTGGCACGGGTGGGCGAATGATGAGTCTGGGTGAGGGTATTCGAGCGCACGAGCGTCCTTTGTCCGAGTCTTTGTTGGCCGTCACTGGCCACACCTGAAAGTCAGGAGCGGCAAAGTGCGCGACAACAACACGCACCCGCCGCGCAGAGACACGCGGTGGTGGTGCTGGACAGGGCGCTGAGGTGCACCTCGAAAATTTAGCACGCTCACTAAGGTTGTTTCTATGACTGGAAATGTCAGGAATGAACGCGTCGCCGTGGTCACGGGGGCCAGCTCCGGAATCGGCGAGGCGACGGCCCAGACCCTCGCTGCGCAGGGCTTTCACGTGGTCGCGGTCGCGCGCCGGGCCGACCGCATCAACGCCCTGGCGAGGGAGATCGGCGGAACCGCCATTGTGGCCGACGTCACAGACGACGCCGCGGTCACCGCGCTCGCCGACGAGCTGAGCCGGGTCGACGTGCTGGTCAACAACGCCGGGGGCGCCCGCGGCCTGGCGCCAGTCGCCGAAGCCGACTTCGAGCATTGGCGATGGATGTGGGAGACCAACGTGATGGGCACGCTGCGGGTCACCCGCGCGCTGCTGCCCAAGCTCATCGACTCGGGCGACGGGCTGATCGTCACGGTTACTTCGGTTGCCGCACTTGAGGTTTACGACGGGGGCGCCGGTTACACGGCGGCCAAACACGCGCAGGGGGCGTTGCACCGCACGCTGCGCGGTGAGCTGCTGGGCAAGCCGGTTCGGCTGACCGAGATCGCGCCGGGCGCGGTCGAGACGGAGTTTTCGCTGGTCCGCTTCGACGGCGATCAGCAACGCGCCGACTCGGTGTACACCGGCCTCACGCCGTTGGTGGCCGCCGACGTCGCCGAAGTGATCGGCTTCGTGGCCTCGCGGCCGCCGCACGTCGACCTCGACCTGATCGTCATGAAGCCGCGCGACCAGGCGTCGGCCACCCGCTTTAACCGCCGGGGCCAGTCCCCGGACTAGGCGAGGTGGTGGTCGTCGTCGGCGTGCCGGACAGGCTCGGGGCGGTCGACGGCGTCACCGGCGCGGTCACCGGGATCTGGGTTGACGGCGGGTGCGCCGTGGGCGGCGGCAGCGCCGACATCGCGACCCAGGTGTCCCAGTCGACGGCCCAGTCCCAGATGTCGCCGTCGGAGTAGGACAGCTGGATCGAGCTGCCCGTCACCTCGACCGGGTCGCCGTACATCGCGGACTGGTAGTACTGCTCCGCGTCGCCGGTCGACAGGTTGATGCAGCCGTTGGTGACGTTGGTGTTGCCCTGCGCGCCCGCACTCATCGGATTGGCGTGGATGAACTCGCCGTTGTTCGAGATCCGCACCGCCCACCGTTCGTGCACGTGGCTGTAGCCGGCGGCCGGGTTGGACATGTAGAAGTCCGCGTACTTCTCGGTGACCACGTGGATGCCGTTGCGGGTGACGTTGCGCGCCTTGTCGGCCTCGCCGTAGCTGCACGGGAAGTCCATGATGACGCCTTCGTCCCTGACCACCTGGATGCGGTGCGACGAGACCTCGGCCTTGACCACCTGCCGGCGACCGATCTGGATGTTCAGCGAGATGTCGTCGGCGCCGTAGGCGCTGTCGCCGAACGGCAGCCCATACAACTTGGCGTCGACGTTGACCGTGGTGCCCGCCGGGTAGTACTCGCGGGTGCGGTAGTGCACGCGGGCGCCCTGCGCCTCGTCGGGCAACCAGGCCCAACTGCCCTCGACGGGCGGGTTGGTGGTGACGGTCAACGCCTTCTCGACGGCGGCCTTGTCGGTGATCGGCGCGTCGAACTGGATGATGATCGGCGCCGCGACCCCGACGGTCTGGCCGTCGGCCAGCTGGAATGCCCCGCCGATCTTCTTGGTGGGCGTCACGGTGGTGAACTTGCCCGTCACCGGGATGGCCTTGCCGTCGTGCCCCACGGCCGAGCCGCTCCAGGTGTAGGTCGCGTCGTAGCCCAGCGGCTCGGTGGTGCTGTAGACGGTGCGGTCGGAGTTGAACTTGCCCGCCACGGCCTTGCCCGCGGAATTGGTCAGCGTCACGTGCTGGAACCAGCCGTCGCTGATCTCGACGCTGATCGGCGCGATCGGCACCACGTTCTCGGTCGCATCGGCCGGCTGGAACTTCAGCTTCGGCGCGGGCTGCTCCTTCTTCTCGGCCTGCTTGGCGGCCGGGCCGCCGCACGCGGCCAAGACGCTGGGGGCGAACATCCCCAGTCCGAGGGTCGCCAAAGCCACGCGCCGGTTGATCGGCTGCGGGTCGCGCGACGTGCTCACGAAAGTCAAAGATACCGGGCAAAATCCACCAACTCCGCCGCGACAATTCGGGCGTCGGCGGATTCGGAGCTATAGCCTGCAGCCGAGCAGGACCGGCTCCGGTTTCAATGTGACACCAAACACATCACGAACCCCGTCGCGGATGACCCGGGCCAGCGCGATCACCTCTTCGGTGGTGGCCCCGCCGCGGTTGGTCAGCGCCAGCGCGTGCTTGGTGGACAGCCGGCACCGGGCCCCCGGATCGTCCGGATATCCCTTGGCGAAGCCGGCCCGCTCCACCAGCCAGCCGGCGGCCAGCTTGACGCCGTCGGGGGCCGGGTAGTGCGGAACCGGGCCGCGGTCGTCTCCGAAAGTGTGGGCCAGCCGCTCGTAAACCTCGGGTGCGACCACCGGGTTGGTGAAGAATGAACCCACGCTCCAGGTGTCGTGGTCGTCCGGGTCGAGCACCATGCCCTTGCGGCCCCGCAGCGTGAGCACCGCCCGGCGCACCGCCCGTGGGTCGGCCCGCTCGCCGCCGCTCACGCCCAACGCGGCCGCCAGCTCCCCGTAGCGCAGCGGCGCGCTCTGGCCCGAGGCGTCCAGCGCGAACTCGACTTCCAATACCACCCAAGGGGTTTCGGGGCCGGCCTGCTTCAGCACGCTGGTGCGATAGCCGAAGCCGAGCTCGCCGCCCGGCACCCAGCGCACCTCCCCGCTGTCGCGGTCCAGGATCCGCACGCGGGTGATGGTGTCGGAGACCTCGGCGCCGTAGGCTCCGACATTTTGCACCGGGGTGGCCCCGGCCGAACCGGGAATCCCGGACAGGCATTCCAGCCCGCCCAGACCATGCTCGATGGCGGCTACCACGACGTCGTCCCACACCGCGCCCGCCTCCGCGCGCACCAGGGTGTTGTCGATCGTGATGCCGCTGTTGGCCAACCGCACCGCGGTCAGGTCCGTCAGGCTGTCCGCGATCACCAGGTTGGACCCGCCGGCGAACACCAGCACCGGGGAACGTTCTCCCCCACGGCTTTCGGCATCCAGCTCCCGCACCACAGCGATCACCTGGTCGGTGCTGGCGCAGGTGATCAGGCGGCGGGCCACCGGCCCCACCCGCAACGTCGTCAGCGGCGCGAGCGACACTGCTTCGGCGACCTGCGCGCCGGCGAACGTCGGACCGGCGTCGCTGGATTTCATGGCCCGTAACGGTAGCCTCACCTGCTATGCCGCGTTCATTCGACTTGTCGGCCGACTACGACGGCAGCGTTGAAGAGGTTCATCGGGCGTTCACGGACGAGACCTATTGGCGGGCACGGCTGGCCGGATCCGGCGTTGACATCGCCACGCTGGAATCGATGCGGGTCGGTGGCGAAACCGGGGACGACGACACCGTCGAGGTCGTCACCGTGCAAGTGATCCACAGCCACAAGCTGCCCGGGATGGTCACGCAGCTGCACAGCGGCGATCTGCGCATCCGGCGAGAGGAAGTGTGGGGACCGGTCGCCGACGGCACCGCGCAGGGCACCGTCGTCGGCTCGATTCTGGACGCCCCGGTCAACCTGACCGGCACCGCGACGCTGTTGCCGATCCTGGAGACGGGCGGCGCCCGGCTGACGTTCCGGGCCACCGTCCAGGTGCGCGTCCCGATCATCGGCGGCAAGCTGGAGAACATCATCGGCACCCAGTTGGCCGAGCTGGTGGCGGCGGAGCAACGGTTCACCACGGAGTGGATCGCCAAAACGGTATGAGGGCGGCGAGCCTAAGCTGGCGCCCATGCGAATCGCGCTGGCCCAAATCCTCAGCGGGACCGACCCGGCCGCCAACCTAGGGCTGGTCCGCGAGTACAGCGCGCAGGCCGCCGACGCGGGTGCCCAGTTGGTGGTGTTCCCGGAGGCGACCATGTGCCGGTTCGGCGTTCCGCTGGCGCCCGTCGCCGAGCCGGTCGACGGGCCGTGGGCGACGGGTGTGCGACGGATCGCGACCGACTGCGGAATCACGGTGATCGCCGGCATGTTCACGCCGGCCGGGGACGGCCGGGTGAAGAACACGCTGATCGCGGCCGGTCCGGGCAGCCCCAACGAGCCGAACGCGCACTACGACAAGATCCACCTCTACGACGCCTTCGGCTTCACCGAGTCGCGCACCGTGGCCCCCGGCCACGAGCCGGTGGTGATCACGGTCGCCGGCGTCCGGGTGGGGTTGTCCGTCTGCTACGACATCCGCTTCCCGGCGCTGTACACCGAGCTGGCCCGCCGCGGCGCCCAGCTGATCGCCGTGTGCGCGTCGTGGGGCTCGGGGCCCGGCAAGCTCGACCAGTGGACGCTCCTGGCGCGGGCCCGCGCCCTCGACTCGATGAGTTACGTTGCGGCGGCCGGCCAGGCCGACCCGGGCGCACCGCTGACGGAGTCGGGCGCGCCCACCGGGGTGGGTGGCAGCCTGGTGGCCTCGCCGTTCGGTGAAGTCGTCGCGTCGGCCGGGTCCGGGCCGCAGTTGGTGGTGGCCGACATCGACGTCGACCGGGTCGTCAAGGCGCGCGAGAGCATCGCGGTGCTGCGCAACCACTCAGATTTCGCTCAGCTCGATAGGGCAGAATCAGTCGGGTGACGAACCCACAAGGACCGCCGAACCAGGACCCTTCGACGTGGGGCCGTCCCGGCAACCAAGGCCCGTTCGGTC
>NZ_LZJN01000215.1 GCF_001667735.1 Mycobacterium sp. E183
CGTCCAGCGCCGCCTGCGCCTCCGGGACACGGGCGCCAAGCATGACCGCGGCCATGATCGGCAGCATGATCGCCGCCAGGATCAGCAGCCGCAGCAGTGACCCCGCGCCGCCGCCCTGCGCGGTCAGCGCGCCGAGCCCCGACAGCCGGTCGGCCACATGGGCCACCAAACCGGCCAGCATCGAGGCGGCGATCATGCTGCCGATCATGGCCGCGGTCATGCTTGGCGCCCGTGTCCCGGAGGCGCAGGCGGCGCTGGACGTCGTCCGGCGGCGCTTCGGCGGCCGTGCGGCGGTGCCCGGCAAACCGGTGCTAAAGGACCAATATTCTCGCCGGGCCCCGGTCACGTACCCTGAGCAGAGGAATTCGTCCCCGCCTGGGGTAAATGCGGTCCAGGAGCCGATCCGGCGCAGACCTTCGGAGCGGGCAACCCAAGCCCGGATAGCGAAAGGACCGGAGGTGACCGACCGCCCTATCGAGAGTGCCGCGTCGGGTGCCGAGCTGCCACGACCGGTTGCCGACGACTTCCAGCCCGACATCCCCGCCGAACGCCCGCCGGAATCACCGGCGCCGCGCCCGTCGAATGGCGACCTGCCACCCGAAGCGCGGCGCGGTCCGGCCCCGTTCGACGCGCCCAGGGATCGCGGCGGGGACCCGTCGGGAGACGACGTCCACCTGGTTCCCGGCGCCCGCATCGCCGGTGGCCGCTACCGGCTGCTGGTCTTCCACGGCGGAGCGCCGCCCCTGCAGTTCTGGCAGGCGCTGGACACCGCGCTGGACCGGCAGGTGGCGCTGACGTTCGTCGACCCTGACGGGGCGTTGCCGGACGACGTGCTGCAAGAGATCCTGTCCCGCACGCTGCGCCTGAGCCGGATCGACAAGCCGGGCATTGCCCGGGTGCTCGACGTGGTCCACACCGGGCACGGCGGCCTGGTGGTCTCCGAGTGGGTGCGCGGCGGTTCGCTGCAGGAGGTGGCCGACACCGCGCCGTCTCCCGTCGGCGCCGTCCGCGCCATGCAGTCGCTGGCCGCGGCCGCCGACGCGGCCCACCGGGCCGGCGTCGCATTGTCGATCGACCACCCGAGCCGGGTCCGCGTCAGCATCGAGGGCGACGTCGTCCTCGCTTACCCGGCCACCATGCCCGACGCGAGCCCGCAGGCCGATATCCGCGGCATCGGCGCCGCGCTGTATGCCCTGCTGGTCAATCGGTGGCCGCTCACCGAGTCCAGCGTGCGTAGTGGGCTCGCCCCGGCCGAACGGGATTCGACGGGCCAGCCCGTCGAACCGATGATCATCGACCGCGGCATTCCCTTCCAGATTTCGGCCGTCGCAGTGCGGGCGGTTCAGGAAGACGGCGGGATACGCAGTGCCTCAACACTTTTGAACTTGTTGCAGCAGGCGACCGCGGTGGCCGACCGGACCGAGGTGCTGGGTCCGATCGATGATTCGCCCGCGCCGGCGACCGCCCGCGAATCCGTGGCCCCGGACGAAGAAACGTTCGCGCGGCGGCGCCGCAACCTGCTGATCGGCATGGGCGCCGGCCTTGCGGTCATCATCGTGGCCCTCCTGGTCTTGGCGTCGGTGGTGAGCAAGATCTTCGGCAACGTCGGTGGCGGCCTGAACAAGGACGAGCTCGGGCTGAACGGCCCGTCCTCGTCCACCTCGGCGTCGGCCCCGAGCTCGGCGGCCGCCGGCAGCGTCGTGAAGCCGACCAAGGCGACGGTCTACTCGCCCGACGGTGACGCCGACAACGCGAGCACGGCCGGTCAGGCGATCGACGGCGATCCCACCACCGCATGGGCCACCGAGGTCTACACCGACGCCGTCCCGTTCCCCAACTTCAAGCAGGGTGAAGGGCTCATGCTGCAGCTTCCGAGCGCGACGGTGATCGGCCAGGTCACCATCGACACACCCAGCAGCGGGACCAAGGTCGAGATCCGCTCGTCGTCCACGGCGTCACCGGCGTCCCTGAACGACACCACCGTGCTGGCGCCCGCGTTCACACTCAAGCCCGGCCACAACGTGATCCCGGTGCGAGCCGGGTCCCCGACCTCGAACCTGTTGGTGTGGATCTCCACCTTGGGAACCACCAACGGCAAGAGCCAGGCCGGTTTTTTCGAGATCACGGTCCAGGCCGCTTCCTGACCGGCTCACAGATCCGCCCGATGGTGAAGTGCCGCCCCACCACCAATTGGTTAGTGTCCGGCCGTGGGCTCCCGGGGAGACATCCAGCGCGAACGCAGTGATGCCGAGCTCTTGGCCGCGCATGTCGCCGGTGACCGCCACGCCTTCGGCGAACTGTTCCTGCGCCACCAACGCCAGCTGCACCGCCTCGCCCGGCTCACCACCCGTACCGCCGAGGACGCCGAGGACGCGCTGCAGGACGCCATGCTCTCGGCGCACCGCGGCGCCGGTGCGTTCCGGCATGACGCCGCCGTCGGCAGTTGGTTGCACCGCATCGTCGTCAACGCGTGCCTGGACCGGCTGCGGCGCATCAAGTCTCACCCGACCGTCCCGCTGGAGGACGTCTACGCGGTGGCGGATCGGACCGCCCAGGTCGAGACCGCGATGATGGTGCAGCGCGCCTTGATGCGGCTGCCCGTCGAGCAGCGGGCCGCGGTGGTGGCGGTCGACATGCAGGGCTACTCGGTGGCCGATACCGCCGCGCTGCTGGGTGTCGCCGAGGGCACCGTCAAGAGTCGATGCGCCCGGGCGCGCGTGCGCCTCGCCGAACTTCTCGGCTACCTGAACGCCGCGGCCGACCCGGCCCCACCCATGGCCGTCAAGCGACCCATGACGGACACTGGGGCGGATGGGTGAAGCCGACGACCATGGCGACGAGCCGCCCCTGACGGTTGAGCTCCTCGCCGACCTGCAGGCCGGCCTGCTCGACGACGAATCCGCGGCCCGCGTGCGTCAACGGGTTCGCGACGACCCGGAGGCCGAGAAAGTCCTGCGCGCCCTCAACCGGGCCCGCAGCGACGTCGCCACGTTGGGGGCCACGCCGGCGCCCGACGTACCTCCCGAGGTGACCGCCCGGATCTCGGCCGCGCTGGAATCGGCGGAAACCGGCCAGCCCGTCGCGCACTCCGCCCGGCCGCGGGTTGGGCCCGCGCGGGTGGTCGCCGGGGTGGCCGGCGTCGGTGCCCTGCTCGCGGCGGTCGGCGTGGGCACCGCGGCGCTGATCGGCGCGCCCGAGCCCGCCCCCAGCACCGGGGTGACCGCCGAGCACATCACGGTGTCGACGCCGCCGATGGCCATCCCGCTGTCGCGGGACGAGATTCTCGGCCTGCTTACCCAGGCGCCGGACTACGGCCCGCTCGGCGACCCGGCGCGGCGCGCCTCCTGCCTCACCGGGCTGGGCTACCCGGCGTCCACGCAGGTGCTGGGCGCCCGGCCGGTCGAGATCAACGCTCGCCCCGGCGTTGTGCTGGTGGTGCCGGGCGACGCTCCCCGCAGCCTGGCGGTTTACGCGGTCGCACTGAACTGCAGCGCCGCCGACACCGGCCTGTTGGCCAACACGGAGATCCCCCGCCCTTAGTGTGGTGCGATGGGTTGACCGACGTCCGGGAACAGCGGTGCCTACGCTGGCGTTTGTACGAATCCAGGGACGATTTCTTGAAAGGGTTCTATGACCGCCGACACTGTGCACGACGTGATCATCATCGGTTCGGGTCCCGCTGGGTACACCGCCGCGTTGTATGCGGCGCGGGCGCAGCTGGCCCCGGTGGTCTTCGAGGGAACGTCGTTTGGTGGCGCGTTGATGACCACCACCGAGGTGGAGAATTTCCCCGGATTCCGTGACGGCATCACCGGCCCGGAGCTGATGGACCAGATGCGCGAACAGGCGCTCCGGTTCGGGGCCGATCTGCGGATGGAAGACGTCGAGTCGGTGTCGCTGGACGGGCCGGTCAAGTCGGTGACCACCGCCGAAGGCGAGACTTTCCGCGCGCGGGCGATCATCTTGGCCATGGGCGCGGCGGCGCGGTACCTCGGGGTGCCCGGCGAGCAGGAGCTGCTGGGCCGCGGCGTGAGCTCGTGTGCGACCTGTGACGGGTTCTTCTTCAAAGATCAAGACATCGCGGTGATCGGTGGCGGCGACTCCGCGATGGAGGAGGCCACCTTTTTGACCCGGTTCGCGCGCAGCGTCACCCTGGTGCACCGCCGCGACGAGTTCCGCGCGTCACGCATCATGCTGGAACGCGCCCGGGACAACGACAAGATCACCATCTTGACCAATAAGGCCGTGCTCGGCGTCGACGGTGATCAGACGGTGACCGGTTTGCGGTTGCGCGACAACGTGACTGGGGAGGAATCCACTTTGCCCGTGACGGGCGTCTTCGTGGCGATCGGTCACGACCCACGCTCGGAGTTGGTCCGCGATGTGCTCGACACCGACCCCGACGGGTACGTATTGGTCAAGGGCCACACGACCGCCACCTCGATCGAAGGCGTCTTCGCGGCAGGCGACTTGGTGGACCGCACCTACCGGCAGGCCATCACCGCCGCCGGCAGCGGCTGCTCGGCGGCCATTGACGCCGAACGCTGGCTGGCCGACCACGCCGAATCGAGCTCGGCCGCCCAAAGCGACGCAACCGAATTTCCTGGCAGTACTGAGATGATTGGAGCACCTCAATGACCGACGCCGAAAAAGCCGGGGCCACAATCGAAGTCTCTGACGCATCGTTCTCCACCGAGGTGTTGTCCAGCAATAAGCCTGTGCTGGTTGACTTTTGGGCCACGTGGTGTGGGCCGTGCAAGATGGTCGCGCCGGTTCTCGAGGAGATCGCAAGCGAGCGAGGCGAGCAGCTCACGATCGCCAAGCTCGACGTCGACGCCAACCCGGTAACCGCGCGTGATTTCCAGGTCGTCTCGATTCCGACCATGATCCTGTTCAAAGACGGCCAACCGGTGAAGCGGATCGTCGGTGCCAAGGGCAAGGCGGCGCTGCTGCGCGAGCTCTCGGACGCGGTTCCCAACCTGAGCTGATCCTGGATTAAGTCGCCGCACCACGCCCCGCGTTCAGCCTGGGGTTTTCCCGATTAGGCGATCCATCTGCGACAATTGCTGTTAGCTGTTGCCCAGATGTGAGCCTGTCAATGTGTCCCGGAGGGCATTTGGTATGTCGAGTCCGCGCCGTGAATACGGCGATGCGCTGCGCTGTGGTGACCGCAGCGCAGCTGTGACCGAAATCCGGGCGACGCTGGCAACGCTAGGGCTGCTCGACACCCCGGAGGACGAACTCACCACCGGCCGGCTTGTGCCCGCCGAGGTTTTCGACGTCGAACTCGACCAGGCGGTGCGGGCCTTCCAGCAGCACCGCGGCCTGCTGGTCGACGGCATCGTCGGCGAGGCCACCTACCGCGCGTTGAAGGAGGCGTCCTACCGGCTCGGCGCGCGCACGCTCTATCACCAGTTCGGTGCCCCCCTCTACGGTGACGACGTCGCGACGCTGCAGGCCCGGCTTCAGGACCTCGGTTTCTACACCGGCCTGGTCGACGGACACTTCGGATTGCAGACGCACAACGCCTTGATGTCCTATCAGCGTGAGTACGGGCTGGCCGCAGACGGCATCTGTGGCCCAGAAACGTTGCGTTCCTTGTATTTTCTGAGCTCCCGAGTCACGGGCGGCTCCCCGCACGCGATTCGCGAAGAAGAGCTGGTCCGGCGCTCCGGGCCGAAGCTGTCGGGCAAGCGGATCATCATCGATCCGGGCCGCGGCGGCACGGACCTCGGAGAGCTGATGCACGGCCCGTCGGGACCGGTCAGCGAAGCAGACGTGTTGTGGGACTTGGCGAGCCGGCTCGAGGGACGGATGACCGCCATCGGCATGGAGACCTTCCTTTCGCGACCGGTCAACCGCAGCCCGTCCGACGCCGAACGCGCCGCCACGGCCAACAACGTCGGGGCGGACCTGATGATCAGCTTGCGCTGCGAGAACCAGCCCAGCCCCGCGGCCAACGGCGTCGCTTCCTTTCATTTCGGGAACTCACACGGCTCGGTCTCCACGATCGGGCGCAACCTCGCGGACTTCATCCAACGAGAAGTGGTGGCCCGCACGGGGTTACGGGATTGCCGGACACATGGCCGGACGTGGGATCTGCTGCGCCTGACCCGGATGCCAACCGTACAGGTCGACGTCGGCTACATCACCAATCCGAACGATCGCGCGATGCTGATCTCCACGCAAACCCGCGATGCCATCGCCGAAGGAATTCTCGCCGCGGTCAAGCGGCTCTACCTGCTGGGCAAGAACGACCGGCCGACCGGTACTTTCACCTTCGCCGAACTGCTGGCTCACGAACTGTCGGTGGAGCGGGCCAGCCGGCTCGGCGGCTCCTAGCCGATCTCGGCGCCGCGCAACGTATTTCCCGCGGCGGTCCCGGCTCCGACCGGCTCTTGCAACTGTGCGTTTTCCAGCAGTCGCTCCAGGGCCGCCTCGACTTCGGCCTTCCATCCCAGGCCTTTGTCCAACTCGAGTCGCAGCCGCGGAAAGTACGGATGCGGCGCGACCACAACGAAACCCGCGGCCTGCAAGAATTCGGCGTCCAGC
Organism: Mycobacterium sp. E183; assembly: GCF_001667735.1. Lineage (GTDB taxonomy): Bacteria > Actinomycetota > Actinomycetes > Mycobacteriales > Mycobacteriaceae > Mycobacterium. The sequence continues at coordinate 6,553 of NZ_LZJN01000215.1, forward strand.
ACGCAATTGTCCACCGAGCAATCACCAACGGCCTCCAGCACCGGCCGCACGTCCGGGCTTGCCGCCTGCGGATCCTGCAACTCCGAGGCCGCCGGGGTGCGTCCGAAGGCTTCCAGGGCCCGCACCCCGCGCCGGACCAGTTCATCGATCACCCGGGCGAGGAGACCATGCGGCAGGTCGTCGGTGGCTTGCCCCGGCTCGATACCCATCGACGTCAGCAGGACCGCGTCCGCGGACACGGGAGCGGTGGGGAATCGCTGGGCGCGCGGCACCGCCCGCGGCGGCGCGTAGAAGACATAGCCCAGGCACGGCGGTTCGCTGTGGCTTCTGTCGTCGGTGACCGCGGTCGCGACCTGACCGCACGAGCCCCACTCCAGCATGACCATCGACAGCCACGCTTCCTTCTCGAACTCGGGGTCGGCGAGGTGGTCCTGGTTACCGAGGGTCGCCGGGTCGACCTCCCAGTACACGCAACGGCGCGCATGCTTGGGAAGCTGCTCGAACGCCTCGAGGCGCAACGGTGTGATTCGAGCGGACACTAGCCTCCTGGCTCCTGTGCGGTACTGCAGCCAATTGCACCGGCAACCCCTCCAGGATAGGAGAGGATGTCGCAATCGGGCCAGCTTTGGCCGCGAGGGGCCGGTCACGGCCCAGGCACGGTCGGCGCGTTAGCGTCTCACCCGTTTCGTTACCGAAAATCCTTGAAACGCATGCGCTTTCGTAATGCCGCGACGCCGAGCCCCGGTCGTTGCCGGTCCGTGACCGCTCCGGTGTCACAGTGACGTAATTACAGGGTATGGCGGGGTCATGCTTTCGCGGCGGTCATCATGTCGATAATTCGCTGCAAATCGTCGACGGACCCGAACTCCACGACGATCTTGCCCTTGCGCTTGCCCAGGCTGACCGTCACCCGCGTGTCGAAGGCGTTCGACAACCGCTCGGCCACCTCCTGGAGGCCGGGCATCTGGATCGGCTTGCGACGCTGGGGTGCGGGGGTGGTCGCGCCGGCCCGATTCGCCAGCGTCACCGCCTCCTCGGTCGCCCGCACTGACAGTCCCTCCGCGACGATCCGGCTGGCCAGTTCCTCTTGCGCCTCGGGCCCGGCTTCCAGCGACAAGAGGGCGCGGGCATGGCCGGCCGACAGCACGCCCGCCGCCACCCGCCGCTGCACCGGGATCGGCAGCTTGAGCAACCGGATCATGTTGGTGATCAGCGGTCGCGAGCGGCCGATTCGGGAGGCGAGTTCGTCGTGGGTGACGCCGAATTCGTCGAGCAGCTGTTGGTATGCCGCCGCCTCTTCCAAGGGGTTCAACTGCACCCGGTGGATGTTCTCGAGTAGTGCGTCGCGGAGCAGATTGTCGTCGCCCGTTTCGCGCACGATGGTGGGGATGGTGGCGAGCCCCGCTTCTTGGGCCGCCCGCCAGCGCCGCTCCCCCATCACGATCTGATAGCGGGGTCCCGTCTTGGCGCCGGGAACGGCACGCACGACGATCGGCTGCAGCAATCCGAACTCGCGGATGGAGTGCACCAGTTCGGAGAGCGCCTCGTCGTCGAACACCTGCCGCGGCTGGCGTGGGTTGGGCTCGATGTCCGACGGCGCGATCTCGCGATACACCGCGCCCGCCGGGGCCAGGTCGGGTCCCGGTCCCCCGATCAACACGTCGGCCGCCGCATCCCCCATCCGCGGGCCCAGGGTCGCGGGACCCGAGTCGCCCTCGGCGGGGCCCGTCGGGATCAGCGAAGCGAGGCCCCGGCCGAGGCCGCCCTTCTTGCGTAACGGCTGCGTCATGGTCGTCCCTTCACGGCTGGTGGTCAATCACGTTCGGCGAGCTCGCGGCTCGCGTCGAGGTAGCTCATCGCCCCGCGCGATCCGGGGTCGTAGTCGATGATGGTCATGCTGTAGCCCGGCGCCTCCGAGACTTTGACGCTGCGCGGGATCACCGTGCGCAGCACCTTGGCACCGAAGTAACGGCGCACCTCTTCGGCGACCTGGTCGGCCAGCTTGGTCCGGCCGTCGTACATCGTGAGCACCACGGTGCTGACGTTGAGCTGCGGGTTGAGGTGTGCCTTGACCATCTCGATGTTGCGCATCAGCTGGGACACGCCCTCCAGGGCGTAGTACTCGCACTGGATCGGAATCATCACCTCGGGCGCGGCGACGAGCGCGTTGATGGTGAGCAGCCCCAGCGACGGCGGGCAGTCGACGAAGACGTAGTCGAAGTCGAGATCGTCCAGGTCGGCCAGGGCCGTCCGCAACCGGTTCTCGCGCGCCACCATGCTGACCAGTTCGATCTCGGCACCGGCCAAGTCGATGGTGGCCGGTACGCAGAACAGGCGGTCATTGTGGGGGCTGCGCCGCAGGGCGTCCTTGACGGAAACCTCGCCGATGAGCACCTCATACGACGAGGGCGTACCGGATTGCCTGTCGGTGATGCCGAGCGCCGTGCTGGCGTTGCCCTGCGGGTCGAGGTCGATGACCAAGGTCTTGAGCCCCTGCAGGGCGAGCGCGGCGGCGAGGTTGACGGCGGAGGTGGTCTTACCGACTCCGCCCTTTTGATTGGCCACGGTGAGGATGCGGCGGTGGCGCGGCCGGCGCAGCGGCGGGTAGGTGGTGTGCAGAACGCGCATCGCGCGCTCCGCGGCCGCCCCGATCGGGGTGTCGAACTCGGCCACTGTTTCACGTGAAACATTGGCCGCCGAGTCCTCGATGGCACCTGGGACGAGGGGCGCGGGGACATCCGGCCCGGCGGGCGTCTGGACGGGCGTGGCGTTCGGGGACGGGCCCGAGGCGGTCGGCGATTCTCCCGGAGTGCTCATCGCTTCCCCGCCTTCCCCATCCGTGCCGGCTGTCGTCGCGGCCGCTCTGCGCGTCGCGCTATAACTACGGTTGCGGGGGGACGCAAATAGGTCGCGCCACATGTCACCACCCTGGCATCAACGGCGCCCGATGCTGCCATCACACGCCGGTACTGTTCAACTTCCTCGCGGCCGCGCTCGCCCTTGATCGCGAGCATCCGGCCCCCGGGCCGTAGCAACGGCATGCTCCACTTCGCCAACTTGTCCAACGACGCAACCGCTCGTGACACCGCCGCATCCCTTTCCCCGAACTGATGGCGCACCCACAGTTCCTCGGCACGGCCGCGGACCACTTCGACGGCCAACCCTAGTTGGTCGACGACCTCCGCGAGAAATTCACTTCGGCGCAGCTGCGGTTCCAGGAGCACCATCTCGACGTCCGGCCGCGCGAGCGCGAGCGGGATCCCGGGTAGCCCTGCGCCGCTGCCGATGTCGACGACCCGCTCCCCCTCCTCCAGCAGCTCGGCGGCGGCGGCGCTGTTGAGCAGATGGCGGTCCCAGACGCGGTCCACTTCGCGCGGTCCGAGCAGTCCTCGTTCCACTCCCGGACCGGCCAGCAGTTGCGCGTACCGCTGGGCGAGATCAAGCCGCGGGCCGAAGATCGCCTCCGCCGCCTCGGGCGCGGCGCCGGGCTGCGGTGGGTCGGACGGGTCCGCCGAGGGTTCGACGGGGCCGACATGTTTCACGTGAAACATCCTCTGCTTTGCCTGACGCAATGGGTGCCTCGGCGCCGGAACTACACCGCTGTAACTCGCTAGTCGTGAAGAACGACGACCCGTCGCGCGGGCTCCACGCCCTCGCTCTCGCTGTGCACGCCGGGCACCGCCGCGACGGCGTCGTGAACGATCTTGCGTTCGAACGGCGTCATCGGGGACAGCTCCTCGCGTTCACCGGATTCCAGCACCCGCCGCGCCACCTTGTCGCCCAGCGCGGCCAACTCCTCGCGACGCCGCCGACGCCAACTGGCGATGTCGAGCATCAGCCGGCTCCGGACACCGGTCTTCTGGTGCACGGCCAATCGGGTGAGCTCTTGCAGCGCGTCGAGCACCTCGCCGCCGCGGCCCACCAACTTGTTCAAGTCGTCGCTGCCGTCGATGCTCACCACCGCCCGGTTGCCCTCGACGTCCAGGTCGATGTCTCCGTCGAAGTCCAGCAGGTCCAGCAACTCCTCCAAGTAGTCGCCGGCGATCTCCCCCTCGGCGACCAGCCGCTCCTCCAGGTCGTCGGGTTCGTCCGCACCCGCCTCGGCCCCGTTTTCGGACCGCTCCTCGAGCTCGGCGTCGACGTCGGGTTGGGTGGTGGTGTCTGCGTCCGTCATGTCTTTCTCTCCCTCATCCATGGGTTCCTGCCAATCGGGGTCACCCGCCCGAGGCGGCCCGGCGTGGCTCTGTCTCCCTTGTCAGCGTTTGCGTTTCTTGGGCCGCGCGCCCGGCCGCGGGGTGCGGTTCGCCGCGCCGCCGTTCTGTCCACTGGGATTCGGCTTATCCGCCGGTGGCTTCACCGCCGCGCCGTCGCCATCGGAGCCGTCAGAGCCATCGGAGTCCGCCTCCCCCTCCCCGGCGGCCGGTGATCCGTTGCCCGCCGGCTGTCCGGCCTTGGGGCTTCGCTTGGGTTTGGCCCCCGGTGCCGGAGCATTGGCCGCTCGACGTTCCAGCGCTTCTTGCTTCTTGGCCTCGTCCTCTTTCTCGATCATGCCGAACACGTAGTGCTGCTGACCGAATGTCCAAATGTTGTTCGCGAACCAGTACAAGATGATCGCGAGCGGCAGGAACGGGCCACCGACGACGACGCCGAGCGGGAACACGTACAGCGCAAGCTTGTTCATCATCGCGGTCTGCGGATTGGCCGCGGCCTCAGGACTTTGCCGCGCCACCGATGCCCGGCTGTTGAAGTACGTCGCGATGCCGGCCAGGATCATCACCGGCGCACCGACCGCGATGACGGCCGGCCGGCTGAAGTGGGTGAACGCGTCCAACCCGGTCCGCTGCGTCATGAACGCGCCGATCGGGGCGCCGAACAGGTTCGCGTCCAAAAAGTGCCCGACGTCCGTGGGCGTGAACACGTAGTTTCCGGTGAGCCGGTTCTGGGCCACCGACAGGTGCGGCTGGCCGAAGCCCCCGGTCGTTCGGTTGAACGACCTCAGCACGTGGTAGAGCCCGATGAACACCGGGATCTGGGCAAGCATCGGCAGACAACCGAGGATGGGGTTGAACCCGTGCTCGCGTTGCAGCTTCTGCATCTCCAGCGCCATCCGCTGGCGGTCCTTGCCGTACTTCTTCTGCAGCGCCTTGATTTGCGGCTGCAGTTCCTGCATCTGCCGCGTGGTGCGGATCTGCCGCACGAACGGCTTGTAGAGCAACGCGCGGAGGGTGAAAACCAGGAACATCACCGACAGGGCCCACGCGAAGAAGCTCGACGGCCCCAGCATCGCTGCGAAGAGCTTGTACCAAACCCACATGATCCACGACACCGGGTAGTAGACGAAGTCGAGGCTAAAGAAATCAAACAAAGGTTCCACTCTCCCCTCGCGCCGGCGCGAATGCCGCCACGGCGCTGACGTCTTCGAAGTGCGCGCATTCCGGGCGTTCCGGGATCGGATCCCATCCGCCCCGATGCCATGGCCCGCACTTGGCGAGCCTGATCGCGGCCAACCAACTCCCCCGCATCAAGCCGTATTCGGTCAACGCGTCGACCGCATACTGGCTGCACGTCGGAACGAAGCGACACGTCGCCGGCCGCAAGGGCGAAACCATGTGCCGATACAGCTGGATCAGCGAGATCAGACCTCGGGCGGCCGCGGTCCCCGCCGTGCGGATGACGGCCCGCGCCGACGCAGGCGCCGTCACCGGTCCCGTCCCGCGGCTTCGAGCGCCCGGCGTAATCCGCGACGCAACTCTTCCGCCAACCGCGCCGACGATGCCGTCCGACTGCCGGGCAACGCCCGGATGACCACCTGGTCGGATTCCCGGAGCTCACCCAGAACGGATCGCGCGACATGCCGCAGCCGGCGCGACACCCGATGGCGGTCGACCGCCGAACCGACGGACTTGCCGACGATCAATCCGACGTGCGGGGCCGTTGGCGCGTCACCGTCTGTCCGGCGGAGATGGACGACAACGTCGGGCTGCGCCGCACGAATCCCGTGCTTCACCGTCGCGTCAAACTCCGTTGACCGCCGCATGCGGTTGCGTGCCGGAAGCACCGCCGAAAGACCCGACGTTGCGATCAGGCAGATAGCGCGCGGCGCCCCTTACGGCGCCGACTCGACACAATCGAGCGTCCGGCGCGGGTGCGCATGCGCAACCGGAAGCCATGCACGCGGGCTCGGCGCCGGTTGTTCGGCTGGAAGGTCCGCTTGCCCTTGGCCACGACGTTCTCCTCGTTGTGTCTCGCATTTCCATCCGGCCGGCCAGACTGTCTCGCTCAAGGTTCGTCTGCGGGTCGGTCGGAGGTAATCTTGCTGCTGGCCGGCGCGGTCCCCAGGCAGACCTGGGTCGCAGCCGCATCGCCGACTTTCGGGCGACTGTTTGAGGGTACTGACCAGGCTTCGCCTGGTCAAACCTGGCCTGCCCCAACGAACCCGCGCGGTCCCCGCCGAAAAACGCCACCCCGGCGGCAGGACCGCACCCCGGTCCGAACCGGCGACGAGCCGAACTAGGCCCAACGAACCCTAAACAACTCGATTGGAATGCAGCAGAACGGTTGGCAGCCGCACGGAAAACTGTTAGCTTCTGCCAGTGTCGTTTTAGACTGCAACGGCGCTCGACAACGAAGCGAGGATGGTGGATCGACTAGCTGCCTAGACGGCCTTGATAAAGGTTTTCTTCCAGCACGGAGATCGCGAGCCGTCGCCGGTAGGTTGTGGCTCGCATACGCTCATCCTGTCCACACCTGTGTATAACTATGTGGACAGTTGCTTTGTCCACCAGCGCGGTTGTACTTGGACCCGGGATGCTCGAGAACCAGGGGGATGCGTCGTTGACCGATGACCCCGGTTCAGGTTTCACGACCGTCTGGAACGCGGTCGTTTCGGAGCTCAACGGGGAATCCACCCCGGACGGCGTGGCCGCCAACCGCACAACGCTCATCACTCCCCTCACTCCCCAACAGCGGGCGTGGCTGAATCTGGTTCAGCCGCTGACCATCGTCGAGGGGTTCGCCCTCTTATCGGTGCCGAGCAGTTTCGTACAGAACGAAATCGAACGTCATCTCCGCGCCCCGATCACCGACGCCCTCAGCCGTCGCCTCGGGCAACAGATCCAGCTCGGGGTCCGCATCGCACCGCCCGACGACGACATCGACGACTCCCTGATCCCGCACGCCGAACCGTTCGCTCAATCCGAAGCACCGCTGCCGGACGACGACCCCATCGAAATCGATGAGCCCGACGAAAACGGCGAAGTCAGCGACAGTGCACAGCAGAGTTGGCCGAACTATTTCACCGAGCGGCCGCACCCCACAGATCCGGCCGTCGCCGGCGGGACGAGCCTGAACCGGCGCTACACGTTCGACACGTTCGTCATCGGAGCTTCGAATCGCTTCGCGCATGCGGCGGCCCTGGCGATCGCCGAAGCGCCGGCGCGCGCCTACAACCCGTTGTTCATCTGGGGTGAGTCCGGCCTGGGCAAGACCCACCTGTTGCATGCCGCGGGCAACTACGCGCAGCGACTCTTCCCGGGGATGCGAGTGAAATACGTATCCACCGAGGAGTTCACCAACGACTTCATCAACTCGCTTCGCGACGACCGCAAGGTCGCCTTCAAGCGCAGCTACCGCGACGTCGACGTGCTGCTCGTCGATGACATCCAGTTCATCGAGGGCAAGGAAGGTATTCAGGAGGAGTTCTTCCATACCTTCAACACGCTGCACAACGCCAACAAGCAGATCGTCATCTCCTCCGACCGGCCGCCCAAGCAGCTCGCCACCCTCGAAGACCGCCTCCGGACGCGGTTCGAGTGGGGCCTGATCACCGACGTCCAGCCACCCGAACTCGAGACCCGCATCGCCATCTTGCGCAAGAAAGCACAAATGGAGCGACTTGCGGTTCCCGACGACGTCCTCGAACTCATTGCCAGCAGCATCGAACGCAACATCCGCGAACTCGAGGGCGCCCTAATTCGGGTCACCGCGTTCGCCTCGTTGAACAAGACTCCGATCGATAAGGCGCTGGCCGAAATCGTGCTGCGTGACCTCATCGCCGACGCCAGCACGATGCAGATCAGCGCGGCAACAATCATGGCTGCCACCGCTGAGTACTTCGACACCACAGTGGAAGAACTCCGCGGGCCCGGCAAGACGCGCGCCCTGGCGCAGTCACGCCAGATCGCGATGTATCTCTGCCGCGAGCTCACCGACCTGTCGCTGCCCAAGATCGGACAGGCATTCGGGCGCGATCACACCACGGTGATGTACGCGCAGCGCAAGATCCTGTCCGAAATGGCCGAGCGTCGTGAGGTCTTCGATCACGTCAAAGAGCTCACCACCCGTATCCGCCAGCGCTCCAAGCGCTGACTCCGGGCCGCCCCGACCGCCCGCCGGCACATTTTTTCCAAAAAACTTCCCACCCGCCTGTCACACCCGCCACACCCGGGCCTTGTGCGCAGGACTGTGCACAACCAACCAAACACCCGTGTACTACGGGACGCCGCGTGCACAACCGCCCTCGCTCCCCAATGGCCCAACACCGGACTCACAGTTATGCACCCCGTCATCCACAGCCCCATGCCCGTCCTAGCTGCGTCGAACCCCGGCTGTCCCCAGGATGCACAGGCCTTATTACTAGTACTGAGATCTCTTCGTAGTTTCTTCTTTGAAATACAGCGTTGGGGACGCTTGGTCGAACACCCCGCACGGATGCGCCGGTAACCACGCTTGTCAGGGTTCCCGATTAGCTTTCAAGATGGCCTCGGACGATCTACGGTTGTTCTTCGACTGCCGTTGCGGTCGTCGTTGGCACGACGTGTCAGTGGCGTTCGTCGCGGAGCCCCGTGCTAGCGGAGACGGCTAGCCACTGGACTTTAAAACTCTCGGTAGGTGAAGGGACGCTATGGACGCGGCGACGACAAGAGCTGGCCTCAGCGACTTGAAGTTTCGTTTGGTGCGGGAGTCCTTCGCCGACGCGGTGTCGTGGGTGGCGAAGAACCTGCCGACCCGGCCGGCGGTGCCGGTGCTCTCTGGAGTGTTGTTATCCGGGACCGATGCGGGCCTGACGATCTCCGGATTCGACTACGAAGTTTCCGCCGAAGCGCAGGTGGCAGCCGAAATAGCTTCTCCCGGAAGTGTTTTGGTTTCCGGAAGGTTGTTATCGGACATCACCCGCGCGCTGCCGAACAAGCCGGTCGACTTCTACGTCGACGGCAACCGCGTCGCGTTGAACTGCGGAAGTGCCCGATTCTCGCTGCCGACGATGGCGGTCGAGGATTACCCGACGCTGCCGGGCTTGCCGGAAGAGACCGGCGCATTGGCCGCGGATCTCTTCGCGGAGGCCATCAGCCAGGTGGCCATCGCGGCCGGCCGTGATGACACGTTGCCGATGTTGACCGGAATCCGGGTCGAGATCTCGGGCAACACGGTGGTTTTGGCCGCCACCGACAGGTTCCGGCTGGCGGTGCGCGAGCTGACTTGGTCGGCGTCGTCGCCCGACATCGAAGCCGCGGTGCTGGTGCCGGCGAAGACTTTGGCCGAGGCCGCCCGGGCGGGTGCCGACGGTTCCGAGGTTCGGTTGTCCTTGGGGGCCGGCAGCGGCGTTGGCAAGGACGGGTTGCTCGGCATCAGCGGCAACGGCAAGCGGAGCACGACGCGGCTGTTGGATGCGGAGTTCCCGAAGTTCCGTCAACTGTTGCCCGCCGAGCACACGGCGGTGGCGACCATCAACGTCGCCGAACTGACCGAGGCGATCAAGCTGGTGGCGTTGGTCGCGGACCGGGGTGCCCAGGTGCGGATGGAATTCTCCGAAGGCTCGCTGCGGTTGTCCGCGGGCGCCGACGACGTGGGCCGCGCCGAAGAGGACCTCGCCGTCGACTTCGTGGGCGAGCCGTTGACGATCGCGTTCAACCCGACCTACCTCACCGACGGGCTGGCCGCGGTCCATTCCGAACGGGTGTCATTCGGTTTCACCACCCCCGGGAAGCCGGCGCTGCTGCGTCCGGCGTCGGGTGACGACAGTTCACCCACCGGCAGTGGACCCTTCGCGGCATTACCGACGGATTACGTCTACCTGCTGATGCCAGTTCGGTTGCCCGGATAGGTGTACGTCCGGCATTTGGGACTGCGCGATTTCCGGTCCTGGGCGCACGCCGACCTCGAATTGGAGCCGGGCCGGACGGTGTTTGTCGGTTCCAACGGGTTCGGCAAGACGAATCTCATTGAGGCGCTGTGGTTTTCGACCACGTTGGGGTCGCATCGGGTTGGCACCGATACCCCCCTGATCAGGGCGGGCGCCGAACGGGCTGTGGTGTCGACGATCGTCGTCAACGAGGGCCGAGAATGCGCGATCGACCTGGAGATCGCGGCGGGGCGGGCTAATAAGGCGCGGCTCAATCGTTCGCCCGTGCGCAGCACGCGGGAGGTGATCGGCGTCTTGCGCGCCGTGCTTTTTGCTCCCGAAGACCTCGCCCTGGTCCGGGGGGATCCGTCGGAGCGGCGACGCTACCTCGACGATTTGGCGACGTTGCGGCGGCCGGCGGTCGCCGCGGTGCGGTCGGACTACGAGAAGGTGCTGCGCCAGCGTACGGCGCTGTTGAAATCCGCGGCCGGAATCCGGCACCGGGCTGACCGCAGCGCCCTGGACACCCTCGACGTGTGGGACAGCCGGTTGGCGGAACACGGCGCCGAGTTGATGGCCGCACGGATCGACCTGGTGAACGAGTTGGCACCCGAAGTGGAGAAGGCCTACCAACTGCTCGCGCCGGCCTCGCGGCCTGCCTCGATCGCCTACCGAACCAGCCTCGGGCCGCACGCCACAGCGGAAGCGGCGGGAACCGATCGCGATTTCCTGGAAACCGCCTTGTTGGCGGCGCTGGCCGAGCGCCGTGCCGCGGAATTGGAGCGGGGCATGTCTCTGGTGGGCCCCCATCGCGACGATCTCGACCTCTGGCTCGGTGACCAACCCGCCAAAGGCTTTGCCAGCCATGGGGAATCATGGTCCTTCGCGGTGGCGCTGCGGCTGGCCTCCTACGAGTTGTTGCGCGCCGACGGCAGCGAACCGGTGCTCTTACTCGATGACGTATTCGCCGAACTCGATGCGGCCCGCCGTAGGGCGTTGGCGACGGTGGCGGAATCCGCGGAGCAGGTGTTGGTCACCGCCGCGGTGGTCGAGGACATTCCGGCGGACTGGGCCGCCAGGCAGATACCGATTGATTTGCGCGACGACGACCTCGGCCGGGTCTCGGTGGTGAGGTCATGACGGGCAGCGGCGACGAACAAGAATCGACGCCGGCCGACCCGGGCCTGCTGCGCGGCATCGACTTGGTTCGGCGCACGCTCGAGGAAGCCCGCGCCGCGGCCCGCGCGCAAGGCAAGGATGCCGGACGCGGCCGCGCGACCCCGGCGCCGAGCCGCCGCGTCGCGGGGCATCGCCGAAGCTGGTCGGGGCCCGGCCCGGACGCCCGCGATCCCCAGCCCCTCGGCCGTCTCGCCCGGGACTTGGCCAAGAAGCGCGGGTGGTCGGCGCAGGTGGCCGAAGGAACCGTGCTCGGAAACTGGGCGTCCGTGGTCGGTCAGCAGATCGCCGACCACGCGACGCCGACGGCGTTGAGCGACGGGGTCCTCAGCGTGGCCGCCGAATCGACCGCGTGGGCCACGCAATTGCGGATGATTCAGTCGCAACTGTTGGCCAAGATCGCCGCGGCCGTGGGCAACGGTGTGGTCACGCAGTTGAAAATCACCGGGCCCGTGGCGCCGTCGTGGCGCAAGGGGCCGCGCCACATCGCCGGAAGGGGCCCGCGCGACACCTACGGTTAACGGCGCGACCGGCGACGAACCATCCCCAGACACGGTTTCATCAACAGGCCGCTGAAAGCCGCCAGGACGACGTGAAGCGGGTTGACGCACGTCGGGACGCGGCGTCAACAGAGAAATCGCCCGCACGGCGCAGTTAGCTAGGTGGAAACGCGCCCAGAGAATCGGTGCGGGCGGCTCATCACGGTAGACTGGCTGCATGCGGCTGATGCGGTGACTGGAACCGCCCGCATGAAACCCCAAGGAGAGCATTCCGACCGTGGCTGCCCAGAAGAAGAAGGCGCAAGACGAATACGGCGCGTCAGCGATCACCGTGCTCGAGGGCCTGGAGGCCGTCCGCAAACGCCCCGGCATGTACATCGGGTCCACCGGTGAGCGCGGTCTGCACCACCTCATTTGGGAGGTAGTCGACAACTCGGTGGACGAGGCGATGGCCGGTTACGCCACCCGGGTCGATGTGCGGCTCCTCGACGACGGCAGCGTGGAGGTGGCCGACGACGGGCGCGGCATCCCGGTGGCCATGCACGCGACCGGCGCCCCAACCGTCGACGTGGTGATGACGCAGCTGCACGCCGGCGGCAAGTTCGGTGGCGAAAACAGCGGCTACACGGTTAGTGGTGGGTTGCACGGCGTCGGCGTGTCGGTGGTCAACGCGCTGTCCACCCGGCTGGAAGTCAACATCAAACGCGACGGCCACGAATGGTTCCAGTATTACGACCGTGCCGTGCCCGGCACCCTCAAGCAGGGTGAGTCAACCAAGAAGACCGGAACCACGATCAGGTTCTGGGCCGACCCTGAGATCTTCGAAACGCTGGAGTACGACTTCGAGACCGTCGCACGCCGCCTGCAGGAGATGGCGTTTCTGAACAAGGGCCTCACGATCAACCTCACCGACGAACGAGTCGAGCAGGACGAGGTCGTCGACGAAGTGGTCAGCGACACCGCCGAAGCGCCCAAGTCCGCGGAGGAGAAGGCGGCGGAAAACGCTGCGCCGCACAAGGTCAAGCACCGCACGTTCCACTACCCCGGCGGCCTGGTCGACTTCGTCAAGCACATCAATCGCACCAAGAGCCCGATCCAGCAGAGCGTCATCGACTTCGACGGAAAAGGCACCGGTCACGAGGTCGAAATCGCCATGCAATGGAACGGCGGCTACTCGGAGTCGGTCCACACCTTCGCCAACACCATCAACACCCATGAGGGCGGCACCCATGAAGAGGGCTTCCGCAGCGCCCTGACCTCGGTGGTGAACAAGTACGCCAAAGACAAGAAGTTGCTCAAGGAGAAGGACGCCAACCTCACCGGCGACGACATCCGGGAAGGCCTGGCGGCGGTCATCTCGGTCAAGGTCGCTGAGCCCCAGTTCGAGGGCCAGACCAAGACCAAACTGGGTAACACCGAGGTCAAATCGTTCGTGCAGAGGGTGTGCAACGAACAGTTGACGCACTGGTTCGAGGCCAACCCCTCTGAGGCGAAAACCGTTGTGAACAAGGCGGTTTCGTCGGCACAAGCGCGGATCGCGGCCCGCAAGGCGCGCGAGCTGGTGCGCCGCAAGAGCGCCACCGACCTCGGGGGGCTACCCGGGAAGCTCGCGGACTGCCGCTCTACCGACCCGCGGAAATCCGAACTATATGTGGTGGAGGGCGATTCGGCGGGCGGCTCGGCGAAGAGTGGCCGCGACTCGATGTTCCAGGCGATCCTGCCGTTGCGAGGCAAGATCATCAACGTCGAAAAGGCGCGCATCGACCGGGTGCTGAAGAACACGGAGGTCCAGGCGATCATCACCGCGCTCGGCACCGGCATCCACGACGAATTCGACATCAGCAAGTTGCGCTACCACAAGATCGTGTTGATGGCCGACGCGGACGTCGACGGCCAGCACATCTCGACCCTGCTGCTGACGTTGCTGTTCCGCTTCATGCGGCCGCTGATCGAAAACGGGCACGTCTTCCTCGCGCAGCCGCCGCTGTACAAGCTGAAGTGGCAGCGGACCGACCCGGAGTTCGCCTACTCCGATCGCGAACGCGACGGCCTGCTCGAGGCCGGGCTCAAAGCCGGCAAGAAGATCAACAAAGAGGACGGCATCCAGCGCTACAAGGGCCTGGGTGAGATGGACGCGAAAGAATTGTGGGAGACCACGATGGACCCGTCGGTCCGGGTGCTGCGCCAGGTCACCCTGGACGACGCCGCGGCCGCCGACGAGTTGTTCTCGATCCTGATGGGCGAGGACGTCGACGCGCGCCGCAGCTTCATCACCCGCAACGCCAAAGACGTTCGCTTCCTGGATGTCTGACGTACTCGTCAGGCACGCCAACCCACAAAGGGGAATAGATGACTGACACCACGCTGCCACCCGGCGACGAGGCCGGCGACCGCATCGAACCGGTCGACATTCAGCAGGAGATGCAGCGCAGCTACATCGATTACGCGATGAGCGTGATCGTCGGGCGCGCGCTGCCAGAGGTGCGTGACGGGCTCAAGCCGGTACACCGCCGCGTGCTTTATGCGATGTACGACTCGGGCTTCCGCCCGGACCGCAGTCACGCCAAGTCGGCGCGCTCGGTCGCCGAGACGATGGGCAACTACCACCCCCACGGCGACGCGTCGATCTACGACACCCTGGTGCGGATGGCGCAGCCGTGGTCGCTGCGGTACCCACTGGTCGACGGTCAGGGTAACTTCGGCTCTCCGGGCAACGATCCACCAGCCGCGATGCGCTACACCGAGGCGCGGCTAACCCCGCTTGCCATGGAGATGCTGCGTGAAATCGACGAGGAGACAGTCGATTTCATCCCGAACTACGACGGCCGGGTGCAGGAGCCGACCGTGCTGCCCAGCCGGTTCCCCAACCTGCTGGCCAACGGCTCCGGCGGCATCGCGGTCGGGATGGCGACCAACATCCCGCCACACAACTTGCGCGAGCTGGCCGAGGCCGTCTACTGGTGCCTGGACAACCACGAGGCCGACGAAGAAGCCACCCTGGCCGCAGTCTGCGAGCGGGTCAAGGGCCCGGACTTCCCCACCCACGGTCTGATCGTCGGGTCGCAGGGCATCCACGATGCCTACACCACCGGTCGGGGATCGATCCGGATGCGCGGAGTCGTTGAGATAGAAGAAGATTCGCGGGGCCGCACCTCGATCGTCATCACCGAGTTGCCCTATCAGGTCAACCACGACAACTTCATCACGTCGATCGCAGAGCAGGTCCGCGACGGCAGGCTTACCGGAATCGCCAACATCGAGGACCAGTCCAGCGATCGGGTCGGCCTGCGCATCGTCGTCGAGATTAAGCGCGACGCGGTGGCCAAGGTGGTGCTGAACAACCTCTACAAGCACACCCAGCTGCAAACCAGCTTCGGCGCCAACATGTTGTCGATCGTCGACGGGGTGCCGCGCACGTTGCGGCTCGACCAGATGATCCGCTACTACGTCGCGCACCAACTCGACGTCATCGTCCGGCGCACCACCTACCGGCTGCGCAAGGCCAACGAACGCGCCCACATCCTGCGCGGTCTGGTCAAGGCGCTCGACGCGCTGGACGAGGTCATCGCGCTGATACGGGCGTCGGAAACCGTCGACATCGCCCGGGCCGGACTTATCGAGCTGCTCGACATCGATGAGATCCAGGCCCAGGCCATCCTCGACATGCAGTTGCGTCGCCTGGCCGCTCTGGAGCGCCAGCGCATCATCGACGACCTGGCCAAGATCGAGGCCGAGATCGCCGACCTGGAAGACATCCTGGCCAAGCCGGAACGGCAGCGCGGGATCGTTCACGACGAGCTCGCCGAGATCGTCGACAAGCACGGCGACGATCGGCGGACCCGGATCATCGCGGCCGACGGTGACGTCAACGATGAGGACCTGATCGCCCGCGAAGAGGTCGTCGTCACCATCACCGAGACCGGTTATGCCAAGCGAACCAAGTCCGACCTCTACCGCAGCCAGAAGCGCGGCGGCAAGGGCGTGCAGGGCGCCGGTCTCAAGCAGGACGACATCGTCAAGCACTTCTTCGTCAGCTCGACGCACGACTGGATCCTGTTTTTCACCACGCAGGGCCGGGTCTATCGCGCCAAGGCGTACGAACTGCCCGAGGCGTCCAGGACGGCGCGCGGTCAGCACGTGGCGAACCTGCTGGCCTTCCAGCCCGAGGAGCGCATCGCCCAGGTCATCCAGATCCGAAGTTACGAGGACGCCCCGTACCTGGTGCTGGCCACGCGCAACGGCCTGGTCAAGAAGACCAAGCTGACCGACTTCGACTCGAACCGATCGGGTGGAATCGTCGCGATCAACCTGCGCGACAACGACGAGCTCGTCGGCGCGGTGCTGTGCTCGTCGGACGAGGACCTGCTGCTGGTATCGGCCAACGGCCAATCCATCCGGTTCTCGGCGACCGACGAGGCGCTGCGCCCGATGGGCCGCGCCACCAATAGGTACGTGCCCTCGCGAACCACGTTGAGCGACAACAGGTAATCGTCGGTGTTGAACCGCATGCCCTGGACGCCGGAGGTGGCGCGGCCCATCGGGCGCAGCGCCTCGTCGGTCGCCGAGAACCGGATGGATTGGCCGTTGGCCGATACCAGCA
>NZ_LZJN01000216.1 GCF_001667735.1 Mycobacterium sp. E183
GACCGAGGATCGAGCGGACCGCAATGTTCTCCGAGAACTCTTCGGCGCCGGGGCGCAGCGCGCAGATGCCGCGCACCACCACCTCCACCCGCACGTCCGCCATCGATGCGCGATACAGCGCGTCGATGACCTGTTCGTCGACGAGGGCATTCATCTTGAGCCGGATCCGGCCGCCGCCGTGCTCGCGGTGCGCGGCGATCTCGCGCTCCACACGGTCGATGATGCCGGTGCGAATGCCGTGCGGGGCGACCAGAAGGTTGCGGTAGGAGACCTTGCGCGAGTAGCCGGTCAGCGAATTGAAGAGGTCGGTCAGGTCGGCCCCGATTTCGGGAGACGCGGTCAGCAGCCCGACGTCCTCGT
Source organism: Mycobacterium sp. E183 (assembly GCF_001667735.1). GTDB lineage: Bacteria > Actinomycetota > Actinomycetes > Mycobacteriales > Mycobacteriaceae > Mycobacterium. Next base: position 361 of record NZ_LZJN01000216.1, read on the forward strand.
AGAGTCGCGCCGTCTTTCCGTTGTAGTTGCCGGTGCCGATGTGGCAGTAGCGCCGGATCGTCGAACCCTCGCGGCGGACCACGAGGCAGGTCTTGCAGTGCGTTTTGAGTCCGACGTATCCGTAGACGACGTGCACGCCCGCCTGCTCTAGCTCGCGCGCCCAGCGGATGTTGGCCTGCTCGTCGAAACGCGCCTTGATCTCCACGAGCGCCACCACTTGCTTGCCTGCCTCGGCGGCGTTGATAAGCGCTCGAACGATCGGCGAATCACCGCTTGTGCGGTACAGCGTCTGCTTGATCGCCAGCACATTCGGGTCGGCGGCCGCCTGTTCGATGAATCGCTGCACGCTGGTCGAGAACGACTCATACGGATGATGAAGCAGCACATCGCCTTCGCGCAGCGTCGCGAAAATGCTTCTCGGCGTCTCGCGGTCGACGAAGGCGGGGCTGGTGGCGGGGACGAAAGCCGGGTCTTTGAGCGCCGGCCGGTCGATGCTGTAGACCTGCCACAACGACGACAGGTCCAGCAGGCCTGGCACTTCGATGACGTCGCCGGGGTTCACGTCCAGTTCGCGCAGCAGCAATTCCAGCATGCTCTCGGTCATGTCGTTGGCGACCTCGAGTCGCACCGGTGACCCGAACCGCCTGCGCGCCAACTCCCGCTCCAGCGCCTGCAGGAGGTCTTCGTCGCGGTCCTCTTCGACCTCGTAGTCAGCGTTGCGGGTGATGCGGAACGCGTGGTGCTGGACGATCTCCATGCCCGGGAACAACACCGGCAGGAAGGCCGCGATCAACTCTTCCATTGGCAGATAGCGGATTATGGCGGGACCCTCGCCGTCGTCCGGATGTCCGGGGCCGCGCAGTTCGACGAAGCGATCCACGTTGTTGGGCACCTTCACCCGCGCGAAATGCTGGCCGCCCTCCTCGGGTTGGCGCACCATGACCGCCAGGTTCAGGCTCAACCCACTGACGAAGGGGAACGGGTGCGCGGGATCGACCGCGAGGGGGGTCAGGACGGGGAAGACTTGTTCGTGGAAATAGGTCGAAAGTTCGTCGCGCTCACCCTGATCCAAATCGGCCCACGTGACTATATGTATGCCTTCCTCGGCGAGCGCCGGTCGCACCGAATCGAGGAAGACCCGCGCGTGCCGGGTCGCGATCCGTTGCGTCTGCTCACCGATGAGGGTCAGTTGCTCGCGCGGGGTCAGTCCGTCGGCGGACCGAACCGACAGACCCATCTCGTCGCGGCGCTTGAGGCCGGCGACGCGGACCATGTAGAACTCGTCGAGGTTGGACGCGAAGATGGCCAGGAACTTGGCCCGTTCCAACAACGGCAACGAGTTGTCGTCGGCCAGGGCCAGCACGCGGGCATTGAAGTCGAGCCAGCTCAGCTCGCGGTTGAGGTAGCGGTCCTCCGGCAGGTCGGTGAGGGCGGACGGCGTCGCGGCGGGCGGCGCTGCCACGGCCGAGTCGCCTTGATGCCACAAGTTCTGGTCGGGGCGTGCCTCAGCTTCGGTTTCAGTCACCCTGCGATCATCGCCTATCACTCGCCGATGCTGCTAGCGCTCGACGGACATCCATTCGCCGTTGGGACGACGTTCATCGCGAGGACAGGTTCGCCGGTCCGCGCCGATGTCACTGATGGGCGAGGGCGCGCGCGGTCGCGGCGCCCACCCCGAGGCGGCGCGCGGCGGCGAGATCGTCGGGAGTGTCGACGTCGCAACGCAGCCCCGGCCATGCGCCGGTCAGTTCGATCGCACCCGAACGTCGATGCCGCGCCGACGAATCGGCGCCGAACTGCGGATCGAGTGGGGCGCCGAACGCGAACAAGGCGGCGGTTCCCGTCGCCAGCCGGTCGGCGACGAAGCTGCGGCGGTGCTGCCGCGCGGCGGCGATCGCCTCGGCCAGCTCCTGTGTCTGCAGCGCGGGTAAATCGCCTTGCAGCACAACGATATTCGGGAAGAATCCGCCCACGGCCCGTTCCGCTGTGGCGATGGCGTTGTTCAGCGGGTCGCCGTGCCCGTCGGGCGTCGGGTCGGCCAGCACCTCGGCCCCCAGCTCCGTGGCCGCCGCGGCCGCGGCGTCGTCGGGCGTGACGACGGTGATCGAGCCCAACGCATCAACGCGTCCCGCCGCGGTCAGGGTGTCGATCAGCATGGCGAGCACCACGCCCTCCCTGGTGCGTGCCGAAAAAACGGGGGCCAGCCTGGTCTTGGCCGCGGCCAACCGCTTGACGGCGACGATCAGGGCGACGTCCTTGCCCGCTTCGTCGGCTCGTGTGCCGCTCATGAGATCTCATCCTGCCAGCGACCGCCGACGGCGGACGCGCTAGCTCGCGTGAGCTCCGCTGATCTAGGGTGTAGCGGCTGCAACTCGCTTGGGAAGACAGACGGGGGTGGTGGATGACCGGCTCGCAGGGCGCCGTCGCGGTGATGGGTGCCGGGGCGTGGGGCACGGCGCTGGCCAAGGTGCTCGTCGAGGCCGGGGAGCCGGAATCCGACGTCACGCTGTGGGCGCGCCGGTCCGACATCGCCGACCAGATCAACACCACCCGGTCCAATCCCGACTATCTGCCCGGCGCAACGCTGCCGCCGGGCATCCGTGCGACCACCGACGCGGCGGAGGCGCTGGCCGGCGCCACGACGGTGCTGTTGGGCGTGCCCGCGCAGACGATGCGCGCCAACCTGGAAGGGTGGGCACCGCTGGTGCCCGACGGCGCCACCCTGGTCAGCCTGGCCAAGGGCATCGAGCTGGGCACCCTGATGCGGATGAGTCAGGTCATCGTGTCGGTGACGGGGGTGGACCCGGCTCAGGTCGCGGTGGTTTCGGGGCCGAACCTGGCCAGCGAGATCGCCGAATGCCAGCCCGCCGCCACGGTCGTCGCGTGCAGCGACTCCGGTCGCGCCGTCGCGCTGCAGCGCATGCTCAACACCGGGTACTTCCGCCCCTACACCAATAGTGATGTCGTCGGCACCGAGATCGGCGGGGCGTGCAAGAACGTCATCGCGCTCGCGTGCGGCATGGCGGCCGGCGTCGGGCTCGGGGAGAACACCGCGGCGGCGATCATCACCCGCGGCCTGGCCGAGATCATCCGGTTGGGGATAGCGCTCGGCGCCAAGGGCGCCACGCTGGCCGGCCTGGCCGGGGTCGGCGACCTGGTGGCGACGTGCACGTCGCCGCAGTCGCGGAATCGGTCCTTCGGCGAACGTCTGGGCCGCGGCGGCACCATGGAGTCGGCCATGCAGGCCGGCGGCGGCCACGTCGTCGAGGGCGTGACGTCGTGCGAGTCGGTGCTGGCGCTCGCGTCCAGTTACGACGTCGAGATGCCGCTCACCGACGCCGTGCACCGGGTCTGCCACAAGGGCCTGTCGGTGGACGAGGCGATGGCACTGTTGCTCGGCCGCCGGACCAAGCCCGAGTGACCGCCATCGAAACCGCAGCCAGCGGCGCCGCCCGGCCCGAGCGCCGCGCAACCGGTAGCCTCTTTAGGTTGTGAGTGCCAGCGGGAATCGCGTGCGCGTCGCCGTCGTCTTCGGCGGGCGCAGCAACGAGCACGCCATCTCGTGCGTGTCCGCGGGCAGCATCCTGCGCAACCTCGATCCCGAGCGGTTCGAAGTGCTGGCGATCGGCATCACCCCGGAGGGATCGTGGGTGCTCACCGACGGCGACCCGGACGCGCTGGCCATCAGCAACCGGGAGCTGCCCGAGGTGACCGCGCAGTCGGGCACCGAACTGGCCCTGCCGGCCGATCCGCGCCGCGGCGGCCAACTGGTCGCCCTTTCGCCGGGGGCCGGCGAGGTCCTGGCGTCCGTCGACGTGGTGTTCCCGGTGCTGCACGGCCCGTACGGGGAGGACGGCACGCTGCAGGGCCTGCTGGAACTGGCCGGGGTGCCCTATGTCGGGGCCGGCGTGCTCGCCAGCGCGGCGGGCATGGACAAGGAGTTCACCAAGAAGCTGTTCGCTGCCGAGGGGTTGCCGGTCGGCGCGTACGCGGTTCTGCGCCCGTCGCGGTCGACGCTGCAGCCCGAGGAGCGCGAGCGGCTGGGTCTGCCGGTCTTCGTCAAACCCGCGCGGGGCGGCTCGTCGATCGGGGTCACCCGGGTGGCCAGCTGGGACGACCTGCCGGCCGCCGTGGCGGCCGCGCGCCGGCACGATCCGAAGGTGATCGTTGAGGCGGCGATCACCGGCCGCGAGCTGGAGTGCGGCGTGCTCGAAATGCCCGACGGCACAATCGAAGCCAGCACCGTGGGCGAGATCCGTGTGGCAGGAGTGCGGGGACGTGAGGATTCGTTCTACGACTTCGCCACGAAATATCTCGACGATGCAGCCGAATTGGATGTGCCGGCTAAGGTGGACGACGACATCGCTGATGCCATCAGGGATTTGGCGGTCCGGGCATTCAAGGCCATTGACTGCCAGGGCCTGGCCCGGGTCGATTTCTTCCTCACCGATGACGGACCGGTGCTCAACGAAATCAATACGATGCCCGGGTTCACCACGATCTCGATGTACCCGAGGATGTGGGCGGCCAGCGGCGTGGACTATCCCACCCTGCTGGCGACCATGGTCGAGACGGCGTTGGCCCGCGGGGTGGGTTTGCGCTAACCGGCGGGCGCCGGGTTGATGGGCACCGCCGCGATGGTGCGGTCGATCAGTTCCGAGAGCTGCTGGATCGGCGTCGGGCCCGACCCCGACGGCAGCGTGAGCGCGACATACACCGGCCGATCCACCGTGTACCAGGTCGACCTGCCCGCGTCACCGGCGGACTGCTGTTCGGGATGCACTTCGAACCACTGCACCCGGTCGACGACCTGGATCGGAGAGCCCACCACGAACTCGGCTGGGCGGTCGAGCCCGCAGCGCAGCACCAGGGGCTCGCTGTCCGGTCCGGCCCGCCACGCGGTGGCGCCCTGGGGCGCAGGCTGTGCGACGGGCGCGCGTTGATAGTCGCCGAGCCGCTGAGGCAGCGCCCCGGCCAGCGCCCGGCATGCGGGGCTGTCGGCCTGGGGCGCCGGGGCCGCGGGGACGGCGACCGGTTGCGGCGGCGCCTGGCGGTTGGCCGCGATCACCAGGATCACCCCGATCGCGACGACGGCCACGGCGACCGCGGCGATGATCAGCGCGGGCGGCGGCCCCTCGTCGACGGCGGGGCGGGTATCGGGGTCGGTCGTCACCGCCCGCGCACCTCCTATCTCGGGCCGCGAGCGGTCCGCATCGGGACAGGGCTCTAAACTGGCGCGGGCCGCTCGCGCGGGCAGTAACCCAACTTACCGCAGGTCGGCGGCTCCGATAGTGGCCCGGACAGGGCGGGACGCGCCGGAGGAGGTGGCGTGGGCGACGACGGATCGAATTCCACACTGCAGCAGCTCGGTGAGTTCGCGGTGATCGACCGATTGGTGCGCGGTCGCCGGCAGCCGGCCGCGGTGGTGGTCGGGCCGGGCGACGACGCGGCGGTGATCCAAGCCAGGGACGGCCGCACCGCGGTGTCGACCGACATGCTGGTGCAAGACCGGCACTTTCGGCTGGACTGGTCGAGTCCGCACGACGTCGGCCGCAAAGCCATTGCCCAGAACGCCGCGGACATCGAGGCGATGGGCGCGCGGTCCACGGCCTTCGTCGTCGCCTTCGGCGCCCCCGGCGACACACCGACCGCCGCCGTCGACGGGCTGGTCGGCGGGATGTGGGACGAGGCGCACCGCATCGGCGCGGGCATCGCCGGCGGCGATCTCGTCAGCTGCCCACAGTGGGTGGTCTCCGTGACGGTGCTGGGCGATCTGGACGGGCGCGCTCCGGTGCTGCGGTCCGGCGCCAAGGCGGGATCGGTGATCGCGGTCGCCGGCGAGCTGGGCCGCTCGGCGGCCGGCCTCGCGTTGTTCGGCAAGGGTATTGAAGGTTTCGACTCGCTGCGCCGCCGGCATCTGGTGCCCCAGCCGCCCTACGGTCAGGGCGTCGCGGCGGCGGCCGGGGGAGCGCAGGCGATGATCGACGTCTCCGACGGCCTGGTCGCCGACCTCAGGCACGTCGCCGAGGCGTCGGAGGTGGCGATGGATCTGTCGACCGCTGCGCTGGCCGCGGACCACGACGCGCTGACCGCGGCCGGCAACGCGGTGGGGGCCGACCCGTGGTCGTGGGTGCTGGGCGGCGGCGAAGACCACGCCCTGGTGGCCTGTTTCGCCGGCCCGGCGCCGGCCGGGTGGCGAATCATCGGGCGGGTCCTCGAGGGCAAGGCCGACGTGCTCGTCGACGGACAGGCGTGGACCGGCTATGCGGGCTGGCAGTCATATGACGGTTAGGGTGGCGCGGTGAGCATCGATGCTACGAAAGGACCGGCGATGACGGCGCGGCCGTTGACTGAACTCGTCGAGCGGGGCTGGGCCGCCGCGCTGGAGCCGGTGGCGGATCGGGTGGCCGCCATGGGCCAGTTCCTGCGGGCCGAGATCGCCGCCGGGCGCAAGTACCTGCCGGCCGGCCAGAACGTGCTGCGCGCCTTCACCTTTCCGTTCGAAGACGTCCGGGTGCTGATCGTCGGGCAAGACCCGTACCCAACGCCGGGACATGCAGTGGGACTGAGCTTTTCGGTGGCCCCCGACGTGCGTCCGCTGCCGCGCAGCCTGGCCAACATCTTCGACGAATACTCCGCCGACCTCGGCCATCCGCAGCCCTCGTGCGGTGACCTGACACCGTGGGCCCAGCGCGGGGTGATGCTGCTGAACAGGGTGCTCACCGTGCGGCCGAGCAATCCAGCCTCGCACCGGGGCAAGGGCTGGGAAGCGGTGACCGAGTGCGCGATCCGCGCGCTCGCGGCGCGTTCGCAGCCATTGGTGGCGATCCTCTGGGGCCGCGACGCGTCCAGACTGAAACCGATTCTGGCCGAAGGCAATTGCGTGGCCATCGAGTCCCCGCATCCGTCGCCGCTGTCCGCCTCTCGGGGGTTCTTCGGGTCGCGTCCGTTCAGCCGCGCCAACGAACTGCTGACGGGTATGGGCGCCGACCCCATCGATTGGCGGCTGCCGTGACCGAGATGACCGCATTGCGGGCCCACCACCGGGGCGGCCCGGAGCAGTTGGTGGTCGAGCGGGCGCCCGTACCGGTTCCCGCCGCGGGCGAAGTTCTGCTGGCCGTTCGTGCCGCGGCCATCACCTTCGACGAGTTGACCTGGGACGAGACCTGGACCCGAGACGGTCTCAGCCGCACGCCGGTGATCCCGTCGCACGAAGTCTCTGGCGTCGTCCGCGAGGTGGCCGCGGGCGTGGCGGATTTAGCGCCCGGGGACGAGGTGTACGGCCTGGTCCCGTTCGACCGCGACGGCGCCGCGGCCGAATTCGTCTGCGTGCCCGGGGCCGATCTGGCCGCCAAGCCGTCGTCGGTGTCGCACGTCGTCGCGGCCGCGCTGCCGCTGGCCGGCCTGACCGCCCTGCAGGCGTTGGTCGATCACGCGAACGTGCGGGCCGGCGAGGACGTGCTGGTGCATGGCGGCGCGGGCGGGGTGGGCGCCTTGACCGTTCAGCTGGCCGTGATGCTCGGCGCGCGTGTCACCGCGACCGTGCGCAGCGACGCCGGCGAACTCGTCCGCGGGTATGGCGCCGCCCGGGTGATCGACGTCCGCACCGAGACATTCGACGACGCCGCCTACGACGTCGTGATCGACACCGTCGGCGGTGAGACGTTGGACCGGTCGTTTCCCGTGCTGCGCCCTGGTGGTCGGCTGGTCACTCTGTCGGCGCCGCCGCCGGCGGGCAGGGCCGACGAATACGGCGTCACGGCAACCTTTTTCATCGTCACGCCGGACCGCGACCAGCTGAGGAAGCTCGCCGCGTTGGTCGACGGTGGACGGTTGCGCGTCGACATCGCGGAGACCTTCCCGCTCGAGCGGGGCCGCGAGGCGTTCGAAAGCGGCCGGCGCCCGGGCCATCGCCCCGGCAAGACGGTCATAGTCGTCGGCGACTAGGGCGTTTCGGCGCGATTGCTTTGTAATCCCTTGTGCCACTTTGGTTTCTTTAGTCACAGAGCGGGCTTTTTTGTCGGTGGGGGTTTCTAAAGTTTGAGGTATGGAGGCCAGTCGTGAGGAGATCGTCGACGCTATCGACGCGCTCGACGGCGACGCGGACCGCCTGT
>NZ_LZJN01000217.1 GCF_001667735.1 Mycobacterium sp. E183
TCTCCGCCCACAACACCTACGCCGACGACGGCGCCATGATCGACAAGGGCGTCGCCTTCGCCTCCAGCCACCTCGACGCAGGCACCAGCGGCGCCTCGACCGTCTCGAGCGGTAGAGGTGGCTTCGGAAGCTGAGCGACGGGCGCGCGGCGGCACTGGCCGTCAACCACGTCGGGTTGACGGTCCCGGACATTCACGCCGCGATCGACTGGTACGGCGAGGTATTCGGGTTCCGCTGCATCATGGGCCCCAGGGTGCTCGAGGGTGCGGGCCACCCGGAGGCGGCCTCGGTGTTCGGCAGCCGGTTCCGCCGGGCTTGGCAGGCGCATCTGCTCACCGGCAACTCCGTCGGCATCGAGCTCTTCCAATTCGTCGACCCGCCGACGCGGGACCCGGGCCGGCCGCGGGAGCGGGAGGGGTGGTTCGACCGCGGTTTGTGGCATCTGTGCATCACGCACCCCGATGTCGCGGCCACGGTCGACCGGGTCGTCGAGCACGGTGGCACGCTGCTGGCGGCGCCGTACGAATTCGTGCCCGGGCGACCGTGGGTGCTGGCCTACGCCACCGACCCCTGGGGCACGGTGCTCGAGGTGATGAGCCACAGCTACGCCGAGGCGTTCGGCAACTGGCCGCAACCGGGGCAGCTGGTCCCGCCCACCCTGGTGCCCCGCCCGGATGGCGACGGCCCGGCCGGCGCCTGAATCGGTCGCGTCAGGGGCCGTCCGCGACGAAGCCTTTGTTGCGCATCAGCGCGTCCGCCAGGAAGCCGTCGTGCGGGATGCCGGGCGCCGCGTACCACGTCGGGTGCGGGCCGACGTAGACGTTGCCGACGGTCGGTTCGGCGAGCAGCTCGTCGACCAGCCGTTGGTCGCCGGTGATCGCGGTGACGACCAGCGACCGCCGCAAGGGTTCCAGGCCGGCGCCGGGCGACCACGGTGCGACCCAGACACAGGGGAAGGGCAGCTCGACGTTGAGCGTGTCCGGGACGGGTTCGGCCAGTAGGTGCACCGCCGGGCGCAGCGCGGCGTAGCCGTCGCCGAGGTCGGCCACCACCTGATCGGCGCCGAGCACCGGGGTCGACCCGGCGGCCCTCGCCGCCAGGAAGTCCGCCAGGGCCCGGGCTTGGTCGAGCCGCCGGGTGGGCAGGATCGCCCGTTCGTCGTCGGTGGGTAGCGGCTCGATCTCCGCCAGTCGCCGGGCGATCGTTTCGGCCAGCGGGGCGGGATCGCCCTCACACAGCACGGCGGTGGTGTTGACACAAGCCATGCCCCCGAGGTTGGCGATCGAGTCGACGATGACGTCGATGTGGTCGCGCCAATCCCGATCGGCCGTGATCAGGATCTTGGCGCGTCCCGGCCCGTTGACGATCACCGCCGGGTCGGCAGCGTACTTGTCCACCACGTCCTGACCCCCGTACACCATCGCCAGATCCGCCGAGGAGATGATCTCGTCGGCGCCGGCGTGATCGGTGGGTAGATATACGGCGTCCCCGTGACGGAAACCCGCCCGCCGCAGGGCATGCACCAGCCGGTGCGCGGTCAGCGGCTCGCGGCGCGACGGGCGCACCGCGACGCGATAGCCGAGCGCGAGCGCTTGCGGCCACAGGCCGTGCACGCCGGGACCGTTTCCGGCGGCGTGCACGGCGAACACCTGCCCGCGCCGCACCCAGACCGCGCCACCGCGACGGATGCCTTCGTCGTGCCAATCGAGCGCCGCCCCCACCGGCCGGGCCGGACGGACCGCGTCGAACGCGCCGCCGACGGCGTCGGCCACGCCCCGCGCCCCGGCGCGGGTGACCCCGATGGGCAGGCCCGAAATCCGGCTCGCCAGAACGACATACGCCTCGAAGTCGAGGCCGGCGATCACCCCGCCCGTGAAGACGTCGGCGGCGTCCGACAGCGCCGCCGCGCGACGGCCGGCCGGGAGCGGGGTCAGGTTGCGTTGGGCGGCCAGGGTGCGCGCGACATACAGCGGCGGCACGAGGCTCAGCTCGGCTACCGCGGCGCCGGCCGTCGTGGTGATGACCTCGCGACGGCGGGTCCGGTACTCCCCGTCGGGGCCGAGCGCGTCGATCGCCACCAAATCGGCTGCGACACCGGGCACTTCGGCGGGCATGCTCAGTACACCCCTTCGATGACGGCCTCGCCCTCGAAGGTGGAAACCGGCCGCACCGCACTGACGGAGTCGCTGAGATCGGCCGCAGGCCCGGGCATCCTGACCGCGAGGTCGCGCTCCAGGTTGTTCGGGATGAACATGCCCTTGCTGATGTGGTTCATCACCACCTGACCGGTCTCCCCGTACGGCACCGGCTCGCCCGTGTCGGGATCGACCACCCAGAACACCACGTACGGTGTCCGCGGGTCGAACACGAACGCGTCGCCGTCGACACGGGTAACCGCCTGGGAGAGCACCATCGTGCTGCCGAACGCCATCGTGATCGTCGTCGCCGGGAAGAGGTCGCGGAGCAGGTCGAGGGTGTCGGCGTCCACGTGCGCTCCGCTGAGCAAGAGGTAGCGGATCTTGTCGTTCAGCAGATCCACCACCCGGTCGTCGCGGGCCATGGCCTCCAGCAGCGGCGGGGTGGTGTGCAGGTTCGCGACATTCTGCGTCCGCAGCACGAACAGGGCCTGCTCGACGACGTGGTCGACGTAGGCGTCCACCTCGGAGGCCGCGCCGCGCGCGGCGACCTTCTTGACCCAGCGCGGATCGATGTCGATGCCGTGAAAGACCGCACCGAGGCGCTCGGCGACCAGCCGCGAGAAATAACCCACCCCGTGCGGCCCGCTCGGCATCAGGCACAAGAAGCCCTGGCCCCGGCGGAACCCGCCGGTGGCGAAGTCCTCGGTCTGCCACCGAACCACCTGTGCGACCCAATCCGGAAGCTGCACGGTCCTTTTCGGCGCGCCCGTGGTTCCGCCGGACTCGAATATCTGCGGCACCGGCGGTGGCTGCCCGTAGCCGCGGGGGATGAGGTCCTCGACCGGGACCGTGCGCAGTTCGTTGACGAGGTTGGGGAACAGTCGCAGATCGGCGAACGTCTTGACGTCGGTCATCGGATCGAAGTCGAGCGTCGCAGCGGTCCGCAACCAGAATGCCGAACCGGTGTCCTCCCCGAAGTGCCAGGCCATCGCCGCGCGCAGGTAGGCCTCCGGGTCCTCGAGCGGTTCCGAACGCGGAACGTCCAGCAGCGAAAAATCGACATCG
>NZ_LZJN01000218.1 GCF_001667735.1 Mycobacterium sp. E183
ACCTGGGCCTGGTCGGCTTCGCCGGCACGCCATACCTGCTGGTGTCGCCCACCCCGCAGCACCAGGCGACGATCGACAGCCTGAAGCCGGCCCCCAAGACCGCGACGGGTGAGGGCCTGTTCACCGCCCTGCAGGCGATCGCGACGGTGGGCTCGGTGATGGGCGGCGGCGACGGCCCGCCGCCGGCGCGCATCGTGCTGGAGTCCGACGGCGCGGAGAACGTGCCGCTGGACGCCAACGCCCCGCAGGGGGCGTTCACCGCCGCCCGGGCCGCCAAGGCCGCGGGCGTGCAGATCTCGACCATCTCCTTCGGGACGCCGTACGGCACCGTCGAGTACGAGGGCGCCACCATCCCGGTTCCCGTCGACGATCAGACGCTGCAGAAGATCTGCGAGATCACCGACGGCCAGGCGTTCCACGCCGACAGCCTGGAGTCGCTGAAGAACGTCTACTCGACCCTGCAGCGCCAGATCGGGTACGAGACCGTCAAGGGCGACGCCAGCCTGGCGTGGATGCTGCTGGGGGCGGTCGCGTTGGCCGGCGCGATCCTGGCCGGCCTGTTCCTGAACCGCCGGCTGCCGTCCTGACGATCAGACCGGCAGCCGCCGGTTGATCAGCAGCGCCAGCGCCGTCGCGATCAAGGCGGTGATCACGCCCAGGCGCAGCCACCCGGCGCTGCCCGGCCCGGCCACGGTGCGATAGCCGATGTCCTTCTCGATGGCGTTGTAGCTCTTGTTGAGCTCGGCGATGTTGCTGGCGGTGTAGGACTGCCCGCCGGACAGCTTGGCGATCGTCTTCATCTGGTCCGTCGAAACCGGGACGGCCACGCGCTGCCCGTCCATCTCGATCTCGCCGGTCTTGGTGCCGAACGAGATCGTCGAGATGGGCACCCCCTCGTCCCGGGCCAGCCGCGCCGCCGTGTAGACCCCGTCGTGCGGGTCGCTGGGATTGGACGGCTTGTTCTCCCCGCCGTCGGACAGCAGCACGATGCGGGCCGGGGGCGGGGTGTCGCCACCCGTGATGGCCAGGGCGCTCACGGCCTGCAGGTGGGT
>NZ_LZJN01000219.1 GCF_001667735.1 Mycobacterium sp. E183
CCGCCGGTGCGGCGCATCGACGGCGCCTACGGCGACCGCAACCTGGTCTGCTCGTGCCCCCCGGTGGAGGCCTTCGCGTAAGTCCGCCCGGTCAGCCGAAACGCTCGACGATCGCCGCGGCGATCTGATCGGGCGCGTCCTCCTGGATGAAGTGCTTGGCGTCGGGCAGTTCGACCAGAACGTGGTCGGGGAAGGTCGCCCGCATCCGGGGAAGGGTCGGGCCGGGCCGGAAGGCGAAGTCCTTCATGCCCCAGACGAACAGGGCGGGTTTGGCGCCGAGCTTCGCGGGCACGTCGCGGGCGAGGCGCGCCAGCAGGGGTTCGGCGGCCAGGATCTGCCTGGGCATCTCGGCGACGCCCCTGCGCGCGTCGGGGCTGGGCTGCACGGCGCGGTAGTGCTCCATCACCGCCTCGCTCGGGCGATGCCGGGTGCCTGCGGGAACGAGTCGCTCGACGAAGAAGTTGCGGCGCAGGATCGCGTACTGCAGCGGCGGGCTGGACATCACCCGGCTGAACACCTTGGTCGTGAACACGTCGGTGGGCCAGAACCAGGTGTTGCCCAGGATGACGCCGCGCACCCGCTCGGCCCGCTCCACCCCGACCGCCATGCTGATCGGGCCGCCCCAGTCCTGGCCCATCGTCAGGTAGCCCTCCAACTCCAGGTGGTCGACGAACTCGCCGAGCACCCGGGCGTGCTCCTCGATGGTGTATCCGAACGCCGCGGGCCGATCCGATAGCCCGAACCCCAGGTAATCCGGTGCGATGCAGCGGAACCGGTCCCGCAGCGCGATGACGATGTTGCGATACAGGAAGCTCCAGGTCGGGTTGCCATGCCACAACACAAGCGGGGGCCCTGAGCCCTCGTCGATGTAGTGCAGCCGGCCCCGCGAGCTGTCGAACCAGCGCGACTGGAACGGGTAGAGCCGTGGGTCGGGCGTGAAATCGATGCTCATGGCGCTCCTTCGCTCGCGCCCATGATGCTAGGCCCCGAGTGCGACAACAGCCGGGCCGCAGCGGACGTCAGTACCGGCCGAAGGCGAGGGCGACGTTGTGCCCGCCGAACCCGAACGAATTGTTGATGGCGTATCGGAAATTGCCGCGCCGTGGATTGCCCGACACCACGTCCAAATCGATTTCCGGGTCCAGGTTTTGCAGATTCAGCGTCGGCGGAACGATCTGATCGCGCAACGCCAGCACGGTCAGGATCGACTCCACCGCGCCCACCGCGCCGACGGAATGCCCCAGCGCGGACTTCGGCGCGTACACCGCGGGCCTGTTGTTGCCCAACGCGTTGTTGATGGCCTTGGCCTCGGCCAGGTCACCGATCTGCGTCCCGGTGGCGTGGGCGTTGACGTGGTCGATGTCGTCGGGCGTGAGACCCGCGAGCTGGATGGCGCGGGTCATCGCCTGGCCGGCCCGGCTCCCGCTCGGGTCGGGCGCCACCATGTGGTAGCCGTCGGACGTCACCCCGGCCCCCATCAGCCGGGCCAGGATGCGCGCCCCGCGCGCCTTGGCGTGCTCCTCGGTCTCGAGCACCATCAGCGCGCCCGCCTCGCCGAACACGAAACCGTCGCGGTCCTTGTCGAACGGGCGACACGCACCGGCCGGATCCGCGTTGTTCGTCGACATCACGATCCGCATGTTCGCGAAGGCCGCGATGGGCACCGCCTCGATCCTGGTCTCGACGCCGCCGCAGATCGCGACGTCGGCCTCGCCGAACACCATCGCCTGCCAGGCCCGCGCGATGGCTTCCGAGCCCGACGCGCACGCCGACACCGGCGTCATCACACCCGCCCTGGCGTGCCGTTCCAGACCGACCGCCTGGGCGGCCGCGTCGGGCATGTACTTGCTGACGGCGAGCGGCGAGACCGCCTTCACGCCGCGCGCCCGCAGGTTGTCCAGGCTGAACACCAGTTCCTCGCCGGAACCGAAACCGGTGCCGATCGACACCAGCAGGCGGTTCGGGTCGACGTCGGGGGAGCCGGCATGGTCCCAAGCCCGCCGGTTGACGATGGCGGACATCCTCGCCAGGTAGCCGGTTCTGCGCAGCTCAGCGGGGTTGAGCTCGCTGTCGAATTCCTCCAGCAGGTGCCCGCCGATGCGGACCGGCAGGTCGAACTCCTCCACGAACGGGTCATCGAGCTCGCGGATTCCGCTCTGGCAGTCGAGGAGCAACTTCCAGGTGGTCTCCGCGTCGGTGGCCAGTGCGGTGGTCATGGCGATCCCGGTGACCACCACGTTTGGAAGTGCTTGTCCAGTAATCAGTTTCGTCATTGCTGTCGTGGATCATCCTTTCGCGACGCCGCCCCGGTCGTCGTCACGGACGCGCGTACATCGGGGCACCCTCCGGGTTCCCGTGGAAGGCGCTCGACCGAAAGCCTTCCCGTCGCGTCGGCCGTGGAATCAACCTCAAAGCCTAGCGGCAACTTGCGTTGCAGACGGGGAAGACCCCGCCGCAACGTAGCCGTACCCGCCCCGTACGCGAGCCTAATCCGGCCTCAGCTCAGGAAGGCGTTGAGTGCCGCGGCGAGGTCGGGGGACGCCGACGAGGCGAGGTTCTGGTAGCCGCCGCCGCTGAGCTGGGCGACCGCCTCCCACGTCGCGCGGTCCGGGTCACCGCCGAAGTCGATGACGTTCACGGCGATCGGTTTGGCCGGGTCGGCGCTCTTGCGGATGAAGTCCTGCAACCCGGGCCCGTCCAGGGTCTGGTCGGTGTGCGGGCCCGCGGTGATGACCAGTATCGAGTTGGTCTGGCCGACGTGGTAGTTGGTCTGCAGCTCCTGGTAGATCATGCGCAAAGTGGTGAACGACACCGCACCACCGGCCGACGAGTATTGCTTGTCCAGCGCGGCCGTCAGCGCCGCCGAGCGCGGCTGGCCGTTGACCGGGTCGCCCAGCGGCCCGCCGGGTACCTCGGAGCGGCCCTCGTGACCGTCGAACGTCCACAGGCCCACCACCGACGTGGGCGGCAGCGCCTTGATCTTGTCCTGAAGTGCGGCGATCACGTTCGCCAGCCGGGTCTTCCCGCCCTCCTGGCCGGGCATCGACTGGTCGAGCATGATGGTCGCGGCCAGCCCGCTCGACGGGGTGGCCATCGCCTCGGCAAGCGTCGTTCGCATCGCGTCGTCCCCCACCGACAGCGCGGCGGGCAGCGCCGGAAACGTGGTGACCGGGCTGCTCGGCGGCGTGACGCCGTTGACCCGGAAGCCGGCCTTGGCCAGCTTGGCGAGTTGCTCGGGCTTGTGCATGTAGCGGGCGAACTCGCTGGCGGCGGCGGACTGGTCCTGGGTCAGCCACGAGCCGCTCAGCAGGACGGTGGGGTAGTCGGCGACGGGCACCGGGCCCGACGGCAGCCAGGAGGCCAACGCGCCCTTGGCGTTTGGCGACGACTGGCCGCGCTGGAACAGCTGCTGCTCGGTGGTGATGACCGCATGCACCGGCGCGGCCGCCGCGTCGCCGGGCTTCAGCAGGGCGTTCATCGCCTCGGTCAGCGAATTGTCCGCCAGCTTGGGCTGTCCGTTCAGCACCGCGCGCACCGCGCCGGTGCCCTGGGTCGCCGGCGCGCCGGGAGGGGCCGACGCGGCCGCTATCGCCTCCCCGGCGAGGAACGCCGCGTCACCGTTGCCGTTCATCGGCACGGCCAGTCGCAGCGACCCCCAGGCCGGCAGGTTCACGCCGGCCAATCCGTTCGGATTGGTCTGCAGCCCGGGCAGCGCCGCCCAGTTCTGGTTGGCCAGGGCCGACGCGAGTTCGGGCCGGACGGCGAGCACCACCGGCGACGTCACCAGCGAACGGCTGTCGGTGATCGTCTTCTGCGCCGTGGCCCCGGCGAGCCGCGCGGCCGAGATCGAGCTGCCGGGGACCCACAATGCCGGCTGCGCGCCGAGGTCGGCGGGCCACTTGCCGATGAAGCCGTTCAGGACCGCGTCCGAGCCCGCGGGCTTGACGCTGACTTCCACGCAGTGGTCCCCGATCGGGCCGGCCGAGGAGTTGTAGCTCTGCGCGAACTGCTGTACGGAGTCGGCGATCGACGGGTCGGCGATGACGGTGACCGTTTCCTTGCCGCCGACGCAGCGCCCGGCGGCCTGGTGCGAGCGGTTGGACAAAGCGTCGCCGAAGAAGCTCCACAGGATCACGGTGCCCACCACGACGACGACCGCGACGAGGGCCACGATGACGCCGATGCTGACTCCCCGGCGCCCGCCCTCGCTGCGGTGGCCGCCCCGCCAGTCACCGAGTCCCCGGTGCCCGCCGCGGAACAGCGACGGCGACGCGGCCGGCGGCTCCGAGGCGGGCGGGCCCGGCTGCCGCGGCGGGAACTCCGGGTACTCGTCGGCCGCGTCACCCGCGAACTCCCCGGCGCCGTAGGGCTCGTCCTCGTCCGAGAAGTCGTCCGCGTCCGAATAGTCGTCGGCCGGGTAGTGGCCCGCGTCGGAGTAGTCCTCTCCGACGGCGTCCCGGTGACGGTCCTCCGCCTCGCCGCTTTCGTACGGTTGGTCGACGGAGTCCTCAGGGTCGGGCAAACTGTGCCTACCCATAACGGTGTCCGTCGCCTTTCCGTCGATAGATCCGACTTGTTGTCAACCCGCCGCTGATCTTAGTCACCAGCGGCATCAATGGGTGCCGAGGCCGATTAAGGCACCGGCTCAATTTGATTGCGCCGCGCGGGCCTTGGCCTCGCGCCGACGGCGGTGCAGGATCGGCTCGGTGTAGCCATTGGGCTGCTGGGTTCCCGTCAGGATCAGGTCCTGGGCGGCCAGGAATGCCAGACTGTCGTCGAAGTCGGGCGCCATCGGCTGGTAGGCCGCGTCCTTGGCGTTCTGCTCATCGACCAGCGGCGCCATCCGTTCCAGGCTGGCGCGCACGTCCTCCTCGGTGATGACACCGTGGCGCAGCCAGTTGGCCAGCAGCTGGCTCGAAATCCGCAGCGTCGCACGGTCTTCCATCAGGGCGACGTCGTGAATGTCGGGCACCTTCGAGCAGCCGACGCCCTGGGCGACCCAGCGCACCACGTAGCCGAGGATCGACTGGCAGTTGTTGTCGACCTCCTCGCGAATCTCCTCGGGAGCCCAGGCCAGTTCCTTGGCCAGCGGGATGGTCAGCAATTCCTCGATGTTGGTGCGCTTCTTGCCCGCCAGCTCCTCCTGCACGGCGCCCACGTCGACGTAGTGGTAGTGCATCGCGTGCAGCGTGGCCGCCGTCGGGGAGGGCACCCACGCGGTGGTCGCGCCCGCCTTCGGTTGGCCGATCTTCTGCTCGACCATGTCGGCCATCAGCTCGGTCATCGCCCACATGCCCTTGCCGATCTGCGCCTTGCCCTTGAAGCCGGCGGCGAGCCCGATGTCGACGTTGGCGTCCTCGTAGGCCTTGATCCACGCGGTGCTCTTCATCGCGCCCTTGCGGATCATCGGGCCGGCCTCCATCGACGTGTGGATCTCGTCGCCGGTGCGGTCCAGGAAACCGGTGTTGATGAACACGACCCGGTCGGCCGCGGCCTTGATGCAGGCCTTGAGGTTGACGGTGGTGCGCCGTTCCTCGTCCATGATGCCGACCTTCAGCGTGGCCTGCGGCAGGCCCAGCACGTCCTCGACGCGGCTGAACAGCTCGCAGGTGAAGGCGACCTCGTCGGGCCCGTGCATCTTGGGCTTGACGATGTAGATCGATCCGGTGCGGCTGTTGGCCAGCGGGCCGTTCGCGTCGCCGGTCTTGAGCCCGTGGATCGCCGTCAGGCCGGTGAACAGCGCGTCCATGATGCCCTCGAAAACCTCGTTACCATCGGCATCCACGATCGCGTCGTTGGTCATCAGGTGACCCACGTTGCGGACGAACAGCAGGCTGCGGCCGGGCAGGGTCAGCTGACCCTCACCGTCGGGCGTGGTGTAGGTGCGGTCCCGGTTGAGCACACGGGTGAAGGTCTTGCCGTCCTTGGCGACCTCCTCGGACAGGTCGCCCTTGTTCAGCCCCAGCCAGTTGCGGTAGCCGAGCACCTTGTCGTCGGCGTCGACGGCGGCCACCGAGTCCTCGAAGTCCATGATCGTGGTGACGGCCGATTCCAGCACCACGTCCTTGATGCCGGCGCGGTCGGTCTTGCCGATCGGCGATTCCGGGTCGATCAGGATCTCGATGTGCAGGCCGTGATTGACCAGTAGCACCGACCAGTCGGGGGAGCCGAGCTCGCCCGTGTAGCCGGCGAACTTCTCCGGGCTGGCCAGGTCGACGGACCCGTCGCCGGTCGCGACCTTGAGCCGGCCGTCTTCGACCGAGAGTGCGGTCGCGTCGGCCCAGGAGCCGGACTCCAGCGGCACCGCTTGGTCGAGAAAGTTGCGGGCGTAGGCGATGACCTTGTCGCCGCGGACCTTGTTGTAGCTGGTGCCCTTCTCCGCACCGTCGTCCTCTCCGATGACGTCGGTGCCGTAGAGGGCGTCGTACAGCGAGCCCCAGCGCGCGTTCGCGGCGTTCAGCGCGAAGCGGGCGTTGAGCACGGGCACCACCAGCTGCGGGCCCGCGGTCGTGGTGATCTCGTCGTCGACACCCGAGGTGGTGATCGTGAAATCCTCGGGTTCGGGCAGCAGGTAACCGATTTCGGTGATGAACTGCCGGTAGGCCTCGACATCGAAAGGCTCGATCACGCGTTGCCGGTGCCACTTGTCGATCTGGGCCTGCAGCTCGTCGCGCCGGCGCAGCAGATCCTGGTTCTTGGGGGTCAGGTCGGTGACGACTTTGTCGACTCCCGCCCAGAAGCTGTCCGGGTCGATGTCGGTGCCGGGCAGGGCCTCGTTGTTCACGAAGTCGTAGAGCACTCGGGCGACGCGCAGGTTCCCCGCCGACACGCGATCAGTCATGTTTCTCCTCCGTAATGAAGCCTCACCAAGCCGCATTGGCTCGGAGCGGCAATGCCTTCAGCCTACCGAGCAGCAGCCTGGTGAGCGTATCCGCCCGACCCGCCACACCAGGTCAAGCCGCGCTGACAGCTCCAAACCATGCCGCTGCGGCGAGCCAGGGGATCGATTTACAGCAACGCGTCGACGCGCCTGAGATCCTGCGCCCTCCAGCACTTTCTTGACTGGCAGCCGATGGAAATCATACGGGCTCGCCGCAGCCCTCCTCGGCGACCCAGTGCCCCTACGCATCACGCATGGTGCCGACGAGGTCCTCGACCAGGTCTTCCATGGCCACCATCGCGACCACCTCGCCGCCCGCGCCGGTCACCAGCGCCAGGTGGCTGTTGCTGCGGCGCATCCGCGACAACGCGTCGGCCAGCGGCAGCGACTTGGGCAGGCGCGGAAGGGGCCGCACCATCGCCAGGTCGATCACGGTCCCCGGGTCGTCACCGAGCGTCAGCATGTCCTTGATGTGCAGGTAGCCGATGAAATCACCGGTGACGTTCGCCACGGGGAACCGCGAGTAGCCGGTCTCGGCCAGGGCCCGCTCGACGGCACCGACCGTCGGGCCGGAACCCGGTGCGGCCACCGGCACGGCGTGCACATCACCGAGGGGGACCGCAACGTCGCCGACCACCCGGGTGCCGATCTGCAGGGCGCGCGTCAGCCGGGTGTGCTCCTCCGGATCCAGCAGGCCCTGCGATTCCGATTCGGCGATCATCTCGCTCAGCTCGACGGGGGACACCGTCAGCTCGAGCTCTTCCTTGGGCTCGACTCCCAGCGCGCGAACCACCACGCTGGCGCATTTGTTGTAGAACGTGATCAACGGCCGGACGGCTCGCACGTAGGCCAGGTAGGCCGGCACCAGCAACATCGCCGTGCGCTCGGGACCGGCCAGCGCGATGTTCTTCGGCACCATCTCGCCCAGCAGCACGTGCAGCGTCACGACGATCGCCAACGCGATCGCGAACGACAACGTGTGCAGCAGCGGCGGCGGGATGCTGGTCAGCCCCAGCGCCGAGCGCAGCAGGCTGGAGACCGCCGACTCGCCGATCCGCCCCAGCAGCAGCGACGCGGCGGTGACACCCAGCTGGGCCCCGGCCAGCATCGCCGGCAACTGCTCGCCGGCGCGGATCACCGTGACCGCGCGCGCCTTGCCCTGCTCGGCCAGCGCTTCCAGCCGGTCGCGCCGGGCCGAGATCAACGAGAATTCCGCGCCGACGAAGAAGGCGTTGACGCCGATCAGCACGATCGCCAGGAACACTCCGACGGGATCGCTCATCGCGGA
>NZ_LZJN01000220.1 GCF_001667735.1 Mycobacterium sp. E183
CGACGTCGCCCCGCAGCGCCAGCACCTGCGACCGCAGTTGCGGTGCGGAGGTGGTGTGGGGATCGACGGGCGTACCGAGGCGTACCTCCATCGGGCCGGGCATGAAGCTTCCGTCCTTCGGCAGGACGTCGGCAGTCCCCACGATCGCTACCGGAACGATCGGCACGCCGCAGTCTCGTGCCAGACGTACTGCGCCGAAACGAAATTCGCCAATCACGCCGTCTGTCGATCGCGTTCCCTCGGGGTAGATGACGACGGTCCGTCCCGCGCGAAGCGCGGGGCCGGCGGCCGCGAGCAGCGCGTCGTAGTTGCCGTCGCCCGAGCGTCGCACCGGCAGTATCCCGATCAGCGAGGTCGCGATGAAGCGTCGCACCGGCACGTCGAACCAGTAGTCGGCCGCCGCGCCGAAGACAGGACGAGCTGCGGACGGCAGCGCCGCCACCAGCACCGCGGTGTCCGCGTGGGAGGCGTGGTTGGCGACGACGACACAGCCGCCCTTGGCGTTCCAACGCCCGGTCACCGTCAGCCCGCCCGAGACGGCACACACCGTCCGCCAGAGCCGGTGCCGAAGCACGCTCGCAATCCGGCCGGTGGTCATGCCGCCACCAGCGCCATGGGCAGCGTGACGGCATTGGAGAGGTGAGCCGCGGTAACCGGTTGCGTGATCGCATCAAAGTGCTCGAACAGCGCGACAGGCACAGTCGCTTCGATCTGCAGATCGCGGGGAACGAAGTCCGGCACGCGCTGCGCCTTCAGTTCGCGATGCGCGGCCCGCAACCGCAGAATGGTCGTGAGCAGTGATCCGTTCACCAACTGCACCAGCAGGACGGGCATGATCACGGGGAATGCGGTGGCCAGCACCAGGAACAGGCAGCGTTCGGTCTTGCCGAGCGGTCCGCCGTTCCGCCGCGTGAGGCCTGCAGCGGCAACGGCCAGCGATGCGAAGGTCGGCAGTGTGGCGGCCAGCGCCGCCAGCAGGACCTGAAGCACCGGCCAGGACAGCCAGTTCAGTCCGGGGCCGTGCTGCCGCGCCGCCCAGACCGCCAGGCCGCCGAAGGCGAGCAGATCGGCGGCGCGGTCGCCGACTTCGTTGACGACGAAGCCCCATGGCCGGCTCACCCCACGAGCTCGGGCGACCGCCCCGTCGAGGTTCGCGCCCGCCAGGCGCATCACCATCAAGACCGCCGCCAGCGGCCACCATCCGAACGCGATGGCAGTTCCCGCAGCGCCCGCCGCCGCGACACCCGCCGCGGTGAAGACGTCGGGAGACACTCGACGAGCCACCGCGATGTGGACGATCGGGGCCAGCCTCTTGGTGAACCACGGCTTCAATGCGTAGAGGCCGGCCACGCGAGTTTTACGAGAAGTCGAAGGGGCTGCGTGATGGATAGCGACGTTGGTGTTGATGGCCGGCTCCTTTCGTTTCGTGCCGAGTCCTACAGGGGACGCGCCACCTGGTGGCGGCGCGTGCGACAAGTAAATGGAGGCGCACGGACTACCGATCCCAATTCGTTGACGTGCCGTCACCAAAATGAGGCGATCACCTCATGCGCGGCCGTGGGCGCCGCCGCAAGACTTGGGTCACCGCGTGACATCGCCACCGATCGACGAGGGGAAACCGTGACGACTCCTGGACCACACCCGCGCCCGCGTCGCCTCATCGCCGGTGCTGTCATGGCCGCGGTCGCCGCGTTCGCGTCGGCGTTCCTGGCGGCCCCGCCCGCCGCGGCATTCACCTACCCCGACCCGATCTGTAATGGGATGGCCTGCAGCTACCAGTGGTGTCCCGGCATGCCGCTACCGATGGCGTCGGCGGGGACGCCCAACTGGGACATGAATGCCTGGCACCGGTTCATGATCGGACAGATTTCCGCCAACTCGCCGGCGTGGGTGACCAACGGAGGGCTCAACCGCCAGGTCAGTCCGATGGTCATCGAGGGTGACCCGGGACCCTGCCCGGGCTGCGTGAGCTGATCGCCGGTTGCCGGCGCGTTCCGGTCGCCTTCCGAGTCCGCTATCGGTTGCCTCGGTGATTCGGTCCCCGGGTGCCATTCAATTCACCGGTGCCCCCAGTCGGACTCGAACCGACACTGGGCGGATTTTAAGTCCGCTGCCTCTGCCAATTGGGCTATGGGGGCCCGGCGGCGAATCTAGCGCGCGGGCGC
>NZ_LZJN01000221.1 GCF_001667735.1 Mycobacterium sp. E183
CTGGCCGGCGGTGACGCCACCGCCACCTTCGACACGATGATGGCCCAACTCGGGAACCGGCCGGACGCCCCGGGCGAGGTGTACCTGGTGGGCGATTCCGCCGAGCTGACCCGGGTCGCCGACCAGTTCCGCGATGCGTCGACCATGCGGGTGCAGGTCGCCGAGGACCCGTCTTTCGCGGTCGCCCGGGGCGCCGCCATGGCGGCCGCGGCGCAGACGGCGTTGTCGGCCGGGGATGCGACGGCGATGGCTCCGGCGGTGGGGCTCACGGGCGACGAGACCGCGATGGCGCCGGCCACGGGGCCCACCGGGGACGAGACGACGGTGGTGCCCCCGCCGGCCGCCGAGGAACCGCAGCTGGCGTACTCGATGACCGAGGACGCCGAGCCGTTCGCCGGCGACGATTACGACCCCGAATACGACGAATACGACGGATACGACGACTTCGATCAGACCGAGGCCATCCCCTCGCGGCTCAGCCGCCGGTCCCTGGTGGTCGGCAACGCCGTGATCGCCTTCGCCGTCATCGGTTTCGCGTCGCTGGCCGCCGCGGTGGCCATCGCGGTGCGTCCCACCGCGAGCCAGCAGCCGGTGGTGGGCCACCAGAACGCCGCCCCGGGCAAGTTCATGCCGTTGTTGCCGACGCAGCAGCAGGCGCCGGTGCCCCCGCCTCCGGCCGACCAGCCCAACGCCGGTTTCCAGGGTGGCGTGATCCCGGACGCCAATGGCCTTCTTCCGGCGCAGGGCAC
>NZ_LZJN01000222.1 GCF_001667735.1 Mycobacterium sp. E183
CCGTCGGCGATGCGCTCCGCCACGCCGTTGCCCTCGGAACTGGTGAATCCCTCGGCCGCGGGCAGCCGGCCCAGCTCGGCCTTGGCGGCCTTGGCGATGGCCCGGGCGATGGGATGCTCGGAGGCATCCTCGAGCGCCCCGGCGTAGCGCAGCAGTGCCGCGCGGTCGGTCCGGTCGGCGCCGACCACGTCGAGGAGGGTCATCTTCCCGGTGGTGACGGTGCCCGTCTTGTCAAGCACGATCGTGTCGACGCGGCGGGTGGATTCCAGGACTTCCGGCCCTTTGATCAGCACGCCGAGCTGGGCCGGCTGCCCGCGGCCGAGGGATTCACCAGTTCCGAGGGCAACGGCGTGCGGGGCATCGTCGACGGCCACGCCGTCGTCCTGGGGCGCGCCAGCCTGCTGGCCGATTGCGGCCAGCCGCTGGGCGACGAGCTGTCGGCGGTCAAGGACCGCGCCGAGGCCGAGGGCAAGACCGCGGTCGTCGTCGGCTGGGACGGCCGGGCCCGCGGGGTCCTGATCGTCGCCGACACGGTCAAACCGACGAGCGCGGAAGCGGTTCGGCGGTTCAAGGGGCTGGGCCTGACACCGATCCTGATGACCGGCGACAACCGGGGCGTGGCGGAGCGCATCGCCGACGAGGTGGGCATCGCGCAGGTGATCGCCGAAATGATGCCCACCGACAAGGTCGCCGCCATCAAGCGGTTGCAGGCCGAAGGCAAGGTCGTCGCGATGGTCGGCGACGGCGTCAACGACGCCGCAGCCCTGGCGACCGCCGATCTCGGGGTGGCCATGGGCACCGGCACCGACGTCGCCATCCAAGCCGCCGACCTCACCGTCACCCGAGGTGACCTCCGCGCCGCCGTCGACGCGATCCGGCTGTCCCGGCGCACGCTGACCACCATCAAGGCCAACCTGTTCTGGGCCTTCGGCTACAACATCGCCGCGATCCCACTCGCCGCGCTCGGCGCGCTCAACCCGATGCTCGCGGGCGCCGCGATGG
Organism: Mycobacterium sp. E183; assembly: GCF_001667735.1. Taxonomy (GTDB): domain Bacteria; phylum Actinomycetota; class Actinomycetes; order Mycobacteriales; family Mycobacteriaceae; genus Mycobacterium. The sequence goes on from NZ_LZJN01000222.1 coordinate 1,003, forward strand.
CGTTTTCCAGCGTTTTCGTGGTCGCCAACAGCCTGCGGCTGCGCACTTTCACCAGCGTCACAGCCTCCTAACGGCCACCCTCACACGCCGCGACGGCGGGCGGGCCGGTGGGACGGGTGTGGGATAGTTGTTCCCGACCCACCGCGTTCGAAAAGACCACGGGTCCGCCCCCGCGCAGCGATCGACTCAGCAAAGGCAACGACCGTTGGACCAATTCTTCGGACGACTGTCCTTGCTGCATGGCTGGTTCCCGCCGACCGTGCAGGCGCTGACGCTGCTGTTGCTGATCATCGCGATCCAGTGGCGTGCCCGGCGGTGGCTCAAGCGGGTGCTGCCGATGGCCGTGATCGCCGCCGTCGCGACGACCGCGCTCGCGTATTGGTACATCACGTCGCTCGGCGTGGCCGGTGACCCGGCGCCGACGACGCTGTGGCTGTGGATCGCGGCGACCGGCCTGGCCGCCGCGGTGTTCCTGGTGGGCTGGCCGGGCGCGCGCTGGTGGCGCCGGGGGGTGGCGGTGCTGTCCATCCCGCTGTGCGCGCTGTGCGCGAGTTTGGCCCTCAACAGCTGGGTGGGTTACTTCCCGACGGCGCTCGCCGCGTGGAACCAGCTGACCTCGGTGCCGTTGCCCGACCAGATCGACCGCCTGCGCGTGACCGAAATGCAGGTCGCCGGGACCAGGCCGAGCAAGGGCGTGGTGGTGCCGGTCGACATCGACGACAACGCCTCCCATTTCCGCCACCGCCGGGAATTGGTCTACCTGCCGCCCGCATGGTTCAACAGCAATCCGCCACCCCGCTTGCCGGCGGTCATGATGATCAGTTCCGCCTTCAACACCCCGGCCGACTGGCTGGGCCCAGGCGGCGCCTTCACCGCCATCGACAACTTCGCCGCCGCGCATCGCGGCTTCTCCCCCGTACTGGTGTTCGTCGACCCCACCGGCTCGTTCGACAACGACACCGAGTGCGTCAACGGCAGCCGCGGCAACGCCGCCGACCACCTGACCAAGGACGTCGTGCCGTTCATGGTGTCGAACTTCGCCGTCAGCGCCGATCGAGCCAACTGGGGCGTCGCCGGGTGGTCGATGGGCGGCACCTGCGCGGTCGACCTGGCCGTGATGCACCCCGAATTGTTCAGCGCGTTCGTCGACATCGCCGGTGACCGCAGCCCCAACGTGGGCCCCAGGGATCAAACGATTGCCAAGCTGTTCGACGGCAACCGAACCGCCTGGGCCGGCTTCGACCCGCTCACGGTGATCGCGCGGCATGGTCGGTACACCGGACTGTCGGGGTGGTTCGACGTCCCGGGGTCGTCCGAACCGCGCAATGTCGCCGAGGAAGCCAACCCCACCTCCGGCGCCGCCGGCACCGACCCCGCCGCCAACCCGGAAGGCCAGGACGCCGCCGCCAACGCGCTCTGCGGGGCCGCCTCGGCGAACGGCATCTCGTGCGCCGTGGTCAGTCAGCCGGGCAAGCATGACTGGCCGTTTGCCGCCCAGGCGTTCGCAGCCGCGCTGCCCTGGCTGGCCTCAACGCTGGGGACGCCCGCGGCCGAGCCGGTACAGCTGCCCCAGCACGGCGGCGGTGAACCACACTGATCACAAAATTCACAGGTGACCCTCCCGTAACGCCTCCGAAATGTTCGCCCTGGTAGTGGTACGGTTCGCTGCTGATGGCTGAGGATTTTCTGCGCGACGGACGACCCCTCCGGGGGTCGGCCCGGCCCGCGCCGCGGCGCAGCCACCGACGGGTTCAGTCGGGCGCCTTCGCTCCGGGCCTTCGTCTGCCGGCGATGAATCGCCGTCAGTTCCTGGGTTCGCTCGCCGCGTCGGTCGTCGCCGGCGTGGGCGCCGCGCGGTTGGTGGTGGACCCGCAGCCGCGAACCTTCGCGGACGTACCCGCGGATTCCGCGGCGACTTCGGGACCCGCCGCCCCGGCGGCCCTGTTGCCGCCGCCGCCGTCGAGCGCGCGCATCCCGCTGCCCGGCGGGGGCGCGCTGACGAAGATTCCCGGCGACGGCGACCTGCTCGCGCTGACCGTCGATGACGGCGTCAACAGCGAGGTGGTGCGCGCCTACACGCAGTTCGCCAAAGACACCGGTGTGCGACTGACCTACTTCGTCAACGGCACCTATGACTCCTGGACCGAGAACGCGGACATGCTGCGGCCCTTGGTCGACAGCGGGCAGATCCAACTCGGCAACCACACGTGGTCGCACCCCGATCTGACGACGCTGCCGAAGGACCAGATCGCCCAGCAGCTCACCCGCAACGACGAGTTCCTCAAGAAGACGTACGGGGTCGGGGCAAAGCCGTATTGGCGCCCGCCGTACGCGAAGCGCAACGCAGTCGTCGACGCCATCGCCGCCGACCTGGGCTATACGGTGCCGACGTTGTGGTCGGGGTCGCTGTCGGATTCGACGTTGATCACCGAGGAATACATCGTCCAGATGGCGGATCAGTACTTCACCCCGCAGGCCATCGTCATCGGACACCTCAATCACCCGCCGGTGACCCACGTCTATCCGCAGCTGGTCGACGTCATCCGCTCGCGCAACCTGCGCACCGTCACGCTCAACGACGTCTTTCTCAAGACGCCCTAGCGCCCGGCGATCACGGCGAGGCGCCCATCAAGCGGGGCATGAAAATGCCCGATGGCGCTTTCGTGCCTGCCGAACTCCACGAATCCGTTTGCGCCCGAGCGTAATCCGCGTTGCACGCCCTCGGGCATCTCGTTGTCCTCCATCGCGCCGCGGGCGATGAGGCTACCGGCCCTTCCCCCCACCGTTTCGAGGTCGCATCACCTCGGTCGATGCCCTAAAGCGGGTCGACGACTTCCTTCGCCTCGCGCAGGCCCGCGCCGGTCAGCTCCCGGTACAGCTTGATCGCGGCGATCTTGTTGCCGGACCGGGCGAGGCCGACGACTTCCGCGGGCACACCGTTCTCGAATGCGCCCGGCGCGGTGGCGCCCGCGTTGCTGCCGAACGTCGGGCACGGGAGCTCGAGCCTTTCGGACAGCAGGCGCACCTGCTGCTCCAGCAGGGCGAGACGGCGGTAGACCTGCGGATCATCCATGGGATGACGATAATCCGGCGCGACGCCCCGCGCCCGGCGGCTTGCTTCCCCGCTCGTGTCGCCTACGGCACCCGGCCTCCAGTCGCCGCCTCGGGCGTGATCACAACGTACGCGGCCCGCGACTGGAGGTAGTACCGCAGTCGCAGCGCCCACAGGCGTGCATGCATCAGCTCGACTGCCGCGAACTCCGGTTTCAGGTAGTAGCGCCAAGCGATCCGGGCGATCACTACGGGCGGCGGCGCCCCGAGGACCGCACGGGCATGTCCTCGCACGAGGAGCCGGCCGGGGTCGCCCGTGCGCTCACCGCCGAACAATAAGGCCACTTCCGACGTGGCAATCACATTCCCCACCGTCCACGACGACGCCGACGTCGTCGCATAGATGCGGCCGCCGTGCGGAACGAGCCACAGCGGAACCGCGAATGGCGTGCCCTTCCTTGACCGGGTGGCGACCACCACGACCCGCGAATCTTTCAGCGCCGCAGTAAGTTCCGGGGACCTCAGGGGGCTGATACCGTTCGTCTGGTCAACCCCAGAAAACGCATTCCGCCGGTCCGAAGGCACGCGCGACGCCGGTACCTCGCGAAGCGAACCGTAGTCCCAGGCCACGATCCGATCTGGCACGATCCGATATGCGCGAGCACCCATCGCCTCGGCCATTCCTCTGACGGTCAACGAACGCAGCCGAAACCACTGCGGTCCGTCGTCGGCGAGCACAACCACGTTGCGTCCGGCGAGATCTGGGCCGCCATCCGGGACCCGGACGACGCGCGGCGATCGCGTGGGGTCGGCGGGGGTCTCCAGGCTCACATGCACGGGCAGGACATGAATTTCGTCGTCAACGGTCGCGGCCAACGCGGCTCGGGGTGGAGACACCGCCAAGTCGGCCACCGCGTCGGCGTCGACGTCCCGACTGATCAAGAGGTGCCTTCCGCTAGAAGTGCCGCGCTACCTCGCGGGCCGGATGTTCTGGTTGATGTGGAAGACGTTGTCCGGGTCGTATTGCGCCTTGATCTCGGTGAGCCGCTGGTAATTCGGGCCATAGGTCGCCCGCACCCGCTCCTGGCCCTCGTCCATCATGAAGTTCACGTAGGCACCGCCTGCCGAGTACGGGTGCGTTGCGTCCCAGTAGTCGACGGTCCAGCGTTTCAACAGCTCCGCGTTAGCCGGGTCCGGGTCGACCCCCGCGATCACCTGCGAGAAGTTCACGTCCCGGTACGCCCACGCGGTGTCCGTCTGGCCGACGCGGTGCACCGCACCGTCGATGGGGTACAGGTGCATCGTGGAGTGCATGGTCGGCAGCTCCTCGGCGAAGCGGGCGTGGACCTCGACCGATGCGTCGGGGAGGGTGCGGACGAAGTCGCCGCGCCAATACCATTGCAGCCCTTTGGGATACAGGCCATCAAAGGTCGACTGCAGCGCCGGGTAGGGGGCGGCGCCCAGGCCGTCGAAGGCGGGTTCCATCTGGCGGATCGGCGCGAACGCTTCTTCGGCGCCCGCGGGATCACCCGTGTAGCACCACATCACGGCGCAGGCCTTGTGCAGGTGGAACGCCTCGGGGAACGGCGCCACCGGCGGGACCGTCATGGCCGCGAAGAATCCGTACAGGTCCTCGTCTTGCGCGGGCATGAAGTCCCGGTACCACGACAGGATGTCGGCGGTGTGCGACGAGGGCCACGCCGTGGGGCCGCAGATCACCGTGTGGACCGGGTGCAGGCGGAACGTGAACGAGGTGACCACGCCGAAGTTCCCCCCGCCACCGCGCAGCGCCCAGAACAGGTCGGGATGCTCGGATTCCGATGCCGTCACCACGTTGCCGTCGGCCAGCACCACTTCGGCCTCCAACAGGTTGTCGATCGTGAGGCCGTGCTTGCGGGTGAGGTACCCGTGGCCGCCGCCGAGGGTCAGGCCGCCGACACCGGTGGTCGAGATGATGCCGGTCGGCGTCGCCAGACCATGAGCGTGCGTGGCGCCGTCGACCTGCGCCCACGTCGCGCCGCCTTGCACCCGGGCGGTGCGCCGTTCGGGGTCGACGTCGACGCGGTTCATCAGCGACAGATCGATGACGAGGCCGCCGTCGACCGAACCGAACCCGGGTCCGTTGTGGCCGCCGCCGCGGACGGCTACCGGCAGGTTCGAGCTCCGGGCGAATTCGAGCGCGCCCGCGATGTCGCCGGCCGATTGGCAGCGGGCGATCACCGCCGGCCGCTTGTCGATCATGGCGTTGTGCAGCGCGCGCGCGTCGTCGTAGGCGGGATCGTCCGGCAGGATCACCTGCGAGCCGAGCCGGGCCCGGAAATCATCGGTTGCGGTTGTGAGGCTCATCGCTCACACCTCCTTGTTTGCTCGCGGGTGTTGATGCCGCGACGTTACGAGGCCGGCGAGCCGCGCGTCATGACCACAACCGAGCATTTCCGAGGCATTCCACGATAGTCACATCTGACTATCGACCCGCCCACATCACCGTGGTTACCTTGTTTGCATGGCGCAGTGGGTGCCGCCCCCGCTCCCGGCCGAACTCATCGCTCGTCGCCGCGGCCCGCTCGTGGGCCGTGACGCGGAACTCGCGGTGTTCGAGCACGCCTGGGAGCGGGTCGAGGCGGGCAACCGCCAGGCGGTCTTCATCGGCGGTGAGCCCGGAGCCGGTAAGACGCGCCTGGCCGCGGAGGTGGCCGGGACGCTGTTCGAACACGACGTCGCGGTGCTCGTGGGAAGCTCGAGCGCCGACGAGGATCTGCCTTACGCGCCCTTCGCCGAAGCGCTTGATCGGCTGCTGATCGCCGGTCCGCCGGGGTCGATGGCGGAGCCGTTGGGCGAAATAGGCCCGCAACTGCGGCGGCTGTCACCGCACGTGGACCGGCACCTCTCCGGTGACGGCACGGCGCCGGACGTCGGATCGGCGAGACAGGCCCTCTTCGACGCGTTGACCGGATACCTGCGGCGTCTGGCGGCCGATCGCCCGGTCGCGTTGATCCTCGACGACCTGCACTGGGCACAGCTCCCCACCCTCGCGCTGCTCGAGCATGTATTGATCGGCTGCGCCGACGCACGGGTGCTGGTCGTGGTCACCTTCCGCACGACCGAGCCCGACCGATCCGATGAACTGGCGACCCGGCTGGCCGAACTGCACCGGTTCGACGGGGTGCGGCGCCTGGACCTGGCGGGGCTGGACACCGAGGCCATCGCCGAGTTCGTGGCCCGAACCCAGCAGCTGGCCCCGGCGTCGGCGCGCACGGCCGCCGCCCTACTGCGCGAGCGGACCGGCGGGAACCCGTTCTTCCTCACCGAACTGGTCAACGACCTCGAAATCCGCGGTGGGCTTGCCACTTTGAGCACGCAGCAGACGGTTCCCGCGTCGATCGGGGATGCGATCGCCCGCCGCCTTGCCGGGCTGGGGACCGCCGTGCGGGCGGTGATCGAGCAGGCCGCGGTCTTGGGCCAGACGTTCGATCTGCCCGCGCTCATCTCGACGTGCGAGACGGAGGTCGGCGCGACGCTGGCGGCGATCGATTCGGCCGAGGCCGTCGGCCTGGTCCGCGCGGTCCACGACTCCGACGGCGAATTCGCGTTCGTGCACGCGCTGACCCGCGAATCGGTGCTGGGCGGGATGGCCGCGTCGCGGCTGCGGATCATGCACGCGCGCGCCGCCGAAGCGCTCGAGGGACGCGCCGACCCGTCGCTCGTGCCGCGCCTGGCCAACCACTTTCTGGTGGCGCACGTCCTGGGTTACCACGAGCAGGCGTTGCGATACGCGCGCCAGGCGGCCCGGATGGCCGAACAGAGCCTGGCCTACGAGGATGCGGCGAAGTGGTTCGAGCGGGCGGCGTCGCTTCCCGAACTCAACCTCACCGACCGGGCCAGACTGCACCTCGACGCGGCCGCCAACCACGTGCGCGGGGGCTCGTTCGCGCGGGCGCGGACCATCTACGAACGCATCGGCGGGATGGACGACCCGCTGATGCGGCTGGAGGCCGCCGTCGGCTACGAGGAAGCCAATTGGCGCCCCGGGCAGTCGAATTCGAAGGCGGCGGACTTGCTGGCGGCGGCTCTGGAAACATGCGGATTGCCGGCCGAGGACCCACGCTATGTGGGGGCACTCGGCAGCTTCGGCCGCGCGCTGGCTTTCGCGGGCGAGGCGGCCCGGGCCCGTGAGGTCGGCGCCGATGCGATCGAGCGCGCACGGGCCATCGAGGATGCGGCGGTGCTCCTGCACACGCTGAAAACCAGTCTGTGGCAAGGCCTTACCCCCGAGATGAGCGAAATCCAGGCGCAGCGCGCGGCCGAGGTGTCGCGCATGGCGATGTCGCGCCGCGACTACGAATCGCTGGGTGCGGCGTCACACTTTCACGCCATGGTCAGCTACTTGGCAGGCCGGCCCGACGGCCTTGCGGCCGCGACCGCCGACATGCGGCGAGCGGCGCAGACCTGCGGACAACCCGCCTTCGGCTTCGTCGGCGCGTGCATCGAGCAAGCGCTGGCCTATCTGCGCGGTGACTTCGCCGGTGCAGAACGATGGGCCGATATCGCCTTGCGCACAGGGGATTTGTTCGGTGCGGACGACACCGAGGGGTCCAACGGGGTACAGATGTTCATGATCCGCCGCGAGACCGGCGATCTGAAGAGGTTCGGCGAATTCATCGACGGCAGTGAAACGTTCACCGGCCGCTGGGTGCCCGGGCTGCTCGCCCTTTACACCGAGCTCAAGTGCGAACGTGGCATGACCCGTGCGCTCAACCAACTGGTCAACCGCAACCTGGGTGACCGCCTCGAGGATGCGCAGTGGCCGATGGAGCTGGTGTTCATGGTCGAGGCGGCACTGGAGCTGTCCCACCGTGAAGCGGTCCACGCGCTGCGCCCGTTCGTCATGCGTTATGTCGGAAAGAACTTGGTAGCCGGGCAATTCGTCGCGCTGTTCGGCAGCGCGGACCGATACCTGGCCCGCATCGCGGCGCTTTGTGGGGACGGCGCCGCGGCCGAGCGGCACTTCGCCGCGGCAATCGAGATGGACCGCCGGATGGGCTCGGTGGTCCATATCAGCGAGACGCTGGCCCGACACGCGTTGTTCGCCGCGTCGTGCGGTCGCGCCGAAGCCGCCCGGTCCCTCGCGGAGGAGGCCCGCGTTATCGCCGGTGCGATCGGCCAGACCCGGGTTGTGGACTTGGCGGATTCGGTGCTGACCGCCGGTTCCCTGGGTCCGGACGGCCTGACCGAACGGGAGGTCGAGGTGCTCCGGTTGCTCGCCGAGGGGCTGAGCAATCGCGCGATCGGAGAACGCCTTTTCATCAGCACCAACACCGCGGCCAACCACGTGCGCAACATCCTGATCAAAACGGGCGCCGCGAACCGCACGCAGGCGGCGATGTACGCGGCCGATCACGAACTGCTCGGGTAGCGCACTCAGATGTCGGACAGGGCGCCGTCCGGCATCAGCCGGTCCCTCACCTCGACCACGGAGTCGGCGGGCAGACCGGCGCGCGCGGCCGCGGCCCGGATGGCCTCGGGCGACGGCGCCTCGTACAGACAGTAGGTCTTCCGTTTGTCCGCCGACAGGAACGAGTACATCCAGCGAACGCCCTCCTGGTCGTTGATCCGGTTGATGCCGTCCGCGACCTCGAGGCCGGGTTCCAGTTCCTCGGCAAAGTTGCGCTCGACCATGAAGATGGGCACGTGGACTCCTGTTCACTGTCTTGGGTCGAGCGTAGGCCGTCGGCGACGATCTAGACACGGGAATTTCCGGCCGGCGTCAGTCCCCGGCCGTCTCGTTGTGGTCGGCAAGCAGCAGTTGTAAGGTCTCGCGCAGCTCGGTCAGCCGCTGCCGGCCCAGGACCTGCTCCCACCGTCCTTCCAAATCAACTGCGTTGGAACGCATTACGCGTAGCGCCTGGCGGCCCCGGGGCGTCAGCTCGATGATCCGGGCCCGCGCGTCGAGCGGGTTTGCCGCTCGGGTGACGTAGCCATGGCGCTCCAGCCCCGCGACCGCCTGGGCCACCGCTTGCCGGCTGACGCGGAGTCGGTCGGCCAGATCCGATGCATGCAGCCCGCCGGCAGCCAGTGGGACGAGCGCCACCGCTTGCGCGGGCCGGATCCCGTCGAGGCCCGCCTCGGCAAACGCCGTCCGCAGTCGCGGCGCCCCGGCGGCGGCCACCAGGTTGACCAGTGCGGGCACGGTGGGCCGCCAGTCGGGATGGGAAGGGCGTCGCATGGGGAAAGTGTGCCACCACGCCCGAGATTGACAAGCTACTTGTCAAAATTGGCGCCGGCTGCCACGATGGCGGAATGCAATCGCGCCGCCACCGGGCTGCCGGCTTGTGCGTTCTCGCCCTCCTGGTCGTCGTACTGGGCGGCTGCCTGGGCGGCGGCGGACATGCGCTGGGAACGCCCGGCGCGCAGTCGATCCCGGTCGGCCAGTCCACCCAGACCATCGAATCGGGCGGTGTCAGTCGAACGTTCCACCTGTACCGGCCCCAGGGATTGACCGATGCCGCGCCGCTGGTGGTGATGCTGCACGGCGGTTTCGGCAACGGGGAGCAGGCCGAGCGTGCCTACCACTGGGACGCCGAGGCCGACCGCGGACGGTTTCTGGTCGTCTACCCCGATGGACTCAATCGCGCCTGGAACGCCGGCACCTGCTGCGGTGAACCGCAGCGGGTCGGCGCCGACGACGTCGGGTTCATCACGGCCATGGTCGGCGCCGTCGAGCAGCAGATGCCGATCGATCGCGCGCGCATCTACGTCACCGGCATGTCGAACGGCGCCATGATGGCCCTCCGGCTGGGCTGCCAGTCCGACGTCTTCGCCGCCATCGCCCCGGTGGCGGGCACGCTGCTGACCGACTGCTCCCGGGCGCACCGCGTGTCGGTGCTCCAAATCCACGGCACCGCCGACGACCGCGTGCCCTACACCGGCGGACCCGGTAAGGCGTTCTCGTTCAACGGGACCGCCCGTGTAGACGGGCCGTCGGCGGAGTCCGTCAACGCGACATGGCGGGCCATCGACGCGTGCGGGCCGCCGAACTCGAGCACCGCCGGGGACGTGACCACCCAAGTCGCCGGCTGCCCGGACGGACGCACCGTCGAGCTGATCTCGGTGGCCGGCGCCGGCCATCAATGGCCGGGCGGCGAGCCGAGTCCCCTCGCCGAGAAGCTCGCGGGCATCCCGGCGCCCTCGACGGCCCTGGACGCCACCGACACCATCTGGCAGTTCTTCACCCAGAACCATCTTTAGCCGGGATCGCGATCTTGCCGTTCATCAACGGGATCATGTTGCGTTCGTCGCGGGACAGCCGGCCGTCGACAACGCCGAACACCTCGACCGGCTCATCCGGGGCGTCATCGCGGGCGTTCGCCGTGGTTCGCGGTGACGACCCCTGACCGCTACCGCAGCGCCAGCAGCCCGTCGATGAGCATGTGCAGCACCTGCCGGGTCTCCCGGCGGGTGCGTTTGGGATCCTCCGCGGTGGCGATCAGCATGGCGGCCTCATCGAGCGCGCCGATCAGCACGTGTGCCAACGGCCGCACCGGCTGCTTGGGGAACTGCCCCGCCCGGATGGCTTCGGTGAGCAACTGTTCGGTCATGCCCAGGCTGTACCGCTGAGCGACGTCGCGAAAACCGGCCCAGCCCAACACACTAGGCGCGTCCAGCAGCATCAGTTGGCGCACCTCGGGATCCCCGGAAACCTCGAGCCACGCGTCGACCGCGGCGCGGATCGCGTCGGCCGGCGTCGTCGCTCCCGACTCGGCCACCAGAGTGCCCATCCTGGCCATCACGTCCTGCTCGACGGCCTCGACCACCTCGCGGAACAAGGCCGCTTTGTCGGCGAATTGGTGGTACATCGCGCCGCGCGTGACCCCCGCGGTGGCCGCGATCTCCGGCGTACCCACGTCCACGTAGCCGCGCAGCCCCCAGAGCTTCCGGGCAGCCGCGATCAGCGCGTCGCGGGTCGCCGCGGAGCGCTCTTCCTGGGTCCGTCTCTTGCTTTCCATACAGCCTGTTGGTAACTTACGAACAGACAGCCTGTTTGTAAGTGTATCCCGAGGTAGGAGTTCTCTTATGTCGACGATCGACATTAGTGCCGGAACCATCCATTACGAAGCAACCGGACCCGAAAGCGGGAGGCCGGTGGTCTTCGTGCACGGGTACATGATGGGCGCCCAGCTGTGGCGCCGGGTCAGCGAGCGACTCGCCGGCCGGGGTCTGCGTTGCATCGCGCCGACGTGGCCACTGGGCGCGCATCCGGAACCGTTGCGCCGCGGCGCCGACCGAACCATCACGGGCGTGGCCGGCATGGTCGCCGAGGCGCTCACCGCGCTCGACCTCGAGGACGTGGTGCTGGTCGGCAACGACACCGGCGGGGTCGTCACCCAACTCGTCGCCGTGCATCACCCTGAGCGGCTCGGCGCGCTGGTGCTCACGAGTTGCGATGCGTTCGAACACTTTCCGCCACCTATCCTCAAGCCGGTGATCCTTGCCGCCAAGTCGAAGACGACCTTCAAGGCCGTTTCCCAGGCCATGCGGGTGCCGGCGGCGCGCAAGCGCGCGTTCGACGGGTTGGCGCATAGCAACATCGACGACCTCACCGAGGCGTGGGTGCGCCCGGGGCTGTCCGATCCCCGCATCGCCGAAGACCTGCGCCAGTTCACGCTGTCGATGCGCACGGAGGTGACGACGGGTGTGGCCGCCCGGCTGCCCGAGATCGACCTACCCACCCTCATCGCGTGGTCGGCCGACGACGTGTTCTTCGAACAGGAGGACGGCGCACGGCTGGCCGCCACCATCCCGAACGCCCGACTCGAGATCATCGACGGCGCGAGAACGTTCTCGATGATCGACCAGCCGGACCGGCTCGCCGACCTGTTGTCCACGATCGCGGTGCGCACCTAGCGCGTCGTCGGTTTCGCGACGGTGACGCACGGGGAAGTTCGAGTCGGATTTCGCCGTGGCGTTACGCTCGCGGGCATGGAAGACGTGCTGCGAGGACGGCGGATCCTGGTCACCGGTGGAGCCAGCGGCATCGGAGCGGCCGCCGTGGGGGCCCTCGGCGGGGCGGGGGCCGAGGTTGTCGCCACCTACCACCAGACACCGCCGCCGGACGGTCTCGCGGCCACCTGGCTGCAGTGCGATGTGCGCGACGCCGACGCCGTCTCGGCGATGGTAGGCCAAGCCGCCGCTCGTCTGGGCGGACTCGACGTGTTGGTGAACGCCGCGGGGCTGTGGCAGGCCGGCATCCCGGGTTACATCGGCGTCGACGAGATCTCGTTCCTGTTGGACACCAACGTGAAAGCCACCATCCTGACCAATCAGGCGGCGTACGCCGTAATGAAGGACCAGGATCCCAAAGGCGGCAGGATCATCAACTTCGGCTCGTCGGAAGCCGTTATGGGTAGCCCGATCTCGGCCGTCTACGCCGCCACCAAGGGCGCCGTTCAGGCATGGACGCGGTCGGCGGCCAAAGCCTGGGCGTCGGACAAGATCACGGTCAACGCACTGGCGCCGGCCGTGCAGACCGCGGGCGCCGACCGGCTGCGCGAGTTCCTCGGCCCCGACGCGAGCGCGCTGATCGATCAGCAGATGCAGATGATGATCCCGTTGGGTGGGGCGCTGGGGGATCCGGCACGCGACCTCGGCCCGATGCTGGTGTTTTTGGCCGGCACCGGTTCCTCGTTCATCACCGGGCAACTACTCGCGGTCGATGGCGGCCTGATGATGGTCGGTGGATGACGGCTGGTCCCGGATCACCTCGGCTCGGTATGCGGTAAAGAGTTACAGGCAAAACGATCTCGGTCGATTCGAGATCATCGGTGGTGCAAGGACAAACCGCCGGAATTCCGTGCGCGGGTGTTCACCCCTGCCAGCGAGGCCCGCAAGTCCGCTCGATTCCAAATGCCTCGCCCGGCGTGCCGGTCTAGCATCGTCGCTATGGGCGCCGAGGAGCAGGTAGCAAACGCTCCGGGCCACGAACCGACGAATTCTGCGGACTTGGTCCACACCCTCTTGGGCTTGTTGCGGCGTCGCCTCGGTCTTGACACGGCGTGGGTCGCATCGTTTCACAGCGGCACGCAGGTCTTTGAGGTGGTAGACGGTGACGCCCGTGCCTTGGGCCTGTCGCCCGGCGACCGATCTTCGCTGGCCGGGTCTTACAGCGTCCGCGTGATCGATGGGCGGCTGCCCGCCGTCATCCCTGACACGTCGGCCGATAGGACCGCGTCCGTACTGCCGAAAACCCGCGAATGGGGTGTGGGCGCATTTGTGGGCGTCCCCTTGCTCGGCCCTGATGGTTCCGCGGTCGGGATCGTGTGTGCGGTCAGTCAGCAGCCGCGACCACATCTGGCCGACATCGATTTACGAGTCATCAGAAAGATGGCCGAACTGATCGGCGCCTTGACGGAACTGTCGACGGACCCGACGAAGATCGCCACCGATCAGCAGGACGGCATTCGCAGGATGGTGGCCGAGCGGGACTTCGAGATCGTATTTCAAGCGGTGCACGATGTTTCGACAGGCGAGGTGCTCGGCGTCGAAGCGCTCGCGCGCTTCCCATGCGAACCTTTTCGACCCGATCTGGTCTTCGGCGAGGCGGCCCTGTTGGGCTTGGACATCGAATTGGAGACCGCGGTCATGGCGCGCGCCCTGTCGCTGGTGCCGCAACTTCCCGAAGATGCCTTCGTCGCAGTGAATATCTCGCCGTCGGCGGTGCTGCGCACTCCGTGGCCAGAGCTACTCGCCGAGGTTGACCCGTCACGTCTCGTGTTGGAAATCACCGAGCACGATGCCGTCGAGAACTATGACGCCCTCGACGACGTCCTTGAAGGATGCCGAGCGCGCGGTATGCGGGTGGCAGTCGATGACGTGGGTGCGGGCTTCTCCTCGTTCTCCCATGTGCTGGAGATCGCACCAGAATTCATCAAGGTCGATCACTCCATCACGCGCAACATCGACGCCGACGCTGCGCGGCGGCGACTGGCCCAATCCATCGCCGAACTGGCCGCACAGATCGGCGCGACCGTGATCGCCGAGGGGGTGGAGACTCAGGGCGAACTCGATGCCATAGGTTCGGCCGGAATCCCCTGGGCCCAGGGCTTCTACCTCAGCCGGCCCAAGTCACCCACCCACGGTTTCCCGCCCGGCGCCGTCGTCGCCGAACCGGTCGATCAGTCCTCGGCCATCTTCGACCTTCTCGGAGAACGACGGTTCGAGCTGGCGCTGACGCATTCGCCCATCGGCATGGCCGTCGTCGGCCTGGACGGTACGTTCCAGCGCACCAACCGGGCGCTCAGGACCATGCTCGGTTATGGCCGAAAGGACTTGGCAGGCCTGACCTTCCAGGAGATCACCCATCCCGACGACCTGGACGCCGACCTGGCTCTGCTCGCCGAATGTCTCGCGGGGCGCCGCCGCGCTTACCGCATGGACAAGCGTTTCATCGCCGCCGACGGACGCATCGTGTGGTGCAACCTCACCGCCGTGCTCGTCCAAGGCCCGCACAACCAGCCGCGCTGCTTCGTGTCCCAGATTCTCGACGTCACCGCCGACCGCATGCGAGAGGCCGAGCTCGCCCGCCAAGCCACCACCGACACACTCACGACGATTGCGAACCGCTCCGCGGCGTGGAGCCAACTCGAGCAACTCGACGCCGCAGACGACGGCTACGGCATTCTGTTTTGCGACATCGAGCAATTCAAGTCCATCAATGACCGACACGGCCACCAGGCCGGCGACGAACTGCTGGTCGAAATCGCCGGCCGGTTACTCGCGGCGGTCGGCGAAGATGGCCTGGTCGCCCGGTGGGGTGGCGACGAGTTCCTCGTCATCACCGACACCGCCGAAGATCGCGGGCTCACCCTGCTCACCGACCGGATCACCAGCGAGCTAAAACGGACACCGATCACCCTCGCCGGTGGGACGGAGATCTCCGTCGTGCTAACGGTCGGCTGCGCGGTACACCGGCCGGGAGACGGCCGATCCATCGACGCCGTCCTCGAGCGCGCCGATCAAGCCATGTATGAGCGGCGACGCAGCCAAACCGGCGCCCCCACAGCCGGATCGCCCGGCGGCTAGTTCACGTGCGTCTGCGGCGAACGGGCCGCGCCACCGGCCTTGGCACCGCGCCGGACGACGGGGCCATGAAATGTCGTGCTCTATTTCTGAGCAAAATCAGCGATCTGTGCAACTCAAACAGCATGAGGCAATGATGGCCTTTCGATGCTGAGGCAACCGCGATCCACGCGGCCCGCCGAAGAAGAAACTTGCGAGAAATGGCATCAAAAGTCTCGCAAACACGAGATAACGGACGGCCTGCGGTCCCCGATGCGCAGGGTTCCCATGGACCGGGCGCTGTCGCCGGCGGACGGTCGGCCGCTAGGATAAGACGGACCGTCTCGTCTCGTAGGGCTGGGCATAGTGAAGGTGAATCCGACCGATGGCTGACGACACCATTCAGGCGCTGCTGAACAAACGCCTGTCCGATCCGGGCACCGCGGTGAAACACCTTGGCCTGCAGTGGAGTTGGAGTCAGTACCTGGCCGGTGCGGCCACCCGGGCGGCGGCCCTGATATCGGCCGCCGACCCAGGCCGGCCGATGCACATCGGTGCCCTGCTGGGAAACAACCCCGAGATGCTGAGTCAGATGGCGGCGGCCGGGCTCGGCGGCTACGTCCTGTGCGGCCTGAACACCACTCGGCGCGGCGAGGCGCTCGCGGCCGACGTCCGCCGCGCCCATTGCCAATTCGTCGTGACCGACGCCGAATACCGGCCGCTGCTGGACGGCCTGGACCTCGAGGGAACTCGGGTACTCGACACGTCGGCGCCGGAGTGGACCGAGTTCGTCGAGGGCGCCGGCGAGCTGGTGCCGCACCGGCAGGTCGCCGCCATGGACCCCTTCATGATGATCTTCACATCGGGCACGAGCGGGAATCCCAAGGCGGTGCAGGTGTCCCACCTGATGGCCGCCTTCGCCGGCCTCAACCTGGCGCAGCGCTTCGCGCTGACCGAACGGGACACCTGCTACGTGTCCATGCCGCTGTTCCACTCGAACGCCGTCGTCGCCGGCTGGGCGCCCGCGGTGGTCTCCGGCGCCGCGATCGTGCCGGCGAAATTCTCGGCGAGCAGCTTCCTCGACGACGTCCGTCACTACGGCGCGACCTATATGAACTACGTGGGCAAGCCCCTCGCCTACATCCTGGCCACCCCGGAACGCGACGACGACGCCGACAACCCGCTGCGTGTCGCCTTCGGTAACGAGGCCAACGACAAGGACATCGAGGAGTTCGCGCGCCGATTCGGCGTCCAGGTCGAGGATGGGTTCGGCTCCACCGAGAACGCCGTGATGGTGATCCGCGAGCCCGGCACGCCGAAGGGGTCGATCGGGCGGGGAGCCGAGGGGGTCGCGGTCTACAACAGCGACACCGTCACCGAGTGCGCGATCGCGCGCTTCGATGCCGACGGGGCGCTCGTCAACGCGGACGAGGCGGTGGGCGAGCTGGTCAACACGACCGGTTCGGGCTTCTTCACCGGCTACTACAACGACCCGGACGCCAACGCCGAGCGCATGCGCCACGGCATGTATTGGTCCGGCGACCTCGCTTATAAGGACGCCGAGGGCTGGATCTACCTGGCCGGCCGCACGGCCGACTGGTTGCGCGTGGACGGCGAGAACCTGACGGCGGCGCCAATCGAGCGAATCTTGTTGCGGCACACTTCGATCAACCGGGTCGCGGTATATGCGGTTCCGGACGAACGGGTTGGCGACCAGGTCATGGCCGCGATCGTCCTCAACGAGGGCCACGCGCTGGACCCCGATGCGTTCGAGGCTTTCCTCGACGCACAGCCCGACCTGTCCCCCAAGGCCCGGCCGCGTTACGTCCGAATCGCTACCGACCTGCCCAGCACCGCCACCCACAAGGTGCTCAAACGACAGTTGATCGCCGAAGGCACCGGCGTCGCCGACGGGGAGGTGCTGTGGGAGCGCGAACCGCGCGGGACCGCCTACGCGGTCGCGGCGTCTAGCCCGGGGTCTCGGGTACCCGGCGGCGGATCTGGCCCTTCGACCGTCGCACCCGTTTGACCGGGTCTTGCGTTGTGCCGGAGGCGATCTCGTCGCGCAACTGGGTGATGTTGGAGAGCTCCGCGTACAGGCCGCGGATCGCATAGTCCAGGACTGCGAATGAGAAGCGTTGGCTCGGGTCGTCGGTGATGCCGAGGTCGCGGGACCGCTGCCGCGACCACAACGCCTCGTCCAGCCGCGCGCGGGTCGCCTCGAGGTGCCGGTCCAATGCGTCGACGATGCGTTCGGGGTCCTCGCCGCGCGAGAGCCAGGTTTTGAGGATGACGGGGTGCTTGATGACGACCTGGTCCTGGCCCGGGAAGTGCTGCACCCACCGGCGGAGCACATCGAGCCCGGCGTCCGTGGTCTCGTAGAGGGTGATCGCCCGCTTGCCCGATTGGGCGCCGACCTCACCGACCATGCCGCGGGCCGACAACCGATTCAGTTCGCGCCGAACGTGGCTGACGGACGGCGACCAGTAGAAGTGGCCGACGGACAACTCGGCGCGCAGCTTGATCTCCCCCGCGGTGAGCCGCTCGTCGTTGGCCGCCAGCACGCCCAGCACCAGGTAGGCGGTGACCGGCAGGCCGTTGCTGGTGCGCCGGGGGCTCATGGTGACCCGGTGAAGTAGGGCAGGGTCACGTCGGGTCCGACGGCATGGAATTGCACCCGCACGCGCATGCCGATCCGCAATTCCTCCGGCGGCACACCGACGACGTTGGTCAGCATCTGGTAGCCCTCGTCCAAGGCGACGATGGCAGGCGCGTAGGGCGGCTCGAATTCGGCGGTCACCGGCCGGTGTACCACCGTCCAGCTGTAGATCTCACCGACGCCGCCGCTACGCTCCCAACGGACCTGCGCCGACAGGCATTCGCGGCAGTGCTCGGTTGGCGGGAAGTTCGCCAGCCCGCAGGCCTCACAGCGCTGATACCGCAATTCGCCGGACCGGCAGCCCCGCCAGAAGGGCACGCTGAGATGGCTGGCGGCATGGGGAACCGGACCGGTTTGTGGGCGTAAGGGATGGGAAGTCATCGCGGTTCGTCCCCGAGGATCAGCAGCGTGGTGAACAAGGCGCCCGCTCCCCCGTTGCTGCAGAACGCGACGTGCGCGTCGGCGACTTGTAATTCACCGGCCTGACCGCGCAGCTGCTGGACGGCTCGGATGGCCCGCTGCATCATCTGCGGATTGGAACCCGCGTGGCTGAACGACATGGTTCCTCCGTCGGTGGTGATGGGATGACTGCCGTCGATGGCGATATGGCCGTCGGCTACGAACGGTCCCCCCTCACCCTCACCGCAAAACCCGAACGCCTCGAGCTGGCGGATGATTTCGAAGGAGAACGGGTCGTAGAGTTCCAGCACGTCGACGTCGTCGGGTCGCAGACCGGCGTGGGCGAACGCGCGCTCGGCCGCGCGCCTTCCGACCACACCGTTGACGTGTCCGTCCCGCCGCCCGGCCAGGTCCCATGCCGGCGGGTGCTGGTAGGAGGGACCGTGGAAGTCGGCGCCGCTGCCCAGCACGTAGATCGGTTGGCTTGCGCCCTCGGCCTTTTCGATGTTCGCCACGACCAGCGCGCACCCGCCCTCGGACGTGGTGGCGCAGTCAAGCAGATGGAACGGGTCGGCGATCGGCCTCGACGCGGTGATGTCGTCGGGTGTGAATGGCCCTCGCTGGTAATACACCGCTTCGGGGTTACGCGATCCGTTGTTGCGGATGGTCGCTGCGACGATCGACAGCTGTTCGCGTGTGGTGCCGTAGACGTGCATGTGGCGGCGCGCGATCAAGGCGAACTCGGCGGTGGTGAACATGCCCCACGGCGCGACGAATTCGTTTTCGGGCCGGGTCCACGGCGCCGTGGCCTCGTGGTCGCGGTACTCGCCGGCCTGGGCGGCGACGAGCACCACCACGTCGGCCATGCCGTGCTCGATGGCCGTGACCGCCTCGGTGATCATGCCGACGCCGAAGGCGAGCCCCTGCCAGGCCGGTCCGAGGCGCAGGTCATAGATCAACGCGGTGGACAGCGGGCCCGCGCTGACCCCGTCGACGTCGTCGAGGCGCAGGCCCGCGTCGTCGAGGGCGCCGCGGATGGCCCTCAGGGCCAGGCTGCGGGACGTCTCGCCGTCCAGGCGCCGGCCCTGCGGGGTGTTGTGCACACCGACGATCGCCGCGGTGCGTTTCGTGGTTGCCACTCTGTGATCCTTTGGTTTGCTTTAGTTTTCGTCGGCGACGACACCGAGATAGGTGCCGATGACGTCATATGGTCGCCCGTCACGGGTGACGGTGCCGATCTTGGTGGCCCGGGTATCGGGGGGCACCGCGCCGGCCGCGACGACATCGATCCGCACGTCCACGGGCCGCGCCGTCTGAGGATCGGTGATCTCGACGACCATCGCGACTGCGTGCTCGCCCCCGTCCCACTCGACGCTGGTGATGCGGTGCCGGGCCGTCAATTCCATCACCACGGAGTCCTGGCGGAGCAGGAAGCGGACGGGGGCGCACAATTCGCCGGCGCGGGGCGGAACGCAGAGGGTGACCGCCATGTCATAGTCCCGCCGGCCGCGCGGCGATGGTGCCCGACTGCTGCAGGACGGACAGATCGTTGTCGCTGCGCCCCAGCAGGCCCGTCAGCACCTCACTCGTGTGTTGGCCGTACAGCGGCGGCACCCGGCGAATCCAGCGTCGCGGTCTGCCGAGGAACGCGAACGGCATTCCGGTGCAAAGGAAGGAGCCGGCCACCGGGTGGTCGACCGATTCCCAGAAGCCGCGGGCGTGCAGGTGCGGGTCGCGCAGTAACTCCGGGGCCGGCGTGACGCGCGCCGCGGCCACCCCCGCCGCGCGCAGTGCGTCCACCGCTTCGGTCACCGACCGCCGCCCGGTCCAGTCGGAGATCAGCTTGTCGATCTCGTCCGGTTGCTCCCGCCAGTCGTTCGCGCCGAGGTCCGGCCGACCTAGAAGCCGGGCCAAGGCTACCCGTGCTGCGTCGTCCATCGCGGCCAGCGCGACCCAGTCGTCGTCTCCGCGGCAGCGGTAGACCCCTTGCGGGGTGGCGCCGGGACCGCGATTCCCGTTGCGGCGCATCTCGATTCCGTTGCGTGAGTATTCCGCCAGCATCTCGGCGGCCACGTTCAGCGCCGCCTCCACCATGGTGGACTCGACGTGCATCCCGGCCCCGTCCCGGTCGCGGACCGCCAGCGCGGCGACCGCCGCGAAGGCCGCGTGCAGGCCCGCGATCGGGTCACACACGCCGCGCGGAATCACCGGGGGGCCGTCGGCGTGTCCGGTCATCCACGCCATGCCGGTCGCCTGCTCCATGGTCTGGGCGAAGCCCACCCGGTCGCGCCAGGGACCGTCGAGCCCGAACGCGGGCATCCGCACCATGATGGCGCGCGGGTTGGCCGCGTGCACGGCATCCCAGCCCAGGCCGAAGTTCGTCATCACCCGGGGAGAGAAGTTCTCGATCACCAGATCGCTCGCGGCGATGAGCTCCAGCGCGACCGCCCGTCCGGCGTCGGTGCTCAGTTCGACGCTGACGCCACGCTTGTTGTTGTTGCTGCACAGGAACACCGGGCCCCATTCCCACCATCGGTCCCAGCTCGGTGGGCGGCCGGCGGAGAACCTCATACCGTCGGGCCGGCGGACGCCCTCGACTTTGATCACGTCGGCGCCCAGGGCGCCCAGCAGTTGCGTCGCGACCGGTCCCGCCCAGAACGCGGTGAAGTCGGTGATCCTGGTGTCGGCCAACGGCAGCGCATCGGCGTCGGCGCCGCCGGTCGGACGGGATCGTGGCGGCCAGTGGACCTTGCCGTTGTCGGCGCCCAGTCGAACAGGCCGCCCGGGGGGCCTGGTCACCATCGCGTCGCTGCGATACGGGACTCTCGGCTGCAACACCCCGGCCCCCGATTGGACGAATACGCCCCGGTCCACGAAATGGTCGATCTCCGGCAACATTTCGGGCGTCGCGATCGGGGCCACCGGTATCCGGAAGGCGACGGCGAGGTCGACGATCTCCTGCGTGCTGCGTGTCTGGGTCCACCGCGTGACCATGTCGAGGAATTCGTCGCGGCGGGCGACGCGCCCGTCGAACGAGGCGAGGTCGGCGTCGTCGAGCAGGTCGGCACGGTCGATTAGCACCAGGAAGTCCTGGAACTGCTGCGCGGTGATGGTGCAGAAGCCGACCAGGCCGTCGGCGGTGGGGACGATCGACGGCAGCTCCAGACTCCGTTGCCCCAACAGTGAATCCGCCCCCAGCACGCTGGCCGACATGGCGGACAGGCCGCCCATCGCGATCACCATCGCCTCGTATGTCGAGACGTCGATGGTCTCCCCGCGGCCGCTTCGCGCGGCATGCCGCGCGGTCGCCGCCGCCACCGCTGCCGCGAACGTGCCCGCCAGCCATTCACCGAGCTGCCCGCCGGCCTGTACCGGTTCGTCCTCGGGCCAGCCGCGGCCGGCGGTCGAGCCGCACAGCGCCTGCAGGATGAACTCGTTGGCCAGCACGCGATCGTCCACGTAGGGTCCGGTCGTGCCGAACGGAGTCACGGCGACCACCACCGCCGACCGGCCCGTGCGGGCCAAGATTCCGTCGAGCGTCCAGCCGTCGGTCAGGTCGGTCAGCACGATGTCGGCACCGGCCAGCAGGCCGGCGATCTCCGGACCGCCGTCGTTGATCACCGACTTCTTACCCGCGGCCAAATAGTCGAACAGGGCTCCGGGCGGACCGCCGGCCGACCGGGCGCGTATCGAATCACCCTGGGCCGATTCGACTTTCACCACGTCGGCGCCGGCGTCGGCGAACATCTTGCCGCAGTAGGACACCGCGATTCCGTTCGACAACTCCAGCACGCGCCAGTCCGCGAAAGGCGCCCGGGCTGCCACGTTCAGTTGCCCAGGGTGGTGGCGCGCCCCGAAATACCGGCGGCCTCCGCCGTCACCTGCGACTGCAGGGCGAACTGGGTCATCCGGGTCCACGCGTCGCGGTCGCGCTGGCTGGCCCGGCGGCCGACGTGCGTCACCACGTCGACGTCAGTGGCCTGGGCGCGGAGGTGACCGGCGCGGGCGCGCTCCTTCGGGATGTGCTTGAACGGGTCGAATGAGTAGGCTGCCATGGCGTTTTCGTGCGTGATCTTGTCGATGACACTGTCGCCGAGATGCCCCATGGTCTCGATGACGTCCTCCGGCGCGAACGGCCAGTTGCTGTCGGAATGGGGAAAGTCGGACTCCCAGCACAGCATGTCCTCGTTGAACCACTCCATGTTGCGCACGCCGACCTTGTCGCTGATGAAGCACGTGTAGAAGTGCCGCTTGAACACGTCGGCCGGCCCGCTGTAACCGGGCGGGAACTTGGCCAGCGTCCACCCCGAATGACGGTTGTAGACGTGCTCGGCGCGCCACAGGAAGTACGGGATCCAGCCGACGTCTCCTTCGGTCAGCGAGAACTTCAATTGCGGGAAGTCCGCCCAGAATTCGGCCCAGATCAGCTCGGTGAAGGTGAACATGCTCATCATCGACGAGGCCGTCATCTGCACGCTGGGCGGGGCGTCGGTGGACACCTGCGGCGAACGGGACGCCGAGCCGACGTGCGTGCACAGGACGGTCTTGTTCTCGCAGACGGCCTCGAACAAGGGATACCAGTATTTGGTGTGAATGCTGGGCATCTGCAACGCCTCTGGGTTCTCCGAGAACGTGACGGCGTGGCAACCCTTGTCGGCGAGGCGTTCGACTTCCTTGGCCGCCTCCGCCACGTCGAACAGCGGCAGGATGCCGCAGGGGATGAATCGGCCCGGGTAGGCGGCGCACCACTCGTCGATGTGCCAGTCGTTGTACGCCTTGATCATCACCAGGTTGATGTCGCGGTCGGGGCCCTGGTTGAGCACCTGGCCGGAGAAGCCGGTGAAGTTGGGGAAGTTGAGGCCGGCCAGCTGGCCGCCGGCGTTCATGTCGCGGACCCGCTCGTGCACGTTGAAGCACCCGGGCCGCATCTCGTCGTAACGCGAAGCGTCGATGTTGTACATCTCCCGCGGCTTGCCCGCCACGGCATTCAGGCCCATGTTCCGCCCGCGGACCTCGCCGTAGTACCACTGCTGGACGCCGTCGGGTTCCATGACCACCCGGGGCGCGCGGTCCTTGTATTTCGCCGGAACGTGCGCGTCGAACATGTCGGCGGGTTCGGCGATGTGGTCATCCACGCTGATCAGGATCAGGTCGTCCTTGTTCATGCCGCACTCCTCACCGAGACAGTGACTAGTAGATAATGGCCTCGATCACAGTGTCAACACTGCGCTCTGGCCGCGGCTCCGCGCCTAACGGCCTGCGCTCCAACGTCTGACTGGGCAAGCCTGCCCTCTGCTCCGCCCCTCCATGGCGGCTCCATCGCGTGAACCAAGGCGACTATTAGTCACTTATCGTCCGGCGCTCATGCGTGATCACGCGCTGTCGGCTGGTCCAACGGCCGATCGGCACGGCCGGCAGCGCGCTAACGGGGAGGCGCGGCGCCCTCGGTTGCCCAATGCTCGGGCTGAGTCTCGCGGTCCGAATGTGGGCGCAAATGCCGCCACCACGACGCGATGTACAGCAGCATCGAGACCACCAGGGCAACAAGCACCCACAAAACGATGGTCATATCGATCCAGCTTCCGAACGCCGGCGAGCCGGGGAGGGCGTTTCTCAGCGGAACCACCGCAAACAGCATCGCCGCGTACCAGGCCACCATGGGCGACTGAAACTTTCGTCGGTCCCGCAGTGTCTGGACCGCGACGAAGACCCCTGCCCCCGCGATCGCGAGAAGGATGCACAGAATGATCATCGCGAACACCATGGTGCTCGCCGAGCGTTCCATGGTCACCTCGTAGGGCGCGAATGGTCTGGCTTGGTCCGGTCCGGCCGCGTGAATCTTCCACCCGGGCAACCGGTCAACGATCATCACCCTGGCGCGTTCGGGTGTTTGCATAGCGCCGACAAACAGTTCCACCGTGATCGGCCCGGTGTAGTAACGGTCGAACGGCCACCGTTCAGTGTCGCGTGACAAGGTCAGCGGGACCGGGAACACGCCGGGCAGTGCACCCTTCAACCAGGTGCGCTTCACTGGCGTCGCGACAGAGGTCACCTCGACGGTGAGGTCTTGCTTGAGGCTGGTGGTGGCCGGATCGAGCAGCATGGATCCGGGCGAAACCACTAGGTTGCCCCGAAGCACGCTGTAGTCCGACTGGACGCTTTCGATGTTCAGCGTCACGACCGTCCCACTTCGGGTCGATGATCCATCGGTTGAAACTCGGCGATATCCGGCGCCATCGATGTAGAGCACTATCGAGGTGATCATGGCGCTGACGACGACGACGACCAGCACTCCCATTCCGGCCTTCATTTGCGAATTCTCGCCGCCGACCGCCGGTTCAGGTTGCGACCGCCCGGTCGGCCGGAGATGCACCACATACCTCCCGTTGAACAACTTTCGGCTCATCGTAGTCGGACGGACGCGCCACACATGGCTCTCGCAGCGCTTTCCAAGCAGCCCGACAGGTTCGCGTGATCGCGCAGAAGCCCGCCGCGGCCGGTCGCGTCGCCGCTATCGCCCATGGTCGTCATTGGCCGACACAGCAGCTATGGACGCGCCGCCCGATCCAGAGGCTCCCGAATCGCCAAGCTACTCAAGGGCTGGCGGTGCCGGTACGCACCTCAGCCGGCGGGCGCGTAACGCAGCATCGTGACGTCGTGCTCCGGGTAGTCGAAGAACACCGGCCGCACGCGCATGCCAACCCTGAGAACCGCGGGATCGACGTTGACGATCTCGGTGGAAAACCTTGGCCCCTCGTCCCATTCGACGATGGCCAGCAGCTGCGGGACGGCGTCGGCGAAGTGCGGGCTGACCGGTCGGCGCGCGACGGTGTAGGAATACAACGTTCCCATGCCGGAGATCTCACGCCATTCCAGATCGTCGGCTAGCGTGCGCGGCGCGCGCACCCGCGGGTAGAACACGTAGCTTCCCAGCGACGGCGAGTACTGGATGACGATGCGATGCTGCGCCAGCGCATCCCAAAACGGCGCGCTGGTAGGGGTTTTGACGGGCATCGGGCGTTCGAAGGTGGTCATGTCCGATCAGTCCCCCTCGAGGATCAGTGTGGTCTGTTCCGACAGAATCCCGCCGTTGCCGGAAACGAAGGCGCGGTCGCAGTCGGCGACCTGCGCCGCGCCCGCCCGGCCCATGATCTGTCGGGTGGCGTCGCAGACGTGGTGCATGCCGCCGGCCAGCCCGGCCTGGCCGAACCCCAGTTGCCCGCCCCCGGTGTTTAGCGGAAAGTCGCCGCGGAAGGTCAGGTCATGGTTGGCGACGAACTCCATGCCCTTGCCCTTCTCGCAGAACCCCGCGTCCTCCAGCGACAGCAGCACGGTGATGGTGTAGCAGTCATAGATCGACACCATGTCCATCTGCTCGCGGCTCAGCTGCGTCATGGCGAACGCGGTGTCGGCGGCTTCGGCGATCGGGGTGTGCAGCAGGTCCTTCGCATAGGTCGGGGTCTTGAACGGCACATGCTCGCCGAATCCCTTGATCCACACCGGGCGGTGGCGCGCCCGTCGGGCGAGATCGGCATTGGCGACGACTACCGCCGCGCCCCCGACGCACGGCATGACGATCTCCAGCATGTGCAGCGGGTCGGCGATCACCGGGCTGGCCAGGACGTCGTCGACCGTGAGCGGTTTGTCCTTCCAGATCGCGCCCTCGGTGTGGTTGGCGTTGAACCGCTGGTCGACGACGATCTTGGCCATCGCCCGCTCGTCGTACCCGTAGACGGCCGCGTAGCGCTGGGCAACCTGGCCATAGGGTCCGTTCTGGCCGAGGTTGCCGTAGGGAATCTCGAATTCGGCCTGGGGAGAGCCGTATTGGTTGCTCGACGAGCCGAAGAACATCGCGTCGACCATGGGCCTGGGCTTCTTCTTCGATGACGGGGTGATGTAGCGGGCCGGCAGCGCACACAACACCGCGTCACAGATGCCCAGTTCGATCGCCGCAGCTGCCCGCCAGACCATGGCCGCGGCGCTGGCGCCGCCAAGGTCCACGTGTTCGGCGAATCGCGCCCCGACACCGAGGTATTCGGCGATGGTCGACGGAACGAAAATCTCCGACTCCGCCAGGTGCGACGCCACGATTCCGTTGACGACGTCGCCGGGCAGCCCGGCATCCGCGAGGGCGGCCGCGGACAGCTCCGCCCATTGTTCGATCGCGAACGGCGCGAGCGAGGCCTTGTTGAGCCGTTCGGGCGGGAGCTCGACATAGCCGACGATCGCAGCTTCTCCGCGTAATCCCATGGGCGGGTCCTACTTTCGAGGTAGTCCGAGGATCATCTGGGCAATGATGTTCAGCTGAATCTCCCGGGTTCCTCCGCCGATCAGCTCGGCGGGCAGGTGCAGGTAGCGCTCCACGATGTCGGGGTCGGCGTCGGCCATCATCGCCGCGCGCCCGGTCAATCGCAGGGTGGCCTCGAACGTTCTGCGCAGTAACTCGTTCATCGCCACCTTGGCGATGCTGGACGCCGGACCCGACGCCTGGCCGTCGAGCAACCGGATGGTCTCCCGCACCCCCAGCGCCTTGATGGCGTTCGTGTACGCGTCGAGTTCGCCGAGCGCGCGCAGCGCGTCGTCGCGGTCCGGCCCAGGTTCGGCCGCCAGCCGGCGCAGCGCGGCGGCCCGGTCGAACTTCACGTAACCGCTTATGGCGGAGCGCTCTTCGGCCATGGTCGCGATCGCCAGGTTCCAGCCGTCACTGGGGGCGCCCAGCAACATCTCGCCGGGGACGAACACGTCGTTGAGGAATACCTCGTTGAAGTGCGCCTGCCCGGTGGCCGTCTTGATCGGCTGGATTTCAATGCCGGGCGACCGCATATCCAGGATGAAGTAGCCGATGCCACGGTGCTTGCTCGCTTCGGGATCGGTGCGCGCCAGCAGGGCGCCAAGGTCTGCGTACTGCGCCAACGACGTCCAGATCTTGTGGCCGTTGATCCGCCAACCGCCGTCGACCTTGGTTGCCCGGGTGGCCAGCGACGCCAGGTCCGAGCCCGCGCCCGGCTCGCTGAACAGCTGGCACCAGTGAATCTCGCCGCGTTGGGTCGGCGGAATCAGCTTTTCCTGCAAGTCTTCTGGTGCGGCTGCCAGCACCGAGGGCAGGATCCACTCGGCGATGTTCAGCGACGGCCGGACCAGCCCGGGCCGCTTGGCGAACTCCTCGTCGATGATGAGCTGTTTGAGGGGACCCGCATCGATTCCCCACGGCGCGGGCCAATGCGGCGCGATCAGGCCGGCATCGGCCAGCAACGTGCGCTGGGGTCCGGAGGCCTGGTCCGGGTAGTCGCCGTGCGGTGCGGGCGTGTCGTTGCGCAACTGCATTGCGGCGTCAAGGGTCTCGGCCACCCAGGAACGGAACGGCGCTTCCGCGTCGCCCAGGTCGACCGACATGTCCCGTTGCCGGGTGCACGTCAGCTGCCCCAGGTGCCGGGCCCAGCGATTGGCCGGACCAATCGATGCCGCAAGACTGATCGCGCGCCGCCAATACAGGTGCAGGTCGTGTTCCCAAGTGAAGCCGATGGCGCCGAACATGGTCAACGCGTCGAGGACGAGGTCGGGCACCGGGGCGATCGCGATCACCGCCGCACCGGCGGCGGCCATGCGGTGCTGGTCGATGGGCTCGTCCGCGGCCCGCACCGCGTCCCAGGCCGCCGCGGTGGCCAGCTCGCTGCTGACCAGCAACATCGCGGCGTTGTGCTGCAACGCCTGGAAAGTTCCGATCACCTTGCCGAATTGTTCGCGGATGCGCAGGTGCGCCGTGACCGCCTCGACGCACCACTGCACGATGCCGGCGGTCGCGCTGGCCAGCAGACCCAACGTGACGCACCGCGCACGGTCGGGGTCGATCCCGGTGAGCACCTCCGTGCCGCCTGCGCGGTAATCGGCGAGCCGCACGATGCCGGCGTCGGAGATCAGGTCGGTGCCGTTTACGGGTTCGGTTGTCGCCGCAGGGTTCTCGGTGTCGGCGGCGACCCAGACCACGGTGTCGTTCTCCGTGCGCGCGGCGATGAGGATGGTGCGCGCAGCGCACACGCCCGCGGTGACCTCGGACGTGCCGGTGACCACCCATCCGCCATCGTCGGCGCGCGCGCTGAAGTCACCGTCGTCGGGGAGCACCGCCGCCGCGATGAGGCCCGCGGCCAGGTTGCGCACCAGCGCCTCGGCGGCAGGTGTGGGGTCGGCCAGCAGGGCGACGGCTCCCGCGGCGACCGTCGGCAGCAGCGGGCCGGGCAACAGCGCCTTGCCCGCCGCCTCCAGGACGCACGCGGCGTCGATCAGGCGCCCGCCC